>MGNQ01000051.1:24911-29116 GCA_001796865.1 Chloroflexi bacterium RBG_16_56_11
ATGAACTGCCTGCGGCGCAGCAACATCACCACAGTGGGAGAGCTCATCGGCAAGGGCACCAAGGAACTGCTCAAACTCCGCAATTTCGGGCAGAAATCCTTCCAGGAGATTGAAGACCGCCTGGCAGCGATAGGCCTTTCCCTGAATCCGAAACCGGAGGGAGAGCCGGAGGTCACCGAAGAACAACACGTCAGGGCGAAGTTGCGGACCAAAGCGGCTCAGGCCGCCGAAGCTCAGGATGAAGGCGAGTCCCTGAAAGAGATAACCAACCGGGCGGAAATTTAGCTTGGAGAGCCATAAAAATGAGGCATAACATCGCGGGGAGACACCTGAGCCGTTCCAGCGGCCAGCGCCGGGCGCTTTACCGTAACCTGGTGACCGACCTGCTCAGGTATGAAAAGATAGTGACCACCGAGGCCAAGGCGAAAGAGATTCGTGGCCTGGCGGAAAAGATGATCACGCTGGGCAAGAAGAGCGGGCTTCACTCCTACCGGCAGGCCCTGGCGTTCGTCGTGGATAAAAAGGTAGCGGCCAAGATATTCGCCGAGCTGGGGCCGCGCTATAAGGAAAGGCCGGGGGGCTATACCCGCATCGTCAAGCTCGAACCGAGGCTGGGGGACAACGCCCCCCTGGTACAGCTCGAGCTGGTCAGGTAGCGGACAACATGTTCGGCGGCCGGACGGAAGGCGGGAAGATAGCGCTGGTCGTGGAATATGACGGCACCGCTTACCACGGTTCGCAGCTGCAAAAGAATGCCCCGACAATCCAAGGGGAAATAGAAAAAGCCTTGAAGAAACTCACCGGAAACAGGATAAGAATCAAGAGCGCCAGCCGGACTGACGCGGGAGTCCACGCCAGGGGGCAGGTCGTCAGCTTCAGGACGGACGCGGCGCTGCCTTTGAAAGCGTTCGTCGACGGCCTGAACCACTACCTGCCCGGGGACATCGCCGTGAAAGAAGCCTGCCGGGCCAACGGCCCGTTTGATGTCCGGCGCGGGGCGGTCAGCCGCGAATACCGCTACTGTATTTTTAACAACCCGACACGCTCGCCATTGCAGAGGGGATTCTCTTCACGGGTGGGCGGCGCCCTGGACACCGAGGCGATGGGCCGGGCCTGCCGGGCGCTGGTGGGCCGGCACGACTTCGCCTCGTTCGTCTCCAGCGCCGAGACCGCCCGGACGAAGAGGACGGTTAGGAATGTATTTAAAGCGGAAATAACCAGGCAGGGGGACATGATAACATTCGATATGGCAGCCGATTCCTTCCTGCCGCACCAGGTGCGCAACACGGTCGGGGCGCTGATAAGGGTGGGACAGGGAAGGATGACGGTCGACGAATTTTCCGGCATGGTCGAAGCCCGGACGCCCGGCCTGGCCGGACCGACCGCGCCGGCCGAGGGACTTTGCCTGATGCGGGTAAACTACCCCGGGTCATTTAACGGAGATTAACTATGAAAACTTTTACCGCCAAACCAGCCGATATCAAGCGGGACTGGCATATCATCGATGCCGCCGATAAGACCCTGGGCAGGCTTTCGAGCCAGGTCGCCCGCCTGCTGATGGGAAAGCACAAGCCCATATATTCTCCAGCCCAGGACACCGGGGACTTCGTCGTGGTCATCAACGCCGCCAGAGTGCACGTGACCGGCAAGAAAGCCCAGCAAAAAGTGTACTACCGTCATTCGGGCTATCCCGGCGGCCTCCGGAGCATCACGCTGGAGAAAATGATGCAGCAATTCCCTACCCGCGCTATAAAGTACTCGGTCGAGGGGATGATACCGCACACGCATCTGGGACGGCAGATGAAAAAAAGGCTCCGGATCTTTGCCGGGGCCGAGCACCCCTACCAGTCCCAGTCACGGGCTGAAATAAAGAAGGAAGCTTAAAGGGGACCTTATGGATAAACAGAGCTATTTTAACGGGACAGGCCGGCGGAAGACGGCGGTAGCGCAGGTGAAGCTGATGGCCGGCAGCGGCGCCATCATCGTCAACGGGACGCCTTACGAAAAGCGATTCCCTTCGCTGGAGTACCAGCGCGTTATCATCCAGCCGTTCATCGCGACCGAGAGCACTGGCAAATACAATGCGGTCATCAAGGTCGAGGGGGGCGGCGTCAACGGCCAGAGCGGGGCGATAGCCCACGGCATTTCCCGCGCCCTGGTGCAGGCTGACGAACGTTACAAGCCGATTTTACGCCAGCAGGGCCTGCTGACACGGGACGCCCGGGCCAAAGAGCGCAAGAAGCCAGGCCTCAAGCGTGCCCGCAAGGCGCCGCAGTACACCAAGCGGTAGAGTCTTAACTAGCTATAAAGTAATACTCACACTCTTTACTTATTCTTTTGCCTGTGATACTGTATTTATGTAAATAGAATACGGGGGCTTAAGAATGCCTAAACAACAGCAACCAAATGCTCAAGTCACAGCTTTGTTAGTAGCTCAGGATGCGTTCATGGATAATCGGGGAAGAACACATGTTATCGGAATTTTCGATACCGTTGGTACCATCAAATTTCCTTTTGATATAAGCTTTATGGTCTACTGCTCGATAAAAGGAGAAGGAACTCATACTGCTCTTATTAAGATAGAAAATTCTTTGGGAGATAAAATAGCAGAGAGCAAACCGATGGTAGCCGAGGTAACCCCACAAAAGAGTCACCAGATTTTCGCTGGTTTTGGTATTGGCATAAAAGCTCCTGGCTTATACAAAGTAATCGCCTATTTAGATGGAATAAAAGAAATAGAACACCCTTTGTTCGTACGGGAAGAGCAACCTACCAAAACTGAACCCCCCATTCAATAGGAGAATCGTATGGTTATAGAATTAACTGCTTCCCGAGAATTCACCTGGGAAGGTTGGCGTCCTAAAATTGGTGAAGCGCAAATATTTACTCAGGATTACAGAGTCATAGAAGAGGCCAAAACGAGTGAACAATCCTTAAAAAGCAAGTTTTCTCAGTTGCCAGCTTTTGGTTTATGGAAAGACCGAAAAGAAAGCGATGAAGAATTATTAGAGGAGCTAGGTAGTGGCTGGCGAGGGTTTGCATCTGAGCTATGAGTTTATAATCGATACAGGTATTATTCTTCGTTACCTAAGAGAAATCAGGAAAGCTGCCGACTTGCTTGACTTCCTTGAACATATAGGTAAAATAACAGTATCCACAATAACCTATATGGAAATTCTAGTAGGGTGCCAACCACACGAGGAAGAGAGTACCAGACTTTTATTCGATAGACTGCCGCAACATTATATTAACCAAGAAATTGCGGAAAAAGCATCTTCCCTAATAAAAAAATATCAAGATATTTTTGGTAAGGATAATCCAAGGCAATATCCTGATGCTATTATTGCAGCCACTACTTGGCAGCAAAAAGCAGTTCTGGTTTCGCTCAACAAGAAACATTTCGATAGCACTTTGATTGATGAATTCACAATAAAAACCATCGACCAACAATCAGAGGATTGGATCAAACAACTAAAACTCTAAGAGTCTTATTATACCTACCCCTTTGTCAGCCGGTCCTTAAGGTAGCTGATGACGTCCACCGGGGAGGGATCCACCCGGTAGAGGATGGCCAGGTAGTAGCTGGTAAAATCGCCCATCATCACCAGGCCCAGCATCTGGGCCAGCGGGCTCTTCCCCTCGCTATCGACAAACTCATAGGGCACGCCGGCCCGCTTGAGAAGCTCGGTGGTGACCTCGTAGCGGAGCTTGATGCGCTCGTTGAAGAGCGGCGAGCGCAGCAGCACCACCCTTGTCTTCGCCGCTATTTCCGGCGGCAGCGGGTAGCCGACCGTGGCGTTGTGGTTGAGCTCGGGGAAGACCTCGTAAAAGGCCCAGGCCTTGCTGTTCTCGTTAATCTGCGTCTTCCAGCGATGGGCCGCCTCGGCGGCGATGCCGGCCCCGTAAATCACCGGCAGGTGACCGTACAGTCGCTGCGCCAGCAGCTTGGCCGGGTTATTGTCCGCCGGGGATTTTTCGTCCAGCCTGGCGGATAGCCTGTCCAGGACCTGGATAGTCTCGGTAACGTCCGCCGATTTATCGCCCACGAAGCCGAGCTTCTGGAGGACGCCCAGAGTCGGCAGGAAGCTGAAACCGAGGGCGGCGCGAGGTTGGGCCTGGTATTCGATTTTATAGACGGGAATGCCGTTGGCCGCGGCTATTGCCTGCAACCTGCCGCCGGTGGTCATGGCCAGCTTCTTCGCTTT
>MGNQ01000051.1:29153-35343 GCA_001796865.1 Chloroflexi bacterium RBG_16_56_11
TCGGTGTTCCCGGAATAGCTGGAGGCAATGAGGAGCGTGTTTTCATCGACGTACGCGGGCAGACCGTAGTCGCGATGAATAATCACGGGAATCGAAGCCTCCGATTGCACCAAGCTCCTGACCAGGTCGCCGCCGATAGCCGAGCCGCCCATCCCCAGGATGACCACCTTGTTGATATCGGCATAACCGGCCGGCAGCTTCAAGGCCATCGCCGTCCGCCAGGCCTGCCGGCACTGCACCGGCAGCTCTTTAATACGCGCCAGCATCCCCTCGGGGTCATACTTTTGATATAGTTTGGTGTCATCTAAATTTACATCGGACATATTCACACTCACCCTGACCCCTCCCATCGATGGAGAGGCGTAAAATTTATTTTCCGTACGGAGCAGGCCGCTTATACCCCGGCCATCTCCCGGCCGAGCTTGAGCATCCTGTCCACCCTGCCGGGGGAATCAGTCTCGGTATAGATGCGCAGCAGGGGCTCGGTGCCGGAAAACCGGATTAGCAGCCAGGTGTTATCGGCGAGGTTGAACCGGAAGCCGTCCCGGGTATCGATGCTGGCGATGCGGATTGTGTCGATGGAGCCGGACGGGAAGTCCCGCACGCGCCGGACGATAGATTCGCGCTCTTTCTCGGGGAATCTTATGTCAACCCGACGGTAATAGTGAGGGCCGACTTTGCTATACAGGTAATCAACGAGCGCGGAGGGCTTCTTCCCGGTGCGGACCATCAAGTCGAGAAAATAGAGATTGGCGAGGATGCCATCGCGCTCAGCGACATGGCCGCGGAAACCGTAGCCGCCGCTCTCCTCCCCCCCTATAATGGCGTCCTCGGATAACATCAGCGGGGCAACGAACTTGAAGCCGACCGCCGTCTCCCGCACCGGCACGCCGAACAGCTCGCCGAGGCGGTCGGCCATGCTGGTGGTCGTGAGTGTCTTGATGATAGGCCCGCGCTCGCCGCGCACTTCGAGGAGGTAGAGGCAGAGCAAAGCGAAGACCTGGAGCTGCGTCACGAAGTCGCCCCTCTCGTCGAGGATACCCATGCGGTCGGCGTCGCCATCCGTAGCCAGACCGGCGTCGGCCCCCTGCACGACGACGATAGCGGCAAGGTTGTCCAGGTTCGGGGGTATGGGCTCGGGGCGTATCCCGGGGAACAGGGGGTTTCTTTCGTTGTTAACCTCGATGAGCCTGAGGGCGCCGCCCCCGAGAAACCTGGTCAGGTAACCGGCCCCGGCGCCATACATGGGATCGATAATCAGTTTCAAATTTGCCCGGCGCAGCCGGTCGAGGTCGACCAGCCGGGCGATCTGCGCGAAATAGGCCGGGTCGAGGTCGGTATCCAGCACCAGCCCTTGCTTGCGGGCATCGGCGAGAGGGAGGCGGCTCTCTTTACCGGAATCGTAAGCCCTGGAGATAAATTCGACTATCCGGGACGTTATCTCGTCCGAGGCGCTGGAGCCGCGCTCGTCTTTGAATTTGAAGCCGTTCCAGATGCCCGGGTTGTGGCTGGCGGTGATGATAACGGCGCCGCCCGCCTTCTGGGCCAGGACGCCGTAGCTGACCACGGGCGTGGGCGCGGGGCGGGAGGCAAGGTAGACCCTGATGCCATTACCGGCCACAACCTCGGCGGCGGCGGCGGCAAAGTCCTCCGAGGCGAAGCGCGTGTCATAGCCGATAATCAGACCGCGTTCCGCCAGGCCGGCCTGCTTGAGGTAGTCGGCGACGCCCTGGGCGCAGTAGCGGACGTTGGCGAAGGTGAACTCCTCGGCGATGACGGCCCGCCAACCGTCCGTGCCGAACTTGATAGGATTAGGCCTGTTTATTTCCTCACCCCCTGATTATTTCGGCGGGGAGGGCTGCCCGCTCCTCCTGATTTTTTCCGCTTCTTTTTCGACCTCGTTTCTTTCCCAGTTCGTCTCTTTGTTGAAAAAGAAGACGCCCAGGAAGTGGAAAACGATGCCGATGCCCCAGCCCCCCAGCGGCCAGAGGAACCAGGGATAACCGGCGCCGGAAAACGCCCAGACGAGAACGAGGACAATGTTGACGACAATGTAGACGGCGAGGTGGTTAAAGAACCCCTTTTTCTCCTCGACCCTTTTCCTGGCTACTTGATAAATTTCTTCTTCCGACATCTGGGATGACATATTATCACCTCCTGGCCAACAACAATAATGTTAATTGTTAACCTGTCATTCCCGCGCAGGCGGGAATCCAGAAGATTCCTTTATATCCCACCTTTGTGTCATTGCGAGCCCTTCGCTTACGCTCAGGGTAAACTCCACAAAGCAATCCGCTTGTCCATTCACCTCACCCCCTGACCCCCTCTCCTTCAAAGGAAAGGGGGTTTTACGGAAGGTCATCACCCCCCTTACAGCCCCCATTATACTTTAGTTATTTTCTTTTCCAACTCTATCAAGAAATTTTGTATAGTTCCAATGACTTCTTCGCAAAACGACTTTGTCAATGCAATTTCTTGTTTAATAGTGTCCTGTGAAACTAAACCTTTTCTCTTAAGATAAGGAATAAGGTTTATTCTATCTTTATGCTCTAGTTCCATAACTAAACCATTCACATGAACAATACAATTACGCAGCTTGTAATAATTATTAATTTCTTGCCAATTACGATTGTTTAATGGAAATGCTAACCGTGCATTTTGTAAATATTTCCTAATTTGTTCTAATGTACCGCCTCTAAAATCACTCAGGTTAATACGTATATCATAATCCTTTTTAAGCCTACTACATAAAAGGTTTAATTCATATTCCAATAGAGAAATAGCAGACACAAAAAAAGAATTGCGGAGAATTCTTGGGAATCTCTCGTCATATTGCCAGTAATCATCCTGATAGAAATCATAAAATTCCTGGCGTTGATTAGTTGGAAGTCCCTCCACCTGTTCATCAGACCAAGTTTCAAACTCAGCTTTAGCTTTTTTGAGGTACTTCTCAGTAACATCTAGGTATTTCTTAAGTTCATCCATCCTATATGACCGAAAATATTCTTCAATAGTGACTGGTAAGATAAATTCTTTTGTGCTTTGGTCTGAATTATTCATTTATATCAGACCCCCCTACTTCGCTTCGCCTCTTTTTTAAGAATGGCCGCCTTGTTCGTCTTCTCCCTACTTACCGCTGTCACTCTGAGTCCTTCAGCTTCGTTCAGGATAAACTCAGCGAAGAGTCCGTTCCTTTCCTCCTGAAATACGGATTCTTCGGTCATCCCGACTCCATCGGGACTCCCTCAGAATGATAACATTATCACTTCCCCTTCGCTTCTTTTTTTAGGATAGCCGCCTTGTCTGTCTTCTCCCAGGGCAGGTCTATATCCGTGCGGCCGAAGTGGCCGTAAGCAGCCGTCTGGCGGTAAATAGGCCGCCGCAGGTCGAAGTACTGGATGATGGCCCCCGGGCGGAGGTCGAAGTGCTTGTTAATCAGGCGCTCGATAACGGCGTTGTCCACCTTGTTGGTGCCGAAGGCCTCGACGGAGACGGAGAGCGGGTGGGCCTTGCCGATGACATAGGCGACCTGTATTTCGAGTCGGTCCGCCAGCCCGGCGGCGACGATGTTCTTGGCGATGTACCGCGCCATGTAAGACGCCGAGCGGTCGACCTTGGTGGGGTCCTTGCCCGAGAAGGCGCCGCCGCCGTGCCGGGCCGCGCCGCCGTAGGTGTCCACGATTATCTTGCGCCCGGTGCAGCCGGTGTCAGAGACGGGACCGCCGATGACGAACCGGCCGGTGCCGTTGACGTAAAACCTGGTCTTGGAATCGATGTACTGCGCCGGTATAACTTCCCGGATAACATGCTTGATAATGTCTTTTTCTATCTGCTCGGTCGAAACGTCATCATCGTGCTGCGCGCCGATGACGACGTTGTCCACACGCCTGGGGACGCCCTTGCTGTACTCCACCGTGACCTGGCTCTTGCCATCGGGGCGGAGGTACTTGAGGATCTTCTTTTTCCTGACCTCGGCGAGGCGGCGGCAGAGATTATGCGCCAGCGAGATAGGCAGGGGCATCAGCTCCGGGGTCTCGTTGCAGGCGAAACCCACCATCATACCCTGGTCGCCCGCGCCGACTTCCTCCAGATGACTGATGCCGGTGCTCTCCTTGGCTTCCTGCGATTTACTGACGCCTCGGTCGATATCCGCAGACTGCGGCTTGATGGACACGAGCACCCCCACCGACTCGTGGTCAAAACCATATTCCGGGCGCGTGTAACCGATATCACGTATGACGTCCTTCACCAGATTCGGCACTTCGACGTACGTTTTGGTGGTGATTTCTCCCAGCACGATTACCAGTCCCGTGGTGGTCGCTACCTCGCAGGCGACGCGACCGTAGGGGTCTTTTTTCATAATCGCGTCGAGAATGGCATCGGCCACCTGGTCGCAAATCTTGTCCGGGTGGCCTTCGGTGACCGACTCCGAGGTAAACATGTAGTTGGGCGAAGTGTTAAAGCAGTTGGTCATTGTTTCCTCCGCGGAAAAAATTCTCTCTCCCCTCGCGGGATGAATCATTTACTCAAATAGATTAAGACATCTTTTTTCATCAAACCGGAGGGTATATGCTTACGTACCCTCTTCCCAGCTGGTCAGATATTTTTGCTGTTCTGAAGTCAGGCTATCGATGGTAACGCCCATGGCCTCGAGCTTCAGGCGGGCCACTTCTTTATCGATGGCCTCGGGCACCTGGTGGACCTTGATTTCCAGCTTGCCTTTGTTTTTCACCAGGTATTCCATGCACAGCGCCTGGTTGGCGAAGCTCATGTCCATGACGCTGGCGGGGTGGCCCTCGGCGGCCGCCAGGTTAATCAGTCTCCCCTCGCCCAGCAAAAATATATGGCGTCCGTCTTTCAGGGTGTAATCGTCAACGAAGTTTCTGATGGTCCGCTTGTTTTTGGACATCGCGGCGAGGGCCGGGATATTGATTTCCACGTTGAAATGCCCGCTGTTCGCCAGGATGGCACCGTCCTTCATCACCCGAAAGTGCTCTTTATCGATGACGCCCTTGTCTCCCGTGACGGTGATAAAAATGTCGCCGATTTTCGCGGCTTCGAGCAGGGGCATGGCCTGGTAGCCCTCCATGACCGCCTCCAGGGCGCGCACCGGGTCGACCTCGATGATGATGACGAGGGCGCCCATGCCCCGGGCCCTCATGGCCACGCCGCGGCCTGTCCAGCCGTAACCGCAGACCACCACTTTTTTGCCCGCCCAGAGGATATTGGTAGCACGGGTGATGCCGTCGATGGTGCTCTGGCCGGTGCCATAACGGTTATCAAAGAGGTGCTTGGTCTGGGCATCGTTGACGGCGATGAGGGGATATTTAAGCTGGCCGGCCTGGTACATGCTGCGCAGTCGGACGACGCCGGTAGTGGTTTCCTCGCTGCCGCCGATGATGTTTTTGAGCAGCTCGCTGCGCTTGGTATGGAGGGTGGTGACCAGGTCCGCCCCATCATCGATGGTGAGGTTGGGTCGATGTTCCAGGGCGGTCATGATATGCCGGTAATAGGTAGCGTCGTCCTCTCCCTTGATGGCGTTGGTCGGGATACCCCCGGCGACCAGGGCCGCCGCCACGTCGTCCTGGGTGCTCAGGGGGTTGGAAGCGCAGAGGACGACATCGGCGCCCCCCGCCTTGAGAGTCGACGCCAGGTTGGCCGTCTCCGATGTTATATGGAGACAGCCTGAGATCCTGACTCCCTTCAGTGGCCTCTCCGCCGCGAACCTTTTCCTGATGAGTCCGATCACCGGCATTTCCCGGAAGGCCCATTCGATGCGGTTCTGGCCGGTCTCCGCCAGGGACATGTCTTTTACTTCGTAGTTAACCGAAGTCATCAGCGGCTCCTTTACGAATTATATTATGATTAACCATGATACACCAGTCCGGGGCACAACTCAATACTAAATTGGACAAATGGCTCAAAATCTAGTGTCGAAAAACCAAGCGAGGGACTCTCATCTTTACGTTAAAATCATATAGATTCCCGCATACGGGGGACAACGGTAGTATCACTCAAATGCGGTAAGGGTATCTCGGATTTTTACGAGCGAACGCGATTGATGAGAGCGTAATCCATTCAGGCGATTCCCCAGTCGCGGTAGCCCTGACGGATGATTTCGCCGTACACCTGGGAAGGCGGGGACTCCTCGAACTGGCCGGACCTGATGTAGGTAACGGCGGCTACTGGC
>MGNQ01000051.1:35360-47675 GCA_001796865.1 Chloroflexi bacterium RBG_16_56_11
GGTGACATTCATCCGTAAATAACCGGCCTCATACCGGTCAAGCCGCCGCAGGCAGGTGTCGTTCACCTCGTAGATAGCGCCGCGGACTTTCTCCCCGCGGAAGGCCTTGATGGTGGCAACACCACCCCGCCATTGGCGGGACCAACCGGTAAAGATTATCTTGTAATTCGGCAGGGTAGCCACGAACTTCGGCCGGCTGTCCGGGCAGCGGGCTAGCATCTGCTTTTTATTGAGGTTAGAAGCATAGGCGAAATAATACATCTTTATTCCAGTGAGGGGCATACTTTATTAATGGTCGTGTTCATGCCCTCCTGTCACCCCCGGACCGGGGTTTGCCGGCGCCGCCTGTCAGCACCCGGGCTCGCCGGGGTGGCCGCAGCAGCTCTGGCGCTTCCATATCTTGATAAGGTTGTTCCTGAAGACGAGGTATATTTTTCGGTACCAGGGCATGGGCGCCGACATATTGGTGAAAAAGCTGCGAAAAACCATTGTCCTCCACGGTTGGTTTAGTATATCACCCACATTATATGGCGGGGACGGGAAAAATCTCAATCATCCTCGTCAGTAGCTCCTCGACCTCGCCGGGAGATTCCAGGTAATACTTAGCCGCCGAGTCCGCTTTCTCCCCACCGATATATATCCCCCAGCCTTCCGGGGAACGGAGCGTTCTGAAGGCGTCTTCGTCCGTCAGGTCATCCCCCAGGTAGATAGTCAGCACGGTATCGAGATGACGGGCGGACATGACCCTCCGGCGGATGGTCTCCACCGCCTTCCCTTTATCCCAGTCGACGGGTGGCCGGATTTCCCAGATTTTCTTCCCGGTGAAAAGCTTGATTTTTTTCTCTCTGACGGCTGGCCCCGTGATTTTCTTGACTATTCCGGCGACGGTTTTTTCGTCGTCCGGCCTGACCAACCGGTAGTGGACGCTCAGACTCAACGTCTTGTCCTGGACGATTACCCCGGTGATGCCCCGCAGGGCCTCCGCCAACTCCGCGGCGAGCTCTTTCATCGTGACGCGGGCGAGCTCGGCGGGGGGGCTGATGAAGCTGATGCCGGGGCCTTCAATCTCCAAGCCGTGGTTGCCGACGTAATAGATACCGTCAATACCCACCATCGACCTTGTCTCGGCCAGGGAACGCCCGCTGATGACCCCCAGGCTGACTCCCCCCAGCTGCGAGAGGATACGGAGTTTTTCCCGCACCGCCGGTGAGAGCCTGGCGTCCTCGGGCCGGCCGACGATGGGCGTTAGTGTCCCGTCGTAGTCGGAGAGGAGAAGGACGTGTGGTGCCGCCCTGAGGGCGGCGACACAAGAAGGCCACGCCTTGAACAGGTGCTCCATCATGCCCCCGCCATCTCCAGGAGCCGCGAGACGATACCGGCCCCCCAGTGGAAAATGTCATTCCCGGCGACGACGCGGCGCATGTTTTTCATCCGCCGCCGCCTTTCGGTTTCTGGCATGGTGAGCGCTTCTTTGAGCCTGGCGGCAAAATCGTTGGTGGCGAAGGGGTTTATCAGGATGGCGTCGGCCAGTTCCTCGGCGGCGCCGGTGAACCGGCTCAAGACCAGCACGCCGTCGCCGTCATTCCTGGCGGCAACGTATTCCTTGGCTACCAGGTTCATGCCGTCGTGGAGAGAGCTGACCACGCAGAAATCCGCCAGATTGCGCAGGGCGCCCAGGGTCTCCCGGGAAAGCTGGCCGGTGAGCGATATCACCGGTTGCCAGTCACCGGTCGTGTACTTTTCGTTGACGTCTTTTATCAGCCGCCTGACCCGCCTCGCCAGGTCGCGGTATGTCCCGATGTCGGTCCGGCTGGGCATGCCGGCCTGGATAAAGACGACTTTCCCGCGGTATCCGGGATTGTCCTCCAGGAATTTATCCAGTGCCAGGAGGCGCTCCGGGATACCCTTGGTGTAGTCTATCCGGTCAAGTCCGATACCCACGATTTTTCCATCCAGCCGGTACCGGCGGCTCAGTCTTTCCATCTCCTGCCGCACCTCCGGCCGGCGGGACTGCCCGGAAATACCCGCGAAGTCGACGCTGATGGGGAACGGCTGCACGAAGGTCTTCCTCCCATCCCTGGCTATCGAAACGCCGCGGCGGTCGGTCGCCGCCCCCGGCAGGTGTCCAGCTGACTCTACGAAGTTACGGCAGAAGTCTCCGATATGGAAGCCCAGCAGGTCGTTGCCGAGCATCCCGGCGATTATTTCCTCGTGCCATGGACAGGTACGGAAAACCTCATAAGGGGGCCAGGGGATGTGCCAGAACTGGCCGATAGTCATGTCCGGCGCGTCCTTCCGGAGAATGCCCGGGAGCATCGCGAAATGATAGTCCTGCACCAGGACCACCGCCCGCCGCCCCGCGGACTCTTTTAAAACCGCGTCGGCAAATATCCGGTTCACCTTCCGGTATGTCTTCCAGTCGGCCTCGCGGAAGACCGGCGCCGTAAAGGCAATATGGCAGAGAGGCCAGAGTGCCTGGTTCGAGAAGCCGAGATAAAAACCGGCTATCTCATCTGGCGTCAGCCACACACGCCGCAGGGTGTATTCTGGACTGTCCGGCGGCACGGCCACGCGGTCGCGCACGTCGACCACTTTTTTATCAGCGCTGCCGGAGCCGTGGGCCACCCATATCCCGCCCGCGGCGCGCAGCAGCGGGTCCAGCGCCTCGGTAAGCCCGCCGACCGGGCGGTTCCAGGTAATTTCCCGGCCGGAAAGGTGGTGAATATAGGGCTCCCGGTGGGAAACGACGATAAAAGGCCGGTCCCCCAGCCTCGCTTTCACCTGCCGGAATAGCTCCTCCCTGTCTATCGACGCTCTCTTTACCATATTCGCTGTCTGGTCACGGATATTTGCTATCAGCATTAAGCGTAAAGCAAGCGTCGGGGACTGTCAAGCGAGCCAGCTTGCCACTTTTACTCTTTCGACGGTTAGCGAAAAAAAGCCCTTGACACCCTTCGACAGGCTGAGGGCGAGCGGCACTGGTAGCCGCTCATGGTGAGCCGGTCGAACCATAGCGGCGGGAACTAATACTCTTCAAATATCAAAATTTACATCTAAGATCGACTAAAAACAGCTTGCCAAAACCTTGTGACTAAAGTCGCTGTGAATAGTTAAGAATCAATTTATAATAAACTTGATAGTAGTAAGCTAAGTCAAAAGGAGGAATACGGTGAACGCTTTAGTTAGATGGAATCCCGAAAGGGATCTGGTCATGGGGCCTGTCTTCCGCCCGCTGGACACATTCGAAGACATAGAAGAGATAATCGGCAATGCTTTCGACGCCGGTCTAATGCCGAAAGTCGATATGTATGAGGAAGGAAAGGAGCTGGTGGTCAAGGCGGAGTTGCCCGGACTAAGGAAGAAAGACCTGGATGTCCGGGTTGACGGAGATGTGTTGACCATCAAGGCGGAGAAAAAAGAGGAGAAAGAGACCAAAGAAGACAGTTACTATACCAGGGAGCGGAACTTCGGCCGGTTTGTGCGGTATATCACCCTTCCGAATCGCGTGGACGCCGAAAAAGTAACCGCGACACTCAAGAAAGGTCTCCTCGAGGTAAGGCTGACCAAGGTGGAAGAGCCCGAGACGAAGCGGATAGAAGTCAAGACCAAATAGTCAGTACCGGATACGGACGAAGGGGCCGGGGGTTTAAACCCGGCTCCTTTTTTTTCGGGCCGGTCTTCTCATTATTATCCTTAAAAACCTTATTTTCAGCTTGCGGAGTCGCGGGTAACGCGCGGGATGCCACTTGCCCAGGCTGAAAAGCCGCGGGAAAAAGACTTTACGCGCTTCTTCGATGATAAACAGGCCGCCGCCCGCCAGGATGACGACGCCCCACCTTTCCATCCCTAGGGGCACCGTGCGGAAAGCGAGCTGCAGGGGCGGCAGGTAAACGGCCGCCAGTTGGAGCACGATGGCCACCGAGATGGACACTATCAGCCAGCGGTTGCGGAGGAGTCCCAGCTTGAAGACGGTTTTCTCGTCCGACCTGGCATTAAAGGCCCGGAACCACTCGAAGGTCACCATGGTGCAGAAAGCCATGGTGCGGGCTTCCTCGATGCTCATCCTGGCCTGTGCCCAGTTAAAAATAAAGAAGACCCCCAGACCCATGATCGTCCCCATAAAACCGATGCGAAATATCATACCCGGGAATAGAATCCCGACCTTCGTATGACGCGGCGGGTGTTTCAGCTCCTCGCCGGTCTTGGGCTCCAGCCCCAGGGGCACGGCCACCGCCGTGTCCGTGACCAGGTTTATCCAGATAATCTGGATGGCCAGCAAAGGGGCCTTTCCGATGAAAAAGATTGTCAGGATCAGTGCCAGCAGCTCGCCGATTGTGGTGCTCAGGAGATAGAAGATGACGTTCCTCAGGCGGTTGAATATCACTCGTCCCTCTTCCACGGCCGCCACCACCGAGGCGAAATTATCGTCCGCCAGCGTCATGTCGCTGGCTTCCTTGGCCACGTCCGTGCCGGTGATACCCATGGCGATGCCGATATTGGCCGCCTTCAGGGCCGGGGCATCGTTGACGCCGTCGCCGGTCATGGCCACGACATGCCCCCGGCTCTTCAGGGCATTGACGATGCGCAGCTTCTGAATGGGCTCGATGCGGGCGAAGACGGAAATACCTTCCACCTGCCGCGCCAGGTCGGCGTCGCTCATCTCGCCGAGCTCCTTCCCCGTTACCGCCCTGCCCGGGGGGAGATCGAGTTGACGGGCGATGGACTCGGCCGTTATCCGGTTATCGCCGGTAATCATGATGACCTTGATTCCGGCCTGCCGGCACTGCCGGATGGACTCCCGGGCTTCCTCCCGGGGGGGATCAGCCATGCCGGAAAGCCCCACGAACACCAGGTTCCCCCGCAGGTGCTCGTCTTCCAGGTCGTCGAATCCGGCGGGGAGGTCGATATAGGCCGTCGCGATGACCCTCATAGCTTCCCCGGCCAGTGCCTCGTTGGCCTGGTGAATCGCCTTGATATCGGCTTCCCGCAGGGGAACCGCCCGCCCGTCGTTGTACCACTGCGAGCTGAGCGCCAGGATTTTTTCCGCAGCGCCCTTGACGTAAGCGACCCGCCCTTCGCCCCGGGTTGAAGGGTGCAGGGTCGCCATGTACAGCTTTTCACTCTGGAACGGGATTTCATCGAGGCGCGGGAAGCTCTTTTCCAGCTTCTCACGCTCCAGGCCGGCCTTGGCGGCGGCCACAATCAAGGCGCCCTCGGTCGGGTCGCCGAAGACGCTGCAGCAACGTTCGTCTTCCCGCGTAATGGCAGCATCGTTGCAGAGGGCGCCTATCCTGAGGTGAAGCATCAGGGCCGGCTCGGTCGCCGCCGCCAGTCTGGCGCCGTCGATGGTGAACTCGCCTTCGGTAACATAGCCTTCACCGGTAACTTTAATGTGGCGACCGTCAGTGTAGATTTGGCGCACCGTCATCTGGTTTAGCGTGAGCGTGCCGGTCTTGTCCGAGCAGATGACCGTAGCCGACCCTAGGGTCTCCACCGCCACGAGCTTGCGGATGATGGCGTTGCGGCGGGCCATTATCCTCATCCCCACCGCCAGCACCACGGTGACCACGGCCGGGAGCCCTTCCGGGATGGCGGAGACCGCCGCCGCCACGGCCAGCAGGAAGACCTCCAGCCAGTCCAGCCCCTTGAGTAACCCGACGACCACCAGCAGGACGCAGACCGCCAGGAACAGCCCGATGACGTAATAGCTCAGTTTATTGATGCTTTTCTGGAGGGGAGTCTTTTCTTCCTTTACCTCCTGGATACCGCTGGCTATCCGGCCCATCTCGGTGTTCATGCCGGTGCCGGTGACCGCCGCAGTGGCCCTCCCGTAAGCGACGACTGTCCCCATGAATACCAGGTTTTTACGCTCGGCCACGGGCAGGTCGCCGTGCAGGACATGGGTGTGCTTATCCACCGGCACGGACTCGCCGGTCAGGGTGGCTTCGTTGGTCTTAAGATTGGAGGCCTCGACCAGCCGGGCGTCGGCGGGGACCTTGTCCCCGGCTTCGAAGAGGAGGATATCCCCGGGGACGATTTCACGGGCGGGCAGCATTTTCACGCTTCCGTTGCGGCGCACCCTGGCCTGGGGGGCGGCGAGACGGAGCAGGGCCTCCATGGCCTTTTCCGCCCGGGTCTCCTGGGCGAACCCGATGATGGCGTTTAAAAAAAGGACCCCCAGCACCACCCAGGCATCCAGGAAATGCCCGGTAGCAATGGAGATGACCACGGCCACCAGCAGCACGTAAATGAGTGGACTCAGAAATTGCCGCAGAAAGACTACGGCCGGCGAGGTCTTTTTCTTGCCTGTGAGCTGGTTCGGGCCATGCCGGAGAAGGCGGTCGGCCACCTCGGATGCGGTCAGACCGGCCCGGCGGGACTCCAGCGACTTTAAGGCCGCCTCGACGCTGAGGCTGTGCCAGGATTCATCCATACCGCAAATATGGTAACATAGAAGTTTGGCCGCTGGCTACCGACCCGATAACAGGTTAATTAATGATTGTCCTCTCGCGACGATGTATGGTAGAATTGAAACATAAGTTGTTTCAATACATATTATGCGTAGTGTCTTGACAAATATATAAATCATTTGATACTATCATCAATAATTCTTTATTATTTTGCGTAGATGAATACTAAAATAAGTATGCAATTGCTATCCGGCAACGAGGCCATGGCCCTCGGGGCCTATCATGCCGGCGTTCAGGTGGCCGCTGCTTACCCCGGCACCCCCAGCACCGAGATACTGGAGAACCTGTCCCGGTTCAAGGACATTTACGCCGAGTGGTCCACTAACGAGAAGGTTGCCATGGAGGTGGCCTTGGGGGCTGCCTACACCGGGGCCCGCGCCATGGTATCGATGAAGCACGTGGGTCTCAACGTGGCCAGCGACCCCTTCATGGCGGCGTCGATTACCGGCGTGGTCGGCGGGCTCGTGGTGGTCACCGCCGACGACCCGCAGATACACAGCTCCCAGAACGAGCAGGACAACCGCCACTACGCCCGGCTGGCCAAGGTCCCCATGCTGGAGCCGACGGATAGCCAGGACGCTTACGACATCATGGGATTTGCCTTCGACATCAGCGAGCAGTTCGACACGCCGGTGCTGGTGCGCACCACCACGCGCATCTCCCATTCGAAATCGGCGGTGGAGGTCAGTCGCCATCGTGTGGTGAAAAATCCGCAGCCGGCATTTTACTGCAACGTACCGAAATACGTCATGCTCCCCGTCAACGCCCTGCCCCGCCATGCCCTCGTCGAAAAAAGGATGCTTCGGCTGGCGGAGTACACGGAGATCTCCCCGCTGAATCAAATCATGTGGGGCAAGAGAGAAACCGGCATCGTGACCAGTGGCGTCGCTTACCAGTACGCCCGGGAGGTCTTCCCGGAGGCATCCTTCCTCAAGCTGGGGATGACCTGGCCGCTGCCGGAGAAAATGATCAAGGAGTTCGCCGGGCAGGTGGACCGGCTTATCGTCATCGAGGAGCTAGACCCCTTCCTCCAGGACAACATCAAGTCCATGGGTATCGAGGTCACGGGCAAGGAGTACATCCCGCTGGTGGGTGAGCTGAACGCCCGTATCGTTGCCGAAAGCTGCGCCGCTGCCGGGCTGCTGCCCGAATCGGAAAAGGAAGAGGCCATTCCGTCGGCCGGCGGATTGCCCCGCCGCCCTCCCCTTCTCTGCCCGGGCTGCCCCCACACCGGCATTTACTTCGTTTTAAACAGCATCGGCCAGCGCTCCCGCCTTGTTGAACACAAAAATAACGGGCCGCAGGAGCCGAAGTTGATTATCACCGGCGATATCGGGTGCTATACTCTGGGGGCTTACCCGCCGCTGAACGTGCTGGACACGACCGCCTGCATGGGTGCGGGCATCGGGCAGGCGCTGGGAATGGAAAAGGCCGGAGTGAAGAGCAGGATTGTGGCCGTCATCGGCGATTCTACCTTCCTGCATTCCGGCATCACCGGCCTGGTCAACGCCGTCTATAACAGCGGTCACATCACCATCCTGATACTGGACAACCGCACCACGGCCATGACCGGCCACCAGGAGCACCCCGGCACCGGCGTCTCCGCCCAGGGCGAACAGACCTTCGCGGTAGACATCGAGGCACTGGTTCGGGGCATCGGCGTCAAGGACGTGAAGGTCATCAACGCCTTCGATATCAAGGCGCTGCGGGCCGGCGTCAGGGACTCCCTCGAGAGGCCGGAGGTGTCCGTCATTATCGTACGCGGTTCCTGCGCCATGCTGGTGAGAAAACGCGCCCACCCCCGGACCGTCGACATCGAGAAATGTGACCGCTGCGGGGTCTGCCTGCGCCTGGGCTGCCCGGCCATCCAGACGGAAAATGGGCGGGTCTTCATCGAGCCCACTCTCTGTGCCGGAGACATCTGCACCGTCTGTGAGCAACTCTGCCCGGAAAAAGCGATTCATGCGGAAGGAAGCGTTAAATCCTGAAATAAAAATCAACACCGCTCACCCTGATTCCACTGAGTCACCACGAAGTGAGCCAGTCGAAGGGTGATGGCTCGTGGTTCGACAGGCGTTCGACCGAGCTCACGCCGAGGTCTCACCACGAGCGGATAAGTGCGCAGCGTGCGATGGCGATGAACAAAGTGGGAAAAATGGACCTGCTGGTAACCGGGGTGGGTGGTCAGGGGGTCGTCCTCGCCAGTGACATTATCGGGGAGACCGCCCTGGCGGCCGGCTTCGACGTGAAGAAGACGGACACGCTGGGAATGGCCCAGCGCGGCGGTAGCGTTGTCAGCCACGTCCGCCTGGCCGCCAGAGTGTGGTCACCGCTCATCCCGGACGGCGGTGTCGACCTTCTTCTCGCCTTCGAGAAGCTGGAGGCGGCGCGGTGGGGCCACCACTTGAAAAGAGGGGGCATCGCCATCGTCAATAGCTATGCCCAGCCGCCCCTGTCCGTCAGTCTCGGGCAGGAAAGTTACCCGACCGATGACGAGATTATCACGTCACTGAAGAGGAAGACGGGCCAGGTGTACTTCGTGGACGGAACCGGGCGGGCCAGGGAGCTCGGGAACCCCAGGACGCTTAATCTTTATATGCTGGGCTGTTTTTCGGTGTTTGCCCCGATTGATGCCGGTGTCTGGAAAGAGAGCATATCCCGGCGTATGCCGCAGAATATCCGCGAAATCAACCTGACGGCGTTCGAGGCCGGCAGAAAGGAAATTGAGGGTGTCCGTATCGGCAAGAGTTAAAAAGGGGATGGGGGTGGGGTCGTGGATACGGCGGATGTTCGAAGAAGGCATCGCCATGAAAAAGCAGTTCGGGCCGGAGAACGTCCTCGACCTTTCGCTGGGGAATCCGGTCATGGAGCCTCCGCCGGAATTTGCCCGCGAGCTCAAACGCCTGGTCAACAATCCTTACCCGGGAATGCATGGCTACATGGAAAACGCCGGCTACCCCGAGACCCGGGCGGCCGTGGCCGAGCAGCTTACCCGGGAGACCGGGATCAAACTCACCCAGAGGGATGTCGTCATGGCCTGTGGTGCCGCGGGGGCCATTAACGTGGCCCTGAAGACCATCCTCGACCCCGGCGACGAGGTAATATTGTTTCTCCCCTGGTTTGTCGACTACTTCAACTATGTCGAAAACCATGATGGCGTGGTCAAGCTTGTGCCCACCGATGAAGGATTTATGCCCCGCCTCGACGAGTTTGAAAAGTGCATCACTCCCAGGACCAGGGCCGTACTCATCAACTCGCCCAACAATCCCACCGGTGTTGTCTACAGCGAGAGCACCATGAGGCGCCTGGGTGAGATACTCCGAAAAAAAGAGGCTGACTTCGGGACGGAAATCTTTATCGTCAGCGACGAGCCGTATAAGAAAATCATCTACGATGGGCTGAAATACCCGTCGCCCCTGAACTACCACCGGCACAGCATCATCGCCACCTCGCACTCCAAAGACCTGTCTATCGCCGGGGAGCGTATCGGCTACGTCGCCCTGCACCCTGAGGCGAAGGCCCATGACGATATGATAACGGGGTTCGTCTTCTGCACGCGGGTGCTCGGTTTTATCAATGCCCCGGCGCTGATGCAGAACGTGGTACGCCACCTGCAAAATGTGACCATTCCCGTCCCGGAGTACCAGCGCCAGCGCGACTTTATTTACGGCAACCTGGTCGGGATGGGATACGAAGTCATTAAGCCGCAGGGGGCCTTTTACATCTTTCCGAGATGCCCCATCCAGGACGATGTCGCTTTCGTGCACGAGCTCCAGCACGAGCACCACGTCCTCACCGTGCCCGGCGTGGCCTTCGGCACACCCGGCTATTTCCGGCTGGTCTACTGCGTCACCGACCGCACGCTGCAGCGCTCCATGCCCGGCCTCGAAGCCCTGGCCAAGAAATACAAGCTGAAATAGCCTGACTATTCAACTCCCGCACGGGTTGAACAGGGCGCCACGCCGCAAAATGCTCCTTCCTGTAATCGATGCCCTGCTTCGTAGCCGGCGCAGAAATAGGGATGAGTAAATAGCAACCTCGAATACGAAACGTTCCCTTTTTCACTGTTGCATTTTCCAAAATACCTATGTTATACTACCCGCAGTGCCTTGAACCCGTATGTATCCAGGTATATAGTACCATCGCGCCACAAATATAACGCGACCTTGATAGTCAGGGGAACACTTGCTAGCTAGCTACGGACTCATAGGGCTGTTTTTTGTCGTCGTCCTCGTTTTTTCCCTTACCATGGTCGTCATCCCCATTATTTTACGGTTCCTGAAAATCGTCCCCAGCCATCCCAACCCCGTCAAAAACTCCACCTTCGAGTGCGGCATGGAGACCATCGGCAAGACCTGGGTGCAGTTCAATTTCCGCTACTATTTCTACGCCCTGGTCTTCCTGGCCCTTGATGTCCTGGTTATTTTTCTCTATCCCTGGGCCGTCCAGTTAAGAGCCCTTGGCACATTCAGCCTTTGGGTCGTGCTTATCCTTGTTTTTATCGTCTTCATCGGCTATCTTTACGCGTGGCAGAAGAAGGTCCTCGAATGGAAATGAGCGACTCGAAATATATTTACTCTGATGCCGAGCTCGACCGCCACGAAGGGCAGGTAGTCGAGGATTTAAAAGCCCGCAGCCTTGAGCCTATCGCCGACCCTGATGCCTGGCTCGACGAAGAGCTTAAACGTAACATCGTCCTGACGTCGGTGGACACGGTGCTGAACTGGGCGCGGCGCTCGTCTATCTGGCCGGCCATCTGCTTCCCCGCCTGTTGCGCCGCCGAGCTCATGGCCGTGGAAGGCCCACGCTTCGACCTTTCCCGCTTCGGGATGGAAATCCTCCGCGCCTCGCCGCGCCAGGCCGACCTCATGATTACCGCTGGGACGCTCACCTGGAAGATGGCACCCAGCGTGCGGCGCATCTATGACCAGATGCCCGAGCCGAAGTGGGTCATCGCCATGGGCGCCTGCGGCGTCAGCGGCGGTATCTTCCGCTCGTCCTATGCCGTGGTCCCCGGATATAACAAGATAGTCCCGGTGGACGTCTACGTGCCCGGTTGCCCGCCCCGCCCCGAGGCCCTTATCTACGGCATCCAGATGTTACAGAAAAAGATCGCCAAAATGAAAGCGGTGCCGGACCTGCCGGAAATGCTGCGCAAAGGTGACCGGGCATGACGGTAGCCTTAATCCCCAAAGATATCGCCGCCCGAATTGAAAAACAGTTCCCCGGCAGCCTCGAGGAGACCGGTAAAGACACCATCGTGGTGAAGACCGGCTCGATACTCGACGTGATGGCCTACCTCAAAAATACCGCGGGACTGGATTTCGACTATTTCAACTACATCACCGCCGTCGACTACTACAGCTACTTCGAGGTCGTTTACCAGCTCACGTCGCTGCAGCACAACCATTCCATTGTCGTCAAGACCAGGTGCGGTCGCGAGAATCCGGTCGTGCCCTCGGTCTTCGGACTATGGCAGGGCGCGGACTTCCAGGAGCGGGAGATTTACGACCTCATGGGCATTAATTTCTCAGGCCATCCCAATTTAAAGCGTATCGTGCTGTGGGAAGGTTTCCCGGGGCACCCGCTGCGAAAGGATTTCATCAGGTGGTAACCACCTCGGAGATGACGCTCAAGACCGAGCCTTTCGTCCTCAATTTCGGGCCGGTGCATCCGAGCACGCACGGCGTCTACCGCATGCGGGCCACCCTCGACGGCGAGGTCGTCCTTGATATCGAGCCGATTTTCGGCTATTTGCACCGCGGCCTGGAGAAGCTGGCCGAGGAGCGCACTTACACCGGCTTCATCCCGCTGACGGACCGCCTCGACTACATGGCGGCGATGA
>MGNQ01000051.1:47727-64905 GCA_001796865.1 Chloroflexi bacterium RBG_16_56_11
GCTGGCCGGGATAAAGGTGCCGGAGCGGGCCGAGTACATCCGCGTCATCCTGGCCGAGCTCCAGCGTATCGCCAACCACTGTATCGCCGTCGGCGCTTTCCTGAACGACTGCGGCGCTTACTTTACGCCGTTCCTCTACCTCTTCCGGGAACGGGAGAAAATCCTGGACTTTTTCGATATGCTCTCCGGGCAGCGGCTGACCTATAACTACATGAGAATCGGCGGGGTGAGCCAGGATATCCCCGACGAGTTCCTGCCAGCGGTCCGGAAATTCCTGGTGCAGATGAGACCTTTCATCGAGGAATACGAGTTTTTCCTGAGGCAAAACGAGATATTGCTCGCCCGCGCCAAGGGTGTGGGTATTCTATCGCGGGAGCTGGCCGTTAACTGCGGTATCAGCGGCCCCGTGGCCCGCGCCAGCGGCATCAGGTGGGACCTGCGTCGGGCCGACCCCTACTCCATCTACGACCGCTTCGAGTTCGATATCCCTACCTGCGAGACCGGCGATTGCTACGACCGCTACCGCGTCCGGATGGAGGAAATCAAGCAGAGCCTCCGCATCCTCGAGCAGACCGTCAAACAGGTGCCTGCCGGGCCGATCCGGGCCGACGTTCCACACCTGGTGCGCCCTCCCGCCGGGGAGGCCTACGCACACATCGAGGCGCCCAAGGGCGAGCTCGGTTTCTACATCGTCTCGGACAACTCCATTGCCCCGTACCGCTGTCACGTCCGGCCTACCAGCCTGATAAACCTGACGGCCCTCCGCCAGATGGTGAAGGGCTGGAAAGTGGCCGATCTTATCATTATCTTCGGCAGTATCGATATCACCATGGGAGAGGTCGATAGATAGTGGTCACACTGAATTATTCTATCGAAGGGCTATTACCCATGAAGGGGCTGCCGCCGGACTGGCCGGGCGGCTACTGGTGGCACTGGTTGTTCTTCACCGTCGTTCTGATTGCCTTTGTCCTGGTGATGGTGCTCGGCGCTATCTACATCGAGCGGCGCGGCATGGGCCGCATGCAGTCACGCCTCGGCCCCAACCGGACCGGCCCCTTCGGCCTTCTACAGGCGGTGGCGGACGCGGTCAAGGTGCTCCTCAAAGAGAATATCGTCCCGGCCAAAGCGGACAAAATCGTCCACTGGCTGGCCCCGATAATCGCCTTCGCCCCGGTGATGATGATTTTCGCCGTCGTGCCCTTCCAGGACGGCGCCCTCCTGGCCGACCTCAATATCGGCATCCTCTACATCGTGGCCGTCAGCTCCATAGCGACCGTCGGCGTGTTCATGGCAGGGTGGGGCTCAAGTAATAAATATTCCCTGCTCGGCGCCATGCGTAACGTGGCCGCCGTGGTCAGCTATGAAATCCCGCTGGTGCTCTCGGTCATCGGCGTGGTGCTGGTGGCCGGTTCGCTCTCTTTAAACGATATCGTCCTCGCCCAGGACATCCCCTTCATCCTGTTCCAGCCGCTGGGATTCCTCCTCTTCTTCGCTGCCGGCTGCGCCGAGATTAACCGCGCTCCCTTCGACCTCATGGAGGCGGACTCCGAGCTTGTGGCCGGCTTTCACACCGAGTATTCCGGCATGAAGTTCGCCATGTTTTACCTGGTGGAGTACGCCGAGGCCATCGCTATCTCCGCAATTATCGCCACCCTGTTCCTCGGCGGCTGGAGGGGGCCGCTCCTGCCTCCCTGGCTGTGGCTCATCGTGAAAATCGTTATCGTCTTTTTCGTCATGGTCTGGACGAGGGCCACGCTGCCCCGCGTTCGCATTGACCAGCTCATGGCGCTGGCCTGGAAGTTCCTGTTCCCGCTGGCTCTTATCAACCTTTTCATTACGGCGGTACAGGTGCTGGTCTGGCCGGATGGCCTGCCCTGGGCGCTTATCTTTCTTAATATCGCCGTCATGCTGGTACTGGTGATATTATGGTCGAAACTATTTAGACTGGGGTGGGGCCGCCTTGAAGTTTGAACGATTCGGCACCGGCATTATCAAAGGCTTGATGGTGACGCTCGTGCACCTGGTCCGTCACCCGACGGTCAACCAGTACCCGGAGCAGCGACTCAACATGTCGCGCCGGATAAGGGGCAACGAGCTCATCTGGAGTCGCGAGCGCTGTACCGGCTGCGGCACCTGCGCCAAGGCCTGTCCCCAGGGAGCTATCGAGCTGGTGACCTCTACCGTGTTTAAGGACAATAAATACAATGTTGAGACCTACCGCGTGGATACAGGTTACTGCATCCAGTGCGGGCTGTGCGTCGAGGCCTGCCCCTTCGACGCCGTTTTCATGGGCTACTCCTACGAGCGGGCGAAATACCGGCGCAATGACCTCGTCCAGACCAACGACGAGCTTTTGGAGTCGCCGGCCAGGCCAGTTAGCGGGTATTTCCATCCGGAGATAGCCAAAGGATTACCGGATCAGACCCTGCTCGTGGAAAAGATCGTGGAGAAGAGGAAATAATGGGACTGGCGGCGGCGTTCTGGATAATGGCGGTGGTTATCGTCGCGGCGGCTCTGGGCGTGGTGTTCCTGCGCAACGTCTTCCGCGCCGCCCTGACCCTGGTCCTCTGTTTCGTCGCCGTCGCCGGACTCTACATCACCCTGAGCGCCGATTTCCTGGCGGCGGTCCAGATTCTCGTATATGTTGGCGCCATTTCCGTGCTGATTATCCTGGCCATCATGATGACGCGCGAGGTGCCGCAGGGTAGCCCGGCCAATCGGCTGAAGCTTCCGGCCTTTATCGTGGCGGCCGTGGTGCTGGGAATCATGATATATACGGTGACGAAGACCGCCTGGCAGGTCTCCGCCGAGGCCCCCCTCACGCCGACCACCGTGCCGCTGGCCACGAAGCTGTTCAGCGAGGGCGGTTTTGTCCTGCCCGTGGAAATCGCCGCGGTGCTGCTGCTGGCGGCCATCCTGGGAGCTATCGTCATCGCGAGGGAGAAATAATCAGGCTATGACCATCGGGCTGGAGCATTACCTGGTGCTGTCGGCGGTGCTTTTTTGCATCGGGTTGTACGGCGCGTTGACCAAGCGGAACGCCGTGATAATCCTGATGTGCATCGAGCTTATGCTCAACGCCGTGAACATCAGCCTGGTGGCGTTTTCCAGGTATGTCGTGCCGGTCCTGCTGACCGGCCAGGTCTTCGCCATTTTCGTGATGGTCGTGGCCGCCGCCGAGGTGGCCGTCGGCCTGGCCATCGTGCTGGCCATCTACCGCGGCCTGGCGGACATCGACGCGAACAATATCAATCTCATGAAATGGTAGCTGAGGAAAATAGCCGGAGTCGGCAATTAACAAAGGGGGACAAGATGAATAAAGCAGGTGGCGGCTTCGCCGGGGCTATCTGGTTCGCTGGCTGGCTCTTCACCATCGGTTTCGCCCAGCTGGTATGGTGGAAAATCATCCTCGGCATCGTTATCTGGCCGTGGTATCTGGGTAATCACGTCGTCGGATTTTAAGAGGGGAGAAAACCGTTCGGGGCTAAAAGTCATCGCGAGGAGCGAAGCGACGGAGCAATCCGCCCCTTAAATCGGATTGCTTCGCCCTCGGACTGAACTCGGGCTGAAGTCTCCCGATTCGCCGGTATAAAGGGGCTCATCGGGAATGGCTCGCAATGACAACGGGGGAAAAGGTAACAGACATGTGGGTTGAGGTTAAAAAAGCGAATAGCCTGGCCATCGCCGAGATGTGGAAAGAGTGCTTCGAGGGCGAAGGCGTGCCTGCGCGCATCATGCCTGTCTCCGGCTTGCCCATCGGCCAGGAAATAGCGGCCTATACGGTCCTGGTGCCCCAGGACAAAGAGCACGTCATCAAGGACATTTTAAGGAAGCTATGATACCGTACCAGCTAATCTGGCTCATCATGCTGTTGCCGTTGTTCTCTTTTATCATCAACGGCCTGGTCCTCCGGCAGTTTATCAACCGGAAGTCGAAGCTCTACGGCTACGTCACCATCACCGCCATAGCCGTCTCGGCGATATTCTCCATATGGGCTTTGCTCTCGGTTGCCGCCAACAACGAGGAGATAATCATCCCGGACGTTTCCTGGGTGGTCATCGATAACGGCGTCAATATCCACCTCGGCCTGATTGCCGACCAGCTCTCCACGATGATGGCCGTCGTCGTCTCCGTCGTCAGCCTGATGGTGCAGATATACTCGCTGGGCTACATGCACGGCGACGAGGCCGGCTACTACCGCTATTACACTTACATGTCCCTTTTCACTTTCTCCATGCTGGGACTGGTCCTCTCCGATAACCTGCTCTTTACTTTTGTCTTCTGGGAGATGGTCGGACTCTGTTCCTATCTCCTCATCGGCTTCTGGTTCCATAAGAAGTCCGCCGCCGACGCCGCCAAGAAGGCCTTCATCGTCACCCGTATCGGCGACTTCGGTTTCCTGGCTGGTATTTTAATCCTGTTCTTCAACACCGGCACGTTCGATATCAAGGAGCTGCACGAGCTGGCGATTACCGGCGTCCTGGCGGGCACGGTGCTCATGTGGGCGGCTATCGGGCTTTTTGCCGGGGCTATGGGCAAGAGCGCCCAGTTCCCGCTGCACGTGTGGCTGCCGGACGCCATGGAAGGCCCCACCCCCGTCAGCGCCCTCATCCATTCCGCCACGATGGTCTGCGCCGGCGTCTACCTGGTGGCGCGCACCATGCCCATGTTCATCTACTCGACTGAGGCTATCAACATCGTCGCTATCATCGGGGGGTTCACGGCTATTTTCGCCGCTACCATGGGCCTGGCCGCCAACGATATCAAGCGGGTGCTGGCCTACTCCACCATCAGCCAGATAGGCTACATGATGCTCGGACTGGGGGCGGTCGGCATGGCCCTGGCCGGTGAAATCAGCGGCGGCGAGCTGCACCTGGGCACCGAGGAAATGCTGATTATCGCTAAGGGGGCGGTGGCGGTGGGGATGTTCCATCTGTTCACCCACGCCTTCTTCAAGGCGCTCCTTTTCATGGGCTCAGGCAGCGTCAACCACTCCACCGGCACCTTCGACATGCGGCTGATGGGCGGGCTGCGCAAGACGATGCCCTGGACATACGCCACCTTCCTCATCGGCTCGCTGAGCCTGGCCGGCATCTGGCCACTGGCCGGTTTTTGGAGCAAGGACGAGATACTGGTCTCCGCCTTCGAGAGCCAGAAGATATTATTCTACCTGGCCATGATAACGGTCTTCCTGACCGCTTTCTACATGTTCCGCGCTATTTATATGACCTTCCATGGCGAGTATAAAGGCGGCGCGACCGACGATGGCAAAGACCACCACCACACCCACGAGTCGCCCTGGGTGATGGTCGGCCCGCTGGTGTTCCTCTCCGTGCTGGCCGTGGTAGCCGGGTGGTGGAACCTCACCGGCGCCTTCAATCATTTCATGGGACACGAAGCCGAGGCCGCTGCAAGCGTCGCCGGAGGACTGTTCGGGGCTTTCACCCACACGGTCGAAGGGATACCCCTGCCCCTGATATCATTGCTGGTAGCCCTGTTCGGCATCTTCATGGCCTACGTTATTTACAACAAAAAGTGGATTACCGCCGGGTCGGTGGGCAAGGTCTTCGGCCCGCTCTACACGCTGGTCTACCGCAAGTATTTCTTCGACGAGCTCTACGAAAATATCATCGTGAAGCTGGTGGCGCTCAAGGGACTTTTTACCGGCTTCCAGCTTTTCGATAGCAAGGGTGTCGACGGCGCGGTCAACGGTGTGGCGGAGGTCGTCACTGCTGGCGGCCGGGCCATCCGCCACGCCCAGACAGGGCAGCTGCAACTTTACGGACTTTTCATCGGTATCGGGCTGGCAGTTATCGGTATTTGCGTGTATGTATTCGGATAAAGGAGAGCAATCAGTTCCTCTCCCTTAATGGGAGAGGTAAGGCGAGGGTGAAAGCTTAAAGAGTTATTTGATCTGTCAATCCCGACCTGATCGGGAATCCAGGCTTCTTGAGATTCGCTTGCATTCTGGATTCCCGCTTTCGCGGGAATGACAGATGACAAAGATGTATATATGTTCGGAGTTAGCGTAGTTGGACTTTAACTGGCTGTCAACGATACTCTTCTTCCCGGCGGTAGGGGCTATCATTATTGCCTTTATATCGGGCAAAAATGATGTCCTTATCCGGCGCGTCGCCGCTGTCTTCACCGCCGTGCCCTTTATCCTTGCCGTTTATCTCTTCATCACCTTCGACCGCTCGGCTTCGGCGGCCGGCGTTATCCAGTTCGAGGAAAATTACCTGTGGATAGCCCCGCTCACCGCCCGCTACCACCTGGGCGTGGACGGACTCAGCATGCCCCTGCTGCTGCTGACGACCTTCCTCGGCTTCCTGGCCGTGCTCATCTCCTGGAAAGTCCACGAGAGGACGCGCGAGTTCTTCGCCTGGCTGCTGCTACTGGAAACGAGCATCACCGGCGTCTTTGTATCCTTAGACCTCCTTCTCTTCTTCATCATGTGGGAGATTGAGGTTATCCCGATGTACTTCCTCATCTCTATCTGGGGCTCGGGACGCCGCCAGTACTCGGCTATCAAGTACGTCCTCTACACGCTTTTCGGCAGCGCCTTCATGCTGGCCGGAATCTTGAGCCTCTACTTCACCACCGGCACCATGAACATGATCGAAATCACCAACGGCGGACTGGGGATGTTGCAGTCGGCCATGCCGGCGGCGGCGATATTCTGGCTGCTCTTCATTGGCTTCGCCGTGAAGCTGCCGATGTTCCCGCTGCACACCTGGCTCCCGGATGCCCACACCGACGCCCCCACCGCCGTCAGCGTCATGCTGGCGGGCGTCCTCATCAAGATGGGCGGCTACGGCATGATCCGGCTCTGCGTCAGCATGTTCCCGGAGTCGGCCCAGCAGTACGCCCAGCCCCTGATAATCCTGGCTCTGATAGGTATCCTCTACGGCGCCGCCGTGACCCTGATGCAGACCGATATCAAGCGGCTGATTGCCTACAGCAGCGTCAGCCACATGGGCTACGTCCTTCTGGGTATCTTCGCCCTGGGGCAGGTGAGTATGACCGGCGCGGCTTTGCAGATGTTCAGCCACGGTATCGTCACCGGTCTACTCTTCGCCATGGCCGGACTGGTCATCCATAACGTCGAGGTGCGCGACCTGCGCAAGCTGGGCGGTCTGGCGCGGCAGGTGCCGGTGATGGCCGCCGTCTTTTCCATCGCTGGGCTGGCCTCGCTGGGGCTGCCCACTACCAGCGGGTTCGCCGCCGAGTTCCTCGTCTTCCTCGGCAGCTACAACAGCACGGCGGTGCCTTACGCGCAGGTCTACACGATTATCGCCATCATCGGCGTCGTCCTCACGGCCGGCTATATACTGTGGATGCTCCAGCAGGCCTTCTTCGGGCCGGTGAAGGACATCTACACCGGCGTGAGGGACGCCGACCGCCTGGAGAAGTTTTACATGTTTGTCCTGGTGGCCGTGATTATGCTGGTGGGCATTTACCCGGCCATTTTGACGGACGTTTTTAAGCTCGGCATTTCGCCGATAGTGGGCATGATAAGCGGGTAATGCAGAGTAAAGGTGAAACAGTGCGTTTGATAATGGGAAAAAACAATTCATCTCCGCTCACCCCCGTATCAAGTACGGGGCAGGCTCTGAGCTTGTCGAAGGGGAGCTTGTGTTCAGCGCTATGGTTCGACAGGCTCACCATGAGCGGGCAAGGGAAAACCCCGAGTGGAGGAGAGCAAACTTGAACCTGGACTTGTTCATACCGGAGATAACCCTGGCGGCCTTCGCCGTCCTGGTAATCCTGCTCGACCTGTTCGTGCGGCAGAAATCGCTACTGCGCTCGGTGAGCCTGGCCGGGCTGATTATCGCCGGTGGCGTCTCGGTGGCGATGTGGGGCGGCGACTATCTCCCCATCTTCAACAACATGCTGGCGGTGGACGAGTTTGCCCTATTCTTCAAGCTGCTTTTCGCTGGTATCGCTTTCCTGGTCATCCTGGCCTCCGCCGACTATGTGAACAAATTCGAGCGTTTCCAGGGTGAGTACTATGCCCTCATCCTGCTGGCCACACTGGGCATGATGCTCATGGCGGCCACCGCCGACTTAATCTCGCTGTACGTTTCCCTGGAGCTAACCAGCATTTCACTCTACGTGCTGGTCGGCTTCCTTAAAGATAAAAAATCGACCGAGGCCTCGTTGAAGTACCTGCTGCTGGGGGCCATCGCCTCCGCGGTGCTCCTCTATGGCATGGCGCTCGTCTTCGGCGTCACCGGCGAGACGCAGCTGGGAGCAATAGCTTCTTCAATCAGATCGATGGCTCCCGTGGCCGTCCTAGATAGCCCGGCACTCATCATCGGCATCGTCCTGATGATTGCCGGCTTTGGCTTCAAGATTGCCGCCGTCCCCTTCCAGATGTGGGTCCCGGACGTCTATGAAGGCGCCCCGACGCCGGTCACAGCCTACCTTTCCGTGGGCAGCAAGGCGGCGGGCTTTGCTATTATCCTGCGTATCTTTTTCTCCGCCTTCGGCACACCCTTCTGGCTGAGCGAGAACTGGGGCATGATATTCGCCGGGCTGGCGGTCATCAGCATGGTCGTCGGTAACGTCACGGCCATCCCCCAGGCCAATATCAAACGGATGCTGGGGTATTCGAGCATCGCCCAGGCCGGCTACCTGATGGTAGGTCTGGCCGTAATGGGTGTCTCGATGCTGCCTTCTTCCGGCTCCGCGCTTGCGTTTTCACGGTTCCAAGGGCAAGCGGGGGTGATCTTCTTCCTGGCCAGCTACGCCCTGACCAACCTGGGAGCTTTCATCGCGGTGATAGCTATATCCAACAAACTTGACAGCGACCTGATTGCCGACTACTCCGGCATGGGCAAGCGGGCGCCGCTGCTGGCGCTGGGGCTGACGCTATGTCTTATCTCGCTCATCGGGATGCCGCCGGCCGCCGGTTTCATGGCCAAGTTCTACCTCTTCAGCGCCGCCGTCCAGAACGACCTGCTCTGGCTGGTGATTATCGCCGTTATTAACAGCGTCATCTCCGCCTACTACTATCTCCGCGTCGTCAAGGTGATGTGGTTTGGAGAGGCGGCCTCCGCGGAGAAAGTACCCTCGTCCGGTGCGCCCAGGTTCGCCCTGTTCGTCTGTTGCCTGGGTGTACTCCTGCTGGGTATCATCCCCGGCCTGCTGATGAGGCTGGCGGAGGTTGCGGGCAGGATGTTCGGGTTCTAGGTTCCACTGTAGTATTGTCTCAACTCTACACAGTTTAACCTCCTAAACCACAGTGTTATAATGATAACGTGGATTTCGAAATCCTGGATAAAATTCGATGGATTGAGACCATTGCCACGGCCCGGGGTATTCGTGAGTTAAAAAGACTCAACCGCATCTATGGAAAAGCAAACTGGAGAAAACGAAAAGGAATCGCTAAAATCAGGTTAACCGATGGGACAAGGAAAATCGCAGAACTTCACTGGTATGAAGGGCATGGCAAAGGGAAAAAGGAAATCAAGATTAAAAAGTATCTGGAGTAAGACAATGAAAAATAAGTTTCTTTTATGCGTTGAACACAGGGGCTATAAAGCCTCACTCGAATTGCGCAAGCTTTATGAAAATATACCTGATAAAGAAGCTGAACGCCATGGGCAGTTGAGAATCATCGATGAATCGGGAGAAGACTATTTATATCCTGCCAATTATTTTGCGCCTGTCAGATTATTGACGGAAACAAGAAAAAGAATCCTTGAAAAAGTATAATTTGTAATTTCTCTTTTCCTGGTACCGTCTCTCGACCTACAACTACAGTTCTGCGAGCGGCAGGGACTGAAAGAACGGGTTGAGAAGAGAAACCGCTATATAGCCAAAACCCGAGTCCCTACCGCCTTCCCGCCCCGGGTCTCTCGCTGCCGAAGGGCCGCACGTCCGTCAGGATAATGGGCCGGTCCACCCGCGTGATTACCAGCGGGCAATGCGCCAGGCCGCCGGGGACGACCACCGCCGTCGGCTCGGTGATGACGAACCTCTCCATTTCTTTTTTCTTGCCCAGGTAAATCTCCGCCTCGCCCCCGAATTGCCTCAAGTCGTTCAGGTCCGTCCCCAGGAAAAAGAGGATTTCCGGTTTCGGGTGGACGTGCGGGTTGTCCGGGTCCGGCCCGAAGCGATATGGCGCCTTCTTGATGCTCTCGCACATGATGAGGAAATCGAAGGCGGAGTCGCTGCCGCGGATAAAGGCAAGGTGCCCGCCGGAATCGTCCCGGTTCTTCGGCCCGTAGCTCCAGGCCCCTTTCCGCGTGAAGGCCAGGTTGATGAAGTTCTCCCGGTATTTCCCGAAAAATGGCGCCACCGGGGCGCTTTCCAGATTCTTTTTATCCAGCTGAAGGGCCGTCTCCGTACACTCCGGCGCGCAGGAGACCGTCATGAAGATGAACCGCTTGTTCATGCGGGTAATCGTAGCGGGGAAATGGGGCATGCCCGCCGGCGCCCACACCGCTGTCGATGTGGTTATCATGTACTTCTCGCCTTCCTCGCCCAGGCACAGCTCCACCTCCGCCCCGAGTTCGCCCATGTCGGCCGGGTCGGCCCCCAGCCAGAGCATGACCTGGTTGAAATCATGCCGGTGCGGGCCGTAAGGCTCACCCCCCATGTTGCCTGCCGCCCGGTACGCCCCCAGCTGGATATGAGCGTCCATCCCCAGGCTCCGCCCGTTTAAAGTGGCCACCTGGCGGTAGTAGCCCGGCCCGTCTTTAAAGGTCAGTTTTTTCACGTATTTCTCGTATTTAGATACAGCCATCAGTGCTAACCTCCATGCTCCACAATTACAGGAATAGTATCTAAAAACCTCATCTTTGTCAACAGATTACCGACTTTTTCCTGACGTTATCATTCTCGTTCCAGCAGGTGCGCTACAAGAATGCGGAAGGCGATGACCAGCAGGATAACGCCGCCGACGACCTCGGCCCACCGTCCGGCCAGTCGACTAACCCACCTCCCCAGTACGAACCCGAGCGCCGTCACCATGAAAGCCACCAGGCCGATGGTCAGGCTCGCCAGGGCGATATCCACGTCCAGGAAAGCGAATGACAGCCCGACAGCCAGGGCGTCGATACTGGTAGCGACGGATAGCGTCAGCAGCATCAGTCCCCGTGTAATGTCCACCTGTTTTTCCGGTTTTCCTCGGTGACGTAAGGCCTCGCGGAACATCCGGCCGCTGACCACCGCCAGCAGCGCGAAGGCCACCCAGTGGTCATAATCGGCGATGTAGTCGACCACGGTCCTGCCTGCCAGCCAGCCCACCAGGGGCATGGCAGCCTGGAACGCCCCGAACGATAAAGAAACGCGTAACGTCGGCCACCAGAGGCGTCCGGCGGCCGAGACGCCCCCGCTCAGAGCTACCGCCAGACAGTCGGCGGCCAGGCCGATAGCGATGAGTAAAATCGAGAGAAAATCACCGCCAGACACGCCCCAGTATGACATATCCGGGATTCAATATAAAATCCGGCGCGCCCCGATTGATATTGTAATTGTATTGGCATTATAGATTCGAGCGCTCACCCGGCTATCACTGCGCCCGTACTTTATATCCCCCACCCTCCGGCTATCCTCGCTACCACGGCCGCCGCTAAAATCGTCATTAAAATCCCCGCCATATCCCACCTGTAAAAAATCATGGTACTAAATCACCCGCGGATACCTGACTAAAGGACTATTGGGTGTTATCTCCCGCATCGGTAAAATGGGAAAGAGCCTTAAATTTCCGTTACCTGAAGGAGATATTTTGCCTTTGAAGAGAGTACCGGCTAAGAGCTTATTAAGCGCCGTCTTGATTTTTTCAGTCATTATCACCGGTATCGCCTGGGCGGGCCTGATAAATCCGCGGGCATCCGCGGCCACTTCCGGAATCGACCTGGTTGTGGAAAACATCTCGCTCTCGCCCGCCAATCCGGTGATAGCCGACACCGTGTCCATAACCGTGACTATCAAGAACAGCGGCACGGAGCTGGCCCCTGACAGTTACGTCGTTTGTTACGTTGATGCCTCTATCCTGAGTACCCAGGCTGTGGCACCGCTGGCCGCCGGTACCATGACGACGAAAACATTCACCTGGCAGGCCCAGCCGGGACTACACACCGTCAAGGCCACGGCCGATTCGAGCGAGTTGGTTCCGGAGACCGACGAGACCAATAACACCCGGACTTTCACCTTCACGACTCTTGCCCCGGACCTGTTCGTCGAGTCGCTCTCCTGGTCGCCGGTGAACCCGTCCCGGAACGACAAGGTTACTTTCAGCATCACGGTCAAGAACCAGGGTAATGCTAAGTCAGCCCAGACGAACGTCAACTTCTTCATCGATGCAAGCTCGAAGGGCTACCAGAATATCGCGGCGCTCGACCCCGAGACCGCTGCTACCGTTACCTACGAATGGTACGCCCCGAGCGGCCAGCACGACCTCAGGACCGTCGTCGACGAGTCCAACATCGTCAAGGAAAGCGACGAAAACAATAACGAGTACTCGCTTGCTTTTTCCACCTACCCCCCCGACCTTATCATCCAGTCGATTACCTGGTCACCGCAAAACCCGTCCAAGAACGACCAGGTCACCTTTACCATTACCGTCAAAAACCAGGGGAACGGCCGGTCGGACTCGTGTTTCCTGGGCTATTATTTCGATGAACAGTACCAGGCAGCCTTTCCGATCGCGTCACTAGCTGCCGGGGCAACGGCGCAGCTGACCGTCACAAAGACAATCACGGCAACATCGCATTCGCTGAGGGCCGTCATAGATTTATACAAGGAGGTCTTGGAGAGCGATAACGATAACAATGAGAGCAACGTCAGAATCGAGACCTCGGCTCCGGACCTTGTCGCCAAAGACCTCACCTGGATTCCAAGCAATGCCGGGGTAGGCGATACGCTGACCTTTACCGCCACCATTAAGAACGAAGGCATCGGAAGGGCGGAGGCTTCACACGTCGCGTATGTTATCGGCGGCAGCTTCTGGGGATATGCTGATATTGCCGCCCTGGCCGCCGGAGCCCAGGCAACCACGACCTTCCAGGTGCTGGCTCAATTCGGTGAAATTAATGTCATGTTTATCACCGATTCCGATAACAAGATACAGGAGACCAATGAGGCCAATAACATCATCACCAAGAGTGTCCCCATTATTCTCCCGGACCTCAGCATATCCAGCATCAACTGGGCGCCGATAAACCCGGCCATCGGCGATACGGTTACCTTCACCGTGACCCTGGTAAACCTGAGCGGCGGCAAAGCGGAGAACTTTTACCTGGGTTACTTTATCGACGACACGCTGCTGATATCGGAGTCCATTTACTCTCTGGGTTCTCACGCTAACATTACGAAGACCTGCACCTGGACGGCTAAAAACGGCCGCCACACGTTCCGGGCGGTGGCCGATTCCACGACGCATATAACCGAGACTGATGAAAACAACAATGAAGACTCAATAGTCGTGGTCCCGTATATGCCCGACCTGGCCGTGGGGATAATTACCTGGTCGCCGGCGGATATGCCCGCCGGCAGCGAGGTCACCTTCTCCATCGAGATAAAGAACACGGGCAGTCTCAAGTCAGGCCCCTCGCGCGTTACCTATTACGTTGACGATACCATCGCTGGTTACCAGGACATCGAGGGACTGGCCGCCGGCGACAAGGCGATTAAAGCCTTCCCGTGGGTAACGTCCGCGGGCCCGCATTCCCTCGACGTGGTTACCGACTCTAACGACCAGATTATGGAAATAGATGAAGATAACAATTCCAAGCACGTCGACCTCCCCCCTCCCGACCTGGTAATCCAGAGTATCATGCGTTCTCCGGAAAACGTTTCGATAGGTGATAACGTGACCTTTACGGCCACCGTAAAAAATCAGGGTAAAAACAAGAGCCTCGGTACCCAGGTAGCTTTTTACCTTGACGATGAGTATATCCTGTCGCAGGACCTTCCTGAGATAGTCGCTGGCGGCACCGCTGAGAGTTCTTTCGAGTGGTTCGCCGTATCGGGCAAGCACTCTATCCGCATCGACTCCGATGTCGATAACCTGGTTACCGAAACCGATGAAACCAACAACGACATGCTGATCGACTTTTCCACCCTTACTCCCGACCTCGTCATGGAGGATGTCGCCTGGTTCATGGAAAACCCTCTGGTCAATAACGACGTGACCATCATTATTACCGTCAGGAACGATGGCACCGATGTTTCGCCCGTTTCCCGGCTGAGGTATCGCATGGACAGCGGCCTGGAAAAGTACCTGGATACCGCGGCAATACCGCCGGGAGAGACGGCCAGCCTCGAGCTAACCGCCGCTGTCGAGGCCGGGCCCCATGTTCTCAACGTCCTCGCTGATGCCGATGACGACGTGACCGAGCTCGATGAACTAAACAACACCGGCTCTCTCTCCTTCGACACCATCATCCCGGACCTCATCGTGAAATCGATTACCATCCTGCCGGCCGACGCCTCTCCGGGAGAAAAAGTCACCGTCACCGTGAAAATCGAAAACCGCGGCCTGCGCAAGGCCCTCAAGACCAGGGTATCGCTGCTGGTCAACGACACTACCATCGACGACGTGGATATCGAGGCCATTGACATGGGGGCGGTGGTCCCGGCAACCTTCACCTGGACCGCCGAAGCGGGCACGTTCGAGTTCGGTGCCGTCGCCGATATCGATGAGATGGTGCTTGAAAGCAACGAGGGCAACAACATCAAGACACGGTCGGTCACGGTAGCCAGGCCGGAGCCGACCCCGTCGGCAACCGTGAAAATCGCCCCGCTGTCTTCCGCGGACAAGGGCTTCCTCGATAGCTGGTGGTGGATAATCCTGGTGGCCGGTGTGCTGCTCGGCGCCACGGCTTTCGTATCCGCCCTCAGGGCCATTAAAAAGGGCTAGGGCAGCCGGCTCTACCTCTTATTCGCTTCCGTTTGCCTTTGGTTGATATACCTGCTATGCGCCTGCGTGATAGGCTCATTGTCTTTAGATACGCATCGGCTTGTCTAAAGAGCGGGAGTGCGCAGCGAGAGGGGGCGCAGACCCCTCTCATTTCGGCTCCCCTCTCCAGCTAAATATATCTCTGTGGGCCTACCCGGCGTTTCTGGCTGGAGAGGGGCAGCGGTGAGGTTTACCAATAACCACCAAGCACATACAAAGCCTGCTTCTTCCCCACCACAGCGAAATCCGGTATAATTAAACTAGCCGAGACAGCTGGATTTCCGGCGGCAGGTCAGGGAAATAATGCCCCGTCTTTTTGAGAAGCTTACTAAACGCAAAGCGAAAGAGTTCCAGGTCCTTTCGGGTTTTATCGGCATATAGTGCCGGAAAAACCACCGCGCCCGGGACAGGGCCCCGTTTATGGTACGGGACGACCGGCTCAAAAGCATCCCGGGTATAAGCAGGCTTTCGCTTTGCGCGGACTGCCAGAGACTGCTCGACCACGGCATGGCCAAGCTGCTCCTGTGCCCCTATGACCCCAAGCCCATGTGTAAAAGGTGCACCACACATTGCTATGCCCCGGGCTATCGCGAGCGTATCCGGGAAGTCATGAAATTCTCCGGCCTCTACCTCATCAAGCACGGCAGGCTGGACCTGATAGTCCATTATTATATATAGGGGAAAGATGGAAGTATTGAAAGACGATTTACTCCGGACGATGGAAGACTATTTCGGGGACGATTCACGGAGGATAAATCACGCCCGCCGCGTCACTGCCTATGCCGAGCGTTTGCTGGAGGTCGAGGGCGGCGACTATCCCATCGTCGTCGGCGCGGGAGTCCTGCACGACATCGGCATCCATGAAGCGGAAAGAAAACACCACTCCAGCGGCGGCAAATACCAGGAAATAGAAGGCCCGCCGATTGCCCGGGGAATCCTCAACCGGCTGGGCTTTGAAAAAGCCCAGGTGGATGAAATCTGCGAGATTATCGCCCACCACCACAGCCCCGGGAAAATCAACTCCGCCAACTTTAAAATCCTCTACGATGCCGACTGGCTGGTGAATCTGGCTGATGAGTATGATATTAAAGATAAAAAGAAGCTGGCCGGCATTATCGAGACGGTGTTTCTTACGGAGAGCGGTAAGGCCCTGGCCAGGGAGACTTATTTAGAGGAAAAAGACTCTGGCTAATGGGCGCCCGGTTAAAGAAACTGTCCGAAAATGAAGTAAAAACAAGAAAAATTACGTCATTCCCGCGAAGCTTGTCCCGTACTTGATACGGGAGCGGGAATCCAGTGTTCACGCTGAAAATCAATTTTCTGGATTCCCGATCGGGTCGGGAATGACGTTTTCGAATAGCTTCAGATTGTTGCCGGATATTTACCCGTGACTACCCTATCTTGCCGAACTTCTCCTCCAGCGCGGCCTTGTCCCATATCTTTCCGGTCACATCCTCGGGTTTGGAACCGGCCAGCATAGCCGGGTATCTCTGCCAGATAATCGGCTCCTCGAAGTCGCTGGTGTCCCGCCCGTCCATGAAGCCCATGACTACCTCTGTCTTGACGAAGTACGGGCGGACGCACGTGATGCCGATGCCGGCCTCCCGCCGCATCTCCCGGGCCAGTCCCAGGGTGAACCTCTCCACGCCGGCCTTGGTCACGCCGTAAGCGATGTTCATGCGGATTTCCTTGGCGAGAATCGACGAGACGTTGATTATCATACCGCTTTTCTTCTCAATCATATGCGGCAGGACGACCTTGGAGCAGAGGAAGACCCCGTCCAGGTTGACGGATAATATCAGCCGCCACCTCCGGTAGGGCAAGTTGAGGAACGAATCCTGGGCGGTGACGCCGGCGTTATTCACCAGCACGTCGATTTTGCCGAATTTCTCCAGAGATTTATTGACGATATTATTCACGTCTTCCTCGACGGTGATGTCGCCGCCGAGAGAGAGCGTCTTCCGGCCTAGGGCCTCTATCTCTTGGGCCGTCTCCGCCAGCTTGCCGTCGTCCGTGACGCGGTCGCAGATAACCAGGTCCGCCCCGGCCTCGGCCATGCCCAGGGATATCGACTTGCCCAGGCCCTGCCGGGCGCCGGTGACCATGGCTACTTTGCCTTTTAATGGTAATGCCATATCTGTGCCTCCTCTATTTAATTTTACCTACTACCAGTCATTGCGAGTCCATCCCGATGAGCCTCTTTACCCCCGCGAATCAGGAGGCAAGGCAATCCGTAATAAAGGAGTGGATTGCTTCGTCGCTGCGCT
>MGNQ01000051.1:65102-130594 GCA_001796865.1 Chloroflexi bacterium RBG_16_56_11
CACGCCGGGGCGATGGCGTTGACCCGGATATTCCATTTCCCCCATTCCTTGGCCATGACCCGGGTCATGTGGATGACGGCCGCTTTGCTGATGCAATAGACGCCGAGGGTCTCTTCTACCCTGATGCCCATGTAAGAGGTGATGTTGATGATGCTGCCTCCTCCCTGCTCTTTCATGATGGGGGCGATGAGCTTGCACAGGAAGAACGGCCCCTTGAGGTTGACGTTCATGACGTTGTCCCACTGCCACTCCTCGACGTCAGTGAGGGGTACCATGAAACTGGAGCCGGAGCTGTTGACGACGATGTCGATGCGCTTGAACTCTTTCATGATGCTGTCGACCAGCGCCTTGGAGTTGTCCAGCTTGGCGACATGCGAAGCCATCCCCACGACCTTCCCGCCGGTTACTCCCTTGATTTCCGCGGCGGCCTTGTCCAGGTTCTCCTGCTTGCGGCTGCTGATAACGACATCAGCGCCGGCCCCGGAAAGGGACTGGGCGATGGCCTTGCCGATGTCCCCCGCCCCGCCGATGACCAGGGCTACCTTGCCGTCAACCCGGTACTTCGAAATGTCCATGTAATGCTCCTTTTTATATTTTTAGATGTCATTGCGAGGAGCGTAGCGACGAAGCAATCCGCCTTTTCGTCTACGGTTTAACGGATTGCTTCGCTGGCGCTCGCAATGACAACAAAAACAATTGCTTTACTCCGCCTTGATAATGCAGGCATCGGCCTGGGCCAGGCCGCCGCACAGCGAGCCCATGGCGTAGCCTCCCCCCCGCCGCCGCAACTCGTACATCAGGTTCATCACTATCCTGGCGCCGCTGGCGGTGTTGGGGTGGCCGATGGCGATGGCGCTGCCGTTCGGGTTCATCCTCTCGGTGAGGGACCGGAACAGCTTGTCATCGCCGCGGGCGGCCACCTTCATGGAGACGCAGGGCACGCAGGCAAAGGCCTCGTTGATTTCCATCGCGGCCATGTCGTCGAAGGTCAGGTTAGCCTTCTCCAGCGCCTTGAGCATGGCAAACCCGGGACCTTCAGGCATGCGGCTGGCGTTGATGGCCAGCGATACTGATGCCACGATAACGCCGAGGATGTCGAGCCCCAGCTCTTTAGCCTTCCGCCGCGTCATGAGCAGGATGGCCGTGGCGCCATCGTTAAGGCCCGGGGCATTGCCGGCGGTTATCATGCGTGTATTGTAAACGGTTTTCAGGGCGGTCAGCCTCTCCATCGTGGTATCGGGGCGGTACTGCTCATCGATTTCCAGTGCCCTGGCCTCGCCCTTGGGCTGGGGAATCGGGAGTGGCATTATCTCTTCCTTGAATTTCCCGGCGTTCCAGGCCTTGCCGTAGTTCTGGTGGCTCTTGAACGCGACCTCATCCAGGTCTTTCCGGGTGAACCCGTATTCGTGGGCGACGTTGTCGCTGTCCACAGACACGGGATTGAAGTCCTTGTAGCCGAGGGCGTAGAGCGGGTCCTCCATCTTGACGTCGCCCATGCGGAAGCCGTTAAAACGGAGCCCGCGGACGACCATCGGCGATTGCCCGAAGGACGTGGCGCCGCCGGCGATGGCGACCTCTATTTCCCCGGCTTTCATCGCCATGGCCGCCAGCTTGACGGCGTGCATGGCGGACACGCAGGCCATGTCGAAAGACATCGACACCGTCTCGTGGGGCAGGCCGGCCCGGATAAGTGATTGCCGGGCGGCGACCGGCGTATACGGGTCGCGGCAGGCCGAGGTATCGCCGACGCCCCAGAAAACTTCCTGGACGGTACTGGCGGGCACTTTCGCCCTCTTGACGACCTCCCGCATCGGGATGGCACCCAGCTCGTAGTAGTCGATATCCCGCAGGGAGCCGCCGAACCTCCCGAACGGCGTCCTGGCCGCGCTTATAATCACGACATCATTAGCGTTTGCCATATCTTTTTCCTTTCCTTTTCAAGACTTAACTTAAAATCGGGACATTTATTATCGCTCATGGTGAGACCTCGGCTTGAGCTCGGTCGAACGCCTGTCGACCCATAGCGCTTATTGGATGTGCCCTTCGACAAGCTCACTTCGTGGTGACTCAGTGGAACCAGGGTGAGCGAAAGATTTAAATTGATAATTATGGCTAAGCGACCTCTTGAGTCTATTTCTGCGTATAATCGTAAAAGCCGCGTCCTGTCTTACGTCCCAGGTCGCCGGAGCGCACCATGTTCCTGAGTAGCGGGGCGGGCATCAGGCGTTCCCCGAACTCCTCGTACATTGTCTCCAGCCCGTGCATGACGATATCGGCCCCGGCCAGGTCGCAGAGCTCCAGCGGGCCCATCGGGTGGTTCAGGCAGAGCTTGACGGCCTTGTCGACCTCCTCCGGCTTGTTCCCGTCCATGACGCAGTAGAAGGCCTCGTTCATCAGGGCATCCACCAGCCTCGACACGATAAAGCCGGCGTAATCTCGGGCCTCGCACGGCTCCTTGCCAATCTTTTTCACGTATTCCTTGGAAGCTTCGAGGACATCGGCGGCGGTTCGCCGGCCCGGTATCACCTCGACGCCCTTCATCACCGGCACCGGATTCATGAAGTGGATGCCGATGACTTTCTCCGGACGTTTCGTCGAAGCGGCGATAGCCCCGATGGGCAGCGAGGAAGTATTGGTGGCCATGATAGCCCCCGGCTGGCATATCTCGTCGAGCTGTTTGAAGATGCTTATCTTCAGGTCCAGCACCTCCGGCGCCGCCTCGATAACCAGGTCGGCGGCGGCCGCGTCTTTCATGTTCAACGTGGTCTTGACGTGGGCGATGATGGCCTTTTTCTCGCTTTCCTGCATCGTGCCCTTTTTCACGCCGCGGTCGAGGCTTTTTTCGATGGCCGCCATGCCCTTCTGGATAAACTCGTCCTTAACATCGGACATGGTTACGTTATAGCCCGCCTGGGCGCTGACCTGGGCGATGCCGTTGCCCATCGTCCCCGCCCCGATGACAAATACGTTCTTTATCGCCACTTTATAACAACCTCCTTCAAAATAATTACCGTATTGCCATTCCGTACTTGATACGGAATCCAGGTGGGGCTGGAGGACTGGATTCCCGCCGGCGCGGGAATGACGTGTTAGAGTTACTTGTTTTTAAATTCCGCTTTTCTCTTGTTGAGGAAGGCATTCATGCCCTCTTTCTGGTCCTCGGTAGCGAAGCAGAGGGCGTTGCAGCGGGTTTCCACGCTTATCCCGGAGGCGATATCCGTATCGAGGCCGGTGTTGATAGCCAGCTTGGCCATGGCGAGCACCGGGCCGGACCAGCCGGCCAGCTTTTTCGCCCAGGCCATGGCCTCATCCATCAGTTTTTCGACGGGGACCACCTTGTTGACCAGTCCCAGGTTCAGGGCCGTAGCGGCGTCTATCATATCTCCGAGGAAAATCATCTCCTTGGCCTTGGCGGCGCCGATGAGCCGGGGCAGCCGCTGCGTGCCGCTGGCGCCGGGTATCAGCCCCAGCGTAATCTCCGGCTGGCCGAACCGGGCTTTTTCCGAGCATATCCGCAGGTCGCAGCACATGGAAAGCTCGCAGCCGCCGCCGAGGGCATAGCCGTGAATGGCGGCGATGGTGGGTCTGGTGAGGGAGTAAAGATAGTCCGAAGTCTTGCGGATGGTAGCCATGAACTGCTGGGCCTCGATGGGGCCCATTTTCTCCATCTCGGCGACGTCGGAGCCGGCGGCGAAGGCCCTCTCGCCGGCGCCCGTGATGACTACCACGCGGACCTCCGGGTCGTTTTCGATGGAGGTGAAGGCGTCGTAAAGCTCGTTATAGACGGTGCTGTTGAGGGCGTTCAGTTTGTCCGGGCGATTGAGGGTGACTTTAGCGATGCCGTCGGCTTTTTCGTATAGAATGGTCCGGTAAGTCACGGTCTTATCTCCTCTCTGCGGGCATGGATTGTCCGGATAGCGCACACGTTATCATTGCGGAGAACAACGGGGGTAACCACTGGCACGGAAATTTCTTATCATAGTTTAGGTTATCAGGCTCATATATGTCAAGGTAAATTGACAACAAGCCGCCTGTCCTCTACACTAAAATTTGTACAAGCGTTCACCGTGTTTCAGCGAGGGAGCGTCTATGCCGGACATCGCCACTATCGCCGCCAGCCTGGAGGGGAAACTGAAAAAGCCCCGCGCCGATTACCTTGAGGTCCGCCTCGAGGAGAGCCAGACGAGCCACATCACCTACCGGGGCAGGAACCTGGAGTCCATTGGCCGGTCCAGCGCTACCGGCGGCTGCGCCCGTGCCCTGGCAAAAGGGGGGTGGGGATTTACCAGCTTCAACAGCTTCAACCGACTCTACGGTCGGCTGGTCCTGGCCGCCGGGCAGGCGAGGTCCGCCGGCACCGGCAAAAGCGCCCTCGCCGCCGTAGAACCGGTGGTTGATAATGTCCCCAGCGGGGTCACGAAAAATCCCGTAACCATTCCCCTGGCGGAAAAGAAACGCCTGTTGGAGGAGTACAATGATATCATCTGGAGCGTCCCCGGGATAAGGACTGCCAATATCGGTTACTCGGACAGTCGCAAGAAGGTGATTTTCCTGAGCTCGGAAGGCAGCCGGATTACCCAGGAACGGGCTGATGTCGCCCTGCGGCTGACGGCTATCGCCGCTAAGGACAGCGAGGTGCAACAGGTGGGACTGAGCCTGGGGAGCCGGGGGAACTTCGAGGCCATTCGGGACCTGGACAAGCAGGTAACCGGGATGGCCCGGCATGCCGTGGAGCTGCTCTCCGCCCCGCAGGTCAAAGGCGGCGAATACACGGTGGTGCTCGACCCCGTCCTGGCCGGTGTTTTCGTCCACGAGGCCTTCGGCCACCTTTCCGAGTCCGACTTCGTCTACGAAAACGACCGCATGCGGGAGATTATGGTGCTGGGCAAACAGTTCGGCGCCGGGCACCTCAACATCGTCGACTCTGCGGCGGAGCCGGGACTACGCGGCAGCTACAAGTACGATGACGAGGGCGTGCGCGCCGTGAAGACCTACCTGATACGGGAAGGGAAACTCGTCGGCCGGCTGCACTCGCGGGAGACCGCCGCTAAGATGAGCGAAAACACCACCGGCAACGCCCGGGCCATCAGCTATCACTTTCCGCCCATCGTGCGCATGACCAATACCTACATTGAGCCCGGCAAACTCTCCTTCGATGACATTATCGCCGATATTAAAGAAGGACTTTATGTCAAGAACTGGTACGGCGGCGTGACCAGCATGGAGATGTTCACCTTTTCCGCCGGCGAGGCTTACATGATTCGCCACGGTAAAATCGCCGAGGCCGTCCGGCCGGTCGTCCTCACCGGCAACGTATTCACCACGCTGAAAAACATCGACGCCGTCGGCAATGACCTGGACATGAACCAGGGCGGCGGTTGCGGCAAAGGGGGCCAGATGCCCCTCCCCGTTTCCAACGGCAGTCCCCACATCCGTATCCGGCACTGCCTGGTCGGAGGTAAGTAATGGAAAGAATCCTGGCGCTGGCCACCAGGGCCGCCGAGGAAGCCGAGGTCTTCGAGGTCTCGTCGGAGGAGACCCAGGTCCGCTTTGAAGCCAATAAACTGAAACAGCTCCAGACCAACCAGCAGACGAGTGTCGCCCTGCGTATCATCAAGAACGGCCGGCTTGGCTATGCCACGGCCACCGGCACCGGCGGCGCCAGGGACCTGGTCGCCGGCGCCGTGGAGACCGCCGCGTTCGGAACAACCGCCCGGTTCCATCTGCCGGAGATGAGTGAGTTCCCCACCGTGGATATTGTCGACGCCGCCGTCGCATCGGTCGCCATTAAAGATATGGTACGTCTCGGAGAAGAGATGATATCAGTGGTTACCCGCCACACCCCGGGTATCCTGTGTGACGCCGGCGCGAGCCGGGGGACTGTCAGCGTCCGGCTGATTAACTCCCGCGGAGGACAGGCCGAATACCGCAAGACTTTCTTCGGCCTGGATATCGGCGGCACGCTCATCCAGGGAACGGACATGCTTTTCGTCGGCGAGAGTGAAAGCTCCTGCCATCCTGTGACGGACGCGAAAAAGCTGACGGATGTTGTCCTGCGGCAGCTTGAACGCGCCAAAGAGCGGGCGACGGCGCCGACGCGCCAGTTACCTGTCGTCTTCACGCCGGATGGCGTCACCGCCCTCCTGGCGCCGCTGATGTCCGCCTTCAACGGCAAGACCGTGCTGGAAGGCGCCTCACCTGTCGGCGATAAGCTCGGCAAGGTCGTCTTCGATAGCAGGTTCAGCCTGCACGACGACCCCACCATCCCCTACCGGCCGGGGAGCCGCCCCTGCGATGACGAGGGCGTGCCCAGCCGGCGCACCGCTCTCGTGGAAAACGGCGTCGTCGCCGGTTTTTTCTACGATCTCCAGACGGCCGGTCTGGCCGGGAAAAAGAGCACCGGCAACGGTAGCCGGGGCAGGGGCAGCCTGCCCGCCCCCGGCCCCAGCGCCTTCGTCGTGGCTCCGGGAGCGGTCACCTTCGACGACATGGTGCAGGACATGAAAGAAGGCCTGGTCATCGAGCAGCTCATGGGTGCGGAGCAGGGCAATATCCTCGGCGGCGATTTCTCCGGCAACGTCCTGCTCGGCTATAAAGTCGAAAACGGCAAAATAGTCGGCCGGGTGAAGGACACGATGGTCTCCGGGAACGTCTATCAAATACTCAAAGACATTGCCGCCGTCGGTAGCGAGTCCAAGTGGGTGGGCGGTATGCTCCAGACCCCGCCCATTTACTGCCGGAGACTGGTGGTTTCCAGCAAGGGATAGAAAAACAGTTCTCCTCTCCCCATTGAGGGAGAGGATTAAGGTGAGGGGAAAAATAAAATGGAAAATACCCGTCATCTGAATTTAGTAAAAGAACTCCGGCGAAGACAAACTGAAGCTGAGAAAATATTCTGGAATAAGGTACGTAACAGTTCTGCGATTCTGGAACAATGATGTTTTGGAAAATCTTGATGGCGTCTCAGAAAACATTAGAGAAGTGCTCAAACGGAATCATCACCCTCACCCTTGCCTCTCCCCTCAAGGGAGAGGTGGTAAGAGGTAATTGAAATGAGTGATTTAGTTAAAATAACCGCCCGCCCCAAGCTCCGCTCCCCGAACCTGCTGGCTGCCTGGCCCGGCATCGGCAACGTCGCCATGATTATCGCCACCTATCTCAGGGCCAAGCTTCCCTTCAAAGACCTGGGATACCTGGAGCCTTCGTATTTCTTCGACCCCATCGGCGTGCTCGTCAGGGACAACCTGGTCGAAGCGCCCAGCTTCCCTGTGAGCCAGTTTTACTACTGGAAAAACGATGCCGGCAAAGACCTCATTCTCTTTATCGGGGAAGACCAGCCTACCGCCAAGGCCTACGAGCTGGCCAACTGCGTCCTGGATGTCGGCAACAGGTTCGGGGTGGAGCGTATTTACACCTGCGCCGCGGCCATGACCCGTATCCATCACACCGAGCCGCCCAAGGTCTGGGGAGTAGCCACCGGCCACCTGGTCACTCCCGATCTTAAAAAATATAACCTGGAACACGCCAGCAGTCTCCAGATTGCGGGACTTAATGGCCTGCTGCTGGGCGTGGCTAAAGAAAGAGATATCGATGGCGTTTGCCTGCTGGGCGAAGTACCCATGTACGCCAGCCGCATGCCTAATCCTATGGCGGCCCTGGCCGTCCTGAAAGTCCTGGCCGCCATGCTGGAGATGAAAATCGACCTGGCAGAGATGGCGAGGATGGCCGTGGAGGCTGCCGAAAGGATAAAGCAGGTGGCCGCCCAGGCCATGGAGGAATACATCGATAACTTTACCGAACCTATATGGGAGAGCAGTGAACAGTACGAGGAAGAAGAGGGAGAAGAGGATGAGGGGAACAACTGAAGGCGGTGCTGCCGCGCCGTGAAATCTCAGAAAAAACAAAACAAGTTCCACTTTAAACCGCCCCGGGGCGAAGCAATCAGCGGGGAAAAGGTCAAGCTCCGCGATAAGAAGCTGTCCGACGTCCGCAACGACTTCAAATGGCAATCCGACCCCGAACTGGCCAGGCTCGATGCGGCCCCGGTGCTCATTATTTCTTTCGCCTTGTTCCTGCTCGACTATGCCACGGAGCTGCACGGTCCCCGGCATGACCGTTACCCACTGGCCGTGGAAACGGTCGACGGCATCCATATCGGCAACTGTAGTTGCTACGATGTCGATGAGACGAAAGGCGAGGCCCAACTGGGTATCATGATAGGCGAACGGGAATTCTGGGATAAGGGCTACGGCGCCGATACCGTAAACACGATGGTTGACCACCTTTTCAGTACCACCGGACTGCAACGTCTCTATCTCAAAACGCTGGACTGGAACCTGCGGGCGCAGAGGTGTTTCCAGAAATGCGGGTTCGTTCCCTTTGGAAACTTGAAACGAAACAGTTATACCTTCGTGCTCATGGAAATGAAACGCGGGCAGTGGGAAAAGATACATAACAGCGAAAAATCATCATGAAAGCCGGCAAGATTGCTTTTAAGCGACTTAAAGAAACTGACCTGCCTCTAATGCACCGGTGGTTGAACACGCCACATGTGAGTGAATGGTGGGAAGTCTCCGGCAAGAAACTGCCTTCTCTCGAAACAGTGAGAGAAAAATACTTACCACGCATCAAAGGCAATGACCCCGTCGATTGTTTCCTGATAGCGTACGATGGCATGCCCATCGGCATGGTACAGTCCTGTAAAATGGATGACTTCCCCGCCGAAAAAGCAAATTTTAACCTCGACCAGAGCTGCGCTGCCATCGATATTGTTATCGGCGAGGAAGACTACGTTCACCGCGGCCTGGGCAGCAGCATTATTAGGGAGTTTCTAAAAGAAGTTATTTTTAAAAAGTACGCTGTAGATTGTTGTATCGTCGATCCATACGTGGAAAATGAAATCGCTATCAGAGCTTACAATAAGGCGGGGTTTAAATATTTAAAGACTGTCTGGTATGAAAAAGAGAGCAGGCGGGAACACATTTTAAGTATCAATCGCGATGAAATCGAACTCGACAAGGAAAAAGGGGGAGTAAAATATAAGGGGTTAGACACGTGAGAAAAGGCTGCCAGCCAGTCGCCTGGCACGGCGACCACGTCGTTATCATCGACCAGACGAGGCTGCCCGGCGAGGAGGTATACCTTAAGCTCGATGATTACCGGGAAGTGGCCGCTGCCATCCAGGAACTCAAAATCCGCGGGGCACCGGCCATCGGCATCGCCGGGGCGTATGCCGTCGCCCTGGGCGCCCGGAGAATCAAAACAGCGGAGCCGGGAAGATTCCGCAGGGAGCTACAGGATATTATCGATGCCATAGCCGCTACGCGTCCTACGGCCCGTAACCTCTTCTTCGCCCTGGAACGTATGAAAAAGGCCGCCATGCCCGGGCACAGCCCCGCTGATATCAAGCAAGCCCTGGTCGACGAGGCTGTCAGGATACACGAAGAAGAAGCCGACGCCACGCACCACCTGAGCCTGTTCGGCGCGGGACTAATCGGGGACGGATGGACGGTGCTGACCCACTGCAATACCGGGCCTCTGGCGACTTCTGGTTTTGGTACCGCCCTCGGCGTCATTATCGCCGCACGCGATCAGGGCAAACTGGTCAAAGTCCTGGCCACGGAGACCCGCCCGCTTTTGCAGGGGGCGCGGCTCACCACCTGGGAGTGCCGCCAGGCCAGTATTCCGGTAACGCTGATTACCGACTCCATGGCCGGTTATTTCATGCGAAAGAGGGAAGTAAACGCCGTCATCACCGGGGCCGACCGCATCGCCGCCAACGGGGATACGGCCAACAAAATCGGGACGTATACACTGGCGGTGCTGGCGCGGGAAAACAGGATACTTTTCTACATCGCCGCCCCTACTTCCACCATCGACGGTTCGGTAAAGACGGGCGACGCCATCCCTATCGAGGAGCGCAACCCCCGGGAGGTGACCTGCATCCAGGGCGTGCCTATCGCCCCCGAAGGGGTCGAAGCCGCCAATCCCGCCTTCGACGTTACCCCGCACCGGTACATCACCGCCATCATCACCGAGAAAGGCATCATCGGCAAGCCATTCCGCGAGGGAATTAAAAAACAGCTTGAAGGAGACGCACGATGAACGACCGGTCGCTGGAGTCCCGCCTCAAGACCCTCGAAGGCGATGTGAAGTCGCTCAGGAAACAGGTCGAAGACAGGGACCGCCAGCTGCAGACACTCCAGGACATCGAAGACATCAAGCGGCTGCAGTGCGCTTACGGTTACTACCTGGAGCACTGGATGGCCGAGGAAATCATCGACTGCTTTTCGAACCGCCCGGAGGTCTCCGCCACCTTCGTCGAGGGGACTTATACCGGGCCGGAGGGCATCCGCCGGTACTTCAAGCCGGGGAGAGTAGTGCCGCCGGAGTTCCTCCACATGGTGCTGCAGGTATCGCCGGTGATTACCGTTGCGCCGGACGGCGCCCGGGCCAGAGGGAGGTGGTACGGCTACGGCAACGTCCTCTCCCGCTATACCGTCCCCCTCGACCACGCTTACATGGCGGTCATCTACGAGATGGACTACATCAAGGAGGATGGAGTCTGGAAGATACTGATTTTCCGGCTACTGATGCACTACGCGTATACGTCCGGGAGGACGCCACAAGGACCGCCGGAGACCGGAGAGGGACGAGAGCGACCCACGCTCAGCCCGGACGTCTGGGCGGAGTACGATACGGAGTACCCCTCCGGCTATATCTACCCCTTCCACTTCGTGCACCCGGTCACCGGCCAGCCGACCTCCGAGGCCAGGCGCAACGCCGGGCTAAAGCTCAAACCGAACAGATTCCGGCGCCGGTAGAAAGGTCAAAATCCACCCCCTTTGTCCCTCTCCTTTACGAAAGGAGGGGGAATTTTTATGAGAGGGGTTGCACCAGTCTCGGAGCTATCCTATACTTTAGATACGTTGGGAATAGACAAAATCCCCCTTTTTCCCCCTTTTCCAAAGGGGCATGTTAGTTTCTCCCTTTAGTAAAGGGAGATTAAGAGGGATTTTATCGGGGCGTCTAAGAGGGGCGACGCCCCTCTTCTCTATCCTTCCCCCTCTCCTTTGAAGGAGAAGGGGATTAAGGGGGTGAGGTAGAATAATGGATAAAAAACATCTAATAATATCGCTTTGTATTCTCGTTATCGGTGGAATATTTGCTGTTGCAGTAGTGGTAACACCATTTTTTTTATATCCAAGTTCAGATGAATCAATAAATTGGGCGCGAGCTAGAACAACGCTTAGTGCGGTAACAATTCCGATAGTCATATTTGGTTTCTATTTCACAACGATTCAATTCCGTAAATCGTTAGCTAAACCTAGGATAAAAGTGGTTTTTAATGAAAAGGGCGAACAACAAGCAATTGTAGAGTATACTGACGAAAATAGGGGTGCCTTGCCACATCCTTTCATGATAAACGAAGGAACTGCCGTAGCAAGATTCTTTCAAATAGTCGTGACAATACCAAAAAATATTGGGAATTATAGAGCAAGAGATTATTTAGCCGATGCCCGTTACGTTTCGCTTGATGATTTTGATACCGATAATTATGTTTTTACCTATACAAACGATGGAAGATACACATTGTTTGTTAAGAAACCCTATTCTGATCCTGTGTTCTCACTTGAATCGGTGTTAGATTATAAAAAATGTATCGAATTATTCAATACCGGTTTCACATTAAAATATGAAATTTACGGTGATTGGGGAGAACCACAAAAGGGCGAACTTAAGGTAATTTTAAAAAAACAGGAGGCCCTCCATGCCCATACCTGAAGCCAGGCTTGCCGTCATCGGCGGGACGGGGCTATACGATATCGAGGGGCTGACGGACGTTACCGAGGTCAGGCCGGAGACGCCGTTCGGCAGGCCTTCCGACATAATCGTGGTGGGGCGGCTGGGCGAGGTGGGCATCGCCTTTCTGCCCCGGCACGGCAAAGGCCACCGTATCTCCCCTACCGGGGTCCCCTCCCGCGCCAATATCTACGCCCTTAAAGCGCTCGGCGTGGAGTTCATCATCTCGTCAAACTCGTGCGGCAGCTTCAAGGAGGAGCTTAAACCCGGGCACCTGCTCGTGCCGGACCAGGTCATCGACCGCACCCGGCAGCGCGCCAGCACCTTCTTCAGCGAGGGAATCGTCGCCCACATCCAGTTCGCCGACCCCTTCTGCCCGGTGCTGAGCCGCATCGTCTACGAGTCCGCCGTGGCGGCCGGGGCCACCGTTCACCGGGGCGGCACCTTCGTTGTCATGGAAGGGCCAGCCTTCTCCACCCGCGCCGAGTCGAGGCTGTACCGCTCCTGGGGCGCCGATGTCATCGGCATGACGGTCCTGCCGGAAGCCAAGCTCGCCCGCGAGGCGGAAATCTGCTACGCGTCTATCGGCTGCATCACCGACTACGACTCCTGGCACGAGACCAGGGAGACGGTCACCGTCGAGGCAATCCTGACAACCATGCGCAACAACATCGACCACGCCAGGAAGACCATACGGCTGGCGGCGGGGAAGATACCGGAAAAGCGAGATTGCGCCTGCGCCACCGCTTTAGGACCGGCCATCGTCACCGACCTTTCCCTGGCGCCCGCCGCGCAGAAGAAAAAGCTCGACCTGCTCATCGGAAAATATTTGAAGAAGGCATAACGCTATGTCCATTATAGAGTTCAACTGCCTGCCGACCAACATCGGCAGCCTGCCCTACACCGACCCCGTCAAGGCGTGCTCGGTGGTCGCCCGGCACCTGAAAGACATCCCCGTCTGGCCCCAGCTGCCACGCCGGTCCTTCCTGGAAAACCTGTACGTCCAGGCCAGCGAGGGCTTCCCCGGCCTGGTCGTTGAAGTCGACCGCGTTTATGTCAACACGGCCGCAGATTTTCAGAAGCCGCTGGAGGAGCTTTATGCGGCATATCTGGAGAACGACATCGGGCGTTTCCCCATCGGCCGGGACCACGCCGCCGGGCTGTACGAGTTCCTGGGGAAGACGGACCTCACGCCGCGCGCCGTCAAGGGCCAGGTCATCGGGCCGCTCTCCTGGGGGCTGACCGTCACCGACGAAAACAGGCGCGCCATCCTCTACCACGAAATCCTCGGGGACGCCGTGCCTAAATTCCTCAAGCTCAAGGCCGCCTGGATGGAAAGGGAGCTTGCCCGCGTCTCGAAGAATACCATCATCTTCGTCGACGAGCCGATAATGGCCTCCTACGGGTCGATTGTCGCCACCGGCCCGTTCTCCAATCCTGAGAAAATCGCCGGAATGATCAACGAGGTCTTCGAGGGCATCCGGGGACTGAAGGGAACGCACTGCTGCGGCAACACCGACTGGTCGGTGCTGCTCAAGACGAACCTGGACATCCTCAACTTCGACGCTTACAGCTACGCGGAGTCGGTCAGCCTCTATCCCGAAGAAATCAAGCGGTTCCTGGCCCGCGGCGGCTGTATCGCCTGGGGCATCGTGCCCAACGACGCGGAGTCCATCGGCCGGGAGATGGTAGCCAGCCTGAAAGACCGCCTCGAAGAGGCCATGGCCCCCTTTACCCGCCACGGCGTCCGCTTCCGGGATCTGGCGGCGCAGAGTCTCATCACGCCGCGCTGCGGCCTGGACGGCCTTACCGAAGACGGCGCTGAAAAGGTCCTGGAATTGCTGACCGGTCTTTCCGGGGAGATGAGGCGAAAATATGGACTGTAGCATCACCACAAAAAAAGCCCGCTGCATCTGAACCTGTGAGCCCTGCCCGCGCGGGGGCAATGCTGCGAGTGTACCGCCTACCCCCTGGAAAACCACGGGCTACCTGTGTGCGCCTTCCTGCCGGAGGTGGAACGCACGTACGACCGGTCGTTCCAGCGCTTCGCGGTGTGGGTGAAGGAGAAGTAGTGAAAAAAGCTGACTACAGTAAAATCGCGCCACTCTATGATAAAGGTCGTTCTCTATCGGAAGAAAACATCGACCTGTGGCTTAAGATAATTTCACGGTTATCCGGCGCCAGAGAAGGGGCCCGGCTGCTCGACCTCGGTTGCGGCACGGGAAGATTTGCCATCCCGCTAGCAACAAAACTGAATTACAGCGTCACTGGGGCGGATTCGTCAAAAGAAATGCTCGCCAAAGCCAGAGAAAAAGATGCCAATAGGCTGGTGAAATGGGACATTGAGGACGCCCAGAGCTTGTCCTATCCCGATAAGTCTTTTGACCTGGTCTTTATGTCTTTCCTCCTGCAACATTGCGAAGACCCGGCCAGAGCCCTCCTCGGATGCCGGCGCGTTCTTAACGACCGGGGAGTAATTCTCATCCGGCATGCGGAAATCGAACAGATTCAAGATGATGTTGTGCATACGTTCTTTCCGGAAACGCTCGCTATCAATGTCGCCAGACCCGCTTCCGCCAAAAGAGTGGAGAGTTGGCTGAGTGAAGCCGGGTTCTCTCACATCATATCAGAAGAGATAGCTCAGCAGACCTACACTACCGGAGCGGCGCGCCTGGAAGCAGTCTTGTTAAAAGGTGTTTCCACCCTGACCATGATACCGCAGGAAGCCTTCGAACGCGGCGTTAAAAAACTGAAGCAATATATTCATAAAAACCCGGATGACCCCTGGCTGCTATATGACAGAATTACCCTGACCGCCGGATATAAATCTAAAACTGCCTAATCCTTCCTTTAAATAGGTCCTTTAATCGGGACTGGCGGTAAATCCTGATTTGAGCTATAGTATTAACGATGAACAAATCCAAACGAAACGCCTGGCACAAGCACCTGAAACGGGGCAAAAAGGTCAAAGAGCAGCGAAAAGCCCTGGCTAAAACAGTTAGATAAAGCCCGGCAACCCGGCAACGGGTACGGACCGGGCGCGACCGGCGTCACGACCGATAGTTGGCGGCAGGCATGAAGCCAGTTTATCTCCTGACCGGCAGGCCCGGGACCGGCAAGACCAGCATCATCAAGCAGGTGGCAGCCGATCCCCGCATCAAGGCAGACGGGTTCTTCACCGAAGAAATAAGGGAGCGGGGAACCAGGGTGGGGTTCCGGCTGGTCACCCTAGACGGGCTGGAGACTGTCCTGGCACACGTCAATTTCAACAAGAGATACCACGTCGGCAAATACGGTGTGGACGTGGCCGCCCTGGAAGAGGTCGGCGTCCCCGCCCTCCTCACCCCTGCCCGGGACGGGCTCACCATCGTCGACGAAATAGGCAAAATGGAGCTCCTGTCCGCGGCTTTCCGGGAAGCCGTCAAACGAATAGTCGACGGCGGTAAAAAGGTCCTCGGAACGATAACATCCGACCCGCACCCCGACGCCGACGCCATCAAGCTGCATCCCAACGTGAAAGTGATTAATCTGACCCGGGAGTACTATCCACAGGTGGTGGTCGACCTCTACGGCTGGCTGGGGATAACACCCAACCCCGACCTGAGATTTACGTTATATAATAAAAATGCCCGCATAGTGAGTTGAATAGTATTGGTGGAGATAATTTCATGCCCGAGCTTCCTGAATTAATGCAGGCCCTTCTCGACCCGCAGGCCTATCCGGAACCGCCGGAGCGGGTGGAGATGGTGCAGACCCAGATATCCTACGTATTCTTCGCCGGCGACCGCGTTTATAAAATTAAAAAGCCGGTAGACATGGGCTTTCTCGATTACACCACGCTGGAGAAACGCCTGCATTTCTCCCGGAAAGAGGTCGAGTTAAACCGGCGGCTCTGCGCCGACGCGTACCTGGGCGTAGTGCCGGTCACCGACGACCGCGGCCGCATAAGCATCGGCGGCGACGGCAATATAGTCGAGTACGCGGTGAAAATGGTCCGCCTGCCCCGCGAGGCCATGATGGACGTCCTGCTGGCACAAAACCGGGTGACGCCCGAGATGGTACGGAGCGTGGCGGAGAGGCTGGTGGAGTTCCACCGGAGCGCGGAGACCGGGGAGGAAATCAACACCTTCGGCAGCATCGAGATGGTCACCAAGACGACGCTGGAGGAAAACTTCGGCCAGACAGAAAAGTACGCCGGCAAAATTGTCCCGGCGGCGCAGTACCGGCGCCTTCGGGGTTACACCGAGCGGTTCCTGCGGGAAAATACGGCGGTTTTCGAGCGGCGGGTGAAGGACGGCCGGATACGGGACTGCCACGGCGACCTCCACGCCGACCATGTCTGTTTTTGGAAGGGCATCTGCATCTACGACTGCATCGAGTTCACCGACCGGCTGAGGTACATCGACGTGGCCGCCGAGGTCGCTTTCCTGGCGATGGACCTCGACCACTACGGGCGGCGCGACCTTTCGGGGACGTTCATCAGGGCGTATATTGAAAAAAGCGGCGACCAAGAGCTGATGAAGCTGCTCGACTTTTATAAAAGCTACCGGGCCTACGTGCGGGGCAAGATTGGCTGTTTCCAGTACGACGACCCGTACATACCCGCGGCGGAGAAAGAAAAAATCCTGGCCAACGCCCGCAGCTACTTCGACCTGGCGGAATCTTGTACCAGGACCGGCTGAAATGAAAAAGCTCATCATCATAATATTCATCTTCGTAGTGACATTGAACGGGGCATCCGGTTGCACACAGCCCACAACTCCGCAGCCCCCCGCCACAACGCCAGCCGATTTCAACCTGATTTTCAAATACGGGATTACCGCCAGGAACACGCTGGACACGTTCCAGGGCATGTATACCAAGGACATGATACTCGACCCGGCGATTACCGTGGAGTTGAGTTTAACACAGGAAGAGATGGATAAAATCTACCAGAAAATGCGGGAAATCGATTTTTTCAGCTACCCCGTCAAGTTCGCGGTCGGCGCGGGCCCGGGTGAGCCGGTCAGCGAGGTAACACCCTACTCCACCTATTTTTTCAAGGTCACCTACGACGGCCACACCAGAGAGCTGCTGTGGGATGATAAAATCATCAAAAAGGATGAAAAGGCGGACAGACTAAGGGAGCTTATCGAGTTTATCCGGGGCATGGTCGAGGCGAGGGAGGAATATAAAAAGCTGCCGGAGCCGAGGGGCGGGTATCTGTAGTTGATAAGGCAAATATCAATAGTAAAAGGCCAAACACGCAGATAAAAGCTTAAAACTGATAAATTATTGCCGAACCGGCAGGATAGATTTTTTAAATCCATGAAATTTTTTCAAATCAGGCCAATAAATACAGACGACAAAGACTGGATAGTTGGTCTTTTACAGGAGTGGTGGGCCGGCCCGAGAATAGTCACCCGCGGTAAAGTGTACCGGGCCGATGAGCTTCCGGGGTTTATAGCTATACAAAAAAACAAACCCGCGGGGCTGATAACCTACCGAGTAAATAGCAATGAGTGCGAGATCGTGACCATGAACAGCCTCGTGGAAAGAACCGGCATCGGCTCGGCCCTGATTGACGCGGTGAAAAAGGCCGCTGGTGCGGCGGGTTGCCGGCGACTGTGGCTGATAACGACGAACGATAATACGGCGGCGTTGCACTTTTACCAGAAGCATGGTTTCCGGCTCGTGGCGGTGCACCGGGACGCCATCGGGCAATCGCGCCGCCTCAAGCCGGAAATCCCGCTGACCGGCAACGACGGGATACCCATCAGGGACGAGATAGAGATGGAGTTGATATTATAGGCAATACGGGGAGGCATCCATGAGAGAACCATTCGCCAAGTTCATAAAGTCGCAGATGAAGCCCGGGTTCCTGCTCATCGCCTGCGGGCTGCCCGGCACCTGGAAAACGGAGACGACGGAGGAAGTGGCTAAAATCAAGGGCTGCAAGCTCCTCCGGTCCGACCTCATCCGGCTGGAGGTGCTGAAAAACGAAGACGTTTTCGACGCGAAGGTAGCCGGCGACATGAAGAAACGGACACAGGTTTACGACGTCATGTTCGAGCAGGCGGACGAGGCCATGAAAAGCGGCAACTGCGTCATCCTGGACGCCACCTTCGTCACGCAGGCGTTGCGCCAACGGGCGGCGGCCATCGCCGCTAAACACGGCAAGACCTTCGTCATCCTCCAGACCGACTGCCCGCAGGAGGTCTCCATCCGGCGGATACTGGCGCGCGATAAAGAGAACTACGTCTCCAACGCCCTGACCGAAGAAGCGTACCTCAACAACAAGAAGAAGTTCGAGCCGGTGGACCTGGCCGACCTGAAAAAAAAGAGCCCCGGTCTCAAGGTCGTCCACCTGGTCGTGGATACCTCGCAGGACCCGCCGGCAAAGTGGTATATCACGAGTGAGAAAGGCAATAAACTGTAGACTGTCATTGCGAAGAGTCCCGATGAAATCGGGACGACGAAGCAATCTCACTGGTCGTTTTGGGTTATCTTTGAGATTGCCACGCCCCGACCTATCGGGGTTCGCCATGACACTATTATTCGTTATTTTTTGTAAAACTAAAAATTATATACGGATAACGTAAGGCACATGAAAATCGACCTGCACATCCATACCAGCACCGGCTCCGACGGCGGACTTCCCATCGATGAAGTCTTCCGGGCAGCGGGTCAGAGGGGCATCGGTTTGATATCGGTGACCGACCACGACGCCATCGACCACCAGGGACAGGCCATCAACACGGCGACGGAGTACGGTCTCCAATATATCAGCGGGGTCGAGCTCAACGTCACCTTTCCGTGCCGGGGCAAGTCCGTTTCCCTCGATTTCCTGGGATACGGATACGATTACACCGACCGGACGCTGCGGGAAAAACTACAACTCATAAGAGAGCACCGGGAAGTCAGGGCGCGGCAAATAATGGCCAACCTGAACACCGAGTTCGAGCGGGAAGGCCGGCCCTTGCTTACCGATACCGACCTCGCCAGAATGCAGGAAGGGGTCGACGGGATACTGAGTCGGCCTCACATCGCCGACTACCTCATGAAAAAAGGCGTCGTTTCCAGCCGGCAGGAAGCCTTCGACAGGTACCTGGTCAAGTGTGACGTGCCCAAGTACCCGCTATCCCTGGAAGAGGCCGCGAAACTGGTGAGGAACGCCGGCGGCCGGCTGGTGCTGGCCCACCCCAGCGACCCTAACGGGACTTCGCTGGTGGGCGTCACCCGCGACCTCGAAGGGCAGACGGAGATAATCAAAACCAAAATGCTGGGACTTATCGACGGTATCGAGTGCTGGCACTCGCGGAGCGACGCTTCGGTAACGGCCCACTACATCGAGTTCTGTAAAAAATTCCGCCTGCTTATGACCGGCGGCAGTGATTGCCACCAGCAGCCGATACTGATGGGGACAGTGGACGTGCCGGACTTCGTGGCGGGGCAGTTCCACATGGACAGGTAGCCGGGGCGGAGTAGCTCCAGGGACCGAGAATGACTGTAAAGTAACGGGGCACGGTTATCACCGTGCCCGCTCGCTTTTAACCGTCTGGGATAAAGTCTTTATCCCTCGCCGCCTTGGTCAAGCTCAAGCTCAAAATAAGTCGCCCAGTTCGCGCCCTTGCCGATGGGATATTCGCCCTGGGCCCAGGTCGTCTCGTAAACGTAGACCGGCTCATCCGCCCCGTCTACGCCGCTCTGCATAACTAACCGGGCGTGGGCAGCGACATAAACAATTTCATCGCCATCTAAATCAATTTCACTCAGGTCAATAACAAATTCGTCCAATAACGTACCGCCCAAATCCTGGTGTTTATACGGGAACCTGCCCGGAGCGCTCTTCGCTGGAGGCGTATCACCTACATACAGGTGCATCTCGTCCAGCCGCCAGTCAGTAGCGGTGTCATCAATCAATAAGGCGAAGGTGGCTTCGCTTCCCGATATAGTAACGGTAAAACCACCCACGTCGACCTCATCCCGGCCGACGTTCAGCTCATAAGAGAAGCTTTCATCAGCCGCAACCGGTGTCACCGGTACCGCCAGCAACACGGGCAAAGCCATCAGAACAAAAAGAGCCTTCTTCATTTTACCTCCTCTTTATTATCGTCATGGCAACGTTCCCGGTTAAGTCACTGCACATAATTCTAAGATAGAAGCGGAGGATGCGCAATGTGAAAAAGGTAATGGTCCGTCGTGAAGAAAGGTCGAGGTACTTTACTCCTACACACGATGATGTGAATACAGAAATAGTGAGGCCGCGGGGAAACTGTCTCTAGATATTCTCCCCCTGATAGACGCCGTTATAGCCTTCCGACTCTCCGGTCAGCTCGAAGAAGACGAGCTGGGTGACGCGGGCGTTTTTCTCCACGCGGAATCCCCGGTAGTTATAGACCACCAGCAGGGACTGCGAGCGTCCCTCGTAGCCGGCGTCCCAGACGGCCGTGCCGACGTTGACACCGCAGCGCAGCAAGCTGGAGCGGGGGCGGCCCAAAGCCATGATATTCTTCGGCAGGTGGACGATTTCGTTATAGGTGATAATATAAATCCCGGGGATAAGGTCGATACCGCCGGAAGTATCGAATAGCAGCGGGGAGAGTTCGGAGACTGCCCTCCGGCGGTTGTCCGCCGTGACCGCGCCCGCCGACTGCATCACGGCGATGTCCCGCAGCGTAAGGTCGAAGCCGTTGGCCTGGACCTGCGCCGGGAGGTCAACCCACCCCTCGACGAGGGGAGGAACACCGCTAATCAAGCGCCTGATGTCATTACCGGAAAGAACGGACATTTAAACACTTACCGAACGGGGATTTTGCTACGTTAAGGAAATTATAGCAGATGAGGAGAACAGCGAAAAGTCGAAAATCAAAACCACGGATAAAAAGTAAAAAATAGGGGAAGGCAAAATGATGGGGATTCTTAATTGCCGAGCATCTTGATGATATACTTGGCGAGACTATCGGTTATTTCACGATGTCGCGGGGTCTGTACTGCGGTCCTGATAGAGGTCGTTTAAATTTTCCTTGAGTTCATCCAGACTAGCGCCTTGCGTGCGGTAATCAGGGTAATCTTCCAGCCAGCCGACCAGCATGTCGTTTTCCTGGTAATAAACGAACTTTGTTGATTCCATTTTTACTCCAAACCGAATCCGGTAGATATATTATAGCAGATAATCCCAATTGGGAAGGAACAGGAACAAAATCCCCCTCCTTTTTCATGGGAGGGGGACAACAGGGTCTGGATCCCGACTTTCGTCGGGATGATGTCATTTATTACGGCTTCCCGTACTTCTCTCTTATCTCCCGCTTGATGAGCTTGCCCATGGGGTTGCGGGGGAGGTCGTCCACGAAGACAACGGTGCGCGGGCGCTTGAAGCTGGCCAGCGTCTGGCGGCAGTGCTCCATGATTTCGTCCTCCACGGCCTTGGACTTCGGGATGCCCTTCTTGAGAATCACCACGGCGCGCGGCTCCTCGCCCCAGGTCTCATCCGGCACGCCGATGACGGCCACGTCCTCCACCTTGGGAAACTCGCGGATAGCGTTTTCCAGCTCCTCCGGTGAGATGTTTTCCCCGGCGCGGATGATGATATCGCTGGAGCGGCCGGCCAGGAAATAGTAACCGTCATCGTCGACGTAGCCGATATCGCCCGTGTGCACCCAGCCGTCCTTATCGATGGTCTTCTTTGTCTTTTCCTCGTCCTTCCAGTAGCCGCTCATGACGCGCGGGCCGCGGGCGAGAATCTCGCCCACCTCGTTGGGCCCCAGCGTCTTACCGGTCTCCTGGTCGATGACCTTCATCTGGATATCGGACATGGGCTTGCCGATAGAGGCCAGCCGCTTGAGCTTCTTCTCCCGCTCCTCCGGCGTGCCGGTAAGGACATGGTCTTCCGGCCCGAGGGCGGTGATGGTGGAGGCCGTCTCCGTCTGGCCGAAGGCATTGATGAAACTCACTCCGGGAAACTCTTCCAGGGCCTTTCTGATGACGGGCAGGGGCATGGGGGCGGCGCCGTAGGTGATGACCTTGAGGCTCTTGAGATTATGTTTCTTGAAATTGGGGTGGTCGAGGAGCTGCTTGAGCATGGTGGGCACCATCATGGCGCGGTTGGCCTTTTCGCGCTCGACCAGGGTCATCCACTCCTCCGGCTCGAACTGGCGCTCCATGACCAGTGTGCGGGCGCCGTAGATGGCCGCCATCATCGCCTGGATGCCGGCGACGTGGTACAGCGGCACGGTGAGGATATTCCTTTCGTCGTTTTCGGGGTCGGGTGGGGAGACATTTTCCAGCACGTATATGCTGAAGCTGTTATGGGCCAGCATCACCCCTTTGGGGAACCCGGTGGTGCCGGCGGTATACATCAGGATAGTGGTATCGTTGTCATCGATGGCCGCGACCACCTCTTCAGGCGACGCCTTCTTAATCAGGTCTTCATAAAAATGCATGTCCGGGTGGGGTTTTTCGATAGAGACAAGGTGCTTGAGAGAGTGCAGCTCGGGGCGGATGGCCTGGATCATGGAGACGTAGCGCTCACCAGCGATGAGGACCGTGGCCTCCGCGGTGTTGAGCATATAGGTGAGCTCTTTTTCCTTGGCGCGGAAGTTGAGCGGCAGGTAGATACCGCCCATCTTGGCGACAGCGAAATATGTCTCGACGCACTGGTTACAGTTGACCTGCAAAAACGCCACGCGGTCACCCTTTTTCACGCCTAGCGTTAGGAGGGCGTTGGCGAGGCGGTTGACACGCTCGTTGAGCTGTGAGAATGTATAACGCTTGTCCTCGAAGACGATGGCGGCCTTATCGGGGCAGATGGCCGCGGCTATATTCAGAAAATCGGTGGTATTCACTCCACACCTCCTGGGCGAAATATTAACGACTAATTCTAACCCAAGGGGAAGGGAAAAATCAAACCGGAGGACGATGTGATCAGTCAACAACGGGTCTTTTTCGGGCCTGGCCGGAGAACGCAAACCAACCCGGCCTCCCCGGATTCCGTCCTGTGCCGGAATGACAGGCAATTCCCCTTCGGCAGGCTCAGGATGAGCGAGGTGGGCTACTACCTGAGCCGAACGATATCCGAGCCTGTAACTTGATAAATTCGGCGCTTGATTGTATAGTTTAACAGATGCCTGTGAGAACCATGGAAAGCGTAAGACTGGTCGTCAAGCCTGCCGCTTCCCGACTCATCAGCAAAGTCAGCCGCCTGCTTACCGAAGAAGGTACGGCGGCGTACCTGGTGGGCGGGTTCGTGCGCGACATACTGCTGGGACGGGACACGGCGGATATCGACATCGCGATTGCCGGCGACGCCACGGGGGTCGCCCGGAGAATGGCCGCCGCTCTGGGCGGCAAATATATCCCGCTGGACGAGCAAAACGGCGTCTACAGGGTCGTCCCGCCGGACAGCAAGTGGCAGATAGATTTCACGCGACTCGAGGGAGACATCCGGCACGACCTGCGGCGGCGCGATTTCACCATCAACGCCATGGCCCTGGCGCTGGATAACCGGGGCGGTCCGGTGACCGCGGAAGGGCTCATCGACCCCTGTCAGGGGCTCGAGGACCTGCGCCGGAGAGAGCTCAAGGCCGTGAGAGACGGGGCGTTCCGCGCCGACGCCGCCCGCCTGCTGCGCGCCGTGCGCATCGCCGCCGAACTGGATTTTGATATCGAGAGCTCGACCGAAAGCCTGATAACCCGCGACGCCGGGCTGATTACCGGCGTCGCCGGAGAGCGCACCAGGGAGGAGCTCCTGCGTATCCTGGCGATTAGCGGCGCCGGGGGCCGGCTGATATACCTGGACAACCTGGGACTGCTCACAGCGTTGATACCGGAGATGGCCAGGGCCAGGGGAGTCGCCCAGCCGGTCGAACATACCTGGGATGTCTTCGAACATTCGATTCAAACGGTCGGGGCCACCGAATTTCTCCTCAGGGAAGGCCCCTGGGAATACGGCATCGAGGAGGTGCTCGCCACGGTGCCGTGGTCCTTAAAACTGAGCGAACACTTCGACGAGTCCATCAGCAGCGGCAGCACGAGGCGGACATTGCTCAAGCTGGCGGCGCTCTTCCACGATATCGCCAAGCCCCAGACAAAGTCGACGGAGGCCGACGGACGGGTGCGTTTCCTGGGACACCCCACCGAAGGCGCCACGGCCGCTTCCATAATACTCGAGAGAATGAGATTCTCCAACCGGGAAATCAAGCTGGTAGAGCTCCTCGTCAGGTACCACCTGAGGCCGACACAGATGAGCCAGGAAGGACTACCGACGGCGCGGGCAATCTACCGCTTTTTCCGGGACACCGGCGAGGTCGGCACGGACGTGCTGTTCCTGTCACTGGCCGACCACCTGGCCGCGAGGGGCCCGCAGTTGGATTTAACCGAGTGGCAGCGGCACACGGCCGTCACCGGGCACGTCCTGGCGGAACGCGAAGCGGCGGTACTTTCGCCGCACCTCGCGCCGTTGCTCGACGGGCACGAGATAATGAAGGCCCTCGGAATCAGCCCCGGACCGAAGGTAGGCAAGCTCCTCGAGGCGGTCAAAGAAGCGCAGGCCTCCGGGGAAATTTCCGATAGGCAGGGGGCGCTCAACTACGCGAAACAGCGGCTGGCCGACGCCAATATTTCAGAAAACGAAGGTGTTTAAGGGACAAAAATGGCACGAAGAAATGGACTCGTATTCGTTATCATCCTGGTAATTTTCGTATTTACACTGTGGGTCCTGCTGCCCATTAAAGGCGAAAGGCTGGGGAGGACGGGGCTTCGACTCGGGCTGGACCTGGTGGGCGGGGTGCACCTGGTGTACCAGGCGCAGTTTTCCGAGAACGCGACGGCTGCCGATAAATCCGCCGCCGTGGGCCGAGCCCTGATTACCATCGAAAAGCGTATCGATACCTACGGCGTGATCGAGCCGATAATACAAAAGCTCGGGGAAGACCGCATACTGGTGCAGCTCCCCGGCTACACCGACATCGACGCCGCCAAAAAGCTCGTGGAGCAGACGGGTTTCCTCGAGTTCAGAGAAGTAGAGAAAAGCCCGGCGGGGCAACTGGTCTATCTCAGCAGCTACCTGGAAAGCACCAACAACGACTTCATCAACCCGAAGGAGGCCGGGAACCGCGTGTTCGTCAACACTGAGCCGGACGAGAAGGGGACAAGCCGGCCCGCGGTTTTCCTGACGAAAGATGAAAGCGGACTTAAATACACGGATATCGAGGGCAACACGGTCGACAACGTGACGCTGCAACAGTATTCGCGGGCGCCAGCCTGGGTCGTCTCGCGGGGCGACGACGGCACGCCGCTGACGGGCGACCTGCTCTCCGACGCGCAACCCGGCATCAGCGACACGCTTACCGGAGCGCGGCCCGAGGTGAATATCAAATGGAACGCCAGGGGGACGGTGCTTTTCGACCAGATTGCGGCCCGCCTTTACAATCCGGGAGGACAAGCAGCGGCATATTCCCTGGACCATGTCCTGGGTATCTTTCTGGACAACGCCCTGATTTCCGACCCCCAGATTCTGGCGCAAAAATTCCAGGGTACCGGGGTCATTAGCGGTAGCTTCACCACCGACTCCGCTTCCGAGCTGGCCAACCTGTTAAAATCAGGCTCGCTGCCGGTGCAGCTCAAGAAGCCGCCGCTCTACCAGGAGAAGGTCTCCGCGACGCTCGGGGCCGAGTTCGTAAACAACAGTTGGAAGGCGGGACTCATCGGGCTGGCGCTGGTGATGCTGTTCATGATTGCTTACTACCGGCTGCCGGGCCTGCTGGCCAGTCTGGCCCTCATCTTTTACGGGACACTGACGCTGGCCATCTGCAAGCTGTGGCCGATTACCCTGAGCCTCGGCGGCATTGGCGGGGTTATCATCTCCATGGGCATAGCGGTCGACGCCAACGTACTTATCTTTGAGAGGATGAAAGAGGAGTTCCGGGCGGGGCGGACGCTGGGCGCGGCCATCGAAGCCGGGTTCCACCGGGCCTGGACGGCCATCTGGGATAGCAACGTCACCACGTTCATCGCCTGCATCATCCTTTACTGGTTGGGGAGCTCGGCGATGCACAACGCGGCCGTCACCGGTTTCGCGGTCACGTTGTTCATCGGGGCCGTGGTCAGCATGTTCACGGCGGTATTGGTGACCAGGACGCTGTTACGCCTGTTCATCGGCAGCTCAATGTCCAGCAACCCCTGGCTATTTTCCGTTACCGGAGGTAAGAAATAATGCTCGACATCATCGGTAAGAGGTTCTGGTTCTTTCTTATCTCCGGGGTCTTCATCGTCATCGCCATCGTTTCGCTGGCGACCTTCGGGCTCAAGCCGAGCATCGAATTCAGCAGCGGGTCGATACTTTCCGTCAGGTTCGAAAACCCGGTAGATTACGGGGAGTTCCAGCAGGAGATGGCCAGCCTGGGATACTCGGACGCCATTATCCAGAAGACGGGCGCCGAGGACTATCTCATCCGCACGGAGGAGCTGAGCGAAGAGGCCAAGGCGAGCCTGGAGGCGGCCCTGGCGGCGCGGTTCGGGGCGCTGTCCGAGGCGCAGTTCAACTCGGTGTCCCCGATGGTGGCGTCCGAGACGGCGCGCAACGCGGCCATCGCCGTGGCCATAGCCATGGTGGGCATGCTGCTCTATGTCACCTGGGCGTTCCGCCGGATGCCGAGTCCGTTCCGCTGGGGGGCCTGCTTTACAATCGCCCTTTTCCACGACATACTGGTGACCGTGGGGCTTTTCTCGCTTTTCGGGCACCTGCTGGGCTGGGAAATGAACCTGATGTTCATCACCGGCATCCTGGGTATCGTCGGGGTGAGCCTGGACAACACGATCGTGGTCTTTGACAGGATGCGGGAGAACCAGAAACTGGGGATGAGCCGCGACTTCGAAATGGTGGTCAACCGGAGCCAGATAGAGACGCTGGGACGCTCCCTTAATACCAGCCTCACAATATTGATAACCTGCATCGCCCTCCTGTTGTTCGTCGGCGGCACCATCCAGAACTTCGTCATCGTGCTGCTCATCGGGCTTATCGCCGGTACGTTCGATTCCGTTTTCGTAGCGCCGGGGCTGCTGGTGGTCTGGGACAAAGGGGAGTGGGAGAGGTTCCTACCCTGGCGCCGGCCTTCCGCGCAGAAAGCCTGAGAGCGGAGGAAAAAAGGGTGTTTTCCGGCAGGACCGGGGCAGCCCGGCTCTCGATAGTTATCGTCGTTGGCCTCATCATCGTCAAGGTGGTGGTCGGGACCATCACCGGCAGCCTGAGCGTCCTGGCACAGGCGGTGGACAGCTTCCTTGACCTTTTCGCGGTGAGCATCACCTTCCTGGCGATACACGTCGCCGCCAAGCCGGCGGACGAGGAGCACCCCTTCGGGCACGGCAAGGCGGAGAACGTCGCCGCCATCGTGCAGGCGGCGCTGATATTCATCGCCGGCGGCGTCATCATCTACCAGGCAATCAGGCGCGCCCAGACCGAGGCCGCGCTGAGCATGACCGAGGCCGGCATCGGTGTAATGGCCGCGTCCATCATCGCCAGTATATTTCTCTCACGCTACCTGAGGCGCGTGGCCAAAAAAGAGGACTCGGCGGCGCTGGAGGCCAGCGCCCACAACATCGCCGCCGACGTCTATTCGGCCGCGGCGGGGTTCATTGGGCTCATCGTAGTCCGCATTACCAGCCTGCACATTATCGACGACATCCTGGCGGGAATCGTCGCACTGTTCATCATCAAGGTGTCCATCGACATCCTGCGGAAGTCATTCGGGGGGCTGGTGGACGTGAAGCTGCCGGAGGCCGAGGAAAAGAAAATCGAGTTGGCCATCACCGAGCATTTCGACGGGGAGGTGGTGAGTTTCCACAAGCTGCGCACCCGCAAGGCCGGCCCGCAGCGCTATATCGACCTGCACCTGGTGATGCCGCGGCACGTGAGCATTGAAGAAGCGCACCAGATGTGCGACCACCTTGAGAAGGACATCCGCCACCGGCTCATTCGGACGGACGTGACGATACACGTGGAGCCCTGCGACGGCACATGCGCGGCGTGCAAGATCACCTGCGACGAGAGGAAGACTGAAAACTAGTACACACGCGTGGACTTCTCACCCTTCAACAGGCTCAATGTGAGCGGCTAATATAGAGCTACGCGTAGGCGATAATCCCTTTGACAATGAACTGCCCGCCGAAGTAGAGCAACGCCAGGCTCAGGATGATGAAGACCCACTCCTGCAGCCGCGGCCCCCAGAACGAGTGCGTCCGGTAGATGGTATAAGATACTACCGACAGCCAGGCGAGGTCGCACAGCCAGTGCACGACGATAAAGAGGGGCAGTCCCCACGCTCCGACGGCGTCCAGAAAGTTCATCAACAGCAGGCTACCGACTGTCACCCACCACACCAGGAAAAACGGATTGAGACCGCTCATCAGGATGCCGGCGGTGAAGGCGTTGTAGCGCGCGTCTTTGCCTTCCCGCGCCAGCTCTTTACGGGAGCGGAAGAGTCCGTAGCCCATCCACACAATCATGCCGCCGCCAAGGACGCTCAGCGCCAGCTGGACGATGTCATTCTTGAAGAACTGGGCCAGTCCGAAATAGACCAGGAGTATCAACGGCACCTCGATGACGGCATGGCCCAGGGACACCTGGACGCCGGCCCACGGCGACTTCAGGCTCTTGGCCAGGGTCACGGTGAACATGGGTCCGGGGGCCATGACTCCCGATAACGACGTGACGATAACGGTGCCTAACGCGGCGAGCATAAATTTCCTGAAGTATTTAGAATCTGTTTCCATTATAACAGTAATTCCTATTATTCCGAAAAATTCCTAAAAAAGTCCGGACGAATGAAGAACCCGCTCGATCTGTCATTGCGAGCCATTCCCGAAGGGAAGGCGTGGCAATCTCCAGTCTGAGTCGAGTCAACGGATGAGATTGCCACGTCGCCCCGACTTCATCGGGACTCCTCGCAATGACTCTTGCTTGAGTTGATTTTCCTGTTGCACTATACTTGGGGAAAAGGGGGGAAGACAATTGTCACTCGACCTCACCAGGGTAGCGGGACAGGTCAGCGCGATGATATCCCGGTTGGGCGACGGCCGCGACGAGGACCGGCGGCGACTCCGCTTCGCCGTGGACACGCTCAACAGTCCGGCCATCAACCTGGAGGCCCTGAAAAGGAAAATCGCCGCGAGCCGGACGACCTGGCTCGTGGCCGAGCTCGTCGAGGGGCTGAACCGGCACTACCCGTCCCCGCCCCTGCCGCGGGACTTTACCGTCATCGCCGCCGACGGCTCACACATCGATGTCGACCGGCACCATTCGACCCGCTGCTATCTCATCAACATCGGCGCGGCGGTCATCAAATACGGGAACCAGCCGGACGCCTGCCTGTCCAGCCTCCCCCGCCTCTACTCCGAGGATAAAGACCTGGCGATTACCCCGCCGGGAAACGGGCGGCGGCAGCCCGTCGAGGGGACCATCCTCGGGGTCAAGCGTAGCGTCGAGGAGTGCCAGCGCCTGGCCGAGCTGACCGCCGGCGCGCCCGACGGCAGCGACTGCCTGGCCCTGCTCGACGGCACGCTTATCCTCTGGGGACTGGAGGCCTACCCGGACTTCGTAACGGACGTCCTGCTGAACAACGGCCTGCTGAAATGCCTGGGAGCGATGAAAAAGCTCAACGCCGGAAGAAGGGTCGCCATGGCCAGCTATATCAGTTTCCCGCGCAGCACCGATGTTGTGAACGTGCTGCGGGTGGCCATCTGCCCCAATGACGCGCCCGACTGCGACCGTGACTGCCCGCCCGGCAGGGAAAGGGACTGCGAAGCAGTAGCCGACGTGCGCGACCGCGATATCTTTATGGACCTGCTGGAGACAGGGGAGAGGTCGGCGCTGTTCATCAGCCCGTCGCGAATCGTCAAGGAGCGTTACGGCGAGCACCGCATCTATTTCTTCTATCTCAGGGCCGGCGACGAGATAGCCCGCATCGAGATACCGCAGTGGGTGGCGGAGAGCCAGCCCCTGCTCGATTTAACGCAATGCCTGGTGCTCGACCAGGTTAAACGGGGGCAGGGGTATCCGGTCGTCCTGAGCGAGGCGCACGAGCAAGCGGTGGTGACCGGGGCGGACCGGGAAAGCTTCTGGGAGCTGGTCGAGGTGTCCCTGGTAGAGGAGCACCTGCCCGGGACCGGTTCCGCCAAGAGCTTCAGCAAACGGACGAGGTGGATATAAAAAATAAACCGTCATTCCCGCGAAGGCGGGAACCCAGTCTCCCGCCCCGTCATTCTGAGCGGAGTGAAGAATCCGGGTGTGGAGCGGTATTGTCCTGGATTCCCGGGTCAAGCTTTCAGGCTGAGGCCTTCTGGCTGAAGCCCGAGAATGACGTTGATGTTTGGAAGGGGTGAAACAATGGAAGAGCCGACAGCCAATGCGGTGAAAGACATGGCCAGGTACTTCGGGGCGGACCTGGTGGGGATTGCGTCCGTAGACCGCTTCGAAGGGGCGCCGGCAGGACACGGCCCGCTGGACCTCGTGCCGAAGGCAAAGTCAGTCATCGTGTCGGGCGTGAGGATTCCCGACCCGGTCGTGGACTATGACGGCTATCATTTAAAGATGGCGGAGATGCCGCCGGAGATGGGCATCCACGCCAACATCGAGAACTTCTACATGCTCATGGGCCATTACACGCAGGACATGATGCTCAATATCATCGCCACGCGGCTGGCCAACCGGCTGGAGACCGGCTGGGGACTGCGGACGCTGCCGACCCCGAACGCCCAGCACACGGGGCTGGGTCACCCGGTGATGGCGGCGCCTTTCGGGTTTTTCTCGCAGCGACACGCGGCGGTGCGGGCGGGGCTGGGCGAGTTCGGGCTGAGCGGGCTGGTCATCACACCGCTGTACGGTCCGCGCGTCCGCTACGTCTCCATCATCACCGAGGCTGAACTGGAGCCCGACCCCCTGCTGGCGGAGAAGGTCTGTATGAGAGGGAAGTGCGGCGGGGACGCGGGGCCGAAGTGCCAGCAGAGATGTGCCAAAAAGGCCCTGAAATTGCGCCCGGAGACCGTCCTCAACGGCGGGATTTTCCTCAACGTGCCGGTGAGCCTCGACCGGCCGAACTGCATCTCGATGACTGGCGACCAGGGGAGCTTCGGCTGCACGTTCATCGGCACCTGCATGAGGGAATGCCCGGTGGGACAGAAGGTGACGAAGAGGGGATAAAAGGGGAGTGAGTTATGGTAATTTGGGAGAATAGGGTTAATCCTGAGCGTTTAGGGTACATAATATATGAGTGTCCTGAGTGTAAAGTAAAAGGAACGTTCTCGGTAGAACAAATACGTAAAAAATTACATCTTTATTTCATACCAACTTTCAATTATTCAACAGAACAATATGTTACTTGTACAAACTGCAAGGCCACACTCAAAGTGCCTAAGGAACTGAAGTCAGAAATGTCCAAGAATCTCATAAGTCAAGAGGAATTATCCTCGGTACTACGAAAAGCAAATAATACTAAACCAATAAAAACCAACATAACACAAGAAAATAATCCTAACAATAATCAAAAAGTAGTTACTAAAAAAGATTCGGCACCCGCATTTGTGTGTTTATGTTGTGGTGCACCATATAATTCTCAATGGTGGGAGACGTATGGAGCAAGATACAGATGCTGTAGCGGTTTGCCGAATGTCGAGCAAGAAGAGTTATGGGATAATCGCTTATATCCAGAAATACCTCTTAATAATTGCCCGCATCAGCTATGATATTCGTTGAAATTATCAATAAATAAAACAGGAGGTCTAACTCATGGGTAACAAAGGCAGAAAGAACGTCAAGAAACCCAAGCAGGCTAAAGGCAAGAAGGCAGAAGCCGGCAAGAAGAAATAGGGAAATAAATCTATCTAAAATTCTCATTCCGTACTTGATACGGAATCCAGGTAGAATGGGGTGGAGTAACTGGATTCCCGCCGGAGTTTACCCCGTTCACGGTGAATCCGTTCAGGGTGAACCCGTATTTGATACGGGGCGGGAATGACAGCGGTGCATGATTGCTTCGCCCTCGGGCTGGTTCCACTGAGTCACCACGAAGTGAACTCGGGCTGAAGCCCCCCGATTTTATCGGGTCCCGCAATGACACGGATGTAGGCAGATTATAAGGGGGTGAGGTCTATCAATAAAGACTCTCCGAAAAAAATCGCGGAGGTGATAGAGGCGAGCGCGACGCAGTTCAGCGCCCAGTGCTACGAGCTTTACGAGATACCCCCGTTGGGCAGCCTGGTCAGGACGGGCGATATCTACGGGGTCGTCGCCGGGGCGGAGACCACCAGCCTGGAACCGGGGAGGAAGCCGATCGCCCGCGGGAAGGACGAGGCCTCGGAGGAAGCCGTTTATGAGTCCAGTCCCCAACTGGCGAAGCTCCTCCGCAGCGAGTTAACAGCAGCAGTGGTCGGCTTTAAAAACGGCGATAAAGTTGTTCAATACCTGCCCCCCCAACCCGCCCGCATCCACGGGTTTGTATACTTATGTCAACCTGACGAAATCAGGGATTTCAGCCGGTCGTTCGGGTTCCTCAATACTCTGATTGACGCCGACCTGCCCGTGCCGGACGAAGAAGTCGTTGCCGCCACTTTGAGGCAGATGAGCCAGGCCCACGGGGACAGCCGGACCTTCCTGGTAGCGGCGGGTAAAGAGCTGGCCGCCCTGCTCAGCAATGACTATCTCCGGCTGAAAAACATCCTGGGGAGGCTGACGCCGGCATGAAACCACAGGAATATTACACGTCCCAAAGTGATATCTCCGACCCCGGAGAATACAAATACCTTTTTGTTGATTTACCGGATGACATTCCCTCACTCTGTAAAATCCTTCAGGGCTTGATTCTCCATATGCATTGGGCGGAACGCTACGGAGTAAAGCTGACCGGGGACATCTTCAAAGAGCACAAACTGCGCAGCACAGCGCGTCAGTTAGAAAAAATAATGGAGCGCGACGACAGTCCCCTGTCTGTTACCCGCCCGCCGGAACGCCGGTTAGTGGGTAACTGCCGGGACTTTTCCGTCCTGTTAACAGCTATGTTACGGCACAAGGGTATCCCGGCGCGTGCCCGTTGCGGATTCGCGACCTATTTCATCCCCAGGCATTATGAGGACCACTGGGTCTGCCAGTACTGGAAACGAGATGAAAAAAGATGGATAATGGTCGATGCCCAGCTGGACGAGTTGCAGCGCGACACGATATATCTCAAATTCGACACGTTCGACATACCCAAAGGGTTATTCCTGCCGGCTGGAGATTCCTGGTTGATGTGCCGCTCCGGCAAGGCCGACCCCGAACTGTTCGGCTTTGGTGATTTCAACGGCCTATGGTTCATCGGTGGGAATTTGATACGAGACCTGCTTTCGTTGAATAAGGTAGAATTAACGTACTTTGATGATTGGGGTTTATTACCCGCGTTCAAACAGAAGGAATTTTCACCCGGGTATTTGGAAAAATTAGATGAAATTGCGGCGGCAACAAAGGGGAGCAATCCTTCCGCTGCTAAAGTGCAGTCGCTCTTTAAAAATAAAGAGCTAGCCACCCCGCCCGGCTGGCAACCTTGAAAAGCGGGAGACAATTGATGGTAGAAAATCTAAAACTCGGCATTGTTACCGCTGCCTCACTGGAGAAGGGTGTGGACGTGCGGCTGGACGCCCCGGTGTCGGTGGAGGACATGGTGGTGGGCCGCTACGTCACCATCGAGGGGCAGAAACGGCGCTTCTTCGGCATGATAACGGATGTCAGCCTGGGCGTCACCGACGAGCGACTCGCCATTTCACCGCCGGATGTCAACGACCCATTCATCGCCGACGTATTGACCGGCACGAGCACGTTCGGGACGATACACGTCACACCCATGCTGACCATCAGCGGTGACGCCAAAGCCGTGCTGGAAGGCCCGCAGCCGGTCAAGACCATCCCCGCCCATTTCGCCGCGGTCAACCTGGCCTCGGAACAAGATATAGAAAACGTTTTCGGTAAAGAGGATAAAGAGAGATTCAACATCGGCAACCCGCTGGACATGGAGACGAAGCTCTGCCTCAACCTGGTCGAGCTCGTCAAGCGTTCCAACGGCATCTTCGGCAAGAGCGGCACAGGCAAGACGTTCCTCACCCGCATCCTGCTCATCGGGATGTTGCAAAAGAGCCAGGCGGTCAACCTGGTCTTCGACATGCACAACGAGTACGGCTGGATAGGTACGCGCGAAGGCGGAGGGACAGCCAAGGGGCTGAAACAACTCTTTCCAGCGAAGGTGGCCGTCTTTACCCTCGACGAGGAAAGCTCACGGCGACGCAAGGTAAGCACGGACTTCGTGGTGAAAATAGGACTCAACGAGATAATGCCGGAGGACATCTCCATCCTGCGCTCGACTTTTAATCTCACAGATCTGGCCGTGGAAGCTGCCTACCAGCTTTACAAAATCCTCGGGCACGACTGGCTAAACAAAGTGCTTAACCTAGGAGAAGAGGAACTTGAAGAACTGCTAAAGGGAGCAACCATTCATGAAGGTTCCTTCGAGAACCTCAAGCGCGGCCTGGGCTCCATTGGCCGACTCGGCTTCGTCGTGCCGGAAGCAAAAGGTGACTCCGTAAAGAATATCCTGGATTTTCTCTTACAGGGGCGTAATGTCGTCCTAGAATTCGGGCGCTACCAGGAAATCGGCGCTTATCTGCTAGTAGCTAACCTGCTTTCCCGCCGTATCTATTCCCGTTACAAGGAGCAGATGGAAGAAGCCATCGCCGTGGATAACGAGGCACTAAAGCCAAGACCACTCGTCATCACTATTGAAGAAGCACACAAGTTTCTGAACCCCGAGGTGGCGGATAAGACTATCTTCGGCACCATCGCCCGGGAGATGCGCAAGTACAATGTCAGCCTGCTGGTCATCGACCAGCGTCCCAGCGGCATCAGCGAAGAGGTGATGTCGCAGATGGGCACGAAGATAACCTGCCTCCTCGATAACGAGAGGGATATCGACAGCGTCCTGGCCGGGGTCTCCGGCAAGAACGAGCTGAAGTCGGTGCTGTCCCGGCTGGCGCCCAAGCAGCAGGCGCTCATCTTCGGCCACGCGGTGCCCATGCCGGTAGCGTTCCAGCCCGTCGCCTACGATGCCAAGTTCTACGCCAGTCTGACAGGAGCTGGGCAAAAATCAACCACGGAACAGGTCGAAAAGGATATCGAAGAGCTCTGGAAATAGGTGTTAATAAAATGTCTACCCGGAAGAAAATCGGACTGGCGCTGAGCGCCGGGGCCGCCCGCGGCCTGGCGCACATCGGGGTGCTCCACGTCCTGCAAAGAGAGGGCATACCCATCGACCTGATTGCGGGCACCAGCGCCGGGGCGGTCATCGGGGCCATCTACGCCAGCCGGGGGGACGCCTCACGCATGAAGCGAGAGGCCCTGGCGATAAGCTGGAAAACAAGGGCGGGGCTTCTCGACCCCTCTTTACCCCGCAGCGGCCTCATCAAAGGGAAAAGAATCGAGAGTCTGTTTAAGCGGTACATCGGCGGGAACCTGACTTTCGGTGAGCTCAAGATACCGTTTGCCTGCCTGGCGACGGACATCGACAGCGGCGAGGAAATCGTCATCCGGGAAGGCCCGGTGACAAAAGCCCTGCGGGCCAGCATCGCCATCCCGGCCATCTTCACCGTGGCCGAGCGCGACGGCCGGTACCTGGTCGATGGCGGGCTGACCACGCCGGTACCGGTGAACGTGGCGCGGGACATGGGGGCGGAGGTGGTCATCGCGGTGAACGTGACGCCGCAGGTGACCGACCGCAATATCCGGCAAACGGAAAAGCGCGCCCGCAAACCGAAGGAGCCGGGCATTTTCTACGTCATCACGCAATCGATATACATCTCGACGTACTGCCTGGCGCAGGGCAACCTGCAAAACGCCGACATCGTCATCGAGCCGGCGGTGGGGCACATCGGCGCCGGCGACTTTACCAGGATTAAAGACCTCGTCCGTCTGGGGGAAGAGGCGGCGCTAAAGGCGATACCGGAGATAAAGCGGAAGATATAAGGCTGAATATGAGAGCCGCGCGACTTTACGCTCAACTGGAGAGGGACTTCATCACACCGGCGTTAAGCGATGAATGGGCAAAACACATGACGCCGATAGCCGAATTCCTCACCGAAAATTACAAAAAGCGCTCGATGGGGTTGGTTTGCGATAACTCTCCCGAAATAAGAAGGGTCTACACCGCGGTGTTTCCATCGAACGATGTTATGCAATCTATCCTGGATAAAGGTGAGAAGGAAGTGATGCTATTCGTGCACCACCCTTCAGTCTGGGATATCACTTTGGGCGGATTCCAGCAAATGGATCGAAGCCTGCTGGAAAAATTCAAAGAATGTGAAATTTCCGTCTATAATCTCCATGTCCCCTTGGATAATTACGGGAGCTATTCTACCAGTGTGACTCTGGCGAAAGCAATGGGTCTGACAGAATTGCGGCCTTTTCTGGAATATTACGGTAGTTTAGCCGCCGTCTTCGGTAACACTGAATCGACTACAGTTCAGGAAATGTCAGAGAGGTTCACGGCTGTAATCGGTCACGGGACGAGTCTTTATCAATACGGTACAGACCGGATAAAGAACGGTATCGTTGCCGTAGCCGCCGGAGGCGGTAACATAGTCGAGGTACATGAAGAAATAGCCCGCGAGGGTATTAATTTATTAATCACGGGAATCACTGTTAAAAATCCCTTTACCATGAAAGCCCACGATTTCGCGAAAGAAAAGCGAATCAATATTCTGGGGGGCACCCACTATACTACAGAGAAACCCGCCTGCCAGGCTATGTGCAACTATTTCCGTAAACTTGGCTTGCCCTCCGAGTTTATCGCCGGCACGCCGGGTCTTGAGGATTTATAAAATAGATTCTTGTGGTTTTTTGCCATTTCCCGCCCTGGATTCCCGCCGGAGTTTACCCCGTTCACGGTGAATCCGTTCAGGGTGAACCCGTATTTGATACGGGGCGGGAATGACGCCCATTCTTAGAACGGGGCGTCTAAGAGGGGTTCATCCTGAATGTTCACCCTGAAGGGTGCAGACCCCTTTTTTCTTTGTGCCCCCTTCCTTTCATAAAGGAAGGGGGCCAGGGGGATGGATTTTCGAAAAGGCCAGGGGATGAGGCTACTGGATTCCCGCTTCCGCGGGAATGACAAACCACACATCGAGATTGCCACGTCGTCCCGACTGCATCGGGACTCCTCGCAATGTCAGGGGGAGCAGGGCTCTGGTTTGTCTAATCTTCTACCCGCAAGCTATAATTACTAGCAAATGCACTTTATATATTATTTCGGCAGGGGACTGATACGCACCCTGGCGGTACCCTTCGGGGGGTGGAAAACGATAGGGCGGAACACCGTCTCCGGAAAGGGGCCATTCCTTATCGTTTGCAACCACCTGCACATCGCCGACCCGCCGATTGTCGCCGCCAGCCTGCCCCTGAAATGCGTCATCATGGCTAAAGAAGATTTATGGCAGGATAAATGGTCGCGGTTCTGGGTGAGCCACTTCGGGGCTTTCCCGGTGCGGCGGGGCGGCGTGGATAGAGAGTCCTTCCGGCAGGCGGAATACTGGCTCAAGCGCGGCGTCTCCGTTATCATGTTCCCGGAAGGGGGTAGGAGTCGGACGGGGCAGATACAGCCGGCCCTACCCGGGGCGGCACTCATCGCCGCCCACCTGGGCGTCCCGGTCCTGCCGGTGGGTATTACCGGCACCGATAAACTGAGAAATCTAAGAAAGGCCTTTTTCCATCACCCGAAGATAACAGTCACCATAGGGGAGCCGTTTGTGCCTCAAGTTCCCGTCGGTAAACTGAACCGGGAACAGCGCAGCCAGCTGATGTTCGATATCATGAGAAGAATCGCCGCTTTACTGCCCCCGGAATACCGCGGCGTCTACGGGAAAGAAAATGCCCCGGATTGAAAAGGCGGGCAAGACAGGGTTCTGCTTCGGGGTGAAGCGCGCCATCAGCCTCCTGGAAAAAATCGCCCGCGAGCGGGGAGAGGTGGAAACGCTCGGGGCGGTCGTGCACAACCAGCAGGTCCTCGATAAGCTGGCCGCCATCGGCGTCAGCGTCGTCAACAGCGTCGATGACGTCAGGGGCGGGACCGTGGTCACCAGCACCCACGGCATCAGCCCGGATGTCGAGGAAAAAATCCGCGCGCGCCAGATAGAAGTCGTCAGCACCACCTGTCCGTTCGTCCGCCGGGCGCAGCTGGCCGCCCACCGCCTGGCGGAGTCCGGTTTCTTCGTGATAATCTACGGCGACAAGGACCACCCGGAGGTGAAAGGCATCCTGGGCTGGGCGGGCGGGAAAGGGCTGGCCACCACCGACGAAAAGCCCGTTGCCGCCCTCGACCCCATCCCCCGCCGCCTGGGAATCCTTTCGCAGACCACCCAGGTGCCGGGCCGCTTTACCGGGTTCGCCAAGAGTATCCTCGACCTGGCCCTCACCCAGGACGCGGAGATACGCATCATCGACACCATCTGCCACGATATCCCCGAGCGGCAGGCGGCCGCCATTGAGCTGGCTAAACGCGCCGACCTTATGCTCGTGGTCGGGGGCAGGTCGAGCGCCAACACCAACCGCCTGGCCGAGCTGTGCTCGCGGGTGACGGAGACCCACCTCATCGAGACGGCCGCGGAAATAAAGGCATCCTGGATAAAGGGCAAGAATCTCGTCGGGGTAACCGGCGGTGCTTCGACCTCCGAGGAGACGGTGGAGGAGGTCATGAAGAAGCTGGCGGAGATGGCCTGAGCAGCCGGATATGAAGTCCGTGAACAGCTGGAGAGACCAGCTACGCTACGACGTCCTCCCGGCGCTCCTGAACTCCGGGAACGAGGCCATTATTTATTTCGTTAGCCGCGACCTCCTGGATGAAAAGGCCAGCCCAGCGGATTTCATCCGACAACTTCCAGAATCGCAGAAGATAACAAAGAAACAACGCCCCGATGGTGCCTGGAAGAAACCCGGTAAAAACACAACGGTCTATCCTCCGAATTACTACCTCCTCGTGGAGACATTTAAAAACTTCAGGATGCTTGTTAAAAGATACCAGTTCACCCGCGACCACCCGTCCGTACAAAAAGCCGCCGAAGTCCTGTTATCTTTCCAGACTGAGGACGGCGATATCCGCGGTTTTCTCGGTTCCCAGTACGCCACCTACTACACCGGCGAGATTTTATCCCTGCTCATCAAGGCGGGCTACGAGGATGACCCGCGAGTGGAAAGCGGCATGCGATGGCTCCTGTCCATGCGCCAGGACGACGGCGGCTGGACAATCCCTATCCTGACGCACCGGTACGATAAAGAGACAACGCACCGGCTGACCTCACAATACGCCGGACCAGTCGAGCCGGACAGGACAAGGCCGTTTTCCCACAACTGGACGGACATGGTACTGCGGGCTTTCGCCGCCCATCCGGGCTACCGGAAATCACCGGAAGCCAAAGCGGCGGGTAATCTCCTGAAATCAAGCTTCTTCCAGCCGGATAATTATTCTTCCTACCGGGCGGCCAGATACTGGACCCGATTTGCCTTCTGGTGGCCGAATCTACTGACCGCTCTCGACTCCCTTTACTGGTTGGGATTTACGCGGGACGACCCGGACATCGGCAAGGGTCTTCAATGGTTTTTCAATAATCAGCAGCCGGACGGCCTGTGGAAACTTGAAAGCGATAAAGAAATAAAAGCCAAAGACGCCGAAGAAAGGACGTGGCTGGGGCTGGAGATATGCAGGGTGCTCAAGAGGTACGGAAGTTAATGCCCTTTTCCCCTCGCCTTGACTCATCCACTCGGCACTCCTTATAATTTATTAAGCCTTATCTATAGACTCATCAACGCCCCGGCCTGATATAATCTACCGGAAAATATGATAAGAGGGTGAAGCTATTTTTTAATACGGTCTGCCGCCTTCTTCGCGGAGGAGGGAAAATACCTTGGATTACTTCTTCAATGAGCAGCAGAAGACAATAAAGGACCTGGCCCGGCGGATAGCCGAGGAAAAGGTCATCCCGGTACGGGCGGAGCTCGACGAAAAAGAGGAGTTCCCCTGGGACATCGTCAGAGACCTGGCCGCCGCCGATATGTTCCGCGTCTTCATCCCCGAGGAATACGAGGGACTCGGCGGAGGCTGCATGGAGCTCTGCCTGGTGGTGGAGGAGCTGAGCCGGGTGTGCAGCGGCGTGGCCGTTACTTACGCGGCCAGTGCCCTGGGCTCGATGACCCTGATGGAGTACGGCACCGAAGAGCAGAAACGGCGTTTCCTCCCCGACATCGCCAGCGGGAAAAAGCTGGCGGCCTTCGCCATCACCGAGCCGACCGCCGGCAGCGACGCCGGCAACATCAAGACGACGGCGGAGAAGGTGGCGGGGGGCTATCTCCTTAACGGCACCAAGCAGTTCATCACCAACGGCGGCGAGGCTGAGATATACACCGTCATCGCCCTGACGGATAAGGCCAGGGGCGCCCGCGGGGCCAGCGCCATCATCGTGGAGAAAGACACACCCGGCTTCGTCTTCGGCAAGAAGGAAAAGAAGCTGGGAATCCGCACCTCCGCTACCCGCGAGCTGGCCTTCCGCAACTGCCTCGTCCCAGAGTCGAACCTGCTGGGCCGGCCGGGACTGGGTTTCATCCAGGCCATGCGCCTCTTCGACCGCTCCCGTCCGGGCATCGGGGCGCAGGCGGTGGGGCTGGCCCAGGGGGCGCTGGAGGCCGCTACGGACTACGCCCAGGAGCGCGTGCAGTTCAACCAGCCCCTGATAACCATGCCGGTCATCCAGCACATGCTGGCGGACATGGCGATACAGGTAGAGGCGTCACGCGCGCTGGTCTATGCGGCCGCCAGGTACGTCGACAGCGGCGCCCGGAACGTCACCGAGGAGTCGGCCATGGCCAAGGTCTTCGCCTCGGACGCGGCCATGAAAGTAACGGTCGATGCCGTGCAGATATGCGGCGGCGCCGGCTATATGCGGGACTATACCGTGGAGAAAATGATGCGGGACGCCAAGATACTCCAGATATACGAAGGCACCAACCAGATACTGCGGAACGCCATCGCCATCAGCCTGAGGAAACGCAGGGCCAGGACGGCATGAACATCGTCGCCTGCCTGAAGCAGGTGCCCGGCACCACCGAAGTCAAAATCGACCCCAAGACGAACACACTCATCCGTCAGGGCATCGAAAACATCATCAATCCCTTCGATACCTACGCCCTGGAAGAAGCAGTCCGATTGAAAGATAAACACGGCGGCAAGGTGACCGTCGTGACCATGGGGCCGCCCCAGGCGGACGCCGCCCTGCGCGAGGCCATCTCCCTCGGGGCCGACGAGGCTCTTCTACTGAGCGACCGCGCCTTTGCCGGCGCCGATACCTGGGCCACCGCCTTTACCCTTTCGCGGGCTATTGTCAAGCTGGAGAAAATCGACCTCGTCATCTGCGGCCGGCAGACCATCGATGGTGATACGGGTCAGGTCGGCCCGGAGATGGCGGAGATGCTCACCATGCCTTTCGTCGCCTATGTCAGCCGGATAGAAGAGATAAAAGAGGCCTACCTGCGCGTGAGCCGCATGACGGAGGAAGGGCACGAGACAATCGAGGCCACGCTGCCCGCCGTCATCACCGTCGCCAAGGAAATCAACGTGCCGCGGGTGCCTTCGCTGCGCGGCATCATGAGATCGAAGAGCGCGAAAATCCTTACCTGGGGCATCCAGGAGCTAGGTGTGGATAAAGACTCCGTGGGACTGGCCGGCTCGTCGACGCAGGTCATCAAGATATTTTTCCCGCAGCGCATCCACAAGGCCGAGATATTTTCCGGCGACCTGGAAAAGCAGGCGGACGCGCTGATAGACCGTCTCAAGAGCGCGCGTATATGCTGAGATCCTCCTCTCCCCTTGTGGGAGAGGATTGAGGTGAGGGGACAAATGTGAAAGAATCCCGCCCTCACCCTGCCCTCTCCCATGGAGGGAGACGGTAAATAAAATGGGAGTCACGATTGATTTACTCAGATGCACCGGCTGCGGGGCGTGCACCTACATCTGCCCGGTCGGGGTGCTTTCCGTCGATGATATGAAGTGCCGGGTCAGCGAAGGGTGCATTTCTTGCGGTAAATGCGTGGAACAGTGTCTCTGGCAGGCCATAGCTTTAGAAGAGAAACCGATGAAAAAGAGAAAAAAGAGAGATGAGTGAACCGGGAATCAAGGTCAACCCCGACGAGTGCATCGGCTGCGGCAACTGCACGTCGGCGTGCCCCTTCGGCCTGATAGAAATCGTCCGGGGCAAAGCGGTTATCAAGGAAGGCTGCACCTTCTGCGGCGCCTGCAAGGAGGCCTGCGGCTACTACGCTATCACCATCGAGACGCCGGAAAAAGCGGCGGCGCCGGAAAAGGCCAGCGGCGTCTGGGTCTTCGCCGAGCAGCGCGGGGGGGCCATCAAGGGCGTCTCTTTCGAGCTCCTCTGCCGGGGTCGCGAGCTGGCCGATAACCTGAAAACGGAGCTCGTGGCAATATGTTTCGGGAATAATGTCCAGGGAGCAGACCGGCTCATCGCTCACGGCGCGAATAAAGTTTACCTGGTAGACAGCCCGGACCTGGCTGATAACCCGGAGGACCATCTCACCTACAAGCTCGTCGAGATGGTCCGGGAATACCGGCCGGAGATCGTCCTGGCCGGAGCGACGGCACTGGGGCGGGCTTTCATCCCGCGGGTGGCGGCCATTTTGAATACCGGTCTTACCGCCGACTGCACCGGGCTGGACATCGACGCGGAAAAAAGGCTGCTGCTACAAACGCGCCCCACCTTCGGGGGAAACATCATGGCCACGATTATCTGCCCGAATAAAAGGCCGCAGATGGCGACCGTCCGCCCGCGTGTCTTTAAAAAAGGAAACCCCGATAACAACCGGAAGGGACAAATCCTGAAAATCGATTTTAAAAAAGATGGCTTTACGGCCAGGACGAAACTGCTCAACTTTATCGAGGATGTCACCGAGAGGGTCAAGCTGGAAGACGCCGAAATCATCGTTTCGGGGGGGAGGGGCATGGGCAAACCTGAGAATTTCAAACTCATCGCCGAGCTGGCGGAGGCCCTGGGCGCAGCGGTGGGCGCTTCGCGGGCGGCGGTGGACGAGGGGTGGATCCCCTACAGCCACCAGGTGGGACAAACGGGCAAGACGGTCTGCCCCCGACTGTACATCGCTTGCGGCATCTCCGGGGCCATACAGCACCTGGCCGGGATGCAGACCTCGGACGTCATCGTCGCCATCAATGACGACCCCAACGCCCCTATCTTCCAGGTAGCCACCTACGGCATCGTCGGCGACCTTTTCCAGGTTATCCCGATGCTGATTAAGAAACTGAAACAGGAATAAAATAAAAGACAATAGAAAGAACAGGATTATTTAGCGAAAACCGAGTTTTCTTTTTTAGATTATCGTTACTTAGGCGGTTCCCAGGGAGACATTACCTGGAAATAGTTGCCATCGGGGTCGGCAAACGTGCCAATCCAGGCGCCAGCCATTTCATAAGGCTCCTCAATCACTTTAGCTCCCAGGTCTTTGATTCTTTTAAATTCTTTTTTTACATCTTTGATTTCAAAATTGATGATTACTCTCTGGGGTTCTTTAGCTTTACCCTTGACTTCCGAATGCTTCCCGATCATGAAATACATGTCTCCGACCTGCCACCCGGACCAACCGGCTTCAGCCCATTCGGCGGGTTTCGCAAAAACTTTAGCATAGAAGTCATTCAGAGCCTTGGGTCGGGCGGTACCAATCATAACCGAACTTACTTTCAACATTTACTAATTCCTCCTAAAATGTAACCTTCCTGATATCCGATCCCACTTTTTTCATTTTAAGAAGCAACGAATATAATAGTTATAAAACCAGCAGCTAATTAGTTACAAAAGTATGACATTTCCAGGCGCTAGACACATCTTGTTCTAAAATCCTATAATCCATGGTATGGAACCAGATACCCGACTGAACATTCTCGTACGCAGGGGAGAAATCGAAGCCACCGTAGAGCGGCTGGCCGCGGAAATCACCCGGGACTACCGGGACAAAAATCCTATCATGATAGGAATCCTCAAAGGCTCATTCATTTTCCTGGCCGACCTGGCGCGGTTGCTCGATTTTCCGCTGGAGATAGACTTCGTCCGGCTGGCCAGCTACGGGAGCGGCCGGGAGACCTCGGGCATGGTGAAGATGTTGCAGGGCATACGCTCCGGGGTCGCCGGCCGACACGTGCTGGTGGTCGAAGATATCGTCGATAGCGGCGTCACCGTGGCCTTTTTCCTGGAATCCCTCAAACGTAAGAAGCCGGACTCGGTGCGACTCTGCGCCCTGCTGGACAAACCATCGCGGCGGCGGGTGCCGGTAAATATAAATTATCTCGGCATGACCGTACCGGACAAGTTCCTGGTGGGTTACGGGCTGGACTACGACGAAAAATATCGGAACCTGCCGGATATATATTTCCTGGAAGAAGCAGTTTAGTGGCTACAGACCGAACGAATAAATGGATATTCGAGTCCTTCATTAAAGAGGCCCGGGATACGCCTTTCTCCGGCTGGGATTTCTCTTATCTTATACGGACGGGCCGTATGGCGGAAGCCCCGCTCAGGTGGAACTATTTTAATGTGGTGCTGCCCTATCTGCGTAAAGCTGATACCATGCTGGATATGGGGACGGGGGGAGGGGAGGTGCTTGCCGGGTTTCAGCTTCTGCCGCCTGTCACCTGTGCTACGGAGCAATATCACCCTAACGTGGCTGTGGCCAGAAAGAGACTGGAGCCGCTGGGCGTGAAAGTCTTTGAAATCGAAGAGGAAAAGGAGCCTCCCTATAATGCCTCCCTGGCTTTCGATGACGCCTTCTTCGACCTGGTTATCAACCGGCATGAAGCTTATTACCCGCCGGAGTTGATGAGAATACTCAAGCCCGGCGGTACTTTTATTACGCAACAGGTGGGGAGCCTCACTAATGTCCCTCTCGTGCAGTTTCTCCTGGGCAAGACTATTCCCGTGTCTAATTGGAACCTAAAATCTGCCGTGGATGAACTTAAAGCAGCGGGATTCAAGATAATACAAAGTCAGGAAGATATCAAGTTTTATCGGTATTATGATATCGGCGCTATTGGCTATTTACTTAAGGCAATACCTTGGACTATTGAAGATTTTTCGGTAGAAAAATACAGGGACAAGCTGTGGGAACTTCATATCAGGATTAGTGAGGATGGTTATTTTGATACGCCCCAGCACAGGTTTCTCATCTTAGCAAGAAAATATAATGACAAATATAAGTAAGGTACAAAAACTCATCTCCGTCGCCAGGGGCCAGGCATCCGCCGACCTGGTCCTGGCCAACGCCCGCGTGGTCAATACCTTTAACGGCAAGATAGAGAAGGTAGACGTGGCCATTTGCGGGGACAGGGTGGCCGGGCTTGGTGACTATAAACAGGCAAAAAAGGTCGTGGATTTAGCCGGAAGATACGTGGTTCCCGGGCTCATCAACGGCCATACCCACATCGAAAGCTCGATGCTGGACGTCGGCGAGTATGCCCGGGCGGTTGTGCCGCACGGCACAGCAGCGGTGGGGACGGCCCTCCATGAGATAGCCAACGTCTGCGGAACGGAAGGCCTCAAGTACGTGCTGGACTCCGCCCGGCGTTTGCCACTGGACCTATTTTTAATGGCGCCTTCCTGCGTTCCCGCCACTCACCTGGAGACGTCCGGGGCGGCGATTGGTGTGGATGACATCCGGCGTATCCTGAGGTGGCGGGGTTGTATCGGGCTGGGAGAAGTGATGAACTATCCCGGCGTCCTGCTCGGCGACGGCGAGATACTGGGGAAAATAGCCGCGGCCCGGGGGAGGGTCATCGACGGGCACGCCCCCGGACTGAAGGGGAAAGACCTGGACGCCTATATAGCGGCGGGCATCGGCTCCGACCACGAATGCGTCACACTGGCCGAGGCGGAGGAGAAGCTGCGGCGGGGGATGCACATCATGATAAGGGAAGGCTCGGCAGAGAAAAACCTCGAAGCACTGCTGCCGCTGGTGACCGACAGAACCTATACGCGTTGTTTGTTCGTCACGGACGACCGCCACGCCGAAGATATCCTCCGGGACGGAGACGTCGACGCCGTGGTACGGAAGGCTATCCGGCTGGGGCTGGACCCGGTGCGGGCCGTCCAGATGGCCACCATCAATCCCGCGGCCTATTTCCGGCTGGAAAGGCTCGGTGCGGTAGCGCCAGGCTACTATGCCAACCTCCTGGTGCTGGATGACCTCGCCGGTTTCACGGTGAATACCGTGTACTATCACGGGCGTCCGGTAGCGCAAGAAGGCAAGCCGTTGTTCACACCCCGCCCCTCCCGAACTGCCCGGCCGACGCACACCGTAAACATCAAACCGTTTACCGTCGGGGCGCTGAAACTGAGAGCCAGGGGAGCGAATTTCCCCGTTATCGAAGTTATCCCCGGGCAAATAATTACGAAAAAACGGCAAATGAATATTATGGTAAAAGAAGAATTTATCGAGGCCGACGTGGAGAGAGATGTCCTTAAGGCGGTAGTGGTCGAGCGGCACCACGCCACCGGAAATATCGGGGTGGGGCTGGTCACCGGCTTCGGTCTTAAAAAGGGGGCGCTGGCCTCCTCGACGGCCCATGATTCGCACAATATCGTCGCCGTCGGCGCCAGCGATGAAGACATCTTCGCTGCCGTGAAGGAAATCGAGCGACGACAAGGCGGATTGGTCGCGGTGGCTGACCGCAGGGTTGTGGTTGGGCTGAGCACGCCCGTCGCCGGCCTACTGTCCACTGAGCCCCTGGAGGAAGTCGTGGCCGGGCTGGAAAGACTGGAAAAGGCGGCCAGAGGCCTGGGGGCCACATTACCCTCACCCTTCGCCACTCTTTCGTTCCTGGCGCTGCCGGTGATACCGGAACTGAGGCTGACAGACCTCGGGCTGGTGGATGTCAATGAGTTCAAGCTGATAACATAGACCGGGATATCTGATTAAGGAGATTTAATGCGCCACACCAGTGTCGAACCTATCTTCGAGAACCGCTTTGACGCCGGACGTAAGCTCGCCGAATGTTTATCCCAGTACACCGATAAGTCGGTAATCGTGCTGGGCATCCCCAACGGCGGGGTGGCCGTGGCCCTCGGGGTCGCCCTGGCCCTTAACGCCGAGCTCGACCTCATCATCTCGCGCAAGATACCGCTGCCGCTCAGCCCGGAGGGCGGGTTCGGCTCCGTCACCGACGATGGCACAACGATTTTAAACGAGGAGCTGGTAAAACACGCCGGCTTGAGCCGGCAGCAGATTGCCTACCAGGTCAACCAGGTCAGAGCCAACATCCGGCAGAGGAGCCTCCTTTACCATGACGATAGCCGCCCCCTGGCGGTAACCGGCCGGACAATCATCGTCGTGGACGACGGCCTGGCTTCCGGCTACACGATGCGGGCAGCCATCGCTTCGCTCCGGCAGCGCCGGCCGGAAAAGATAATCGCCGCCGCGCCGGTGGGACCGGAAAAAGTAGTCGAGGAAATCCAGCAAGTAGCGGACAGCGTGGTGACGTGTGTCACCGGGAATGAAACCGTCTTCTACGTGGCGGACTATTACCGCTACTGGCATGATGTCACGGACAAAGAGGTAATCAGCTGCCTCGATGAATGGCGGGTGAGAAAGCACGGAAGAAAGATTGAGTTGCCAGACAAAGAGCGGGAATCGATATAAGCTGTTCCACCCGCGTTGACATTGCATCGAGAATGACGGTGGTGAAAATTTTTCTTTCACCGGAGACGGTAGCATGGACGTGAAATTCAGGAAGTATAACGAAAATGATTACAATCGCGCGTTTAATTTCTTTCGTGATTTATATCGAGCGAGCGATAATGTACCCTTCTGGCTACCTTCACGCTGGGAGTATGCTGACTATCTTGTTTCGCCGTTGTTTAAGGACCGCGGTTCACTTATCGATTGGAAAGAAACCATTTACCTGTGGGAGACAGATAACGGCACAATTGTAGCGATACTCTGCTCCGAGAATCCGGATGAAAATATATTTATTCATACAAAACCGGAGTTTAGATATCTGGAAGAGGAAATGATAACTGTTGCCGAAGAGAGAATAATCTCCGGCAATCTAAACCAAACAAGAATCAGCATCTGGTGTCAAAGCGGTGACCCTTACCGAGAATTGATACTGCAAAAAAGGGGATATAAGAAGCAGATAGTTGCAGATTATTTGAATTGGCGGGACCTGGATGAGCCACTTCGCGAAATCAAAATGCCGGAAGGATATACTCTTCAAAACATGGTTAGCGAAGAAGGTCTGGACTTGCGGCACAAAATTTCCCGGATGACCGGCGCGTTCGGTTCTCCTAAACCATACCCGGTTGAAATCTATCGTAACATGCAGTCTGGACCTTCATATAGAAGGGAATTTGACCTGTACACAAAAGATAGCGGTGGGAACGTTACCTCATTTTGTATAATCTGGTACGATGAAGAATTAAATATTGGTTATTTCGAACCAGTAGGTACTGATGCCAGCCATCGCCATAAAGGGCTGGGAAGGGCAACTCTCAATGCCGGCCTTCGGTGTTTGAAACAAGCCGGAGTAAGCAGAGCCTATGTCGGGTCCTTCGGCGATGAGCGGATGTCGTTTTATCGCACCTCAGGTTTTACCAGTAGACTGGCCTTTCATCCCTGGACGAAAGAACTGGAGAAGGGATAAACCCCTCGCACCAGTAAGGGCAGAGGCTGTTTCTCTTTGTTCATCCGCTGGCCATGCCGCCGTCGACGCTGAGGACCTGGCCAGTGATGTAACGGGCCTCCTCAGAGGCGAAGAACGCCACTGCTTCGGCGACATCGCGCGGAGTGCCGGCGTATCCGACCGGTATGCGCTTGAGAAGCTCCTGCGACTGTTTTTCGTCGAGCTTCTGCGTCATCCTGGTATCGATATACCCGGGGGCGATGGCGTTGGCGGTGATGCCTCTCGAGGCCACCTCTTTCGCGATGGAGCGGGTGAAGGCGATGACGCCCGCTTTGGCCGAGGCATAGTTGGCCTGGCCGGCGTTACCGATGATACCGACGACGCTGGCGATGCTGACAATACGGCCGGAGCGCTGCTTGAGCATGTGCCTGACGACCGCCCGGGTACAGAGAAAAACGCTCTTAAGGTCGATGTTCAGGACGGTATCCCACTCTTCGTCGGACATACGCATAACGAGCTGGTCGCGGGTAACTCCGGCGTTATTGACCAGGATATCGACGCGGCCGAACTGGCTGATGACGGTCTCGACGAGGCGGTTGACATCCGCCGCCGAGCTCACATCGGCCGTAACGGCGAGACTCTGCCGCCCCAGTGACTTAATTTCCGCCGCCGTGCCTTCGAGGGCCTCGGCGGCGGACGGGATATCGTTGACGACGACACTGGCACCGACCTCGGCCAGCTTCAAAGCGATGGCCCGGCCGATGCCCCGGGCGCTGCCGGTAACGATAGCTACTTTATTCGTGAGGTCCATATTCCTACCTCCTGGGTACCTTTCTTTACCTCACCCCCTGTCCCCCATCCTTAAAGGAAGAGGTGGAAGGACGAACAGAGGTGTCCGAAAATTGTCATTCTGAGGGAACTCCGACTTGTCGGAGCGACCGAAGAATCCGTTCCCCCCAAGCGAAACCGGATTCTTCGCTACGCTCAGCATGACAACTTGTTGCTTTCTCTCATGGTTCAGGGGGATAGATTACCTGAAACTTCTTATCGCCTCAAGGTCGCTTATGTTTATGGTCTTGACTTCTTTGTTGATACGCTTGATGAGGCCGGTGAGCACCCTGCCCGGCCCTATCTCGATGAAAGTGGCTACTCCGCGGCCGACCATGTATTCGATGGTACGCTGCCACTGCACCGGGCTGGTGAGCTGGTCACGGAGCTCCGTCTTCACCTCTTCCGGGGTGGCAAGGGGTAAGGCGGTGACGTTGCCGATGACGGGAATGGAGGGTCGCTCAAAACGGGTGGCGTTGATATAAGCGGACATGCCTTCCACCGCGGGTTTCATGAGAGGCGAGTGGAAGGCGCCGCTTACCTGAATGGGGATAGCGCGGCTAGCCCCGGCCGCGGTTGCCAGAGCGATTGCCCGGGTGATGCTGTCAACGGCGCCGCTGATGACTATCTGTCCCGGCGAGTTGATATTCGCCATGACCGTGCCTGACTCGCGGCAGACTCCGGCCAGCCTGGCCTCATCCAGTCCGATGATGGCAGCCATGCCCCCCGGCCGCTTTTGCCCGGCCTCGTGCATCAGGCGGCCACGCTCGCGGGCGAGACGGACGGCGGTGGTAAAATCAAAAACACGGGCGACGGCCAGGGCGGTGTATTCACCAAGGCTATGCCCGGCCAAAAAAGTCGGAGAAGGTAATTTCGCCGCGGCGATTTCCCGGGCGGCCTCGAGACAGGCGAAGGCGGCGGTCACCAGGGCAGGCTGGGCGTTGATGGTCTGGCGGAGCTCTTCTTCCGGGCCTTCGAAGCAGAGCCTGGATATCGGAAATCCCAGGACCGCATCGGCACTTTCGAAGACGGCCCGGGCCGATTTTACGCTATCAAAGAGGTCGCGGCACATGCCAACCGATTGGGAGCCCTGCCCGGGGAATATCCAGGACACCTCCATCATCCCGGTCATCTGCCTCCTTAGAAACAATTACATCCCAGCGGAGTTCCACGGGGACCGGCAACCAAAGCAACAGGGGGCTTTTCGGAATGAGCTTCAGGCGGCCGGCTTTTTCTTTTCTTCAATCTTGACGACTTCCCGGCCGTTATAGGTGCCGCAGACCGGGCAGACATGATGGGGCAGCTTAGGGCTGTGACACTGGGGGCAGAGGACCATCGCCGGCGGCCTGACGGCGGTATGGCTTAAACGGTTGGCGGCGCGCGATTTACTTTTCTTTCTCTTAGGTAAAGGTCCCATAAGATTACTCCATTCTCAGGCTATTTCCCTGCGGGGGCTATTGCAGTTTTGTCAGGGCCGACCAGCGGTGGTCAATCTCCGGTGCCGGGCAATCGCATTTCCCCTGGTTGAGGTTTTTCCCGCAGCTCTGGCAGATCCCGGCGCAGTCCTCATCGCAAAGCTCCTTCATGGGGACGGACATCAGGGCATACTGGCGTACTGCCTCGGACAGGTCCAGGGTATGGTGCTCGTCGATGGTAAAGGCGTGCGACTCTTCGGGCGGGGGCAGGGGCGTTCCGCTCAGTATATCCAGCGTGGGCAAGAACTCCTCTTCGAACCTTATCTCCAGCGGATAGCGGAACCGACACAGGCAGCGGCAACAGATGAGCGCCACCTCGGTCTTAAGCGAACAGGTGGCCAGGATGCTGCGGTCGGTGCGCAGCAGACGGCAATCGCCAGCGACGTTGTATTTATTGCCATCTCCGATGATATCGGCCGGTTCGTCGACCCGGTACTCGCGTGTCGCCCCGATGGACTCTTTGAGTAGCTGGGATACATTTATCTGCATGAAATCCGTGTCCCGTTACTGGATACAACCCTTAATTATAAGGTAAAGGGCACGCCTGTGGCAAGCTGGTCAGTGTTAAGGCCATCCCCGCAAAAGCGGGAATATGTGGGGAGGGGGCGGATTCTTCGCGGAGTTTACCCTGAGCGCAGCGTGAGGGCTCAGAATGACATTGATGGTGCCCTAGACTACCTCCGGGGAACGATTGATTGTTCGATTTCAAAAACACCGTGGCCGGATACCTTTTCTCGATATCCGGCCACAGTGGTCACTGTTCTTTTTTACGGGTGATTCAGGCTACTATTTTGGCAGCTTCGGCCTTCTTTTCTCTGGCCTGGCGGACGGCCCTGACCATGCCGCCGATATTCAGGTACCAGACAAAAGCAGCGGGGAAGAGGATTAAGGGAATCGCTACGGCGAGGGCTATAATTAACTCGGTCTGCATTTTACTTTCCTCCCTTTTCTTATTTCCACTATTAGCTTAACATCCGCCTCGATAAACCTGCTTCCGCCTCGATACCTAATTCAACCTGCCGGAAACGCGTAATTTTCCAGCGATTCTCACGGCGGATTATGCTTAAGAATAACGGGGGAAATAAGTGGAAACACCTACAGGAAGCCCATCAGCTCGTAAAAAAACTGAAACACCAGCCCGATTAACCAGCGTCTCGCAACATAGCCCCGTGCGCCGGAAAGAGGCAATAGTTGTTTTGTCGGTAAAGAGTTATTGAATTACTAATCTGGAAGAATAGCTGATAGCTCGAAGAGAGTCCTTTACCGGCGAAAGGTCTTCCGACATTTTTTGAGCCTGTTCCAGCTTTTCCCTCGGGGCTTTGCTTTTCACGATATGGGTCACTCTAAACGTCTGGTACCCCGGCCGGACTTTTCCCGGCTCCGGTAGTCCCAGCATGCCCTGAGGGTCAAGGTCGCCCTCGACTTCGATTCTCAGGCTTTCGATTTTGATACCGAGGAGAGCGCCCGCGGCTGCCCAACCACCGCCAATGCAGTGACCCAGGGCCGAGGCCAGCAACTCAACTGCGGATGGCCCTTTATCAGTGCCGAGAAAATCCCTGGGATGGTCACCCTCAACTTTAAAAGTCCTGGTGTGACTCAGCGTCGTGCCCCCGACCTTGAAATCTCTCACCTCCGCCACACAATTATAACCGCTTTTCCAGGTTGTGGCCGCATAAAACGTCGATTGGAAGGCGGCCGGGTTACTCCTGACATCATCGATCATTTTCTGAACGTTTTTCATTTCCAGACCATTTATTACTGCCATGTCACCATACCTCCCCGGGATTTATTATCAATTATAGAATAAACAGGATTAAATAGTTATCTCTTTTCCCAGGGGAAAATAACAAATCCATTACATTCAGCAGTTGAGGCCAGGAGGTGAGACAGGAGAAAAATAGATTTCAGGCTTTTTCCAGCTCTTCGACGGACACGTTCAGCTTAACACTTCCCGGCGCAGCCTCGCCGACCTGCCCGGGAGAAAAGAAGTACATCGTGTCGGGGCCCTCTTCCTCACGTCGGACCATGTATTTACGCGGCGTTCCTGTCCAGGTGTCCATGAAGATTTTTTCGACATTACCGATGGGCCGGCCGTCTTTGTCCACCACAGATGTCCCGAACTCAATATCCATCTCTGCCTTCCTTTAACTATCTACTTTTGCGGCTCGATGACCACTTTAAGCGATTCTCCCGCCCCGGCGACGAGCTGAAAACCGAGGCCGGTCCCGGCGAGTCCCAGCCGGTGGGTAACCATCTCCCCGACCGGCAAGCGGCGGGCGTTAATGAGCTCCAGAGCGGCGGCATAGTCGGCCGGGCTTCCGGCATATGAAGTGGTCAAGGTAACATCATTACGCCAGAAAACATCGTTGACGGAAAGAGGCACCGTGACACCGGGGGAGGTGGGGGCGAAGAAAAGCACCGTCCCGCCCCGCTCGACGGCCGCCAGCGCCTTGACAAGGGCTGGCTCAGCCCCTGTGCAGACGATAACGAGGTCCGCCAGGTAACCTCCGTTAGCGTCACGGAGCCGGTCGACGTTGAACTCACCGGCGGTTATTGCCGTATCGGCCCCCAACTTTTGTGCCGTTTTCAGCCGGTAGTCATTGATATCCACGGCCAAGATGCGGCCGGCGCCGAGCGCGCGGGCCAGCATGATATGGAGCAGCCCGGAAACGCCGCTGCCAATGACCAGGACGCTTTGGCCCGGGCGCAGGGCGGCGCGCCTCTGTCCCCTCAGGACGCAGGCCAGCGGCTCGATAAAAGTAGCTTCCTCGTAAGTCAACCCGGCGGGGAGGGGAAAGACACCGCGGTCGACATTGATGGCGGGCAGGCGGACGTATTCAGCAAAACCGCCGGGGTCGAAGTTCGTCCGGCGCAGGGTCTCGCAGACGGTATGGTTTCCGGCCAGGCAGTAGCGGCAGGTATTGCAGGGCACGTGATGGGCGACGGCGACGCGGTCGCCAATCTTATATTTCACGCCCTCGCCCACCCCCGCGATTTCTCCGGCTATCTCATGTCCCAGGACCAGCGGGGCACGGCCGAGCCGGTACCACTCCATGACGTCACTGCCGCAGATGCCGCTGGCGATGACGCGGACCAGCACCTCGCCGGGGCCGATTGACGGCACCGGCCTCTCTTCGATACGTACATCCCGGTTGCTGTACCAGACGGCTACGCGCATACTAACGCCCCTTGCCCGACTCTTTCTTCGTGGCATCGTAAATCTGCTGCGCCTTCTCCGGCGTGGCGTCATCGTGGATTATGGCGCGAATGGCCTTAATCATGGCCACCGGGTGCTCGTTCTGCCAGATGTTCCGGCCCAGGTTCACGCCGATAGCGCCCTTCTGGATGCCATCATGGACGAACTGGAAGACCTGCATCTCGGTCTCGGTCTGGGGGCCGCCCGCCATGACGACGGGCACGGGACATCCTTTCACCACCCTCTCGAAGCCTTCGCACCAGTAAGTCTTGACGATACGGGCGCCAAGCTCGGCGGTGATGCGGCAGGCCAGGGCCAGGTAGCGGGCATCCCGCTTTTCCATCTCCCTCCCCACCGCGGTGACGGCCATGACTGGGATGCCGTATTTTTCGCCTTCGTTGACGAGGCGGGACAGGTTGAGAAGCGAGTCTTTCTCATAGCTGGTGCCGATAAAGACGGAGAGACCCATGGCCGAGGCGTTGAGGCGGATGACCTCATCGATATCCGTGGTAATGCCCTCGTTGGCGAGGTCGGCCCCGACCATGCTGGTACCACCGGAGACGCGTAAAATAATCGGCTTGGCCCCGGACGGGTCAATACACGAGCGCAGGACGCCCCGGGTGACGAAGACGCCGTCCGCATACGGCATTATCGGCTCAAGAGTTTTACCCGGTTGCTCCAGCATGCGGGTGGGCCCCTGAAAATAACCGTGGTCGATGGGCATGAACAGACAGCGCCCATCCGACGGTATTAACCGGGCCAGACGGTTAGCCATTCCCCATTCCATCGCCGGTCATCCTCCTAAAAGCAAACGTCATCTCTAATTTATGTGATGAAGGCGGCTTTGTCAAACGAGGTTCCTTTTATGAAATGGACTCCTATAATGTGGCCAACCAACAGGGACGGCAATTGCGGGATAGACAGGTAACAGCGGGTATGCCATAATACTGGCCAGAATTCGCCTTGAGGTTAGATAGCGTAAAGGGATAGCCACGTATGGCTCACGATATTTTTATTTGCTTTTCATCACTGGACAGGGCGGTAGCGGACGCCGTATGCACGCTATTGGAGACGAGGGGGATAAAGTGCTGGATAGCCCCGCGAGACGTCCCGCCCGGCAAATGGGGCGGAGCTATCATGGAGGCGGTTGCTCAGGCTCGCATTATGGTCCTGATTTTCTCGGTTAATTCGAACACGTCGGCTAATTGCCTTTCCGAAGTACACACTGCTTTCAGTAAAAATATTACAATAATTCCTCTGAGAATCGATAGCGCGACCCCATCTGGAGACATGGAATATTATCTTCAGACATACCACTGGCTGGATGCCCGTATGCCACCACTGGAAAACCAACTCAAGAAGTTAGCCAGCACGGTGGAAGGCATGCTGACAGAAGCTGCCGCCAAAGAGAAAACCAGGGAAGCTGAGTCCCGAGCCAGGCAGTCTGCCGAAGAAGCGACTCAAAAAAAGGAACTTCAGGAAGCGGAACCGGCCGGTACCAGGCAGGTTGAAGCTCAATCCATCGGGCCTCCCGCGGTGCCAAAAAAAATAGCTAAACTCCGCTGGCTCTGGTCGGGTATCGCGCTTTCACTGGCCGGTCTGGGCGCGGCATGGTTTTTCGCCCTTTTGTGGGGCACCGGCCTGGGAGGCGCGGAATGGCCGGAGCAGGAAACGTGGTACATGCTGTTTTTATACACGCTGACGGGCATCGTTGTCGCTCTACCGGGGGTATGTTTCATACGGCGGGGCATTACCGGGTATTTCCTTAATAACCCTGCCAACGACAAAATATCAAAATGGTGGTGGTTCTTGCCGGTGGCCCTGGGTTTTATCGGGGGTGTTTCCGCCTGGTTAAAAAATAAAAACGTGAACTGGCGCCAGGCCAGGAACATGCTGACCGCGGGCATCCTGCTGACGTTAATCTTTACGGCGATTCCTTTAAAAGCGGGAGAACCCAAAATCCCACCGCCGGAAACGCCGATAGTAACGGCCCCTGGACCAACTCCCACGCAAACCGTGGTAACGCCGCCGCCGACAACATCACCTCCGCCGACTGTGCCACCGGAAACCACGTTACCGGTGACGACGACACCACCGACAATTACACCCGCACCGCCTCCAGAAATCACGGCGCTAGTTACAACAACACCAACCACAACAACCCCGGCTACAACAACACCAGTAAAAGTAGCCCCGTATGGCACGATACGCATCGCCACTGCTGAATTCAGCTATGAATCGACTGACCCCATTTATTACGATTCATTCTGGGGCTGGTCGATGTACGACAGCCTCATCTCCTATGATGCCGATGGGAACTATATCCCCCAGGTAGCGGAAAGCTGGTCGTTGAGCCCTGATGGCAACACCTGGACCTTTAAAATCCGCAAAGACATCAAGTTCCACAACGGCGACCCGCTGACGGCGCTCGATGTCAAGTTCTCCGTCGACCGATTTGCTTCAAAAGAGTCGACGAACCCCTGGTCGCCCTACCTCCGCAACAACCTCAATCACACCGAGGTCACGGACGACTATACCTTCGTGTATGTGACCAACAAACCCGAGCCGCCGCTGGTAGTGCCCTTTGCCTTGACGCGCATCCTGCCCAAAAAGTATTTCGAGCGAGTCGGACAGGATGAATTCCGCAGGGCCCCGGTTGGCTCCGGTCCATGGAAATTCGTCAAACATGTCCCGGAGACGAGTTTCAAAATGGAAGCCAATATAAATTACTGGGGCCAGGTCCCCGCTTACCAATACGTCTGGGAAGCCCAAGTGCCGGAAGAATCGACCCGTATCGCCATGCTCAAGAGAGGCGAGGTAGACATAATCCAGGGGCTCTCATACGACTCGATTAAGGACCTGGTGAACGAGGGATACAGAACGGGAACTATCGGGCTCCCTACCCTATCCAACATCAGTTTCCAGGGTACCTGGTTACAGCAGGCCGGGCCGACCGGAGACATCCGTATCCGCCAGGCCATGTCTTATGCCCTCAATCGCCAGGAAATCGTCGATACCTGGTTCCGGGGCTTCGGCAAACCGGGAGGCCAGTGGTGGATGCATCCGGGGAGCTACGGGTACACCGATGCCTTGGCGGCCGACCCGTTCGATCCGGACAAAGCCAGACAGTTGCTGGCGCAAGCCGGATATCCGGGTAAGTTCCTTGACCCGACCATCCACATCTACGCCACTGCCGCCACAGGCTCGACAGGGGGGCAGGACTACGTGACATTACTCACGGGCTACTGGGAAAAGGTTGGCCTTCAGGTTAAGCTGGAGGTTGTAGATTTAACGGTGTTTTCCACCTATTTCTTCAGCTTCAACAGGTTGAAGGGGGGTGAGCCGAACGTAGGATGGATTGTCCCCTGGACATACCCAAGTGTCTTTAACTCCACCTACCACGCAGCCAACATGTACCTTTCGACCGGCGTGCATAACACCGGGAATGACCCGAAAGCGGACGAGCTCTATAAAAAAGCTACCGCCGAACTCGACCCCATAAAGGCCAGGCAGTACTACGCAGAGTTCCAGATTTATGCCCGTTCCATGTACGTCAACGTCGGAATCGCTAACGTAGACTCCCTTGTGCTCGTAAGCCCGGATCTGGGAGAATTTACCGGCAAAAATTGGATGAGCCTTTACGATGCTTCTAACGGCATCCAGCATAAGAAATAACGAGACAGTTTTTACCAAACCTCCTACACTGCCGACAGTTCCAGTGGGGGCTTATCCGCTGGCGAACAGAACTGGTCTGGATGGAAAAGCACTGATTAAAAACAAACCCTGCCTTGACAGCATTACGGGTAAAAGACTATACTCATTGCCAAACAACGGAGGGAAAACGGTTGGGCGTCATCGGTCTTATCATCAGCCTGATAGCGGTATTTTTCCTGATGATAGGGTTATTGCCGTTCCTGTGGTGGTTCAACCTTTTGACCACATTACCAGCCGCCCTGCTGGGAATAATAATCAGCGGTATCGCGGTGGCGCGTTCGCGGAGAGGCGCCGCGGTAACGGGCCTCATCATCAGCCTGGCGGTCTTTGCCATCGCCATCGTGAGAATGATAATCGGGGGAGGGGTCCTCTAGTCCCAGACGCATGAAAGTGCGTAACCGAAGACCGCTCGCCCTGGTTCCACTGAGTCACCACGAAGTGAGCCTGCCTGCGGGCCGAAACGCCCTGCGGCGGGTAGGCCTGTCGAAGGGCGCCGCTCGTAGTTCGACAAGCGTTCGACCGAGCTCACGCCGAGGTCTCACCATGAGCGGTCAATAATTACACGTTTTGCACCTAGTACTAATCTATTCTCTTGAACTTGTTGCGGGGCGAGCCGCAGATGGGGCACCTGTCCGGTGCGGAGCCTTCCACGGTATTGCCGCAGACCTGGCAGACATAGTAAGGCTCGTCGCCGTGCTGTTTCCCCGCCGTGAGGTCTTTGAGCATCTCCTCGAAAAGACCATGATGAATCCGCTCTACCTGGTTGGCGAGATCGAAGCTGCGCCCCGCCGGTTGATTGTTCTCTTTCCTGGCGACGTCGATGAAACCCGGGTACATCTTGGTAAACTCGTAGTTTTCCCCGCCGATGGCCGCCTTGAGGTTATCTTTTTCCGACTTTATTTCGCCGAGCACTTTGAGGTGGTTGCGGGCATGGACGGTCTCCGCCTCAGCGGCGGCGCGGAAGAGCCGGGCAACCGCCTTATTCCCCGCCTCGTCGGCCTTTTCGGCGAAGAAAAGGTACTTGCGGTTGGCCTGGCTTTCGCCGGAGAAGGCCGCCTCCAGGTTCTCTTTGGTATTGGCCATATTTTGCCTCCTTGCACATCGTTAATAGTATTTCGCTATAAAAATGATAGCAAATACCTGGGGTAATAAAAAAGGGGGACAGCCACGCCAAAACACTGATTTTATAAAAATGATACGCGGTAAGTCACGAAGGTAAAACCAGCACCAGGCTGATTTGAGTGGGCACCTCGACGACCCTGTCCAGGTCGCCGTATTGGTCCAGCAGTTCCCCCTCCAATTTTTCCACCACCTCCCGGTGCACCGCTTCAGGGACCTGATTAGTCGAGGAGTAATACCGGTTCTTAATATCGTTGAAGGCTTTATCAACGCTGATCCGCTGATTCCACTTCCAGCGGTTATCGACTTTTTCGATACGGCGACCCAGGCTCCTCAAATAATCGTCACGCTCCGCGTCGTCGGTGACGCCGATATGTCTGGCCGGAAAACCGTGTGCGGTGCATATCTCCCGGTACCTGGTCTTGATAGCGGGGACCTCGGCGCCACTACCGGTCCAGAGCATAATCAACGGGGCGCCCGGCCGGAGCACCCTGAGGGTTTCAGCGAGAGCTTTTTTCCAATCGCGAACCAGATGGTAGATGTGGACGGCGACGGCGATGTGAAAAGCGGCATCGGGGAATGGCAGGGCGGTAACATCGGCTTTTTGAAATGTTACCGGCAGTGGCGGGTTCCTCTTGCGGAGTTTTTCAGCCAGAACTTTCAGCATTTCATCCGAAATATCCACGCCGGTAACATGATAACCTCTCTCGGCTAGGGGAATCGCAATCCTGCCCGTCCCTATCCCCGGCTCAAACAGCGTGGTAAACCGGGATGGAGGAAATTCTCCGGTAATAAAGTCCAGGGCAGCCCCAAAACAGGCGCTATCGAAGACACGGGTTTCATCAAATATCCCGGCCATGGAGTCGAAAGAATTTGATTCCATAAACCACCCCAATACAGATGAATAATCTACCCTTTGGCCGCGACCATTTTTTTTATGGATTCTACAATCTCAGAGGTAGGCGTTCCCGGCCCGAAAACAGCTTTGATACCCATTTTTTCAAGGGCGGGGATATCTTCCTCAGGGATAATGCCGCCGGCGATAACGACCACGCCGGACATACCTTTTTGGTGTAACCCCTCCATCACGTCGGTAAAAAGCTCCAGATGGGCGCCGGAAAGGCAGCTTAGCCCGACAACATCGACGTCCTCCTGGACGGCCGTCTCGACAATCATCGGCGGCGTCTGGCGGATGCCGGTGTAGATGACCTCCATACCGGCATCGCGCAGGGCGCGGGCCACCACCTTGGCGCCGCGGTCATGCCCGTCCAGTCCCGGCTTGGCGATGAGCACCCTGACTTTTTTACGGCTCATAAGAAGTTACTCCCCGTCTTACCATTGAAGTGTCCTGTCATTCTGAGCGAAGCGAAGCATCCGTTCTTTTTTCTGGATTCTTCAGTCGCTACGCTCCTTCAATGACGTACCCCCCAGCAAGCTGGGGGGCATCTCGGGTAAGGAAGCGACCCCACCACCAGGTCATCTACGAGGCCGCTTTCCTCCCCTCAGCAAGCTGAGGGGTATCCAGCGGAGTTTGTTATGACATGGTTAATGCCCCTTTCTCGGCTGCACCAGCTCCACGAGGACACCGTTGACGGACCCGGGATGAAGGAAGCCGATTTGTCCCGCCACCCCCTCCCTCCCCTCTTTATCGATAAGCCGGACGCCTTTGGCCTCCATCGCTTTCAGCTCCCGGTCAACGTCATCCACTTCGAAGGCGACGTGGTGCAGGCCTTCCCCGCGTTTTTCCAGGAATTTCGCCACGGCGCTGTCCGGGCCGGTCGGTTCGAGGAGATTTAGCTCCACTTCCTCGCCGAACTTGAAAACGGCCTCGGTCACTTTCTGGCAGGGGGCGGCGGTGATGTGCGCATTGACGCCGAGCAGTTTCTCAAAAAGTGCCGTGCTTTCTTTGAGGTTTTTTACGGCTATCCCGATGTGATGGACGCGCTTAATCATTTATAGTTGACTCCATAAACTCGTGTCATTCCGAACCCTCGCACTACGCTCAGGGTAAACTCAGTGAAGAATCCGTTACCTTTATAAGAACGGATTCTTCGGTCGTCCCGACTTTGTCGGGGCTCCCTCAGAATGACAAAACCACTAAATTATTAAAAACTCCCGCTGTACGCCAAAGACCTCGCGGAGGGAATCGCAGATTTCACCCACCGTAGCACCGGCCTCGACGCACCGGATAAAGGCGGGCATGGTATTCTCCCGGCTCCCGGCTATTTTTTTCAGGTTTTCCAGCGCCGCGGCGAAAGCGGCGGAATCTCGTTCCCGTTTTACCCCGGTGAGCCGGTCGATCTGTTTTTTCGCCTCGATGGCATCCACCCGGACGAGCCGTGGAATCCTGGCGTAAGGGGTGACGAACTTATTTACCCCAACGATGACCCTCTGTCCCGCTTCGACTTCCTTCTGGTAGCGGAAGGCGCTCTCCTGGATTTCCCGCTGGGGAAAGCCCTTCTCTATGGCCACCAGGGCGCCGCCCATGTCGTCAATCCTGGCGATGTATTTCTCCGCCGCCGCCATGATATCCCGGGTCAATTTTTCCACCATCCAGGCCCCGCCCAGGGGGTCGACTGTCTCGGCCACGCCGCACTCGTAGGCCAGGACCTGCTGCGTGCGGAGAGCGGTAGTTACGGCCTCTTCGGAGGGGGTGGCGTAGGCCTCGTCGTAAGAGTTGGTGTGGAGCGACTGCGTCCCGCCGAGGGCGGCTGCCAGGGCCTGCACCGCTACCCTGACGATATTATTATACGGCTGCTGGGCGGTCAGCGCGCAACCGGCGGTCTGGGTATGGAACCGCAGCATCCAGCTCCGCGGATTTTTCGCACCTAACCGCTCTTTCATAATTTTAGCCCAGAGAATCCGGGCCGCCCGGAACTTGGCCACCTCTTCAAGCAAGGTGTTATGGGCATCGAAGAAAAAGGAAAGACGCCCGGCGAAATCATCGATGTCGAGACCGCGCTCGATAGCTGCCCTGACATAGGCGATGCCGTTGGCCAGGGTGAAAGCGATTTCCTGAACGGCAGTGGCGCCGGCCTCGCGGATGTGGTAGCCGCTGATACTGATAGTGTTCCAGCGAGGCATGTTCTGGCAGCAGTACTCGAAGATATCGGTAGTCATCCTCAGAGAAGGGAGGGGCGGAAAGATATAGGTGCCCCGGGCGATATACTCCTTGAGAACATCATTCTGGATGGTGCCGTCCAGCTTCGAGAGGGCCACTCCCTGCCGCTTCGCCAGGACGATATACATGGCCAGAAGCACGGGCGCGGTGGAATTAATCGTCATGGAGGTGCTGACTTTATCCAGCGGGATATCACGGAAAAGGATTTCCATATCGCGCAGGGTGGCCACGGGGACGCCCACCTTGCCGACCTCGCCCCGGGCCAGGGGACTATCGGAATCGTAGCCGAGCTGGGTGGGAAGGTCGAAGGCGACGCTGAGACCGGTCTGGCCCTGCTCCAAAAGGTAGCGGTAGCGGCGGTTGGACTCCTCCGCCGAGGCAAACCCCGAGTACTGGCGCATCGTCCAGAGCCGGCCGCGGTACATCGTGGGCTGGATGCCGCGCCCGAAGGGATACTCCCCCGGGTACCCGACCGACTCCTCAAGGTCGAGGCCAGCGAGGTCATCGGGAGCGTACAACGGCTGGACTTCCATCCCCGAGGTGAGGGAGAACTGCTGACGCTCGGGCGACCGCTGCAGGGAGGGACCCAGGACATCTTTCTCCCACCGCCGCTTTTTATCGCCGGGCATTGCCCTTACCCCCGGACTTTTTCCGGCAATCATTACAAAGGCCGAAGATGCCCACATGTCTTAGCTCGGCCGCGAAAGCATAATCACGCAAGAGGATATTACGCAGCGAGGAAAGGGTAGCCTCATCGATATAAACGACCCGGTTGCAACCCTGACAGACCAGGTGGTGATGGTGCCCGCTGCTCTCGGCGTGGTAACGGATACGTCCTTCACCCAGGTCGATTTCGAAGACCATGCCCAGCCGCTTGAGCAACTCCAGGGTGCGGTAGACCGTAGAGATATTGACATGCGGGTATTTGGCGGCCACCTGGGCGTAGATTTCCTCGGCGCTGATGTGGTCGGCGCTGCCTTCGATGGCGGCAAGAATCATGAGGCGCTGGGGCGTGAGGCGGTAGCCTTTATCACCCAGCCGGCCGATGATGCTGCTTTTTTCGTGCATTATCCCTCGATTTTTTTACAGCTAAGATGAAGGGTGCCAGGTTATCCGGGCGGGACGGCGCGCCGGGATACGGGGATAGCCGAATTTCGGATAACCCAGCATCATACAGCCGCCGACGGCACGGCCTTCAGGAAGGGACAGGGCCTCTTTCATGGGGGGGAAGCCGGTAGCCATGAAATAGACGAAGCCCGCCCAACAGCAGCCCAGTCCCAGGCTATTGGCGGCGAGGTCGAAATAACTGAGGGTGATGGTGCTATCAATCAAGGACATGGGGCCGGAGGGGCCGTAGGCCACGACGAGAGCGGGCGCCCCCCGTAAAAAAGTGGTGGGGTCTTTTTCGTGGCGCTTGAGGAGCATCTCCATTTCCATGGCCATGGCCATCTGGGGTTGGGTCTTGATTACCGAGCGCATCCAGTCGACCCCGATAGCCTCCAGGCGGCGTAAATCCTGACGGTCGTCCAGCACCAACCACTCGACTTCCTGCATGTTATGGCCGGTCGGGGCATAGCGGGCGGTGTCGACAAGCCGGATGATAGTCTCCCGCGGCACCGGTCTATCCTGGTATTCCCGGATGGAGCGTCGGCCTTTGATAAGCTGTTCGACCTGCTCCGGGGTCGCTTCCAACTTTTTCTGCAAGGGCGGGCAACTTTCCAGCGGTATCTCCCGGTGGGCCAGGCTGCCCGACGGGCAGACGGCCACGCAGTGCCCGCACCGCAGGCAGTAATTCTCGACCTGCGGTATGGGCCGGGGATAGCCGCCCTTCTTGAACAAAAAGAAACCGCCGGGGCAGGCGGCCGCACAAAGCCCGCATTGCGTACAGGTGTCCCGGTCAACGGTTATCAACTCCATGCCCGCACTCCCTTTAAAATCGTTATTCATACCTTTTCGTGGGACCGGCAATAAGCTGGAAGACCGGTATCCTGACATTCCGGATAACCAGAGGGCCGTGCTGAATCCCGGGGGGAATATAGGCGGCGAAGGCCTCGGTGATAACATGCTTTTCATTGTCCACGGTGAACTCTATTTCACAGCCGAGGTCTTTGATATTCTCGTAGTTGAAGCCGAAAAAGCCGATGAGCTCTCCCCATTTATGGGTGTGCGACTCCATCTGGACCATGCCCTTTTTCGCCTTGTCGCCGGGGAGTATCCACATGGTCTCGCTGTAAAACTCAGCGCCCGGGATGGTATCGGCGTCGACATGGGTGACTTTCTTAACAAACCGCGGGTCCATCTTGAGTCGATACGCCGGCAGCTTCAGACCGGGTTTATCGGAAGTGATGACATATTTAGCGTTTCTCTTTTCGGCCATTTCTCTTTACCTCTTTCTCAACAATAGCAATTAAGCCCTTCCGGCCTTAGACGTACTTATGGCCGGAACCGACGGTCAGGTGGTACATGGGACGGTCCATGCGAAGAATCCTCAGGGGGCAGTGCATCATATTGGCCGGGATGTATATCTGGAAACTCCGGGTCAGGATGAACTTTTCGTCTTCCAGCCAGAATTCGATCTCGCCGCCGAGGTCGCCGGGGTCGTCCATGTTGGTCCCGAAATAGCAGAAAAGCTCGATGAAGGGGTGGGAGTGGGGGGTGATGCCGGGCATGTTTTTCGCCATCTCGGGGGTAATCACGCTCGGCCGGGGCCGCTGGTCCTTCATGGTCGGCGGCCACTGCCAGGTGCACTCGGCGTAGAAGGCCCCCGGAATGACCTCTTCATCCATCCAGATAACGTGCTCGAGCCCCATGCGGTAGCCGTCGCGGTAACCCTGCCCGATTTTCTGGTCGCCCTTGAAGCCGGGCATGACCACTCCCTGTTTTAACTCGGTAGTGATGTATTTCCCGTGTTTGGATTTCGCCACGGTGTTTTCTCCTTCCTGGTTTGAATATCATTCCAGTATCTTTTAAGGTCTCCGTATTTAGATCGTTACAACGTTAACAATAAATATGTTGAGACCAGCACAATCGGTCAACTAACTATCGGTTGTTTTTCATATTATAATTAAACGAGGTAAACATAGCAACGAAATGCTCAAACCCGGGCAAAGGTTAAGACCAAAATGGAATTGTTAACTATCATCGTAGTTACCCTTACAGCACTGGTTGCCTCCTTTCTGGCAGCCATAGTCGGCTTGGGTGGTGCTGTAATCATGCTCCCCGTCTTGGTGTGGAGTGCCGGTGTTCAGGATGCCATACCGATACTGACCATAGCCCAAATTATAGGAAATCTATCAAGAGTTTTATTCAACCGGCATGAACTTAACTGGCCAGTCATAAGGCGATTCACGTTGGGGGCTGTTCCCGCTGCTATCGCGGGGGGCATCATCTTTGCCACGGCTCCGGCCACAGCCCTCGTACGGGTATTGGGTGTCTTCCTGGTGATAATGGTAGTATACCGTCACACTCGTTGGGGGAAACAAACCCGTTTTACGTTACGGGGATTCACCCCCCTCGGA
>MGNQ01000051.1:130617-132416 GCA_001796865.1 Chloroflexi bacterium RBG_16_56_11
TCGGCAGTTCTTGGTACTGTCGGGCCTCTGGTGGCGCCTTTTTTCCTGGCTTTCGGGCTCGTTAAGGGCGCTTACATCGGTACAGAAGCGATGACCGCGGTAATCATGCACATCACCAAGGTAGCGGTTTATGGCAGCTATGACTTAATAGGACTACATACACTTTTAATAAGTTTAGCCATCGGAGCCGTTATGCTGCTGGGCACTTATTCAGGTAAAATACTCCTTAACAAATTACCGGAACACATATTTCCGTATATCGTAGAAACGACGCTTCTGATTTCCGGCATTATTTTTATCGTCAGGGGTTAATCATATCTTTCGCGGCGAAATCCAGTCCCAGCTCTTTGAGCTTTTTCGCCGTGGGGACGCCGGCCTTTGTCCAGCCCCGCAGGCTATAATACTTATCCAGGAACTCATCGTTGTGTCTGACTATCTGGCCTTCTCCCGGGGCCTCGCGGGTATGAAGTGGCTCGGTACGCAGCCTTTCGGGCAGAAAATCGTCTTTCCGGCCGAACCCCTCGCGCACGTTGAAGGCACGCTCCAGGTTGAACAGGCGCTCCCCGACTTTCATGAGATATTTGCTGTCGGCCAGCATATCGATGCCCCGGGCGGCCGCCAGCATCTTCCCGAAGATACCTTCCCAGCCCCACCCGCCGGAAAAGGCGCAGGCCACGCCCGTTTCCCGCCAGGCGGTGTTATCCTGGTTGTAGATGACGATATCGGCGTTTTCCTCGGAAAAACGGTCGGTCGGCCTGGGGAACGGGGCGCCGAAGATATCCTGGGCCGCGTAGCCGTAGCAGTGACTGGCTCCGACACTGGCGGTGGCGTAGTTATATCCCTGGGACTTGGCGCCGCGTGGCTCGTAGGCCGGCATCTCCATGCCCTTGACATGCATGGCGTAAAAGTCCGCGCCCTTACCAAGAGAGGCGGCGGCCCGCATCGAGCCTTCCGCCAGGAGGTCGCCGATGCCTTCCCGGAGCGCCATCTTTTTTATCAGGGCGACCATCGGCTCATGGCGGCCGTAGACAAGCTCCAGGCCGTCGGTATCCGATTTTTTAAGAAGCCCCTTTTCATATAGCTCGTAGGCGAAGCCGATGGTCGCGCCGGTGCTGATGGTGTCCAGTCCGTAGTCATCACAGAGCTCGTCAGCGCGGATGCTGGCCTCGATACTATCGCTCTCAACAGGGCCGGTGAATGCCCAGATAGACTCATACTCGGGGCCTTCGCTGTTGGCCCCGGCGTATGGCCCGGCGGTGACAGTGTGCACTTTGCCGCAGCGGGCCGCGCAGGAATAGCAGCCGATATCACCAGTCCGCAGCTCGCGGTACTTGGCGCCGACGAGCTTCTGGTAGCCGACCTGCTGCCCGTAGCGGAAGTTCCTCACCGGGTAGATGCCGATAGCGTTGGTGACGTCCTGGGTAGCCGTCGTGCCCCACTCCTTGTGGTTCTGGAAGCCCGGGTTATTTAGTATTATGTTAACCTGTTCCTTAGCCAGCTTATCGTACGCTTCGGGGTCGCCAAGCTCGAGCCGTCGCTGGGCGGTGATGGACACGGCCTTAAGGTTCTTTGAGCCCATGACGGCGCCGGTGCCGCCGCGGCCGGCCGTCCGACGGTCGCTGACGACGGCAGCAAATTTGACGAGGTTCTCGCCCCCCTGCCCGATGCAGGCCGTCCGGGTGTTGCGGCCGTGTTTCCCGACCAACCACGACTGGGTCTCCTTGGTATCCTTACCCCAGATTTCGGCGGCTTCGAGGATTTGACAGCCGTCCGGGGGGAGGGGGATATAGGATGGCCTG
>MGNQ01000051.1:132441-160196 GCA_001796865.1 Chloroflexi bacterium RBG_16_56_11
TTTCGTAGCCGGCGAACTTCATCCAGGCGCCGAAATCGGCGCCGCAGACCGAGCGGGCGAAGGCGCCGGTCAGGGGGCTCAGGGTGCAGGTCATCCAACGCGAGACCGCCTGGGCCGTGTTGCCCGCCAGAGGCCCGTTAAGCATCAACAACTTGTTCGCCTCACCGAGGGGGTCGGTGCCGGGGATAAGCTCCTGGTACAAATACCGGACGCCATACCCCCGCCCCCCGACGAAGTCCTCGGCGAAAGATTGGGGAACGATCTCGGTGGTCACCTTGCCGGTAGAGAGGTTTACCCTGAGCAGTTTGCCGGTATTCAGCGCCATTTCATCCTCCTTGGTATTAGTTCTACACCGTAAAAACGCATCTTCTCAGATAATACTATCAGCCACCCAGGACGACATAGGAAATATGTATTTTATCGCCGACATGTACGGGGCCGGACAATCCGTCGGGATACACGTTTTTTCCGTTAATGAAAACATTGATGCCTTTGGGTAATTGCCCGTCTCTGCCAAATAGCCTCTCTTTTAGTCCCGGATATCGCTTCACCAGGTCATCCAGGCAGGCGCTAACCGTCCCGCCGCTGACGCTTAGCTGCTTGACGTTGCCGGTAAGCGGCTGTAAGAACGGGGGGATAGCTATCTCGATATTCATTTCAGGCCTAGAACGATTATATCACTAAAAACACCGGATGGGGAAAAACCAGGCTAAAACGGGGTCAGGACCGAGCGGTATTTCATCCGGAAATAAGCGGCGGAGACCAGGTAGATGATGATAAACCCTATTATCACCATGATGAGGGCCAGGACAAAGAGACTGTAAACCACGCCCATGGAAGAGGCCGTGAAGGGGAAAATATCATCGCTGACGGAACCGATGATGGCGGCTACCAGGTTCAGCAGGAAAAAGGGGAGCACGAGACAACCCAGTCCCGAGAGGGTGCCTTTAAAATCGGCCCAGCTCAGCCTGATATTCGAGGCGATGCACATGGACAGGTAGAGGAAGACCCAGAACTGCCAGGTGGCCAGATTGGCGAAGGTGAATATGGAGCTCACCAGTACCAGAGACGAGTCGCCGAGGACCGAGAAATAACCGCCGACCGAATAACCGTTTTCCGAAGCGGCGACATTTTCCATGATGTCATGCCAGGCTGCGGAGCTTTCAGGTATGAGGAAAAAGTAAACGGCAAAGAGCACCCCGCAGCCGAGCAGCACGGGCCCGACGCCGATAAAGAAATTTCCCAGCACCTGCCAGGGATTGGCCGGGTTCCACTTGTGATAAACATACCCCAGCGTGCCGGTCACGGGGTCGGGCTTGAAAAACCTGATTTCCGCGATTTTATGACGGAAAATGATACAGAACAGGGCGTGACCAAGCTCGTGTATAGGCGTTCCCAGCCAGGCCACGAAATAGACGCCCTTGCTCCCGAAGGACTTTTCCAGCGACCGGAAGGTGAGCTGTGAGATGAACTGAATCAGCAAGCCGAAGATAAAAATTCCGGCGAAGAGTGAAGCCATCTGGCTCAGCGTAGCCAGAATGACATCTTTAAGAAAAATCAAGGCATTCATTCAGGATGAATAATATCCATTGAGCATCAGGGTGTCAAGCGAAAGGCATCTGCCATCTGTCACTATATATTGACATTTGGCAACTCACTACGGTATGATATCAAGAACTGAAGGTACTACGTCAGGTAATGCCTTGTGTTATGTGGCTGGAAACGCCTATAATATAAAAAACCAAATTCCGGAGGCCCGAAAATCTGGCAAATGGAGGCACGGGGCTGCCGTTGAGAAATAAATTGACATCCAATGAGTCCGTGGTATGCGTCATCGGGCTGGGCTACGTCGGTCTGCCCCTGGCCGAAGCGTTTTCCAAGACCCTGAAAGTTATCGGCTTCGATATCGATAGCGAGAGGCTGAAGAAGGTCAGCAAAAATCAGAGCAACCAGAACCTTACGTTCACGGACAATGCCGAGGCCATCCGCCAGGCCGATTTTATCGTCATCTGCGTCCCCACGCCGGTCACCGCGTCCCGGGAGCCAGACCTGTCTTACGTGAGACAGGCCGCCACGCTGGCCGGGCGGAATATGAAGAAAGACAGCGTCGTCATCCTGGAATCCACCGTGTATCCCGGGGTGACCGAGGAGGTGATCAGGCCGATCCTGGAGAAGGAGTCCGGCCTGAGCTGTGGCGCGGACTTCAAACTGGCCTACTCTCCCGAGAGGATAAACCCCGGCGACCGGGAGCATTCCCTGGAGAAAATCATTAAGATAGTGGCCGGGATGGACGAGCCTGTGACCGAACTCGTCGCGGATCTGTACCGCAAAGTGACGCCGTTCATCTTCAAGGCGAAAGACATCAAGACCGCGGAGGCCGCCAAGGTAATCGAGAACATCCAGAGGGACCTGAACATCGCCCTGGCTAACGAACTGGCAATAATTTTTCAAAAAATAGGGCTGAATACGAGAGACGTGTTCGAAGCGGCGTCTACCAAGTGGAACTTCCATCGCTACAACCCGGGACTTGTCGGCGGGTATTGCATACCGGTAGTCCCCTACTACCTGGTCTATAAAGCGAGAGAGGCGGGGTATCATCCCCAGGTGATACTCGCTGGCCGGATGATTAACGATGCCATGCCCGGGCAGGTGGCCGCAATAACGATTAAAGCCCTGAACAATATGGGTAAGGTACTTAAAGGCTCGCGCGTCCTGGTCATGGGACTGACATACAAAGAGAACGTGGCCGATGCGCGGGAAACCCCGGCAAAAGCACTGATTAAGGAGCTCAAGGAATACGGGGTAGAGATATCAGGCTTCGAGCCACAACTCGATACCGACGACCTAAAAAAAGAGTTCGATATCGAGCTGTGCCATGACCTGGAACAAGTGAAAAAGACCCGGGTAGACGCCGTCATCCTGACCGTAGCGCACACGGCATTCCGCCAGCTTTCGCTGAGGGACCTGAAAGCTATACAAAACCACGACCCCATCCTGGTGGATATTCCCGGGGTATTTAACGCCGACGAAGCCCGGCAGGCCGGATTCTTTTATAGGACGCTGTAGGTGTAAAAGACGATGTGGGGAAGAGGAGTCTTCCAATACCGGGGGAAAAAGGCCATTCTCTTCACGCCGAAAGGGTGGCCGGATAGTTCCGATAAGCCTGTTACACTAATCCTGGAATGATCGAACAAGCCGCACGTGATTTTGAAATCGGGATGGCGGATTCTTTCGCCACCGGAGACAAGATGAACGATGTCATTGCCGGGCACCGGGCGGGCTGCCGGGCCATATTAGTCGCCCGCGAATCACCTCAAAACGGCGAATACATTAACCACCCGCCGGAACACGTTGCACCCGATTTACGCGAAGCCGTAAAATGGATATTGAAGCGGTAGCCGATGAACAAAAACGATAAGGTATTTATCGCCGGACACCAAGGAATGATAGGCTCGGCCCTGGTACGTTATCTAAAAACAAATGGCTTCCAAAAAGCCATCACAACCGGGATAGATTTAACCGACCAGCCGGGTATTTTTGACTTTATGAAGGCCGAAAGGCCTGATTATGTTTTCCTGACGGGAGCAAGGACGGGGGGTATAGTGGCCAACAGCCGGTATCCCGCGGAGTTCATTTACCAGAACCTGCAGGTCCAGAACAACATCATTCACTCTGCCTGGAGATACGGGGTAAAGAAATTGCTTTTCTTCGCCAGTTCCTGCATCTACCCCAGAGAATGCCACCAGCCTATGAAAGAGGAATACCTGCTTACCGGGAAACTGGAACCGACGAGTGAGCCTTACGCCATAGCCAAAATTGCCGGCATCAGGATGTGCCAATCATACAACCTCCAGTACGGCACCCGCTTTATATCCGCTGTCCCGGCTGACGTTTACGGTCCTGAAGACGATTTCAACGAAGAAACCGGGCATGTCCTGCCCGCTTTGCTGGCCAAAATGCATGATGCAAAAAAAGGGGGCCGGTCCGCGGTGACGGTCTGGGGGACCGGTTCGCCGAGGCGCGAGGCTTTGTACGTCGACGACCTGGCTGATGCCAGTGTTTTTCTCATGAATCAATATGATAAATCGGAAATCATCAACATCGGGTCGGGCCAGGATTTCTCCGTTAAAGAGCTTGCGGAGCGTATCAGGTCCGCCGTTGGTTACCAAGGTGAAATAATCTACGATGTGTCCAAACCGGACGGTGCGCCGCGGAAACTGCTGGACAACGGCCGGATAACAGGGCTCGGCTGGACTCCGAGGGTAAGCCCGGATGCCGGCATACGGCAGACTTATCAATGGTACCTGGCTCACATTATCGACAAATCGAACGTGGAGATTCAGCGATGAAAATACTGGTCACCGGGGCAGGGGGATACATCGGATCGGTCCTGGTGCCGACGCTCTTGAAACACAACCATCAAGTTACCGCCATCGATAACTTCATGTATAACCAGTCGTCTCTGCTGGACTGCTGCCATGACGATAAGCTGAACATCTTCCGAGGGGACGCGCGTGATAAGGCACTTATTTCCGCGTGCCTCAAAAAAGCCGACGCCGTTTTTCCGCTGGCCTGCCTCACGGGAGCGCCGCTTTGCGCCAGAGACCCGTATGGAGCGAAATCGGTCAACCTCGATGCCATCAAGATGCTACTGGACCTGCGTCACCGGGACCAGGTGATTATTTTCCCCACCACCAATAGCGGCTACGGGGTAGGCCAGGAAGGGGTTTACTGCACGGAAGAGACCCCCCTTAACCCCATAACACTCTACGGTAGCCTGAAAGTAGAAGCGGAAAAGCTGGTACTGGAAGCTGGTAACGCCATAACCCTCAGGCTGGCCACCGCTTTCGGGGTCAGTCCGCGGATGAGGCTGGACCTGCTGGTCAATGATTTCACCTACCGGGCGGTCACCGACCGCTTCGTGGTGCTATTCGAGGCCCATTTTAAGAGGAACTATATCCACATCCGGGATATCGCCAGGGCTTTTATCCACTGCCTGGACAATTTTGACGGGATGAAGAACGAGCCCTATAACGTCGGCCTCAGCGATGCCAACCTGAGCAAGTGGGATCTCTGCGAGGAGATAAAAAAACAGGTGCCTGACTTCTACTTCGCCGAAGCCGAGGTCGGTGAAGACCCGGATAAAAGAAACTATATCGTCAGCAACGAAAAGATAGAAAAGACGGGGTTCAAGCCGGAAGTCTCCCTTCAGAAAGGCATCGCGGAGCTGATAAAAGGTTTCCAGGTCGTCAGGAGGAACCAGTTCGGCAATGTCTGAGTGGAACTACGTCAAGATATCAAACCGCGCATATCAGGGTTATCACCCATGACCGGTACGGAACGCGATGATAAACTAAAAACGCCGGGCGCAGGCGCAAAACAACCAGGCCTGTCCCGGCAGGTGCACCGATGATAATTAGTCGCACTCCCTTCCGCATTTCGTTCTTTGGCGGCGGCACGGACTACCCGGTCTGGTACCGGGAAAACCGCGGGGCGGTCCTGGCCACGACCATCGACAAATACTGCTACATCACGTGCCGATGCCTGCCGCCGTTTTTCGAGCACCGGCACCGTGTTGTCTATTCTCAAATGGAGCTCACCCAGACGATTGATGAAATCCGCCATCCCGCCGTCAGGGAAACGCTAAAATATATGGGAATAAAGGAAGGCATGGAAATCCACCATGATGGAGATCTCCCCGCGCGGACAGGAGTAGGCTCGAGCTCATCATTTACGGTAGGACTTCTTCACGCCATTTACGCCCTCGAAGGCCGGATGCCCGCGAAAATGCAGCTGGCCAGGGAATCCATACACATCGAACAGGATATCCTCAAAGAAAACGTTGGTTCGCAGGACCAGGTACTGGCGGCCTTCGGCGGGCTGAACAGGGTCGATTTCCACCCGGACGGCAACATCGAAATCAGGCCGGTCCCGGTCAGACCGGCGCGGCTGGAGCTTCTCCAGAAGCACCTGATGCTGGTTTTCTCCGGTTTTTCGCGGACGGCCTCAGAGGTGGCGGGCGAGCAGATTAAAAACACCCCGGCGAAAAAACAAGAATTGACCGAGATGTGCCGGATGGTCGATGAAGGGGTTGATATCCTCACCGGGGAAGGCGATATCAATGATTTTGGCAGACTGCTGGACCGGGGCTGGCAACTGAAGCGCCGGCTGAGTGATAAAATCAGCAATCCGTACACCGACTATCTTTACGAGGCAGCCCTCAAGGCAGGGGCTGCCGGGGGCAAGCTCCTGGGGGCCGGCGGCGGCGGATTTGTCCTGCTCTTCGTCAGACCGGACCTACAGGCGAAGGTGAAGGAAGCCCTGGGAAACCTGCTCATCGTTCCTTTCCGATTCGAAAACTCGGGCAGCCAGATTATTTTCTACGAGGCCGACATGTTTTTCGGGAAGTCGGCCTGAGTGTGACCATGCCAGGCAGAAAAATAGCGATATTGAAAAAAAAGGCGAGGTGGGTCCGCCGGCAGATCCTGGAGATGTGCGCCTGCGTCGGAGAAGGGAGGGTGGCTTCATCCCTCTCCTGCGTTGAAATTCTGGTCGCCCTGTTTCACGGTCGTATACTCCGGTTTGATCCCGCCAACCCCCGCTGGGAAGAAAGGGACAGATTCATCCTGAGTAAAAGCCCCGGGGCGGTGGGGATTTACCCTGTTCTGAGCGACCTCGGTTTTTTCCCGGAAAAAGAAATAGACAACTTCTGCAAACCCGGGGGTTTGCTCGGCCCTTACGGCGGTGATGTAACCGGGGATATCCCCGGGGTAGAGGCGGTCTGGGGGTCGCTGGGGCACGGGCTGGGTGTGGGGGCCGGACTAGCCCTGGCGGGTAAGTTAGACGGTAAAAAATATATGACCGTGGTACTCCTGGGGGACGGGGAATGTTACGAGGGTTCGATATGGGAAGCCGCCATGTTCGCCGGGCACCATCGCCTTGATAACCTGGTGGGAATCATCGACCGTAACGGCATCTGCACCATAGATTTTACCGAGAAATGCCTCAGGCTGGACCCATTGCCGAGTAAATGGCGGTCTTTCGGCTGGGACGCGGTCACCATCGACGGACATTCCTACGAGGAAATATTCGACTCCCTGGCAGACTTGCGGAACAGGAGGTCGAAAAAACCGCTAATGATTATCGCCAACACCGTCAAGGGAAAGGGGATTTCGCTCCTGGAAAATAATCCGATGGGCCACATTATCATCCCCAGCGGAGAACAACTGAAAAAGGCCAGGCACGAACTAAAATGAACCTGAGCATGCGGGATGCATTCCTCGATGAAATCTACAATATCGCCCGGAAAGACCGGCAGGTGATGTTACTTTCCAACGATTTCGGCGCCCCGAGCCTGGACAAGTTCCGGGCGGAGCTGGCCACCCAGTTTATCCATTCCGGTATAGCCGAGCAAAATATGGTTAACGTGGCGGCCGGGCTGGCCATGGCCGGGAAGACCGTTTACATGTATTCCATCGCCCCGTTTCTCCCGCTCCGTTGCTACGAACAGATCAGGGTGCATCTTTCCTTCAGGAATCTGAAGGTCACCGGCGTCGCAGTGGGCGCGGGATACTCTTATGACCTTTCCGGGCCTACCCACCAGGCCCTGGAAGACATTGCGATGATGAACGCCCTGCCGGGGATGACTATCTACAACGCCTCTGACAGTGTCATGGCGAAGGCGTTCGCCCGGATGACCTATACGGACCCCGGCCCGAAATACGTACGCTTCGACCGGGAGAAGTTCCCTGATATTTATCGAGACAACAAAGACTTTTCCGACGGCCTGGCCGTGCTCCGCGAAGGCCGCGACCTGACTATCATCGCTACCGGCATCATGGTACACCGGGCATTCAGCGTGGCCGATGAACTGAAGGCCCGCTCTATCGACGCCAGCGTCGTCGACCTGTTCCGGATTAAACCGCTGAACGAAAGGCTTCTCCTTGAAACTGCGGCAACATCGCGTCGATTGATTACACTGGAAGAACACTTCATCAATAGCGGCATCGGGAGCATCATCTCCGGCCTGGTGACCGAGAGCGGCCGGGATATCAAAATGAAACATATCGGCATCCCGAACCGGTACTATTCTCAGGCAGGCGGCCGCAAGGAACTGCACCGCCTCTGCGGACTGGACGTGGAGAGAGTCACCTCGCGAATCCAGGAATGGTGTAAAGATAAACATAAATAAGGCAAACCTCTTGAAAACAAAACATAAAATCGGACTATTTCAATTCGGAGAAAACTTCGGGGGTCAATACTACTTGCCCTATTCCATAGGGCTATTGCAGGCATATGCACAGAAAAAACTGGTTAATGTTGACGACTTCGAGTTTTTACCACCGATATACAAGAGGTTACCGATTGATGAAATAGTGATGAATCTCCGTGAAGCTCAGGCAGCCTGCTTCAGCATCTACATCTGGAATTTTAGATTTAGCCTGGAGGTCGCCAGAAGGCTCAAAGCAGCCAACTCAGATTGCATAACCATTTTAGGAGGCCCACAAATACCGGCGCGCCCGGAAGCGCTCGAAAAATTGCTCCGAGACTATACATATATAGATATCGGATGCTACGGGGAAGGAGAAATACCATTTCTAAGAATACTGGAAAATATCCCGGAAAGGTCATGGACAGAAGTGCCATCGATAGGATTTATTGATTCTAAGAACAGGTTCATTGTGACACCTGTCGCCGACAGAATCACCGATCTTGATGAAATCCCATCGCCGTACCTGGAGGGAATTTTTGATTCATTGATGGCGGCAAATCCGGAAGAAAAATGGTCAGCGCTATGGGAAAGTAACCGGGGCTGCCCTTTCAACTGCTGTTATTGTACCTGGGGAGCAACCCCGAAAAACAAGGTATATCGCTATGGCATGGACAGAGTAATCGAAGAGTTAAACTGGTTCAGCCAGAAGAAGATAGAATTCGTTTTTTGCTGCGACGCCAATTTTGGCTTGTTCAAGGACAGAGACCTTCGTATCGCAGAAAAAGTAGCGGAAAATAAAAAAAAGTATGGCTATCCCCGGGCTTTCTCAGTGCAAAGCACCAAGAACGCGACAAAGACTATATTCCGATTAAATAAAATATTGAATGATGCCGGGCTGCAAAAAGGTGTTAATCTCGCTTTACAGTCGGTCAATGATAAGACTCTGCGAAGCATCAAGCGTAACAACATATCGCTGCGAGCCTTTCAAGACCTGCAAAAGATGTTTACAGTAGCGGGGATCCCGACGTTCAGTGACATGATTATCGGCCTTCCAGAAGAAACCTACGAGTCCTTTGTCAACGGAGCTGCTGCCGTGGTAGCAGGGGGACAGCACAACAGAATTCAATTCATAAACCTTACTCTGCTGGAGAACTCGGAACTGGCGGAAACCGCCTATCGGGAAAAATATGGTCTCATCTTGAAGGAATGCCAGCAGATTTCACACCATACATCGCTGGCAAGCGATAACACGATTATGGAGACGGAATGCCTGGTAGTTGGCACTAATACAATGCCTGTACAAGATTGGATAAAGACAAGGGTGTTTTGCTGGATGATGTCCCTGTTATATTTCAACAAACTATTTCAAATTCCATTCGCTATCATGAACCGGGCATGTTCTCTTGGTTACAAGGAGATGGTGGAGATTTTTCTTAAGGAGAACAAAAGGCTCCGCGTAATTTCTGAAATTCAAACAATATTTTATGATAAAGCCAAAGCTATCCAGTCCGGCGATTGCGAATATATACCTTCGCCGGACTGGCTGAATATCTGGTGGCCGCCGGACGAATATGTTTTTATCAAACTGTGCCGGCAATCGATTTTACCACAGTTCTACGAAGAAGCCGCCAAGGTAGTCAATCAATACCTTAAAAAGTCCGGACGGGACATCTCTGAGCCGCTGCTTCAGGAAGCCATCAATGTTAACGCTCAATTGATTAAAAAGCCTTTTACCGCACCAACCCTACAAATCTTTACAAGCAATAATCTCCTTGAAATATATAAGGCCTCCCTAATCGGCAAAAAACTACCATTACAAAGCGGTGAACACCGCTACGAGATAATCCGTGACCAAATATGGGAGTCATGGGACGAATGGTGTCGTGAAGGGGTCTGGTACGGGACTAAAAAGGGAGCATATTTATATGACTTCCGAGAAATATAAACTAATTTCAATATTGTGAAATGAACTATAGGGAACTGGGCAAGACAGGCATAAAAGTATCCGAAATCGGATTCGGCACATGGGGAATCGGAGGTAATGCCGGCGGTGCCATCGGTTACGGGCCTACCGACGATCAAGAATCAAAGGCGGCGCTAAAAAAAGCTTACGAACTGGGTGTAAATTTCTATGACACCGCTGACCTATACGGATATGGACATAGCGAAGAGCTCATTGGAGAGACTTTCGAAAACCACAGAAAAGACATAATTATAGCTTCCAAGGTTGGTTTCCTGGACTTTGTCGGCAAGCAGGATTTTTCTTCCAGTCATATTAAAAAAGCCCTCGAGGCCAGTTTGAGACGTCTCCGGACAGATTATATCGATTTATACCAGCTTCACAGTCCGCCGGTTACTGTATTGGTTAACGACCCGGCGATTCTAAACACGCTGACATCCCTGAAGCAGGAGGGTAAGATAAGAGCCGTCGGTATCTCCGTACGCGCGCCGGACGAGGGCATTACGGTCGTCAATCGGTTTGATGTTGACGCGATCCAGGTCAATCTCAACCTAGTCGACCAGAGAGCATTGGAGAACGGATTGTTGAACACCTGTGAGAAAGAAAGGACGGGCGTCATCGTCCGCACCCCTCTTTGCTACGGGTTTTTAACCGGCGAGTATCACGCTGACAGCCTCTTCAGTCCGCAGGACCAGAGGCGAAAGTGGAGCCAGCAACAGATAGAGCGATGGGCAAACGCCTATAAACTGTTTATCGAAAACCTGACTCACAAAGAAAAGGATACTAATGTGCGGTTGGCTCTACGTTTTTGCCTGTCTTGCCCGGGAGTCTCCACGGTTATCCCCGGAATGTTAACCCCAGAGCAGGTAGAAGAGAACGTCGCCAGCAGCCGGTCAGGAGCCTTAGGCACCAGCGACTTCCGCCGTGTGGTAGATACATACAGGAAAAATGTTTTCTTTGAGGGCTTCAGGTCTTAGAATGAAAAGAGAATGCGTTATGATAACCGGATCTAGCCGGGGGCTGGGCCGACAACTGGCGTTGGTTTTCGCCCGTAATAATCATGATATAATTCTACACGGTAGAGACAAGGAGAAACTGGCGATCGTCCGGGAGGAGGTCTTAAGGTCGGGCGTCGACTGCGATATCTGTTCCGGCGACCTGGGAAAGAATCACACGATAGAAGAATTGTGCAAAGTAGCCTTCAAAAAGGATGTTGCGGTGTTAATCAACAATGCCGGCACCTCATCGGGGTCTATCGAGGCAGCGGAACATGAGCGTAAACTGCCACTCGATGAGATAGCGGTGGAGCAAATCGACGAAATTCTGACAACAAACCTACTCGCTGCGATAAAGCTAACCAAGGGAATATATCCTCTGTTCCTGAGTAAGAAAAGTGGAACGATAATCAATATCAACTCCCTGCTCGGGCGGGAACCCCGGGCATTTCAAAGCATCTACTGCGCAAGTAAGTGGGGGCTACGCGGATTTACAGATAGTCTGAGGCTAGAGGCGGCAAACCATAATATTAGAGTGATCGGAGTATATCTGAGCCGAATCAAGACAAAGGTATATTTTACTGCTGGGATGGAACCCGAAAATGTAGCCCGGCAAGTTTACGCCGTTTATCAAAGTGCAGATGCCAGTGAAGTTGTTTTAGATGGGAGAGGAAAACCCTGAGAAGGAAAATAATCATATGTGGCGCTACCGGGTTTATCGGCAGGAATATAGCTGAATACCTGGTAAAAAGGAGCGACCTGGATATCTACGGGACTTATTTCAATACACCACCGTTGGATAATTTAGGAATAAAAATGATAAAGGTCGACCTGCGAAATGACGCGCAGGTTAAACGAGTCCTGAAAGGGATGGACCTGGTTTTACAGGCAGCCGCCACCACATCCGGCGCTAAAGATACGATTAATAAGCCTTATTACCATGTTACGGATAATGCGGTGATGAATTCACTAATATTCAGAGCAGCACATATTCAGGGAGTCTCACATGTTATCTTTTTCAGCTGCACTACCATGTACCAATCCAGCGAGGTCCCGGTAAAAGAAACTGATTTTGATCCAGCCCAGGAGATTCTTCCGAGTTACTTCGGGGCCAGCTGGACAAAGGTCTACATTGAGAAAATGTGCGAATTCTATGCCAGGCTTGGGACTACCCGTTTCACCGTTATACGGCACTCCAATATCTACGGACCTTACGACAAGTATGACCTGGAAAGGTCACATGTTTTCGGGGCGACGATAACAAAAGTCATGACAACAAGAGACGGCGGGAAAATCACAGTCTGGGGCGAGGGTAGCGAGGAACGCGACCTTCTTTACGTTGCCGACCTAGTCAAATTCGTTGAGACAGTTATTGATAAACAGAAATCGGCCTTCAAACTCTATAATGCCGGCTACGGAAGTTGTATCTCAGTAGAAAATTTAGTAAGGCAAATCATCAAGGCCTCGAAAAAAAACCTAAAAATCGAATACGATTTAACTAAACCATCTATCAAAACAAAGTTGTGTCTCGATACATCCCAGGCCAAGAAAGATCTCGGGTGGTCGCCTGATGTGTCTCTTGACGAAGGAATACGGAAAACCCTCGAATGGTATAAGAAGAATAAGTTGGCGACAAGAGCTACTGGAAGGTAAACCGGGAAACGGAGAAAAAGTTGCGTATTACGTTCGGCGACCTGAAAATAGGCGATACGGCGCGAAAATACGTACAAAGAGCGCTGGGAAAAAACTGGATATCCGAAGGCGATAACATCGCTGAGTTCCAGAGGCAGTTCGCGGCGAAATTCGGCTACAAACACGCTATCGCCACCAGCTCCGGAACTGATGCCGATATCGTGTCCTGCGCGTCACTCTACGATTTCGGAGCTGAAAGGGGCGATGAGATTATCGTCCCGGCCTGTTCTTTCGTATCTACGGCCAATTCGATTCTGGCGGCGGGTTTTATTCCCCGGTTCGTCGACATCGAGGTGGACACACTCAATATCGACCCGCAGAAAATAAACGAATCCATCAATAAAAAAACGCGGGCCATCATGCTCGTGCACACCATGGGGAAACCTTGCGAGATGGATGCCATCATGAAAATGGCCGAAGCGAATAAACTAAAGGTCATCGAGGATGCTTGCGAGGCGCACGGAGCTACCTACAAAGGGAAATATGTCGGCGGTATTGGCGATATGGGCACTTTCAGCTTCTACGCAGCTCATGTTGTCGTCGCCGGCGAAGGCGGGATGGTGGTCACCAATAACGATGAAATCGCCAACGTGGTCAGGTCGACGAAATCTCACGGTCGACCCTTCGGCAGTATTTACTTCGACTTTCAGCGTATCGGATTCAACTCCCGGATGAACGAGCTCACCGCCGCGGTCGGGCTGGAGGGGCTCGAGAACTTCGAGCAGACTTTTTCAACAAGGAAAAACAACCTTTACAAACTTCTCGAATTAACCCGCGACCTTGTCGACTACCTCTATTTTTTGAAAGAGGAAAGTCATGAAAAAATCAGCCCGCATGCTTTTTCGATCGTCCTGAAAAATAAAAAGTACGACCGCGATCGCCTGTATAAACACCTCGAAGAAAAGGGCATCCAGTGCAAAACGTTGTTCGGGAGCCTGCCGACCCAGCATAAAGCATTCCGCTTTTTAAATCACCGGTACGGAGAATTCCCGGTTTCCGAATATGTGGGGGAAAACGGGCTTCATTTTGGCATCCACCAGTACCTGAGAGAAGATGACCTGCTGTACATCAGCGAAACATTGAAAAACTATTTTAAGTAAAAAGGATATTCTAAAACGCAATGGAACCCAAACCAAGCATTATCATTAAGCCCAGGAAAGGCTGGCAGCTAATAAACTTTAAAGAGCTTATTGAGTATAAGGACCTGTTTTATTTCCTCGTCAGGCGCGACATTAAAGTGCGCTATAAGCAGACAGTCCTGGGCGGACTATGGGCGATTATCCAGCCGTTTTTTTTAATGGTGATATTCTCCCTTTTTTTTGGAGCGCTGGCTAAAGTACCATCCGAAGGAATTCCTTACCCTATCTTCAGCTATTCAGCTATGATTGCCTGGATTTATTTTTCCAATACGGTAAGCGGGGCCAGTAACAGCCTGGTATCCAACTCCAGCCTGGTGTCCAAAGTATATTTTCCCCGCCTGATAGTCCCGCTCTCTCCAGTGGTCGCTTTCCTGCTGGACTTTGCCATCTCCTTTATCATTCTTTTCGGAATGATGCTCTACTTCCAGGTCTACCCTGGCGTCACGGTGTTGTTCCTGCCTTTGCTGGTGATTATCATGATGCTTCTGGCCAGCGGAGTGGGGACATTTTTAGCGTCTTTAAACGCCAAGTACCGGGACATACAATATACTATCTCATTTTTATTGCAGTTCTGGATGTTTGCATCGCCCGTGGTCTATCCAGTGTCCATGGTGCCGGAGAGGTTTCAGATAATATACGCGATCAATCCAATGACCGGGATCATCGAGGGATTTCGCTCGGTGTTACTGCAAACGACGGCCTTTCCTACGCGACTGATTTTAATTTCCGGCCTGGTCAGCGTGTGCATATTTATCGGCGGAGCGATGTATTTCCGTCGCACGGAGCGCTATTTTGCCGACGTCATCTAGTGTGAAAACATGTCAAATACGATAATCAAGGTAAATAACATATCCAAACGGTATCGCATCGGCGCCGCAGAAAAGGGCGGCAGATCGTTCCGGGAACTTATCATGGACGGCGTCAGCGCCCCGGTAAGAAACCTGATAAGACTAAGGAGCCTGACGAGTTTCACGAAGAGCAATGAAGAAGACGTTATCTGGGCTCTGAAGGATATTTCATTCCAAATGCAGGAGGGGGAGGTACTGGGTATCATCGGCAGGAACGGGGCCGGAAAATCTACACTTCTGAAGATTTTGTCCCGTATTACCGAGCCAACCAGCGGCTCGATCGAAATGCACGGAAGAGTGTCCAGCCTGCTGGAAGTCGGCACCGGATTTCACCCGGAGCTCACGGGACGGGAGAATATTTTTTTAAATGGGGCCGTCCTGGGCATGAAAAAATGGGAAATCGAGAAGAAGTTCGATGAAATCGTCGAGTTTTCCGAGGTCAGGGAATTTATCGACACGCCGGTGAAAAGGTACTCCAGCGGCATGCAGGTGAGGCTGGCTTTTGCGGTGGCTGCCCATCTCGAGCCGGAGATTCTCGTAGTCGACGAAGTACTGGCAGTGGGTGACATTGCTTTTCAGAAGAAATGCATGGGGAAAATGGAGGATATCGCGGGTGGGGGTCGTACCGTGCTGGTGGTATCACATAATATGGCCCTTATCAACCGTCTCTGTCAGCGGACCATATTATTGGAAAAGGGGAGGATCGTGGACGATGGTCCAACTCACCGGGTTATAAAACGTTACGTTGGTTCAGGCCTGAGCACGCCAGCGGAAAGAACCTGGGACAGCATTAAAACCGCTCCCGGAAATGACGTGGTGCGCATCCGGGCTATCAGAGCTAAGAATGACAAAGGAGAGGTGGCGGCTGAATTCAATATACAGGAACCGGTCTATGTGGAGGTGGAATTCAGTGTACTTAAGGATGGATGGGTACTTGAAGAGTCGCTCTCCTTTTACAACGAAGCCGGCCTGCTGATGTTTGTCGCCCTGGACAATGCCGACACGGCCTGGCGCAACCGGAAAAGGCCGCCCGGCATCTACCGCGGTATATGTAAAATACCGGCTAACTTCCTGAATGAGGGTACAGTGGTGATAACCGCAGCAATAACCACCAGCCCCCATACACTACACGCGAGCGCGCTCGAAGTCATCAGCTTCCAGGTATTCGACCCCGGCTCCGGCGGGGTCAGGGGTGATTATACTCGAGAGTGGCCCGATGTCGTCGTAAGGCCTATGTTCCAGTGGAATACTGAATATACCAGGTAGAATAACTTGCTATTAGCAGTCACTGGAGCGAAGCCGGGAATAAAGCCGTAGCCGATATTTTTGCCGAAGAGCTGAGTATTGACTATTTTAACATAAGTCGATACCACTCAAAGAGCAAATGAACAGAGTGATAAAAGACAATAAACCTTGCTGGTACTAAGAAGGATGAAAAAATGATTATCGCCAAAACACCCTTGCGTATTAGCTTTGCGGGCGGCGGTTCTGACCTTAAGGCCTACTATCAGAACGGCCATGGGGCAGTGGTCAGTGCCACTATTGACAAGTTCATGTACGTATCGGTGAATAAAACGTTTGATAACCATATCCGTGTCATCTACTCGAAAATTGAATACGTGGACCACATCGACGAGATAGAACACAACCTGGCCAGGGAGGCGTTAAAAATAGTTGGCATAACCGGTGGAGGCCTGGATATTTCCTACATGGGTGATATGCTGCCGGCCCAGTTCGGGTCAGGATTGGGGGCATCGAGCGCATTGACCGTGGGGATTTTAAATGCTCTTCATACTCTTAAAGGTGAGCCAGTCTCCGCCGAGACCCTTGCGGCCGAAGCCTGCCGTATTGAAATAGGACTCCTGGGACGGCCGATAGGAAAGCAGGACCAGTATGTGGCGGCCTACGGCGGCCTTAACTACATCCGGTTCAACCGCGACGAGAGCGTGACGGTGGAGCCCATCCTCTGCGATAATAAAACAAGGAACCAGTTGAAGAATAACCTGCTTTTATTCTACACCGGTCTTAACACTCATTCTGATAACATATTAGTAGAACAAAACCAGAGAACACCGGATAACCAAATCGTCCTCGACAAAATGGTGGGATTGTCGGAGACGCTGAAAAAAGCACTGGAAAACAACAACCTTAACGGATTCGGTGGTGTTCTTCATCAGGGTTGGCTGTACAAGCAGACGCTGGCGACAAAAATCACCAACTCCACGATAGACGGCTTCTATGAGAAAGCCAGGCGGGCCGGGGCGACTGGGGGGAAAATACTGGGTTCCGGGGGCGGCGGCTTTTTATTATTATATTGTGCGGAAAAAGACCAAGGTCAGGTCAGAAAGGCATTGGCCGGGCTTAGAGAGGTGCCTTTTCGTTTTGAGCCAGCGGGCAGTAAAATAATATATAACAGCCAAAATAATAACCAGGGGTAAGACATGAAAGAATTCAGAAAGAAGTACGTGAAGGATTACCTGGCAGAAATAAAGGGCCTTTTAACATCTCGCGAAACTGACCTGATCGAAAAAATTGACATGCTCGCCGACATTTTTAATTCGGTAAGAAAGAATAAGAACACGGTTTACTTAATGGGCAACGGGGGAAGCGCCGCGACGGCATCACACGTGGCGATAGATTTTGCTAAGTGTACTATCTCAGAGGGGCGGCCAAGATTCAAAGTTATCGCGCTGACGGACAGCATCCCCAGTCTCCTGGCCTGGGCTAATGACGCCAGCTTTGAAGATATATTTATCGAGCAACTGAAGAACCTTATGGAACCAGGGGACGTCGTTATCGGCATCAGCGGCAGCGGTAATTCGATGAATGTCATCAAAGCTATTGAATACGCGAACGGCGCCGGGGGAATAACGGTGGGGCTTTCCGGTTACGACGGCGGCCAACTACTGCGCAGCGCCCAGGTTAACATCCATATACCCGTTAACGATATGCAGAAAGCAGAAGATATCCATGTAATAGTGCTACACCTGTTGGCCTGCCTTCTCCGCGACGAAAAGTAAAATAAGGACAAGGATAGGGCTTGACATGAATGTTCTGATTACGGGGAACAATGGCTATATCGGCTCAATACTGACCAGGGTGCTGCTGGATAGAGGTTACCAGGTCACGGGCTTCGATACCGGCTACTATCGAGGTTGTGAGTTCGATAGCTATGCCTATCCGCAGGTAAAACAGATTCACAAAGATATCAGGAAAATGACGAAAGACGACCTCAAAGGCGTCGACGCCGTTATCCACCTGGCAGCGCTTTCCAACGATCCGCTCGGCGCGTTCGATACCAGATTGACCGAGGATATCAACTTCCTGGCCACCGTCAGACTGGCGGAAATCGCTAAAGGAATGGGTATCAGAAGGTTCATATACGCTTCTTCATGCAGCCTGTACGGGATAGCCGGCGAGGAAGCGGTGACGGAAAATTCACCGCTGGCGCCGGTCACCGAGTACGCCATTTCCAAAGTGAAATCAGAAGAGGCCCTGACCAGAATGGTGGACGATACTTTTTCTCCGGTGTTCCTGCGCGCCAGCACGGTCTACGGCATCGCGCCGATGCTCCGGTGCGACCTTGTTGTCAATAATCTGGTCGGCTGGGCATATACCACCGGAAAGATACGCATCATGAGCGACGGCACTCCGTGGCGGCCCACCATTCATATCGAGGATTTAAGCCAGGCCTATCTCGCTTGCCTGGAATGCCCCATTGATATGGTCCACAACCAGGCCTTTAACGTCGGGCAAAATAAAGAGAACTACCAGATTAGAGATATGGCCAATATAGCAAAAAAAATCATTCCCGGGTGCGAGGTGGAGTACACCTACGAGCATGGTTCCGATTCCAGAACGTATAAAGTCAGCTTCGATAAAATATTTGCACGTTTGGGACAATACTACCAGCCTGCCTGGGACGTAGAAAAAGGCATGCGTCAGCTGTACCAGGCCTATAAAAACCACGGCCTTACACTCGAGGAGTTTATCGGCAATAAATATATCAGGATTAATCAACTCAAGAGCCTGGTCACGCAAAAGGCCATTTCCGAGAGTCTGTTCTGGAGAAATTAGGCGTGTTGTCCACTATCAGACAGGCAGTTATCCTGGCCGGAGGCGAAGGGTTACGCTTAAGGCCGCTGACCAATCGGGTGCCAAAGCCGATGGTAGCCGTGAATGACCGTCCTTTCCTGGAATATCTGGTTGAATTGCTCAAGGATAACGGTATTACCGAGGTTGTATTCCTGCTCGGCTATTTACCGGAGAAAATAACCGGACATTTCGGCGATGGTTCTAAATTCGGGATTGAAGCTAAATACTCGACAGGTAAAGTATCAGATAAAACCGGCACCAGGATTAGAAATGCGGGGCAGCAGCTCGACGGGACGTTTCTCTTGTTGTACGGCGACAACTATTATCCGCTTAATCTCAAAAAGATGCTCGCGTTCTGCATTGAACACGATACACTCGCTTCTACCACGGTCTACACCAACCGGGACGGGAAGGGAGAATACGGCACTGAAAATAATATCTATGTGGACGTTGATGGCCACGTAGTAAAATATGATAAAGGAAGAAAAGACCCGAAACTCAATGGAGTCGATATCGGGTTTTTTATCGTAAACAAAAAGGTGCTGGAGTTAATGCCGGACTCTGACTTCTCTTTTGAGGAAGAGATATTGCCCCTCCTGGTAAAGAAGCGGCAGCTAGCCGGCTATCAGACCCGTCACCGCTATCATTACATTACGACGCTGGCGAGCCTGAAAAGCACCGAAAAATATCTGCAACCAAAGAAAATCATCCTGCTGGACAGGGATGGCGTTATAAACCGGAAACCGGCGGAAGGTGACTATATTAAGAACTGGGGGGAGTTTTCCTTTTTGCCGGGAGCGATTGAAGCACTGAGGCTTCTCACGGAAAAGGGATATGACATATTTGTTATCACGAACCAGCGTGGCGTCGCCCGCGGCTTGATGTCTATCAATGCTCTGGAGTCAATCCACCGTAAAATGAAGACCGAACTGGCGAAACACGGGATTGATATTAAGCAGATATACTATTGTCCCCACGGAGAGGACGAAGGTTGCGATTGTCGAAAACCTAAACCGGGTATGCTGTTCCAGGCAGCCAGCGAGCACGACTTCAACCTGACCAAGGCAGTTTTTATAGGGGACGACGAGAGGGACCGCCAGGCTGGCGAAGCCGCCGATTGCCCGACGACAATATTATCGCCGGGTGAAGACCTTGTATCAGTAGTCAAAGCTCTCCTCAAATCACGGTAAATAGAAAAAGAAGAAAAATGGTGGAACGAATCAATTCATGCCGGGTATGTCAGAACCGAGATATTAAGGAGATTCTGAACCTCGGTGAACAGCCACTGGCGAATTCCCTGGTGACCGACCCGGGAGAAAGAGAAATGTTATACCCGCTGTCCCTGAGCCGGTGCCCCGAATGTAGCCTTATCCAGCTGAACCAGACGGTAGAGCCGGGGGAACTGTTTTCCAGCTATGTCTGGGTGACATCCACCTCATCGACGGCACGGGTACACGCCTCCAGGCTATATAAGGATATCGTGACAAGAGTGCAAAATCTAAAAGCGAGCTATGTATTGGAAGTCGCGAGCAATGACGGGACTTTCCTGAAACCATTCGCGGAAAACGGGTATAAAGTCCTGGGAGTCGATCCGGCAAAAAATATAGCGGAAATGGCTAACGCCGGCGGTATTCCCACTATATGCCGGTTTTTCGGCGCAAAGGTAGCCGACGAAATAGTCAGCGAGAATGGGCGGGCTAAAGTAGTCATGGCACGCAATGTCATACCGCACGTCGCCAACCTGCACGATTTCACGGAGGGGCTGGCTAACAGCCTGGCCGAAGACGGCATTCTGGTGGTGGAATTCCACTACGCAAAAGTGATTTACGAAGGGCTACACTACGACTCCATCTACCATGAGCACCTGTGTTACTACACTTTGAAGAGCGTGGAAAAGCTACTTAATCAGTCAGGGCTTTATATCATCGACATCCAGGAAAGCCCGATAAGCGGGGGTTCACTAATTCTCTATGCGGGGAAAATACGTGGGAACACATCAGCGGCGGTGCAAAGTTACCACGATGCGGAGATTGCGACCGGAATAAACGAACTGAGCAGCTGGGAGAGCTTCGCTAAAAGGGTCTTCGAGCACCGCGAGCAACTGTTAGAGATGCTAACCGGTATCGTTAAAAAAAGCGGCCGCGTGGTCGGTTACGGCGCTTCGGCGCGGAGCTCGACATTACTGAATTTCGGCAACATCGATACGCGATACATCTCAATAATCGCCGACCAGAATCCATTAAAGCACCACCATTATACAGCCGGGACGCACATCCCTATAACCAGTCCGGACGAAGCATTAAGACAAAGACCGGCGTGCGTGTTTGTTCTGGCCTGGAATTTCGCCGATGAAATAATCGGGATACTAAAGCAAAGGTATAACTTCAAGGGTCAATGTATCCTGCCCCTGCCGAATAATCCCAGAGTAGTAAATGTGGCGTGACATGCGCATTAAAGAAAGAAAACTACAGGGCGTGTACGAGATTACCCTGGAACAACGGGAAGATAGCCGGGGAGTATTCGTACGTACTTACGACAAAAAGACTTTCGGAGAAGCCGGGCTAAATCAAGACTGGGTACAGGAAAACCAGTCATATTCCCGGAAGAAGGGGACACTTCGCGGACTTCATTTTCAGTTCCCGCCGCATTCAGAAATAAAGCTGGTCAGGGCGTCACGCGGCGATATATTTATTGCGTACGTCGATATCCGGAAGGGCTCCCCAACCCTTGGCCGGTGGGAAAGCCTGGTGCTCTCGGAGGGCAACCTGAAAGCGCTGTATGTCCCCAGGGGTTTTGCTCTGGGTATGTGCACACTGAGTGACAATTGTGTCTTGCTATATAAGATGGGCGATTACTACACACCGGAAACCCAGGGGGCGATTCGCTGGAACGACCCAGATATCGGAATCAAGTGGCCGGCGGATAAACCCGTTTTATCCGAGAGGGATGCTACGGCTTTGAGCTTTGGGGAATTCATGACGAAATACCGAGGACTGGACGTCTGAAATGAGGATTTTCATCACCGGTGGAACTGGCTTTATCGGGAGGCATATTGTCAAAAAACTGGAGAGCGAAGACCATACGTTACTTTTACTGTCCCGCCAGACCACAAATCGCTCTCACCTTTCACTGAAAACCAGTACTAACATATTACGGGGAGATCTTTCACAGATCGATGGGCTGAAAAATAATATCAATAGTTTTTCACCGGATGTCTGCATTCACCTGGCATGGGAGTCTTTACCTGATTACGGCGCGGAAACGAGTTCCAGAAACCTTTCCTACGGTTTGAACCTGATTACTGCGTTAGCTGAATGCGGATGCAAATGCTTTATCGGCGTAGGAAGCTGTTGGGAATACGGTCAGCGATCAGGAAAACTGAGCGAAGATCTCGACCCGAAACCGCTTGATGCCTTCGCGTCGGCTAAAAACTCTCTCCACCTGCGAGGTAGACAAATCGCTGAAGAGCATGGCATGAATTTCATCTGGACACGACTTTTCTATATCTACGGTCCCGGACAGAGAGAGACTTCTCTCATCCCCTACATCATCAACAGCCTGAGTGCGGGCATGATGCCGGATATAAAAACACCCTCGGTAAAAAACGACTTTCTCTACGTCGGGGATGCAGCCCGGGCATTTTCCGCGATCATTAAAAAACCCGATGATGGTGTTTATAATATCGGCTCAGGTATGTCGACGAGTATCCGAGAGATTACAGAAATTACCTGCCGCGAGTTTAAATTTCCGGGTAGTTGTGCTACGCTATCTAATATAGCCAATAGTCCAATTATTGACTTTTGGGCAGATATTTCTCGCATCAGGAATGAAATAGGCTGGGAACCGCAAATAAGCATAAGCGAGGGTATACAACAAACGATAAAATATCACACCGAGGATGGCGCAAGGTGAGTGACTACCGGCATATTCCTTCGCTCAGAAAATACGTTCAAACCAGGGCGGATAAAAACATACGGGAACTGGAGGAATCAGGGGGCAGATGGATAAAAGCCCTTTCCGAAAATCGCCTGAACTATGAAATCGACTGGCTCGGCGTACCGGTGATTCAGACACCTGAAGACCTTGTCTTGATGCAGGAACTCATCTTTAAAGTGCAGCCGGATTTTATTATTGAGACCGGAATCGCCCATGGCGGTGGACTGGTGTTTTACGCATCGCTGATGGAACTGCTGGGTAAAGGAACCGTGATTGGCGTAGACATCGAAATCAGACAACATAATAGAGAGGTGATTGAAACTCACCCGTTATCAAGCAGAATTGTCCTTGTTGAAGGTGATTCCACTTCCAAAGAAGTCCTCCAAGATGTCAGGAGAAAAATTCCCGGCCGTTCTCAAGTCATCGTTTGTCTCGATTCGAACCATACGAAATACCATGTCCTTAAAGAACTGGAGCTATATCAATCATTTATCATGCCGGGGGGCTATTTTATCGTCTTCGATACCGTTATTTCCAGATTAGCCGGACCGGGAAACGCCGAGGAAAAATATATTAACAATAGCCCGAAAGAAGCCGTAGATGAATTTCTGCAAAAGAACAAAAGCTTTGAAATTGACAAAAGCTTCAACAAATTATTTGTCTCCTGCACGCCTGACGGCTATTTAAAAAGAATCAGGTAAGCGATGAAAGTATTTATTACCGGGTCCAAAGGTTTCATCGGCAGAGAGCTGTTAGCACAGTGTAAAAAGCAGGGAATTGAAGTTATTGAAGCGGACCTGCCGGAAGCCGATATATGTTCTAGGGAGATAATCGAACTGATGCCGGAGGGTGTGGATGCCGTTATCCACTTGGCGGCACTGTCGAGAGACCCGGAATGTAAAAACAGGGCTTACGCCTGTTTTAATCTTAATGTCATGGGGACTTTAAACTTGATAGATGCCGCCGAGAAGAAAGAGGCAAAGCAGTTCATTTTCGCTTCCAGCGAGTGGGTTTACGATAACTGTTCCGAAAAAGAAGTTAAAGACGAGGAATCGATTATCAATATCACCAATCACAAATCCGAATACGCCCTGTCCAAGCTGGTCTCGGAAGCCAATTTAAGGCAAAAATATCAGTACGGCTTTTGTCCCGTGACGGTGTTACGCTTCGGAATCATTTATGGCGCCAGGCGGGAGGGCGGTTCGGCGGTGGAGACCCTTTTCGAGGCAGTAAGGACCAAAGATGAAATCGAGGTAGGCTGTTTAAGAACGGGCAGACACTTCATCCATGTTTCGGATATAGCTGCGGGAATTATTAAGTCGATAGGCCTGAATGGTTTTGAATTGATTAATCTCAGCGGAGATAAATTGATAACCCTTGATGATGTGATTGAGATTTCAAAGAAGCTACTGGGAAAGAAACCGAGAGTAATAGAGCGAGACCCGACCAATCCTAATGTGAGAAGGATTTCCAACGAAAAGGCGAAGAAAATACTAAATTGGGAGCCAGAAATTGATCTGGAAGCCGGGCTGAAAGCACTCACTCTGATCAAATAAGGAAGTGTCGACAGGATAATGGAACCACAGCTTTGCCGGTCATTGAACATCATGAGCCTGGAACTGCTGGCTTCGTACCTGGGTGAAAAATTCGAAGATGTTAATCAACTCTATAAGGAATTGCTCGAGGATAAGCGTTTCCTGGGCGAGCTAAACGAGCAGATAAAAAAAGCGAGAAAGTACTATCAAAAAGGCATCTGCCGCCATGAGGCCCTGGACTCCATTGATTGGATGAGCATACAACGCATCATCCTCTATATACTCGTCAGGTTGTACCGGCCGGCAGTATGCCTGGAAACAGGAGTCTTTTACGGGGGCAACACCAGCTTCATTCTTAATGCGCTACGGAGAAATGACGAGGGGAAGCTGATTTCAATCGACCTGCCCGGCAATGAAATTAAGAAGGAATCAAGGCATCACCTTGACTGTATATCCTCAGCCATTCGTAAGCTACACTCGGCATGTAAAAAAATGCTCTTTTTAGAAACCATTTGCCTTTTGCCCTTTGTTTAAAAGTTAATATGAAATAAAGATGAGTTTCTAACATTATGGAAAAATCTAAAATAAAAATAGCCAGGGAGATTTTAAGGATAAGACTTAGCCAGATGATTATCAACGAAGGGCTTAAGAAGGATGACTTCAAGATACCAATTCATTTGGCATTGGGGCATGAAGCCGTTGCGGTTGCCGTTGACGCGATGATTGAAGGAGAAGATAAGCTGGTTCTTTCTCATAGAAACATCCATTATAACTTAGCCAGAACAAAGATGCTGAAGCCAGAATTGGATGAGTATCTGCTGAAAAAGGATGGGGTAGCTGGAGGACAACTCGGGTCGATGAATTTGGCTAATGAAGAGAGGAATATTGTCTATACTTCCAGCATTTTAGGGAACAACCTGGCTGTAGCTGCCGGAATAGCCTTAGGTGAAAAAATAAAGGGCTCCAATGGTTTGGTTATTGTCGTTGCCGGCGATGGCGCTATTGAAGAAGGAAGTTTTTACGAAAGTCTTGTATTTCTTAAAAGCAATGGATTAAGTTCTCTAGTTTTGATTGAAAATAACTGCTGGTCATTAGCAACCAGGATTGATGAGCGGCGATGTTCTATCGATGTCCAGAAGATTGCGGAATCCTTAGGTTTCAGATACGAGAAACTAGTCGGCAACGATACCTATCAATACATTGAGAAATTAAAAGCTGTCAGACAACATGTTTTAGAGAATAAAACGCCAGCAGTGGTTGAAGTTGAAATTACAACATTAGGAGGTTATTACCTCAAAACAGAAGAAAATCCTGAACCTAGATTTATCAATTATCACGCTGGGCCTGCTCCCGAAATCAGCCTGAGAGAATGGCCGCTGATAGAAGAATCCAGTAGAGACCCGGTCTTTATCTTACTGGAATATTGTAGGAAAAGCGTTCTTGAGACAGCTTCTTGGGAAATTTTAGAAGAATTAAAAAATGAAATACGTTGAGTTTATAAACGGATTAATAAGAAAAAAAATGTTAGAAACTGAGAACATAGTTCTTTTCGGGCAGAATATAGCTGCTGGCTCCTGCCTTTCAGGTTTGACTAAAAATCTTAGAGTTCGAAAAGGCCTTATAATTAATACCCAAAATTCCGAAAATACGTTATGTGGTATTGGGTTTGGCTTAATGATAAGCAAAGTGTCATCAGTTTTCTTTATGAAACAGCAGGATTTTCTTTTATTGGGAGTTGACCACTTGGCAAATACTTATAATTTCATCAGAAGGAAAAAGCCTTCCGCGTCATTCACAATAATGCCAGTTGTCATTGATCAGGGTTACCAGGGTTTGCAATCAAGTTTGAATAATTTCGGAGATTTTTGTTCTTTAGCCAGAGTGCCGGGATTTGCGATAACCAACAAAGTAGACGCGGAAGAAATAATTAATTCACAGCTGGTTTCTCCCGGATTCAGGATAATTGGAGTCAGTCAGAGATTGTCTAAAGAAGAACTGATAGATGTTGGGAAAATCTATTCAAATAAAGAGGGCACGGTTTTTCAATATGCGGAAGGAAAGGATGCAACGGTTGTTTGTTTCAATTTTTCCTTTTCTTATGGCTGGGAATTATACAAAAAAGCAAAGGAAAAGGGAATTGATATCTCCCTTTTTTCAGTGAATGCTCCAACTCCAACTAAATGGGGAAGAATTATTGAAAATACAAAAGAGACCAACAAACTAGTCCTCATTGATGACAGCAAAAGCGAGAATCTTTCTTGTTATTCATTGATCAATGATATTCTTGATGAGTGTTCATTAGAGAATAAAATTCTCATCAAAAGAGATATGACAGGTGATTGGCTTAGCCCAAATCTCGAACTTTTGGAAATTGATTACCAAAATATTTTAGAAAAAATTAGGCATTAGAATGATAATATTTAGCATCGTAATTCCAACCTATAACCGCCCAAGTTATTTGAGACGACTTCTTAGTTACTATGAGGCATATAACATTGGATTTAATATATTTGTTGCTGATTCCAGTTCAATAGTGAATAAAGCCAAGAATAGAGAAATCGTATCTTTATTCCCGAATATGGATATTTTATATCTTGAGGATTATCCTCCTGAAATTAACCCGTTCATAAAATTCTCTGACGCTTTAAGTCATGTTACCACGCCATATTGTGCGTTCTGCGCGGATGATGATTTCATTACTCCTGCGGGAATCGAAGAGTCGGTAGAGTTTCTGGAAAATAATCGTGATTTTTCTGCCGCACACGGACACAATCTTACTTTCTTTATAGAAGACGATAAGGAAAACAAACAGCAATTCCGCTGGATATCCCCCTATTCAACGGAATCGATTTTACACACGGATGCCAGCGCCAGATTAGAATACCATCTGTCAAATTATTCACTGACCACATTTTACGCCGTTCATCGAACGGAGCTGATGAAAACCGCTTATAAACAAACCTTAGAATCCAAAACGGACCTTATCCTCTTTGGTGAATTATTACTCTCTGTGCTTACCATCATATACGGAAAATTAAAATGTCTGGATATCTTTTATGCTGCCCGGGATGGTACTTCAATCGCAGCGGCGGAATATATACCGAGCATCGTAAAAGCGATAGAAGCAGGCACATACGATGACGAGTATGCTAAATTCAGGGATTGTTTATCTTTTCACCTGAATAAACAGTCGCGATTGAGCATTGAAGAGGCGGGAAAGCTGATTGATCGGGCTATGTCCGCCTACATGAAAAAATACTATTACACAAAGAAGAGATTAGCGCCGCTAACTACCGGCGCCGGGCGGATGATGGACCGGCTGAGTTTCCCCGGTTGGCTTAAA
>MGNQ01000051.1:160207-162979 GCA_001796865.1 Chloroflexi bacterium RBG_16_56_11
AAAGTCATACGCGAGACTCAGCGGGGTAAAATATGCCGACAAGGACACTTATGTATCACCCCTTTCTTTAAAGTATGACAGGGAAATCGATAGAATAAAGTCGCAGGTTTTATCATCTGTTCGGCCATACAATCCATAAACACAAATAAGATAACCGGTGAAAATACAGTGATAACGTTGTTGATCCCGACGATGAATCGCTCGGATTTTCTTATCCGACAATTACGCTATTACGAAAAAACCGGTTTCACAGGTTATATTTGCATCGGCGATTCCAGCGAGGATAGCCAGATAGCGCGAACCAGAGGAGCAATCAGCAAACTCAAGAACAACATTAATATTATCTATAAAGAATATCCCGGGACGAGCGACGGTGAAGTGCTAAAACGTCTGTTGGATTTTGTCGTCACGCCATATGCCGCATTCGTGGCTGATGATGATTTTCTTGTTCCGACCGCACTAGAACAATGTATCATATTCCTAGAGAACCACAACGAGTACAGTTCAGTCCACGGGAAATCGTTGACGATTTATCTTAAGTCCGAGGGTGCTTATGGTGGAGTAGTTGGGGCCCGGGATTACCCTTTGCCGATTGTCGAGGGAGAGCCCGCCAGCATGAGAATAAAACAGCACCTCGGGCATTATTCCGTGACCTTGTTCGGCGTACACCGCATGGAGTCGTGGCGAAAGATGTACCAGGATATTTCCGGGCTGGCGGATAGGACTTTTGCCGCCGAACTTATGCCGTGTTGTTTATCAGTTATTTTTGGAAAAGCCAAGGAGATCGATTGTCTTTATCTGGTTCGTCAGGATCACCCACACAGGTATCTACTCCCTGAGGCACGTAAATGGGTCTCAAATCCAAACTGGTTATCGCAATATGAAATTTTTCTCGGTTTTCTGGTTAAAGCCCTCGTTGAAGAAGATAACACCAGTAAGGAACAAGCCGGGGAGGTCGTGGAACAGGCATTCGGTGATTATATGACTAACCTGCTAGGCAGGGAATGGCGCAAATTCGTCGGTAAGGAAACGCAAGTCAACAAACTGAGGCAAGTGATCCGGACCGTTCCGGGGGCACTTCCTATCTGGAGCGTATTTCAATCCTGGAAACATCGACGTCCGAATGATATTTCACTATTAAAAAGCATATTGCAGCCCGCTTCCCCGTTTCACCGGGAATTCATGACGATCTACTCAATGGTGACTGAGAACAACCTTCACCTCGATGATTACACCTTCGGTCCCACTTTGATTTAATACGGTCGTAACATTGGTCCATTAAAATACTAAAAATGAGAGAATTTAAGAGGCACCGTATCAACGAGATATGAAATTCACTCGAATGAAGAAATTCTACGCCTGATAATATCAACGAGGAGGTAAAAACCGTGAGATATTGCATAAGATGCGTCATGCCAGATTCCCGGCCGGGCATGAAATTCGATGAAGAAGGAGTCTGTTACCCGTGTCGCAATTACGAAAGAAGGAAGCTGGTTAACTGGGAAGATAGGTGGAAAGAGCTCGAAAACCTGGTCGACAAATACCGCGGCACGAATGGAGAGTATTATGATTGCCTGATTACCGCCAGCGGGGGGAAAGACAGCCACTATCAGACCTACATCTTTAAAGAAAAACTGGGAATGAACCCGCTCCTGGTCTCAGTCGATAATTTTACCTGGACTCAGACCGGTATACACAACTGGGGCAATCTACGAACGACTTTTGGCGTGGACGCGCACGTCATGTCTCTGAATCCCCAGATGTGCAAAAAGATGTTCCGAAAGGCCCTCGAACAACTTGGCTCGCCCACCTGGTATTTTGACAAAGCAATATATGCCTACCCCGTACAAATGGCGATAAAGCTTAATATCCCCCTTGTTATATACGGGGAAAACACCAGCTATGAATACGGTGGTCCCCTCACCAAAGAGACCTACAGTGCCCTCGACCAGATAAACAATGATGTAGTAAAACCGGTACCCTGGGACATGTGGCTTGACGACGAAATCAAGATGAAATTTCTTAATCCCGGGGTATATCCGACCGCCGCGGAGATAAAAAAAGCCAAGTTGGAGCCTATTTTTTTAAGTTATTTCGTTCCCTGGGATGGTTATCAGAATTACTTGTTCGCCAAGTCACGGGGATTCAAGTCCCTGGATGATACCGGCGAGTGGAAAAGAGACGGCTTCCTGGAGCAATACGACCAGATAGATTCCGTAGGGTATCTGACACATACTTGGTTCAAATTCCCGAAATACGGTCATCAGCGGGTTACCGAAGTCGCCAGTCTCTATATTCGAGCGGGAAGAATGACACGGGACCAGGCCGTGAAAGTCGTTAACGAGGAAGACTACAAGCTGGACAGGAAAATGTTAAAGGACTTCCTGGACTTTACGGAATACAGGGACGCGGACTTCTGGAAAGTCGTCGATAAGTTCGCCAACAGGGAAATCGTCGAAAAAAGGGAAGGAGTCTGGAGACTGAAAAATCCCTGTAAATAAAATCAATCGACTTACAATCCGTCAAGTACGCCAGGCCCGTAGAAATGCTATAATGTGATAACTGCTTGCCATATCTAATGGATTGATATGAGGGTCATCGTCGGTAAGTTCTATAGCGAAAGTAAAATTGTACCAGTAGTTCGGAAGATATTAGATAAGGAGACGAGACAGACTGGTAATCACATAAAAATATTGTCAATCAGCGAAGGGATTCAGAAGAAGCTGGAATCGGCTGGAATTAAGAGCGATATACTTTTTGATTTTCAAAGCC
>MGNQ01000052.1:0-7106 GCA_001796865.1 Chloroflexi bacterium RBG_16_56_11
GTTCCGTGTAAAGGCGCTGGCTGATAATCAGCCTCGAAAATAATGACGGATCGAACTGGGTCTTGGCCTCTGCCCAGGGGAGTATCTCGGCTTCGGGCCAGCGGGGGTTCATTTTCCGGCACTCGGCGATTAGCTCCTCCCGCGACCGCCGGTTGTATCCGGTGAGCATTTGAACCATAGCTTCCCATTGCTTTTTACCAGCTTCACTGTTTTCTACTTTGATTGCTTCCGGTGACCGCCAGGCAGGGTCTTCGAGGATGATGGCCTTCGGCAAATGCGGCCGTTTCACGGCAACATCGACGGCGGTGCCGGCCCCCATGGAATGGCCCGTGATGACGGGCCCGGTGATACCGAGGCGCTCAACCAGAGCGATGACCTGGTCGGCCAGGTCGGCGGAAGTGAAGTCCGGGCCGAGCCGGTCGGAGCGGCCGTGGCCCTGGGCATCCGGCATGATAACGTCGTATCGCCGGGCAAGTGCCCTGGCCACCGGCGTCCAGCAGAGGCCGTTATCGGTGGCCCCGTGGAGTAGAACTATCTTCGGCTTATTCCCGCCGGTACGATAATAGTGGATTTTTACGCGTCCGGCATTAAAATCGCCTTCTTTGAAATCGGGCATGGTCTTCCTTTCTTCCGGAGATAACATATTTTAGCCGCTCGGGAGATAAAATTTCAAAACAGACCGATGGCGTATTCTTGACGCCTTCGCCCGGTTCGGCTATCCTTTAGGAAATCGAATAACAATCGAGGAGGCTTGCCATGGCTGTTAAAGTTCCCGCGGGCTGGTACGATATTTCCGTCCCCCTCAAGCAGGGAATGGTCTACTTCCCCACCGATCCCGTCCCGCCTAAAATCTACCGCTACAGCGATCGGGCACTCGGCGCTAAGGTAACCATGTCCATGCTGGAAATCATCTCCCACACCGGCACGCACATCGATGCGCCGCTGCACTTCATTCCTGACGGGAGCACCATCTCCGACATGCCCCTGGACGCCACCATCGGCCCGGCCCGGGTCATCGAGATCAAAGACCCGGAGAAAATCAAGGTACCGGAGCTGGAAAAGCATAATATCAGGAAAGGCGAGCGTGTCCTCTTCAAGACGCGTAACTCACCACGCGTTTACGAGTCGGAAAAGTTCGTCGAGGACTACGTCTACTTCGATGGGGCCGCCGCCGAGTACCTCGTGGCGAAAGGCATCATCCTGGTCGGGCTGGACAACATCACCATCGGCCACTTCAAGGAGATGGACAACGTCAACAAGACACACCGCACCTTCCTCGAGGCCGGCGTCTACATCCTGGAAGACTGCGCCCTGGCCAATGTGCCTCCCGGCGAGTATGAGCTGCTCTGCCTGCCGCTGCTCATGTACCAGGGTGATGCCGGACCGTGCCGCGCCATTCTGCGGCCGCTAAAGAAATAATTGCTTAATATTCCCGGCGTAACCTGTATAAAGGGGCGGTAGTCCCGGCCTAAAATACGGGGCTGCCCCCAACTAAGGTACTGGTTGCGACCGTTGACCCGTTACCGCCGGGAGATGTTACAATATTAATACAGGGTATCGTGAAACTACCCTACAGCGTTATATAAAGTGAGGGTAGTTTTTTTGTGACCATTTTGTAGGGTCGCCCGCCGCTTTTGTGAGAGGGCTGTGTAATCACCCCTGTAAGATTAGATAAAATCAGACGTACCCTCGGGGACATTGTAGAAGGCGAAATGGATATCAACATCGAAAACCGGACCATAACCATCGACGGGCTGGATATCAACTATTACCGGGCGGGGCACGGCGAGCCGCTGGTAGTAATCCACGGGGGCGGCGGCGATGCCCGCACCTGGTGGAAAAACATCCGGGAGCTCGCCGATAAATACACCGTGTACGCCCCGGACCTCCCCGGCTACGGTGGTAGCGAGCCGCTGGACGGCAGGTACTATATACCCGAGCTGTCCGATTTCATCGGGAAATTCACCGCGAGCCTGGGACTGGAGAAATTTTACCTCATAGGGCACTCGCTGGGCGGGGGAATCGCCCTGAATTACGCCCTCGAATCGCCGCAGAAAATCAAGAAGCTGGTGCTGGTCAGCAGCCTTTGCCTGGGGCGGGAAATCGCCTTCTGGGTCAGGTTGTTCTCGCTGCCCGCGCTGGTTAAGTCCGTCGGCATGATGTTCGTGGGAATACTGAAGGGCCTTAACTGGCTGGCGAGACACCTAAATCCCGCCGCCTACATCATGCCGCTTTCCCCGGCCAGCGTGGCGGTCGGCGGTAATATCACCACCTTCCGGCAGCAAACGCTGGTGCTGGACGACCGTCTCCCCGAGATTAATATGCCGACCTTGCTGGTATGGGGCTCGCGCGACCCCATCGTGCCGGTCAAGCAGGCCTACCGGGCGGCCGCGGCCATCCCCGATTGCCGGGTGAAGGTCTTCGAAAAGCGCGGCCACAACGTCCACCGTGACGAGCTTCAAGCTTTTTCACGGCTCATCACCGGCTTCCTGGGCTAATCTTTCTGAGTGCCCTATCCCTCTGACCCCCTTCCCCGGCGGGGAAGGGGGAAATTGTTTTTAAAGGACGCAACACAGTGCCCGAGTCCGGCTCACCTTTAGTCTCAATTTAAGAACACGGAATATTCTGCATTACGCAGCCAGAGCCGGCCCCGCCTAAAATATGAAAACCGCCTGTCGTCCGCTGCAACTCGTTGCGTTAATATACTCCATATTCCAGCGCCGCCTCCATCATGGCGCGTAAATTATCCGGGTTGCCCTTATCGATGCTGGCCCCGCCGGTCAGGATAAAGCCGCCGCAGGCACCGCAGTCCTCGATAAGCTTGCGGCAGTACGCTTTTACCGCCCGTGGCGTGCCAGTACAGAGTAACGATGAAGGCACGTTACCAGCGATACAGGCGGTACCGCCCAGAACCTCTTTGGCTTTAGCCATGTCTGTCTGGTCGAAGTGCCAGATCACTTTGCCGCGCGGCAAGTCTTTGATGATTTCCAATTTCCTGGTGTATCTTCCCTCGGCGAAAAGCATGGGAACACAGCCCTGTTCAATCAGACCAATAATAACTTTCCTGAATGTCGGCCAATAAAACTTGAGATATTGCTTATCAGACATGAAGGTATCGTCTCCTTTATGAAGCGCAAAAAAAACAATGGGCTTGCCGGAGGCGTCGGCCATCCGCAGACCGCAGTCGATGTTTATCGGGGTCAACTTTTCCATGGCCCGTTGAAGTTTGTCCGGCAGGCGGTACATGTCCATGACTATCCCATTCGTGCCTCGCAGGGTATCGGCCAGGATGTCGAACGGAGCGTGGGCCTGGCCGCCGAAGAAGGACGGGTAACCGGCCGCGAGCGCTTCCCGGTCGAATTCCGCTAACGGTGTCTGCCAGTCCGCGATTTCTTTACCGTAATCGATAATCGCCTGGTAAGCCGCCCGTACTTCCGGTTTTACGGCCGGCATAAGAAAACGATTGGGCATGCCAAGTATAAAAGGGAGAGGCGAGAAACCCGCAAAGGGAGCCAGCGCCCCCAGCGTCCGCGGCAGATAATAGCGGAGACAGAAATCCGAGAGGTCGTCAAGGAACACGTCGTATTCCTCAGCCTTCATATATTCACCTTCGACATACTGCTGCATGCTGGCATTGTCAGGGAGGCCGTGTCCCGGCCACCTCGACGTAACACTATTAATGATTTCCATCGTCCTGCCCGGGGGTACCATGGCGGGACTGGCGTAGGTGTCGCCTTCGAATTCGCGGAAAAACTTCCGGTAGGCCTCACGAAGTCTTATATTGTCATACATGGCTTCTTTGAGGGTCAGGCCAGCGTAGTAAAGGGGGAAAGTGCCCGCCGGCAGAATAACCGGTACACGGTCTGGTTTTTCCAGCTGGATGGTCTTGATGAACCTGTTGACTCTTTTTTTGTATCCATCGGTGGCCTCCTTTCCCGAGAATTTAACGCCGGGCGGAGAAAGCCAGCGTTTGAACCTTTCCGCGCGCCTTTCTTCAGGCGTAAGCTCTTTCCATTCCTTAGTCATCCGGGTGCTCCTTTTCATCTTATCTCAGGACGGAATTGTAACAGTTTTTTAACAGTTAACATGCCTTGACAGGCCGTGATATAATAAGGCGATGTTACAACGAGAAAAAAATCCCAGCCGACGGAAATATAGCACATATCCAGTCAGGTCCACAACTGATTCAACTTCGCTCCGCCGTGCCACCGATATTCTCACCTGCTTGAGCAACGATATTAACACCATCACCGATGTTGCCAATTATCTTGAATATAGTACCTCCACGGTACACAGACTGCTTCAGACTATGAAACAGACTAACTGGGTAATCCAGGACGAAAATAATCATAAATATTACCTGGGTCCCATGATTACTCAGCTTTCCTCAAACCGGATCGCCGCCCACAAGTACCTGATCATGCACTCACTCAGGGAGATGGTGCGTTTGTCCGATATCACCGAAGAAAGTATCAATCTCAGCGTCATGGCGCAGATGCACAATACGCTTTTACACGAAATTTCCAGTCCCCACAACCTTAGAATCACCGAAGAAAGTAAAAAGATGGGGCAACAATACAATGGTGCCACGGCTAAAGTGCTGCTCTCCCAGTTCAACGACGAAGAATTGAGAACAATTTTAAAACGGGTAAAAATTATACCTGCCACTAAAAAGACCGTCACCGATAAAAGACTTTTAATAAAACAACTGGAAGAAATCAGGCTAAAGGGATATTGCCTTACCTCCGGCGAGAGGATTCCCGGAGCCTTATGTATATCGGCGCCTATTAAACAATACATTTGTCCGGCGTCGCTGAGTGTCGTGGGACCTGAAAAGCGACTGAGACCGAGGGCCAGAGAAGTAATAGCCGAAGTACAGGCCAGTACCGGCCGTATCTCTAAGGATATCACCGGAGTTTTTTGAAAGAAGGAGGTGATGAATGCATAGGTGAACAACGTGTTTCCTGGTCGCAACGTATCAAGTGAAGGAGAGAAAACAATGATAAAAAAGCTATTATTCATTTCTTTTGCAGTCATATTAGTAAGTATGATTGTTTTCGTCGGCTGCGGGGAACCTGAGGAAACTGCTACCTCGGCACCGCCGGCAACGACGCCGGCAGCCACGACGCCGGCTGCCACCACGCCGACATCTGCCGAACCCACGCCGGTAACGGGCGGTATCCTGAGGGCCATCGCCGGCGCTATTCCCAAGAACCTCGGTTACGGGCCGGAGAAAGCACCCAATGATAACTATCAAATGCTGCCCGTTATCGAAAGATTATGTGAGTGGGATGAAAAAGGTAACGTCATCCCGTGGCTGGCGGAATCGTGGGACGTTGACACGACCGCCCTGACGCTGACCTGGCACCTGAGAAAAGGCGTCAAGTTCCATGACGGGACAGACTGGAACGCCGAGGCCCTCAGATGGAACTACCAGATGGGAATCGATACGAAGCGGCTTGCCGATGCAGCTTATGTTAAATCCCTGGAAGTCGTTGACGCTAATACTCTCAGGATGCACCTTACCGGATTCAACTGGGTATTAATCGAGAACTTCGGGTTGCTCATGCAGCCGATTTCGCCAACGGCGTTTGAAAAGGCCGGCGGCGGCGATATCGAAAAAAGCAAGGCGTGGGCCCGCCTGAACGCGGTAGGGACGGGTCCCTTCACGGTCTCCGAGTTTCAGAGGGATGTAGTCATCAAGTTCACCAGGAATCCCAACTACTGGCAGCCGGGTAAACCTTACCTGGATGGTATCGAGCTCCGTTATATACCCGACCCCATGGTAGCTGCGGCCACGATGGAGGCGGGAGAAGCCGATATGTGGTTTGATGTCTCGGCGGTGCAGAACCTGCTCGATTTACAGAAAAAAGGGTTCAAGATCAACTGGGGCCCCGGCATGTTCCAATGCATGTTGTTCGACTCCGCCAACCCCGAATCCCCTTTCGCCAACAAAAAAGTGCGCGAGGCGGTCGAGTATGCTATCGACCGGCCGGCTATAGCGGGGATGCTGGGCCAGGGCCTCTATGAACCCCTGCACCAGATGGCTTCCAAGACCTGGCCGGGCTATATCGAGGGGTATGACCCCAGGCCGTATAACGTGGCTAAAGCCAAGCAACTGTTAGCCGAAGCAGGTTTACCGACCGGTTTCAAGACTACGATACTCCTTTCGGATGCCGCGGCTGCCCGGGATGCCGTGGCCGCTTTGCAGGCTTACCTCGGTGAGGTCGGCATCACCGTCGAGCCGGACGTGGCTGACCTGGGCAGGTACTTCGGCTCCGTCTTCGGCACCGGATATAAGAACATCGTGTTCACCGCTTCCGGTATCAACCCGAGCACTACCGACTTGTACACGCATTTTGGCCCCAGGCCGGTGACTTTCAGGACCGGTAATATGTATAAGTCACCCGAATTCCTGGCCAAATGCGAAGCAGCCCTGGATCCCAAGTACATGGACAAAAACCAGGCATTGCCCGGGATCAAGGAAGCGGTAAGGCAAGCCGGTGAAGACGCCATGCTCATCCCGCTCTGGAGGACACCTAACTCGGCAATCATGATGCCCTACGTCCACAGCAACTACTTCCTGATTCACGGCATCATCTGGACGCCGGTAGACGATTGGATGGAAAAACACTAGGTGTCTGTACCTAACGGCCGGGTGGTTTGTCCCCGTCGATACACCGGCGGTATGATAGACCACCCGGCCGTGAAACGCTGCTTGTCTCTCGGAAAATACGAACTAATATACGCTAGCGAAGTCCCCCCGGACGCTGGCAAAGGTTTAACATGACCGCTTATATCATCAGGCGGCTTTTGCACGCGCTGATTGTGCTGGTACTGGTAACGCTGGTGGTATTTTTTATCATGCGTCTACTGCCCGGCGACCCGCTTATCATCTATATAGCCCAGAGTGCTCAAATCGAAGCAATGCCCCCGGAAATGCTCGACCAGCTCCGCCACGAGTTCGGCCTGGATAAGCCGGTCATGCTGCAATACGTCAATTGGATGGGGGATATTTTCAGCGGGAACTTCGGGATGTCCATTTTCTATCGCGAGAAGGTCGGCACGCTCATGGGGGAACGCTTCCCGGTCACCATTCACCTGGG
>MGNQ01000052.1:7141-15038 GCA_001796865.1 Chloroflexi bacterium RBG_16_56_11
TCGCCGCCATCAGGAGGGGCAAATGGGCTGATAAGATAGTCACGCCCCTCTCCTATATAGGCATCACCATCCCTGTTTTCTGGCTGGGGATATTGATGATATACACGTTCGGTCTCAAGCTCCGCTGGCTTCCCATTTCCGGCTACACCTCTCCTTTCGATAACTTCTGGCTGAGCACCCGGCAACTCGTCATGCCCGTGGTCTGCCTGGCGGTCTTCAGCCTGGCCGCCAACGCCCGCCAGATGCGGTCCGCCATGCTGGAAGTTGTCCGCCAGGACTTCATCCGGACCGCCTGGTCCAAGGGATTAAGTGAGCGCAGAGTGATAATCATCCACGCCTTGAAAAACAGCCTCATCCCGGTGATAACGCTGATGGGCATAGGTATCGGCATGATATTCGGTGGTTCGGTGCTGGTCGAAACTGTTTTCGCCATTCCCGGCGTCGGCCGTCTGCTGGTCACCAGCATTTTCGGTCAGGACTACGTGGTCGTCCAGGCTATCACTTTCGTCATCGCCGCGATAATCCTGGTGGTCAATCTTCTGGTTGACATATCCTACGGCTGGTTCGACCCCCGGATAAGGTACGGCTAGGAGAATATACATCATGGCAGAGCGTAATATTGCTATCACTGAATTTGCCGAAATCCCCCCCCGCGTCAGTGAATGGCGGCGCTTCCGGAGGGTCTTTTTTTCCCGAGGCGTCGTCGTCTTTGGAATCATCGTATTGCTACTTTTGTTGTTTACCGCTATCTTCGCCGCCTGGCTGGCACCGTATGACCCCTATAAACCGATCCCGGTTGATTCCCTGGCCCAACCCGGCACAAAACACCTCCTGGGTGCCGATCTCCTGGGCCGGGACACCCTCAGCCGCCTCATCTACGGGTCGAGGACGGCCCTGATGGTGGGCTTCATATCGGTCGGGGTGGCGTCCATAGTTGGTATATCACTGGGGATAATCGCCGGATATTCCGGAGGTTTAGTCAACGTCATCATCATGAGGGCTATGGACGCCCTGATGTGCTTCCCGATGCTGCTGCTTTCGCTGGTCATCGCGGCAGTCCTCGGCAACGGTATCCAGAACGTCATCATCGCCCTGAGCGTGGCTACCATACCCGGGTACGCCCGGGTGACACATGGCGTGACTTTGAGTATCAGGGAGAACGATTACATCATGGCGCAATGGGCTATAGGCTCCAGCAACCTGCGCACCATGCTACGGCATATTCTGCCTAATGCTTTTCCGCCCCTCATCGTGTTGATGACGATGCAGCTGGGCAACCTCATTTTAGCCGAGGCCGGCCTCAGCTTTCTCGGTATCGGCATCGAGCCTCCGGGCGCCGCCTGGGGCGCCATGGTAAACGACGGGTACAGATATTTGCTGAGGAGCCCGATACTGTCCTTCGCTCCCGGCCTGGCAATAATGCTGGTGGTCTTTGCCTTCAACATGGTGGGGGATGGTCTCCGGGATGCCCTCGATCCCAGGCTCAGGGGTCTACTTTAAAGAATTAATAGGTATTGAATTTACAGCTTATAATACCTCCCCGTAAATTATGAATTGACTACTTCCTTCTTTAGAAAGGAGAACAAGATGTCTACATGGCATGAATGCGTACAAAGAAGCGGCTCCCTCCCCGAATGGCCTTACCCGATTGATTATGACAAGGAGAATGAGGTCGTTACCGACGTCATGGTTATCGGAGGGGGCGTGGCCGGCCTGCAGGCCGCCGTCAACGCCGCCAGGATGGGAGTCAAAGTAGCGGTGCTGGAAAGGGGACATGCCAAGCGAAGCGGCGCGGGCGGAGCGGGGGTTGACCACTGGCACGGAGCCGTAACCAATCCGTGCTCGAAAGTCACTCCCGAGATGTACACCAACGCCTGCTACGAAAGTATGAGGGGATGGACCGGCGGTCACGTACGTTACATTATTACCAGGGAAAGCTGGGACACCTTGCTCGAATGCGAGAAGATGGGTGTGCAGATTCGTGACGTAAGAGATGAGTTTAAAAGGGCCGAGTTCCGCGATGACAGGACCAAGCTGATGTTCGCCTACGATTACAGGAGCCGGCACGTCATCCGCGTCTGGGGCTACAACATTAAAGTAAAACTGTACGAAGAAGCGAAGCGGCTGGGCGTGAATATCTTCAACCGGATGATGCCAACCAGCTTGCTCACCTCCGGCGGCAAACAGGGGCGCCGGGTTATCGGCGCCACGGCCGTGAACACACGGACCGGCGAGTTTTACGTCTTCAGGTCAAAAGCTACCGTTATCGCTACGGGCGGAGCCGGCCGCCTCTTCGATTTTTCGCCGGAGGTCACCTCATCAAGCAGCATGGGCAACATGAACTCATCCGGGGCCGGTGAGGCCCTGGGCTGGAAGGCCGGGGCGGAGCTCGTCTGCATGGAAGGCTCCGGTCCGGGGCGCCTGTCCGGCTACGCTTACGCGCCTTACAGCATGGCTAATGCCCACAATACCTACCACGGCACGCCGATAGTCGATGCCGAAGGCAAGGAAGTACCCTGGGTCGATGCTTTCAACCGGCCGATAAAGGACCAGCCGGGTCGTTTTTTACCATCAGAAGGGCAAAATTTTATACTGGGAGAAGGCATCGGTATTTCCCGCTACCTCGAGCAATTCCGTAACAACGACCTTACCCACGACCTGCCCGAGCGCATTCGCCGTGGTGAGTTCAAACTGCCGCTCTACGCCGACCTTACCCGACTTACGGAAGCGGAGCGCCGGTGTATTTTCGGTATGATGGTCGGCAACGAAGGAAAGACGCGCGTCCCGATTTACGATACGATGACAAAGGCCGGTTTCGACCCCGATAAAGACCTGTTCCAGGCGCCGGTCACGCTACCGGAAGGCTACGCCCACTCTAATTTCTGGTCCACGGGCGTCAATACCCCTCCCACGATACGCAGTCTCGGCGGCGGCGGATTCCTGGTAGACTGGGATTTAAAAACGAACCTGGAAGGGCTTTACATCGGGGCGGGCGGCAACCTCTTCGGCGGGGGCTGTCACGGGGAATCGCACACTACCGGCAGATACGCCGGCAGGCACGCCGCCGCATATTCCAGATCCGCTCCCGAACCTGTTGCCGACGCTAAACAAATCAAAAAAGAGAAAGAGTCCGCTTACCACGCCACGCAGCAGAGTAAAAAGGGCAACGGTTGGAAAGAAATCAATGCCGCTATCGCCCGTATCATGCGCGACTACTGCGGCCAGTACAAGAATGAGCAGACATTAAACCTGGGGTTGAGGCTGCTGGGTGAGTTGAAATCGACCGAGCTCGCCTCGGCCTATGCTTCCAATCCCCATGAGCTGGGCCGCCTGCTAGAATGTCATTCGATTATTACCGTCGGGGAGCTGGTCATGAAAGCCTCTCTACAGCGGAAAGCCAGCAACTCGATTCTCAATTTCCAGCGGCTGGACTTCCCCGCCGTAGACCCGCCGGAGTGGAATAAGCTCCTGCCCATCCGCCAGGAGGACAACAAGGTCAAAATCAGGGAGCTGCAACTGGACTTCCACCTCAAGGCGCCCTATGTCTCCTCCTACGAGGAAAACTATCAAAAACACTGTATGAAATAATCAGATTTAAAAGGAAATGCCAGAGGAGAAACCAGAGATATGAGCGAAAAAACATTTATGGTGCCTAACCCGCCGACACCGAACAAGGCGGTGGAGTTCAATCCTGATATTTGCATCGGCTGTAACCTGTGCGTGGACGTCTGCCCGACCGATGTCATGATGCCCAATCCCGAGAAGAAAATGCAACCAATCGTCCTCTACCCGGAGGAGTGCTGGTTTTGTGGCGGTTGCGTCGAGGAATGCCCGCGGCCGGGGGCTATCACGATGCTCCATCCTACCCAGCAGAGGATTTCCGTCAACTGGAAGCGGAAGGACACCGGCGAGTTGTACCGCCTGGGTATGATGAACCCCCCGCCTCCCAATACCCGGCCGCCCTCCGGGTAAAGAAAGGGGAAACGGCAAACTATCGCCAGCGTTCATGAGTCGGCATCCGTGAGCTCCAACAACCCGGATCGATATTTCGTGTTGTCTCACGCTGAGCTTATTTCCGCTTTGATTCCTCAGTTTTCATGACCAGTCTTTTAGCACCGAGTCCCTGTTTATTACTCTATTTTCCCACCAAGACCGTTTTGCAGTTAAAAGTTTTTTTATATTTGTGTTCATGCCCTCTAAGCGGCTCACGCCCCCTGGGGACCCTCTTTGCTCACATCACCCGCACGTCATTCCCGTGCAAACGGGAATCCAGAAATCAAAATCCCCCTTAATCCCTTCAGGGTGAATCCCTCAGGATGAACTCCCTTATTCCAAAAGGGGGACACACAGTCATCTCCCTTTCGTAAAGAGCCCGCCCTGAGCGAAGCGAATGGGGAGATGAAAGAGGGATTTTGAATCAGGCTGGCGCCCCTCCTGAAGGTCACCCGGGATTTTTACTGGCTAGTATTTACGTCTTTTAGTCCATTGTCTTAATTGAGCTCTACTGAATCCCCCTTTATCAGCAGCAGTATGACAAGTAGGGCAAAGTACAATTAAATTCCGCCTGCTATTTGGTCCCCCTTCAGCACGTGGAATAATATGATGCACTTCTAAATATTGCACATGTCTACAACGAGGGTTCTCGCATTTATTCCTAACAATATCTATTAATATTGCTTTTTCACTCTCGGAAAGTGGCTGTACTTTATCAACCTCTGCCTTTTTACTTCGACTCGAAACATTGTTTTCAGGTTTTTTATTATTTGATACAACCGTAGAAAGAATTTGAGAATGTTCCATTGGTTTCTCTTGTTTTTCGTATGGTACAATTTCCGGTTCTTCTTTAAAAGCTGCTTTTTCTCCCGCGCTTTTTCCTTTCTTCAAGAGCCACACTCTGAATCTAGGAAACTTGAATAATGAAAACCCAAATGCAATAATAATGATACCAATTATCGTCCAGCCGATGATTGGGTGTTCAGCCCACCAACCTAGAATAATAGCGAGTAGAACGATAGCTATTACAATTAATGCAACCGCTACCTCATCTCGCATACTTCTTTTTCCCTTTGCCATCGTCGCCCTCTCGCTTGTTTTTCCTATATTTTATATCTCTTACCCCAAAGTACTCAAACCGTCCCCATCTGTAAATATTTCGTTCTTACGCTTCTTATTAAGGGGCATTCCCCCCAACATTTACCTTTTCCATCTGTGGTTTTGACTTTTGTGTTTTGATTTTTGAGTTTTTCTACTCCCCCATCTTCTTCTTCAGCTCGTATAATTTATTCAGAGCCTCCAGCGGCGTCATTGGAATAAATTTAATATTAGGTGATGCACCAGCGATTTCCACATACCGATTTCACAGGTTAAGGAAATGTATTTTGCCCCTTTAAAACACTAAGGTAATTTCCCGATTGCGCCCGCGAATTCCTGCTGCGTATACGCATGGCATGTCGTCACTTTCACGTTGCCCTGGGCGGTCAGACCGAGGACGAAGGTCAAACCAACCTCGTCGTTGGGCATTTCACCGATAGCGATATAATCGTATTCCCCGGTGATGACATAGAAACCCAGGACCTTGCCACCCATCTTTTCGAAGGTCTTGATCGCCTGCTCAATCCGCTGCGGCGCCCCCTTGATGTCCTTCGCTCCCTGTTCTGTCAGTTTCATTAAAAGAATATTCCTTACCATAGAAAGCCTCCTCCTTTGAGTGATTTCGCTGGTGCATCATCTCCAACTCAATCAATTTGACATACCCCAGCATGAAACTGTAAGACTTAAGTAATTTACTCCCAATCCCGGGCCAAGTCAACAGCACGACATATCACCGGCCAGTTTACCCCTCCCCTATCTTCTTCTTCAGCTCGTATAATTTATTCAGAGCCTCCAGCGGCGTCAGCCCGTCGATGTCCAGTTTCTGTAGCTCTTCCTCGATATCGGATTTCCCCGCAAACAAAGGCATCTGCTGGGCCGCCTCTTTGCGCTTTTTTACCGGCTTTGCCCCCCGGCTGTCGCTCTCCAGCTCGGCCAGGACTTCCCGGGCGCGGTGGAGCACGGAGCGGGGCAGTCCGGCCAGATGCGCCACGTGGATGCCGTAGCTCTTATCGACCCCGCCCGGCACGATTTTATGCAGGAAGATGACCTTCCCCGCCTCCTCGATGACTGCCACGTTGAAGTTCCGCACCCGCGGCAGGAAGCCCGCCAGGGCCGTCATTTCGTGGTAGTGCGTGGCGAAGACCGTCTTGGCGCCCAGCCCTTTATGGTTGTGGATGAATTCCGCCACGGCGCGGGCGATGGAGAGCCCGTCGTAGGTGCTAGTGCCCCGCCCTATCTCGTCCAGGATGAGCAGGGAGCGGGGGGTGGCGTTGTTCAGGATGTTGGCCGTCTCGACCATCTCCACCATGAAGGTCGATTGCCCGGCGGCGAGGTCGTCCCGCGCCCCGATGCGCGTGAAAATGCGGTCGACGACGCCGATTTTCGCCGACTCCGCCGGGACGAAGCTGCCGGTCTGCGCCAGCAGGACGATGAGAGCAACCTGCCTCAGGTACGTCGACTTCCCGGACATGTTCGGGCCGGTCAGCACGATAAGCTGGGCGTCGTCGTTGGACAGATAAATATCGTTGGGGACGAATGTCCCGGCCTCGAGGCTCCGCTCCACCACCGGGTGGCGCCCCTGCTTTATGTCAATTACCCGGCCGTCGTCAAGGGCGGGGCGGACATACCGGTAGCGCACGGCCAACTCAGCCAGGCTGGAAAAGACATCCAGGTTAGCTAGGATTTCCCCCAGCTTGAGGACGTGCTCGCTGTCGGCGGCCACCTGGCGGCAGACCCGCCGGAAAAGGTCGGCCTCCATCTCAGCAATGCGGTCGCGGGCGTTAAGTATCAGCGACTCGTATTCCTTGAGCTCGGGCGTGAAAAACCGCTCGCCGTTGACCACCGTCTGCTTGCGGATGAAGTCCTGGGGTACCTGAGACAGGTTGGACTTCGAGACCTCGATGTAGTAGCCGAAGACATTGTTAAAGCCGATTTTTAAGTTTTTAATGCCGGTGCGCTCGCGCTCCTTCCGCTCCAGGTCGGCCAGGTAGCGGCGGGCGCTCCCCGAGGTCTCGCGTAGCCTGTCCAGGTCTTCCGAGAAGCCGCGCCTTATCACCTCGCCCTCGCCGGGACTCGAAGAGGGGTCGTCGACAATTGCCTTTGAGATTAGCTCGACGGCCTCCGGGCAGGGCCTCAGCTCATCCTTGAGCCAGGCTATAGCGCCGTCGTCGGCCTCAGCCTCGATTATTTCCTTAATCTTGGGTACCGCCTCCAGGCTCCGCCGCAGCGTGATTAGCTCCCGCGGCAGGGCGATTTCGCTGCGCACCCGGTTAATCAGTCGCTCCAGGTCGGCCGCCTGTCCCAGGATGGAAATGACCCGGTTGCGGGCCAGCGAATGCTCCACATGCCAGCCCACGGCGTCGAGCCGCTTTTCGAGAGCGGTCACGTCGATGAGCGGCTGTCCCAGCCATCTCCGCAGCAGCCGCCCGCCCATCGGCGTCTTCGTCATGTCGATGACCGAGAGCAGTGAGCCTTCGACCGTCCCCGAGCGCGCCCCCTGGAAAAGCTCCAGGTTACGCTGCGTCTGGGCATCCAGCGCCATGTAGTTATCCGTCGCGTAGGTGGACAGGTGCGTCAGCTGTCCCAGCACCGCCTTCTGCGTCCCTCCGACATACTGCACTATCGCCCCCGCCGCCCGGATGGCCAGCGGCAGGTGGGCGCAGCCATAGCCTTCCAGTGAAGAGACCCCAAAATGCTCGAGGAGCGCCTGCCGGGCCGTCTCCAGCCCGAACAGGTAGCCATCCAGAGGGGTGACATTACCCGTCAGCTCCAGGCCCTCCGGCACGGCGTCCCCGGCCACGATTAT
>MGNQ01000052.1:15059-15192 GCA_001796865.1 Chloroflexi bacterium RBG_16_56_11
CAACTCGGTGGCTGCCCTGCTGACAGGTAGCTGCGTCGCGGCGAACTCGCTCGTGGTAATATCGACGAAGGCCAGGCCCGCCTCGTCAGACTCAACCACCACGCTCACCAGGTAGTTGTTGCTCTTGCTGTTG
>MGNQ01000052.1:15225-15610 GCA_001796865.1 Chloroflexi bacterium RBG_16_56_11
ACCAGGCGGACGACCTCCCGGGGCACCAGGCCCTTGCCCGGCTTGGCCATCTGCTCGCAGATAGCTACCTTGAATCCCCGGTTGATGAGCCTGGCCAGGTAGCCGTCGAGGGCGTGGTAAGGGATACCCGCCATGGGTATCCTGTTCCCCTTCCCCATCTCCCGCGAGGTCAGCACGACCTCGAGCTCCCGCGAGGCAATCCTGGCGTCCTCATCAAATGTCTCGTAAAAATCGCCCAGCCGGAAAAGTACAATGGCCTGGGGGTACTGCTTCTTTATCCGGAGGTACTGCTGCCGGATAGGGGTCAGACCTTCTTTCATTTCAACGTTATTCTAGCGGAATGTTGAGGTAAAAGGAAATACGGCCGTAAGCGATTCCACCGGAT
>MGNQ01000052.1:15621-20585 GCA_001796865.1 Chloroflexi bacterium RBG_16_56_11
GGGAGGCAACAGGAAGAGAGGTAAAGGGGGGCGATACTGCCCCCCTCTTTTTTCCAGGTCTGGTCGAGTAGAGTGTTTACAGTCAGAAAAACGAAATTAATATTGCTATTTGGCCTTGATATCGTAGATATAAAACAAAATACCGTTACTGCCGCCGTCTATCTGCTTGATACGGGCGATGATGAATGAGCCCAGGAACCTTTCCACTGCTTTGCTGACGTCCTCGTCAGTCACGGCGGTGATGACCGAGTCGACCCTGTTCATGGTCGGGTTCATCAGGTCGCCGACATTTTGCGAGGCGATAATGCGGACTTCGAGCTCTTTGGGGAATCCTTTCGTCGAGTCCCGGTAAGCATTTATCTGGGCTTCGACGACACTATCGTTCTCCTGCAAGGCGCCTCCTTCCGGCCCCGTAGATGTGGCCGGGGACGAACCGCATCCGCTTAACAGGAGAACCAGCAACACCGTCACCGGGACCAACCACAGCCCGCCGAGACGAAAATACCTGCTCATATCAATTTCTCCTTTTCTCCGGATTTATTTTTATTTATTCTATATCATCACGTCCCGTTTTTAAAGAAGCTATACCAGAATTATTTTCGGTATTTTACCCAGCCTTCACCCTCAATACCCCGGACATCGCGGACTCCATCTGCCCGTGGAGCTGGATAGGTGGGCTGTTAATGACCGTTACTTTATCGCCATTGACTTTTTCAATCGTGACAGGCGATAATATTAGTATAAACGTTGCGTCTGCGAAAAGGGGAACAATCATCATGTTCTGTACCGCCCGGTGGAAAGCCTACCTCCAAAACCTGCCTGACTCGAGTCCAGAGAACATTTATAGCATCTACCATTCCCAGAAGCTCTGGTTCACCCGGGAAGACGCCAGCGTGCACAACAAGAATGCCGGGGAGCACCTCGAGCGGTGCGATGCCCTCCTGGACGACTGCACCTCGATGGTTGATTCCCTCGAAAATACCCTGGCGAACACCCCCAAGCCCAGCGAGGTGCTGGACTGGGGCCAGCTCTGGTAATTTAGCCCTCCGGCATATCCTGCGGTATCAGCGAAAACATCACTCCATCATGGACTTTGCCCCGCACGACTAACCTGTTCCTCAGGACGCCTTCCCGCTTTGCCCCCACCTTATCCGCCACCCGCTGGCTGCGCCGGTTTCCCATTGCCACCAGTATCTCGACACGGTTGAGGGACAACTCCCTGAAGCCAAATCCAGCCAGCATCAGCGTTGCCGTCGTGGCCACGCCCTGCCCCGCCCGACCCGTCCTCACCCAGTAGCCCAGGTTCGCCCTCCGGTTCTCATAGTCGATGCGATTCAGTCCGCAGCCGCCCAGGAAGTTGCCATTCCCGGTATCGAGAATGGCGAAGTCGTAGGCCATGCCGGTGTCCCAGTCTCCCGACCGTCTCTTTAGCCATTCCCGGGTCTCCTTCATCGAATATTCGGCGTGGGCGAAGGGCAACCACGGCGTTAGCTCGGGCAGGGATTCCCGGATAGCCGCATAAACGCTCTCGGCATCGCTGAGGCGATAGGGACGCAGTATCACAATACCGCGCGTTAATACCTTGTGCGGGATAATTACCTTCACCTCCCGTGAAACAGATACATGATATGGGTTGAGAGGTCCGCTGTCAATACAACCGCGTGATTTAGCTTCGGACACACCTTGAATTGTCTTCGGTTTAGTGCTAAAGTTGAAACGGTGCAAAAATCGGTAATGAAAATTAACCTGAAACCAGGAGGTAGCTATCCCCGGGTCCGCCGGGGGTAGCTTTTTTAATGCCTATGGCCGAGAAAATCGCACTCACTATCGATGGGACTAAAGTTGAGGTCGAGAAAGGCGCCACCGTGCTGGAAGCCGCCCACAGTGCCGGGATTTATATTCCTACTCTCTGCTACCACCCCAACCTGGCGCCTTACGGGGGCTGCCGCCTCTGTATCGTGGAGATTGAGAATATGCGCGGCCTGCCCACTTCCTGCACCACACCGGCTGCTAGCGGCATGGTCGTGACCACGAATACGCCCAAACTCGTGGAGCTGCGACGGTTCTTCCTGCAGCTAATCCTCAGCGAGCACCCCAACGCCTGCCTGACCTGTCACCGCCGGGAGCGCTGCGGGCCCAATGATATCTGCCTGCGCCATGTCGCCGTCACCGAGCGCTGCGTGAGCTGTCCCGCTAATAAACAGTGCGAGCTCCAGGACGTCACCGACTACATTGGTCTCACGGAGGTATCGTTACCCTATAAATTTAAAGAGTTGCCCGTGGACTTCGCGCGGGAGCCGCTCATTCGCCGCGACTACAACTACTGCGTCCTCTGCGGACGCTGCACCCAGATGTGCGGGGAGGTCCGCGGCATCGGCGCGGTGAGCTTTTCCCGGCGCGGTTTCGATACGGTCGTCAGCACCGCTTTCGACCGACCCCTGCAGGACTCGGGATGCCGGTTCTGCGGCGCCTGTGTCGAGGTCTGCCCGGTGGGCGCCCTGCTTGATAGCGGCGTGGAGTACCAGCCGGATTGCGACTGGCAATCCCTGGCCGTGCCCTGCCAGCATGCCTGCCCGGCTGGTATCGACGCCCCGCTTTATGTCTACCTCGCGGGCGTAGGTAAATATCAAGAATCCCTGGCCATCGTGAGGGAAAAAGTGCCGTTCCCGGGGGTGCTGGGGCGTGTCTGCATCCATCCCTGCGAAGAGGCCTGCCGCCGGGGCGCCCTGAACGAGCCCATCTCCATCAAGTTCATCAAGCGTTTCGTCGCCGACCGCGATACCGGCGAATGGAAGAAATATTCGAAAAAGCTGCCCCCCACGGGGAAGAAAGTGGCTATCGTCGGCTCGGGACCAGCCGGGCTCACCGCCGGCTACTACCTCGCTAAGGCCGGGCATGCCGTGACCGTCTTCGAGCAGTTTTCCAGGGCCGGCGGGATGATGCGCGTGGGCATACCGGACTACCGCCTGCCGCCGGCCGTCCTTGACGCGGAAATCGGGGAAATTCAAGATGCCGGCGTGGAAATAAAACTAAATACCAGAATCGAGTCAGTCGATAAGCTCTTCGAGCAGGGCTATGACGCTGTTTTCCTCGGACCGGGCGCCCACCGGGGCATGAGCCTGGGCGTTGAAGGCGATAAGCTCCCCGGCGTTTTCGAAGGGGCCTCGTTCCTGCGGGACGCCAATCTCGGCGTCAAGGTGAACGTGGGGAAAAGGGTGGCGGTGGTCGGCGGCGGTAACGTCGCTATCGATAGCGCCCGCGTCGCTCTGCGCCTCGGCGCCGCCGATGTTCGCATTATCTACCGGCGCACCCGCGCCGAGATGCCCGCCAGCCCGGAGGAGGTCGAGGCCGCCCTGGAAGAGAACATCAAAATCGAGTTCCTCACGGGTCACGTCCGCGTAATCCAGAAAAATGGCCACCTGGTCATGACCTGCAACCGCATGGAACTTGGCGAGCCGGACGCCAGCGGCCGCCGCCGGCCTGTGCCCATCAAAGGCAGCGAGTTCGACGTCGATTATGATGTCATCATCGGCGCTATCGGTCAAACGCCGGAGATACCGGAAGGATTCAAAATCAAGACCGGCCGCGGCAACACCATCCAGGCCGACCCCCGGACCATGGCGACCAGCCGTCAAGGGGTCTGGGCGGGGGGTGACGCCGTCACCGGCCCGGACTCGGTCATCAGGGCGATTGCCGCCGGAAGAGTGGCCGCCAGCGCCATGGACAAATATCTCGGTGGCACTGGCGTCATCGACGAGGAGCTCACCGGCGAGAGGAACATCGGTACCTGCGCCGGGATTACCGCCGAAGATTTCAAGGGGCAGCCGCGCGTTAAAATGCCCTGCCTGCCGCCGGAGCAGGTGGTCCATAGCTTTATCGAGGTCGAGACCGGCCTGCCGGAGGCTGGAGCTACCACCGAGGGTCGGCGCTGCTTCCAGTGCGGATTCCGGTCGCAGATTACCCCGCCACCGCGGCCCCCGGTCTCCAACCGTCGCGCCACGATTTCTGTCCGGCCGTAGCTCGTTAAAAACACCTCTCCCGATGGTTCACCTTTTTATCCGGGAGAGGGGAAGACCATCGATATGACGAACAATGCCAATATTCCACCGACCATCAGCAAGAACATCGTCCTCGTCATATCCACGATTACCGCTTTTATTTTGCCGTTCCTCGTGGCCTCCGTCAATGTAGCCCTGCCTTCGATGGCCCAGGAGTTCCGGATGGAGGCGGTGGTGATGAGCTGGGTCAGCACCGTCTATTTCCTGGCGGTGGCCATGTTCCAGGTGCCTTTCGGGAGGCTCTCCGATATCCTGGGGTACAAACGACTTTTCATCCTGGGGCTGGTGGTATCTACCTTCGCTTCTTTCCTGGGGGCGTTCGCCAGTTCGGTACCTGTCCTGCTCATCAGCCGGGCCCTCCAGGGGTTGGGAGCGGGGATGACTTTCAACAATAGCGTAGCCATCCTGACCTCGGTCTTCCCTTCCTCGGAGAGGGGCCGCGCCCTGGGTATCAGCATGGCCGGGACCTACCTCGGGCTTTCCCTGGGGCCGCTCATCGGCGGGTTCCTGATTGAGCATTTCCGCTGGCCGAGCATCTTCCTGCTCAGCGGCCTTCTGGGCGTGATGCTCATTGCCCTCGTCGTCTGGGGACTTAAAGGCGAGTGGCGCGGGGCCAGGGGGGAAAAGTTCGACCTCACCGGCTCGGTTACCTTCAGCGTTTCCGTCGCCATGTTCATGTACGGCTTTTCCGAGCTGCTCAACCCGCGCGTCTTCTCGTTTATCTTTGCCGGCAAATTTATCTCCGTGCCCGGGTATCCCTTTTTCATCCTGGGGACGTTCGGGTTGCTGTTTTTTATCTGGTGGGAAACGAGAGTGCGCAGCCCGGTCTTTGACCTCAGTCTCTTCCGGGCCAACCGGGTCTTCCGGCTCGGCAACCTGGCGGTGCTCATCAACTATATGGCCACT
>MGNQ01000052.1:20593-22189 GCA_001796865.1 Chloroflexi bacterium RBG_16_56_11
CACGTTTTTAGTCAGCCTGTACCTTCAGTACATCAAGGATTTTTCGCCGCAGACGGCTGGCCTGGTCCTCATCGCCGCGTCGGTCGTCATGACCATCTTCACGCCTATCTCCGGCCGGCTATCGGATAAAATCGAGCCCAGGCTCATGGCCACCTCGGGCATGGTCCTCAATTGCGTAGCGTTGGTGATGCTGGCCTTTTTGAACGACGCCACGGATTTGTGGTTCATTATCTTCGCCCTGGTCTTATACGGCGCCGGCATCGGACTCTTTACCTCGCCGAATACCAACGCGATTATGGGCTCCGTGGGAAAAAGGGCGCTGGGACTGACTTCCGGCACCATCGGGACGATGCGGACGGCCGGGATGATGTTGAGCATGGGGGTGATGATGATACTGTTTTCGTTCTACATCGGACAGGTCCAGATTACGCCCGACTCGTACCCGCAGTTCCTGGCCAGTGTCCGGGCCGGGTTTATCGTCTTTGCCGTGCTCGGCGTCGGCGGCGTCCTCGCCCAGTTCGTCGCCAGGCCCATGACGAGTAAAGCGTAAAAGCGGTCTTCTCACTCCCTTTTCGACTGCTGGCGCAGGCTGTTGAGGATGTACTGTATCTCGTTGCTGCTCACGCCGAAGCGGTGCAGGGTATGCCGTATCATCTCCAGGCTCCCCTCGAAGAAAGGCAGGACGAGCTCCGTCACCCCGATATCTCTTAACAGTTCCGCGTCGGCGTCACGGTGCACCCTGGCCACGATGTCCAGCCGCGGATTGATTTTCAGGGCGTTGCGCGCCGTCAGCTCCGCCGCGATGTAGTCCGGCACCGTGCAGACGAGGACGCGGGCCCTCTCCAGCCCGGCGTGGGCCAGGATTTCCGGGTTGCTGGCATCACCGTAAATGCAGGGGATACTCCGGGCGCGCAGCCGGGAGACAATCGTGGGGTCGAGCTCGATTACTAGATAGGAAAACTTCTGCTTTTCCAGAACTTCCGCCACCCGGCTGCCGATTGTCCCGTAGCCGCAGATGACCGCGTGGCGGGAGAGCTCCAGTCCTTTTACCTGCTCCGCGGGATCGACCCTCCCCGAAAGCTGCCGGGCGAACCATGTCCGCTGGCTCAGCCGCCGGTAGAGGAAAGACTCCATGCCGATGGCGAACGGGGTCAGCAGCATGGTGACTATCGCCGAGGCGATGGTCAGGTGATAAAGCCTCTGCGAAAGTATCCCGCTCTCCAGTCCCATCTTGGCCAGGATGAAGCTGAACTCGCCTATCTGAATCAGCCCGGTCCCCACTATCAGCACCGTCTTGGGACCGTAGCCGAACCAGCGGGTAATCAGCGAGCAGATAAAAAACTTCACGAGCACGATGGCCACGACGGCGATAGCCACTGCCCCGGGATTGTCCCCGATAAAACGCAGGTCGGCCAGCATGCCCAGCGATATGAAGAAGAGGGCGGCGAAGGTATCCCGCAAAGGCAGGATATCGGCGAAGGCCTGCCGGGCGAAGCCGGACTGACTGATGAGCAGGCCCGCCGCGAACGCCCCGAAAGCCGCCGAGAGCCCCAGGTTCACCGTGCCGAAAGCTGCCGCCAGGCACACCACGATTAT
>MGNQ01000052.1:22204-23132 GCA_001796865.1 Chloroflexi bacterium RBG_16_56_11
ACGCTGCCCCGCCACCCTCTTCAACAGCCAGGGCATCCCCCAGACGCCCAGGGCCAGCATCAGCCCGATGAAGCCCACCGCCTTGGCCGCCGCTATTCCCAGGTCAGCGGCCAGCCCGGTGGTATCCCCGCCGAACGCCGGCATGATGACCATCATCGGCACCACGCTCAGGTCCTGCACCAGCAGGATGCCAAGCATGATGCGCCCGTGGGTGGTGTCCAGCTCCCCCCTCTCGATTAATATTTTCAGCACCACCATCGTGCTGCTGAGGGAGATGATAAAGCCGAAAAAGACCGCCCCTGTGTAGCTCAGCCCGACCAGCCGGCCCAGGCCGAAACCGGCCACGGACGTGAAAAATATCTGGGCGATGCCGCCGAGCACGGCGATTTTCCCCATGCGCAGCAGCTCTTTGAGAGAAAACTCGAGGCCGATGGCGAAAAGCAGCAGGACGACGCCGATTTCCGCCAGCGAGTTGACGGTAGCGGTATCCCGGACCCAGGCCAGGCCGGAAGGACCGATGATAATGCCCCCCACCAGGTAGCCCAGTATCACCGGCAGCCTCAGCCAGCGGGCCAGCATGCCGCCGGCGATGGCCACGGCCAGCACTTTGAGCAGGTCCAGCCCGATATCCAGACCTTCCACGGAACCCCCGGGTAAGTCAGATTGTTACTGCTATTTTAACACGTATCCGGGGAAAAACGCAGGCATCCGGAGGATTTTTCCGAAATTTGGGGGATAAGTATACTACGGCTGGTTGTCATTCTGAGCCCTTCGGCTGCACTCAGAGTAAACTAAGCGAAGCAATCCGTCATTCCCGCGTAAGCGGGAATCCAGCCTTCTGCCCTGTCATTACGAGCCGAAGGCGAAGCAATCCGTCATCCCCGCGCCAGCGGCAATCCAGCCTTCTGTCCTGTCATTGTGAGCCGAA
>MGNQ01000053.1:0-3215 GCA_001796865.1 Chloroflexi bacterium RBG_16_56_11
ACAGTATTCGATGAACACGCTCTGGCGTATTCCCCACGCATGTGGGGGTGAACCGGCAGAGTTCTTGTTTTTATTAGAGCATAAATAGTATTCCCCACGCATGTGGGGGTGAACCGTCACCTTGAAAATACCCCTTAACGTAGCCGCCGTATTCCCCACGCATGTGGGGGTGAACCGCGACATTGTATTTCATCCGCTCGGTGATTAGCGTATTCCCCACGCATGTGGGGGTGAACCGGAATGAAGGCTATAATGAAAAGGCTAATCCTAGTATTCCCCACGCATGTGGGGGTGAACCGGGAGTGAGGCAAATGACTAACCCGTATCAAGCGTATTCCCCACGCATGTGGGGGTGAACCGGGTGGTGGTAGTAGAACCCTTGCCGGTATGTAGTATTCCCCACGCATGTGGGGGTGAACCGGCTAGGGAAACGCTGAAGGCCCAAAAAGCCGAGTATTCCCCACGAATGTGGGGGTGAACCGCAAGGGGACAGCTTTGCAAAGCGCAACGGGCGAAGCGTATTCCCCACGCATGTGGGGGTGAACCTGGGTAAGCTGGACACTGGCAGTAGCGCCTGTCGTATTCCCCACGCATGTGGGGGTGAACCGACCATCAGCTCAAAATTCTCCGGCCTTTCGAGTATTCCCCACGCATGTGGGGGTGAACCGAGGACTTTATCACGAACTGGAATTCCGATATCGGGTATTCCCCACGCATGTGGGGGTGAACCGTAGTCAGCCTGGTTTAAGGAAACAAGGTATTGTATTCCCCACGCATGTGGGGGTGAACCGGACGTTATCACACGCCTGTGTGACAGGCTTAAAGTATTCCCCACGCATGTGGGGGTGAACCGGTTACCATCACGGATTCCGCCGGGGTGACGGGAGTATTCCCCACGCATGTGGGGGTGAACCGTGCCTCCTCATCATCCAAGAAGTCGCACATCCGTATTCCCCACGCATGTGGGGGTGAACCGAAAAGTGCCGCCTATAATGACATTGCCACCAAGTATTCCCCACGCATGTGGGGGTGAACCGATGAGAGTGAACCCTCCCGACATACCAGCCTTGTATTCCCCACGCATGTGGGGGTGAACCGGTACGTGACTGGTGTAATCCAAGCTACCACCGGTATTCCCCACGCATGTGGGGGTGAACCGTGTCTGTTCAAACCCCTTAGAATACATTACTGGTATTCCCCACGCATGTGGGGGTGAACCGGGATATCATCGCTGTTACGCTGGGACTATTCAGTATTCCCCACGCATGTGGGGGTGAACCGAGTAGATGATGAATATCAACTCTTGATGAAGCGTATTCCCCACGCATGTGGGGGTGAACCGTGGATGACTATAATAAGACTCTCGCTTCCAGTGTATTCCCCACGCATGTGGGGGTGAACCAAGAGAGAGCATCGAACGACTTTTTTTAATGGGGAAGCCTGATGAGGCAGGATTTTCAGACGCTTTAGTGTCCTTCTGACCGTGCTGAAATCCGGGTTTATGTGATAATCGATCCGCAGGATTCTCGCGATAACTCGGTAGCCGTATCCCAGTCGGTGTAATTCAATTATCACTCGTTCAAATTAGGTCAGAATCGCCATTGGCCGACCTGGTTCCCGGACCGTTGACTTTGCATTTTAGGGATGTGCTCCTTTTGCGTCCTCGAGCATTTTGAATAATGCTGTCTTGGGTACTAAAATCTTCCTCCCCATTCTGATACTGGGAATAACGCCCAGGCGGATTTGTTCATAAACAGTCCCCCGACCGATGCGCAGGATCTTGGCCGTCTCGACTGGTGTCAGCACAAGAGAATCACTCTGATTACTTATCTCCACTTGTTACACTCTCAAACATATAAAAACGCTATCGAGGTTACTAAAATGTGCTACAACTGTATAACGTGTGATAAATTCCTCGGGTCTCAATCCAAATTCTTCAGCGTTACGGTCAAGATCATCAGGAGGTATTGCGATTTTGGTAATAGCACCATCTTTACCCACAATATTCATCCTATTTTGCTTTTTGTAGCTGACTCGAATCTTTATATTTTTCTTCAAAGCCTTGACCTCTTAATGGTATATTTTATATAATCGTAGAACATTGTACGTGATTTGTCAAGTAATATTATGTAGTATTGGCAGATATTTATACATATTACTTGACATGTGTTGGTAGGTGGTGTACACTATTGATGTCAACGAAAAAGCTAATATTAAGGAGGAGATTGTCAAATGAAAAAAAAGGAACTGTCTCCTATCGAGCTTAAAAAAGTTGTGGAATTAAGACATCTCGGGGCTAGATGGACAGAAATAGAAAACGAGACCAAAGTTGAACGAAGAGCCGCGAAGCGTGCGTACGAAGAATGGGAGCGAGATAAAATAATGAAAGAGCAAGAAGCAGTGCGTTTTCGTATAGCAGCAGAAGCTTTCCATGAACATCTGAACGACCTCATCAAATTGGCAGAGGCACTACGCAACCACCTCTCGTTACCTAGTGAGTCTTATGATACTCGGAGTGCAGAGCAGCACCTTTCTAACCTATGGTATACGAATATTCTCGAAGAATTAAAACCCTATGCACTATCTCAAGCCGATTATAATCGACAGAAACGTTCAACCGAGCGTGTAAATTTAATAATTTTCAAGTCTCTCCAAGACCATACAAATGAAAAGGTACCATGGCAAGCCTTAGAAGAATGGAAAAAGGCTTGGGGCAACTGTGGGAGCATTTTTAGTATGCTTCGTCCAGAAGTCCAGGAAGTGGCAACTGCTTTTCTTCATGAAGAGAAGAACGCCCTAGAAATAATCACGAAGCAGACCGAAGAAGAACTTGCGGTGAAATGGATGGCACGAACGGTGCTTGATGCATTATGGCGAAGCGTTTTAGATGGTAAATTTAATCCAGAATGTCCAGATGTTGCACTTGCTTACAATCTTGTTGGTGGACAATCATCTTATATAACCAGTAGTAAGGAGGAACCTAGATTCACCCTGAAGGAGTGGAATACAGCCCTAACCAGTGCATGCCAGACAGTAGCTAAAATCCTGTTTGACAATCAAATAGAACTTTTTAAGCAGTTACATGATGAAGTGCAAAAAGCGAGAAAAGCAATAGACGAATTAGCAAATATGTTGAACAGACATAAGTTATATCCTTTGATACTATATACCCGTTGTGAACTCTGCCCCACATAATGATACACGTTAGCTACATT
>MGNQ01000053.1:3287-10282 GCA_001796865.1 Chloroflexi bacterium RBG_16_56_11
TAGACCTAGGACGTGACCCGGAGACGGGGAAACGTCAGCAATGGACTATAACGATTCATGGCAGCAAGAAAGACGCAGAACACGAACTACGAACGATTCTGACACGAATAGAGGGTGGTATCCGAGTAAAGCCAACTAAACTGACGTTAGGGGAATACCTCGAGCAATGGCTACGAGACTATGTGGCCACAAACACGGCACCGACAACTGCTGATGGTTACTCGGATATCGTAAGGTCTCACCTCATCCCGGAGTTAGGGCGACTTCTACTGAATGCTTTACAACCGTCACATATCCAGGCTTATTATGCTCGTATGTTAGAGCGCGGCAGACGGGATGGCCAGGGTGGGCTATCAGCTCAAACGGTAAAACACCACCATCGTGTCTTACACGAAGCCCTGAAATATGCCGTGAAACATGGCATCATTATCCAGAACATCGCTGAGGCAGTGGATCCACCACGGCCGGATAGCAAGGAAATGGTCACGCTTGAGCCTGAAAATGTGCATATTTTCTTGGAAGCGGCTCATGACACCCCTTATTACGTTCTGTTTTATACGGCACTTTACACCGGCCTTCGACGTAGCGAATTCCTTGGACTTAGATGGCGGGATATCGACCTGGACTTGTCGACACTCTCAGTAGTGCAGACACTACATCATATACCTGGGAAGGGATACATATTTAGAGAGCCTAAAACGAAACGCAGTCGCCGGCTAATAGATTTGTCGCCTTCACTAGCGCTTTTACTGCGGGGACATCGGGCTAATCAAGAATTAGAAAGGAAACTGCTCGGACGGTTGCTCATGCCTGATGATTTAGTATTCAGTTATCCAGACGGTACTCCGTTACCACCGAACAGCGTTACCAAGGCTTTTGGCAAATTGGCCAAATCTTTGGGGATATCCGGAATACGTCTACATGACCTCCGCCATACCCATGCCACACTCATGCTGAAGCAAGGTGCGCATCCTAAGGTCGTTAGTGAAAGACTCGGGCATAGTTCAGTGGCAATAACCCTGGATACATATTCTCATGTCCTGCCAGGGATTCAGGCAGCAGCGGCACTACGCTTTGACGAAGGATTACAGCGATACGCAGAAAAGGCGCCATCAGAAAGGGTTGGTTAGCAATTTGTTAGCAATTCTTGTAACCGCCCGGCTCTATTTTATCAATTTCGTATTTAAAATTGGAGGCGACGGGCGGATTCGAACCGCCGAATAGGGGTTTTGCAGACCCCCGCCTTAACCTCTTGGCCACGTCGCCATCTTACGCCCTCCATTCTAAGTCATCAGGGGAAATGATGCAAGACCGGACGGCTACCGGGAGCTCCGTCGAAACTTCCCGCCATTTGCAGGTCAAACGCCGTTTTTGGTAATCTAGGACATACGGTGTTTCTCCGCGGGAGGCTAGCCGATGAAAGAGACCTACGCCGGGGCCGGCGTCGATATCGACCTGAAGTCCAGAGTCATCGCCAAAATCAGCCAGCACGCCCGCGGCACGCTCCGGCCGGAGGTCCTCAGCGGGGTGGGGTTTTTCGGGGGGCTTTACGAGTTTAAAGGGTATAAGAACGCCGTGCTGGTATCGAGCGTCGACGGCGTGGGCACGAAACTGAAAATCGCCGCCGCCCTGGGCAAGTACGATACCGTCGGCATCGACATCGTCAACCACTGCATCAACGACATCTTCACGTGCGGGGCCGAACCTATTTTCTTCCTCGACTACATCGCCACGGGCAAGGTCGTGCCCGAGCGTCTGGAGGCAGTCGCCCGGGGACTGGCCGGGGCGTGTAAAGAGGCCGGCTGCGTGCTCATCGGGGGAGAAACAGCGGAGATGCCGGGCGTTTACCACGGGGACGACTTCGACCTGGTGGGGTTCGTGGTGGGCGCGGTGGAAAAAGAGGCGATTATCATGGGCGGGTCGATCAAGGCCGGGGACGCGATAATCGGTCTGCCGTCCAGCGGACTGCATACCAACGGCTACTCGCTGGCGCGTAAAATACTGGGAGAGACGCGGGAGTCACTGAACAAACACGCCGCCGGACTGGACAGGACAATCGGCGAGGCGCTGCTGGAGCCGCACCGGAGCTACTACAAGCCGCTCAGACCGCTGCTGCCGAAAATCAAGGGGATGGCACATATCACGGGCAGCGGGATAGTCGGCAACGTGCCGCGCACGCTGCCGAAGGAGCTGGCCGCCAGGCTCGACAGCCGGCGGTGGGAAATCCCGCCTATCTTCGCATTAATCCAGAAGAAGGGGAATGTCGACACCGAAGAGATGTACAGGGTGTTCAACATGGGCATCGGCATGGTAATCGTCGCCGCGCCGGAGAATGTCGCATCGATGAAGAAGGCCCTGCCGGGAGCGAGAGTCATCGGCGAAGTGGCGAAGCAGGCCGGCGAGGCCAGGGTTATCATCGACGGCACCGGATACCGTCAGGACAAGGTGGCTTGAAGCGCATGGCTACTGCAGTCCTGGTGATCGACATGCTCCGGGGCTTCCTGGAAGAAAAGTGTCCCCTGTACTGCGGCGACCGCGCCCGGCGCATCATCCCCAATATAAAAAGCCTGCTGGAAAAGGAGATGGGCAGCGGCTCTAAAATATATTTTATCTGTGATTGCCATGACCCGGACGACGCCGAATTCCGGATGTTCCCGCCGCACTGCATCGCCGGCAGCGCCGAAGCGGAAGTTATACCGGAGCTGGCCGCATACCCGGGCGAAATCATACGAAAAAAGAGTTACAGCGCCTTCTACGGCACGGACCTCGAAGCGCAGCTGAAGAAGCTGAAACCGGGAAAAATCACCGTCTGCGGCGTCTGCACGGATATCTGCGTCTGCCATACTGTGGCCGACGCCCGCAACCGCGGCTACGAGGTCGAGGTGCCGGTGGACGGCGTGGCCTCGTTCGACGAGAAGGCGCACCGCTACGCCCTGGAGCACATCGAAAAGGTGCTGGGAGCCAGGCTGGTCCGAGCAACCGGGGGAGAAGTCCCGGCGTCCCGGTTCAGACCCGCCCCGGAAGTCATCTCGGGGGACACCGCCGACATCTACTTCCCCCGGACAATCGACATCCTGCGCAAGGAAAGCCTCAATGCAACGGCGACTATGGAGGTCTTCGGGCACCGGGCCGGAGTCTTATGCGGCATCGAAGAGGTGAAGGGGCTACTGGCCGAGGTACTGCCTCTGGATAAACGAGAGGTCTGGGCGCTGGGCGAAGGCGACACTATCGAGGCTAAAGAGGTGGCGCTGCGCATCACCGCCCCGTACCAGAGCTACGGCTTATACGAGACGGCCATCATCGGCATGCTGGCGCACGGCAGCGGGTGGGCGACAGCCGCCCGGGAATGCGCCAGGGCGGCCGGGAACATACCGGTCATCAGCTTCGGGGCGAGGCACGTGCACCCGGCGGTCGCCGGGGTGATGGACTACGCGGCGGTGGTAGGCGGGTGCGCGGGGTGCTCGAGCATCGCGGGGGCCCGCCTGGCGGGAATCGAGCCGTCCGGGACGATGCCCCACGCCCTGATTATCATCGTCGGTGACACGGTCAAAGCCACGATGTTGTTCGATAAACACGCGCCGCCGGAGGTGCCGCGCGTCGCGCTGGTAGATACCTTCAAAGACGAAGTTGAGGAGAGCCTGCGGGTGGCCGGGGCGCTGCGGGAGAAGCTCCAGAGCGTGCGGCTGGACACGCCATCGGAAAGAGGCAGGGTGACGGCCGAGCTGGTCAGGGAAGTCCGCGCCCATCTCGACCTGGGCGGATTCCCGCATGTGGGTATCTTCGTCAGCGGCGGAATCGACCCCGAGCGCATCGCGTATTTCCGGGAGAGGGGAGCGCCGGTGGACGGCTACGGTGTGGGCAGCTACATCAGCGGGGCCAGACCGATCGATTTCACCGCCGACCTTCACGAGGTAGACGGCAGGGCGGTGGCCAAGCGGGGGCGGCTGCCCGGGATAACGCCGAACCCGAGATTAATACGTATCTTCTAGAGCAGCCGCTCATGGTTCGATAGACTCACCACGAGCGGTTCGATAGACTCACCACGAGCGGTTCGATAGACTCACCACGAGCGGTTCGACGGGCTTCGCCGGAACTCCAGTCGCAAAACTTTTTCCGTGTTTACCATGACCCTGGCGCGTGCATCGATGCGCCAGCCGACTACCCAGATAATTCGCTCCGGCGAGGCAACGACCGGAACACGGTTCCGCCAGGCCCGGGGAACGCGGGCGTCAATCAGGAACCGGCTGAGCTTTTTAGGCGTTACCATGCCCAGCGGCTGAAAGCTATCGCCGGGGACGCGATTGCGCACGGTGAGTTTTTGGCCGGTCCCATCATAGTCAAAACAGGCGATAAGGCCATTATCACTTTTAAATGACGTCCCGGCCGCGCGACGAGAGATAACGGCCGCTTCGATTTCCCACCCGGGGATGCGCGTCTTCCCGGGAATTTGCAGTTCCACTTCCCGCTCGATGGCGGGAAAGGGGCAGAGGGCGCCTGGAGTCGCCCCCAGCACGAATCGTTCATATTCGATGGTCAGGCTCAGGCCGCCATGGAGACAGATATTTTTCCCGGCAGGCTTGTCCAGGGCATCCATCAGTCTTTCGACGTGACCCGCTTCGATGTCCTTCAGGTTTCCCAGCAGCGTTTCGATGGAGTCGCGCAGCAGGTGCCGCTTCAAGGCCGCCGGCAAGGCCGAAAAGGCCACTTTATCGATGATAACGGCGCCTTTTTCAAGTCGGATGGCTTTTTCCCCCACCTTCACTGCTTCACCGTGAATAAATTCAAAATCATCAGCGGCGAGGCGCGCGGTGCGGACGAGGGCTTCAGTGATTTGCGGATTGTACTTTTGCATCTCCGGCAGCAAGCGGTGGCGGAGCCGGTTGCGGAGTGGGCCCAGGGAAAAGTTGGAGGCATCCCGCCGGGGGGAGAGGCGGTGCCGGCGGCAATAATTGGCGGTGTCCCGGCGGTTCAACTCCAGCAGGGGCCGGATGATATTAAGCTCCTTTCCGGCGGCGTCCCGGCGGGCGACCGGCAGGAGGCCGCGCAGGCCGCGGGTGCCGCTGCCCCGGAGCAAGTGCATGAGGACTGTCTCGGCGTGGTCGTCAGCGGTGTGCCCGACGGCTACCGCCGCGGCACCAACGGCGGCGGCGACCTCAGCCAGGAAGGCGTAGCGCACCTCCCGGGCGGCTTCCTCAAGGGAAAGCCGGCGCAGAGAGCGATAATCCCGGACATCACGCGAAGCGACGGTGAACGGAATCCCCAGCCTGCGGGCGACGCCGGCGACATAGCGGGCGTCAGCAGCGGAGTCGGCGCCGCGGAGCTGATGGTCGAGGTGGGCGACATACAACTCGATACCCAGCTCACGGCGAAGCCCGAAAAGGATATGTAAAAGGCAGAGAGAGTCGGGGCCGCCGGAGACCGCCACGACGATTTTATCACCGGCGCGGACCAGATGGTTTCTCCTGACGAAATCGAGGACTTTCTTCTCCAGGTTCAACGCTTTCGGGGGTGACACCTGACCTCTCAATTCACCCGGAAAAATCGGGTTCAGCCGGTGATAAGGACGAGCCGGGTACGGTGGACGGATTCCGGGTATTTCTCAAAACCGAGGGCAGCGGCGACCTGCTCCGGCCGGCCCGAGCCGCGGCTATCGCAGCTCAACCTCATACCGATGGTCCCGCCGCCGGGCTGCCAGGCGATGAGCCAGAGGTCTTCAATCAAAGCCCGGAGGTCATAGCGGCGCGGCCCGGTGTCCCGCTGGTGCTCCCAGGGCAGGCTACCCTTCGCCAGAAGCGATTGAAGCGCCGCCTCGACGTCTTTTTCTCCCTTTCCGGTCGCAACCCTGACGGTGTACTCGGCGGAGTGAACCTGCGACTGGAGCGATGGCAGGGTAAGGGGAACATTATATGTCCCGGTAATGGAGATGCCCTGAGGAAGCTGCCGGCCCACGGCGGCGGAAAAAGTGTGGGGGGACGACCATCTGTCTACAAAGATGTCCATGAGCTCGGCCTCAGAGGTCACGCCGAGGGCGAGCGGGGCCGCGATGGACATGCGGGGGTGGGGATTGAATCCCTCGGAGTAGGCCAGGCTGACCCCGGCGCGGACGAGCGCCCGCTGCCAGAGTCGCATCAGGTCGAGGTGGGAAATGAACCTGATTTCTTCCCCCCGGCTGAACCGGATACGGAGTCGCTGCACACTCATACAAGGTCATGATAGCATCGGACCCGAGGGGTGTCAAAAGACGGGGATGAAACTACATTGACGCGTCAACCCGGGCTTATTATAATACGTCTAGCCCTGCCCGCGGGCTAACTCCGCCCCGGGCCGGAACGAACGCCCGGGAGGAGCCCGATATATGAGCGATTTAACTTTCGGTCTGACGATGACCGTCATGGGGATGGGAGTCACCTTTCTCACGCTCCTGTTCCTGGCGCTGTGTGTCCGCCTGCTGATACGCCTTTTCCCGTTCAAAGGTGAGGAAAACAAAGAAAAGACACAGAAAAAGTCGGGATAGACCAACAATGGATACGTTGATTTCAGCTCTTTCCAGCCTGGGGCAGGGTTTCGCCGAGCTTTCCTGGCAGAACGTCATCATGCTGGCGCTGGGCGGCATCCTGCTCTACCTGGCCGTGGGCAGGAAAATCGAGCCGTTTCTCCTGATACCCATCGGCTTCGGGGTAATCCTGGGGAATATGCCGCTGGGCGGGCTATCATCGCACGACGAAGGGGGCGTCCTCAACCTGCTCTACATTGGCGGGATACTCACCGAGCTGTTCCCGGTGCTGCTGTTCATCGGGCTGGGGGCGATGATAGATTTCGGGCCGATGCTGGCCAACCCGAAGCTGCTTATATTCGGGGCGGCGGGGCAGTTCGGGATATTCCTGACTTTACTGCTGGCGCTGTGGTTCGGGTTCCCACGCGAACAGGCCGTCTCGGTGGCCATTATCGGGGCGTGCGACGGGCCGACGGCCATCTTCGTGTCTTCAAAGTACGCC
>MGNQ01000053.1:10299-14356 GCA_001796865.1 Chloroflexi bacterium RBG_16_56_11
ATAGCCGCTTACTCCTACATGGCGCTGGTGCCCATAATACAACCGCCCATAATGAGAGCGATGACCACGAAAAAAGAGCGCGAGACGTACATGCCTCCGGGCGAGGCCAAGGTGTCACAGCGGGTGAAGATACTATTCCCGGTGATGACGGGAATCATCACGATACTTATCGCGCCGATGGGCGCTCCGCTGATGGGGATGCTCATGTTCGGAAATTTCCTCAGGGAGTCAGGGGTGGTCAGCAGGCTGGTCAACGTGTCGGAATCGACGCTAACGAACATCGTGACGCTGTTCCTGGGGCTGACCATCGGGGCCTCGATGCTGGGAGAAGATTTCCTGAAATGGGAGACGATACTCATTTTCATACTGGGGCTGGTGGCCATCGGGTTGGACACCGTGGCGGGAATGCTGCTGGGCAAACTGATGCGGGTGATTACCGGCGGCAAGATAAACCCGCTTCTCGGGGCGGCCGGGACATCCGCTTTCCCGATGTCATCGAGGGTAGTGCAGAGGGAAGGCCAGAGGGCCAACCGCAAAAACTGGCTACTGTTCCACGCGGTGGGGGCGAACACCGGGGGGCAGATAGGGTCGGTGATGGCGGCGGCGGTGATGCTGGCGGTGATGGCGGGGATGGGGATGACGCCGCCGGCGTAGACATAAAGCTAGGCGTGGTAGGCCGTGAAGGATTCGAACCTTCGACCAATGGATTAAAAGTCCACTGCTCTACCAAACTGAGCTAACGGCCCGTGTCGAAAAAGCGACCCCAAGCCATAATTCTAACAAAACAGTCTCGCCGGCGCAACTTCCGGACATACTGGTGAATCCCTTCATTTCAGGGTATAATAGCAAACGCCGGCGAACTTACAGGAAATGTATGACACCAGGCGAAGCGAACGATAAAGAATTCATGGGGCAGGCATTGAAGCTGGCCCGGCGCGGCCTGGGGAAGGTCAGCCCGAACCCGATGGTGGGAGCGGTCATCGTCCAGGGGGGACGGGTCATCGGAAAGGGCTACCATCGCCGGTTCGGGGGCGACCATGCCGAGGTCGAGGCCATCCGCAGCGCCGGGGGAGACACCGCCGGGGCGACGATGTACGTGACGCTGGAGCCGTGCGTCCACTACGGGAAGACGCCGCCGTGCGCCGACGCGGTGATAAAGAGCCGGATAGGGAGGGTGGTCATCGGCATGCTCGACCCGGACAAAAGGGTAAGCGGGCAGGGACTTCAAAAACTGAAAAATGCGGGCATCGAGACAACAGTGGGAGTGCGGGAAGCGGAGTGCCGCGCCCTCAATGAGGCCTATATCAAACACCGCAGCACGGGCGTGCCCTTCGTCACGGTCAAGTGGGCGCAGAGCCTCGACGGCCGGATTGCCACGGCCGCGGGCGACTCGCGGTGGATAAGCTCGGAAGAATCGCGTAAGCTGGCGCACAAGCTGCGGGCGCAGCATGACGCCATCCTGGCCGGCATCGGCAACGTATTAAAAGACGACCCCGAGCTGACCACGCGACTGGTCAGGGGGAGAAACCCGCTGAGGGTAATACTCGACTCCCGGCTGAGGATACCGCTGGCGGCGAAGGTGCTGGCGGGGCAGGAGAAGGCGCGGACCTTGGTGGCGACAACGCCCGCCGCCGACCGGGAGAAGCTGGCGGCGCTGCACGGGATGGGTATAGAGGTGCTGACAGTACCGGCGGACGGGCACGGGAGGGTAGACCTGCCGGCCCTGCTGAGGGCGCTGGGGGAGCGGGACATCACGTCCGTGCTGGTAGAGGGCGGGGGAGAGGTGATTACCTCTTTCCTGCGGGCGGGGCTGGCGGACAGGCTGGTGGTCTTCATCGCCCCGAAGATTCTAGGCTCCGGCACCCAGGCCGTGGGCGACCTCAATATTACGGAAGTAGCTAAGGCTCTAAAGCTGACCTTTACGCGGGTGTACCGGATCGGGGAGGATATGGTGGTGGAGGGGAGTGGAGGGGGATTAATTGAGAGACTTCGAAGATGAATTATAAAAATATTCTAAAAATGGCAATATGATACGTGAAAATGTTTGCTTTCACCGGAACTTTGAGGTATTATCCATTAAAAATCAATTAGGACTTTGGGTCTTATATTTTAGGGTATTTTAAGAATGGATATCGATTTAACCCAAGCAGAAGCAGATAAACTTATTGCGCTGCCGAAATATAAAGAAGATAATAACATCTGGAAGTACCCCAGCTTAGGCGGTTCTGTTTCAATTCCTCTTATTTCAGCAGACAAACGAGAAAAATTCTTTTTAGATATAAGCCACGGTCAAATTAATTTGCTGAAAGGAAAACATCAAAATCGTGCCAGACACTGTGTCATTCTTGTAAGACTCGATTTTGGAGGTTCTCCACACAGAAATCCCGACGATTCTGAAATACCTTGTCCACATCTTCATGTATATCGCGAAGGTTATGGTGATAAATGGGCAATCCCAGCTCCAAGTAACCAGTTCCAAAACACAAGAGATACCTGGCAGACTTTCCAAGATTTTATGGTCTACTGTAATGTTGTATCACCGCCGCGGATACAGATCGGACTTCATTAATGATAGATGAAATACAGTCCCTATTAGATAATTATGTTTCTTGGCTTAGAGACAAAACTACTTTGCGTCAAGTAAATGATTGGGTTGAGATTACAACGCCATACTTGGACAGACATAATGATCTATTACAGATATATGTCAAAAGTTTTGACTCTGGATACATCCTTTCTGATGACGGTTATGTTATTGAAGATCTAGAACAATCGGGATGTAAACTCGAGACCCAAAAAAGACAGGCTCTCTTAAAAATGACCTTAAATGGTTTTGGTGTCCAATTGAATGGTAAACGTCTCGAAATCCGAGCATCTTCCGATAATTTTGCACTTAAAAAACACAACTTAGTACAAGCTATGTTAGCTGTTAATGATTTATTCTTTATGGCAGAACCAATAGTATCCACACTGTTCTTTGAAGATGTTGTGTCTTGGCTTGATCTTAATGAAATCCGATATACTCCTAAAGTTAAATTCACTGGGAAAACCGGCTACGACTATTTATTTGATTTTGTAATTCCTAAATCACGTTCAAAACCTGAAAGAATTATTGGTGCAATAAATAACCCCAACAAAAATTATGCGCAATCATTTATTTTAGGATGGATAGATACAAGAGAAGTACGCCCAACTGGATCAATAGCATACGCCTTATTGAACGATGCAGAACGAACCGTTCCAACAGACGTAATAGAAGCATTAAGAAACTATGAAGTGAATCCCATTCCTTGGAGCAAACGAGATTCCGTTAGGTTAGAATTCGCTTCTTAATCTCTCCCTTGCCCCATCCCCTCCATTACTTCCGCTTATTTGTTTTTGCCAGCCGCCTTGGGCTTGGGTCTGTTGATCGTCCCTTTGTGCCCTTCCGCCAGCGGCCCGCGCGCTTCCCAGTATTCTCTCTCTTCTTCTAGTGATTTAAATTCCGGGATATCGTTTTTCCTTTTTCTTTTCATATTCTTCGCTCCTTATTTAAGTCCATCTCCTCCATCACCTCTGCTATCACAAATATCGAACCGGCGGCGCAGATGAGGTCGCTGGGGGAGGCGGGGGACAGGGTCAGCCTGACCGCCGCCGCTACGCCCTCGGCTACGCGGGGGGTCACGCCGTGCTTCTCAAACTCCCGGGCCAGGACCTCAGCCTTCACCGACCGCGGGTGGCGGGAACTGACCAGAATGATATCCCGGGTCATCTTCACCGCCTCGGCCACCATGCCGGGGATGTCTTTATCCCCACCGAACCCCAGGATGAGGGTCAGCTTATCGTATTTAAAGTAATTTTTTAACGCCTCGCCGAGTCGCTGCATCGAATAAGCATTATGCGCCCCGTCGACGACCACCAACGGGCGGTGCCGCAGCACCTGCAACCGGCCCGGCCAGTCCACCCGCGCCAGGCCGTCGGCGATACTCCGCGGGGTTATCCGCGGGTCTTTTTCCGCCAGCAACTCAGCGGCGGCCACGGCATTAGCGGCGTTCTCCAGCTGGTGCTCCCCGAGAAG
>MGNQ01000053.1:14405-27757 GCA_001796865.1 Chloroflexi bacterium RBG_16_56_11
ACTGCCCCGCCGCATCAAAATTACCGGCCTGCCAGGTCACGTCGCGGCCGACCCTGACGAGTCTGACCTTGAGATCCCGGCACGCCTTCTCGATGACCTCCATCGCCTCCGGCGACTGCGGGGCGCTGACCGCGGCGCATCCCGGCTTGATGATGCCGGCCTTCTCGCGGGCGATTTTCCCCAGCGTGTCCCCGAGCACGTCCGTGTGGTCGAAGCTGACAGAGGTCAGGACGCAGACCCGCGGGCGCACGACGTTGGTGGCGTCCAGCCGGCCGCCGAGCCCCACCTCCAGCACCTGGTAGTCCGCCCGGACGGCGCGGAAGTGCAGGAAGGCCATGGCCGTGAATATCTCGAAGGTCGTCAGCTCACCGAGGTCGTCGCGGGCATTCTCCGCCTCGACATGGGGCCGGATTTCTTCCGTTAGCCTTGCCCAGTCGGCTTCGGCGATGGGCTTCCCGTCGATACGGATACGCTCGGTGTAGAAGAGGAGGTGGGGAGAAGTATACAGCCCGACCCGGTATCCGGCCTGATGCAGGATGGAAGATATCATGGCCGACGTGCTCCCCTTCCCCTTCGTCCCGGCGACATGGACGGCCGGCGCGGCGTGCTGCGGATAACCCAGCCGGGCTAGCAGCCGCTCGATGCGTCGCAGGTCCCAGACGATACCCGAGCGCGGCAACCGCTCGTAGTCGGCGAACCTCAGCAGATATTCCAGGGCTTCTTTATAGTCCATGTGTCGCTCCCCGCCAACCATATCTTACCTTTTCGGGATTATGCGGTAAAGGTCGGAAAGAATCTTTAAAATATTATTAATTTCGCTCTCCCGACCCATTGACAAACCACAACATCTTGTGGTAAATTCTAAGCCTTGGCACCACAGGATGTGGAGGTCTGGCTGTGAACTGCCCCTACTGCGGCTACTACGACTCAAAGGTAATCGACTCACGCGACATCAACGACGGCATACGGCGCCGGCGGCAGTGCCTGAAATGCGAACTGCGTTTCACGACATATGAGCGCTGGCAGCCGGCGAGCCTGTTCGTCATCAAGAAGGACGGGCGGCGGGAGGAGTTCGACCGGGACAAGCTGCTGGCGGGCATCCGCAAGGCCTGCGAAAAGAGGCCGCTGGAGGGCGGGGTGGTGGAAAGAGCGGTCGACGAGATTGAGGCCGAGATTTTCCAGACGGGCAAGAACGAGGTGCGCAGCGCCGCCGTCGGGGACATGGTGATGGCCCGGCTCAAGAGGCTCGACCACATCGCCTACATCCGGTTCGCCAGCGTCTACCGGGAGTTCACCGACATCACGACGCTCAAGGAAGAGGTGGACAACCTGGCCAACCACGGCGTCGTGAACACCGCCGACCAGCTGCCGCTCATCCCGCCGGAAGAGCTGGCCGCGGCGGTCAAGCCGGTGCGGAGGCCCCGGCGATGAGCACAACCAATCACGGCAGGAGGCAGTCGCCGGTCAACCGCAGCCAGGTTGCCCGCATCGTCTTCGATAATGCCGCCGCCATGGGCATCCGCGACCGCAAGCTCGTGGAGCGCCTGACCAGCCAGGTCATCGAGCGACTCGAAAAGGCGCAGGCCGAGTACCTGCCGACCCTGCCCGGGATGGAAGACCTCGTCGATAAACGCGCCCGCCGCCACCAGCGGCTGCCGACCGAGGCGGAAATCGAGGCCATGGTCATGGAAGTTCTTAATGCCGAAAAACCGGTCCCTGAAGAGGAGGACAAACCCGAAATGGAAACTAACGCCGAGGTCCGACCAGCTAAAGAATCCTTAGTCACCGGCCTCACCGACACGGCGCGGCAGGTGCTGGAAAAAAGATACCTTAAAAAGGACCGGCAGGGAAAAATCGTCGAGACGCCGGAGCAGATGTTCCGTAGGGTCGCCCAGGCCATCGCCGCGGCGGAGCTTATCTATAACCCCAGGGCCAACATCAAGGGGACGACGGAGGAGTTCTTCCGCCTGATGTACGGGCTGGAGTTCCTGCCCAACTCACCCACGTTGATGAACGCCGGCAAGGAGCTGGGGCAGCTCTCCGCCTGCTTCGTCCTGCCCGTCGAAGACTCCATGGAGTCGATATTCGACGCGGTCAAGTACACCGCGCTCATCCACAAGAGCGGCGGCGGCACGGGATTCTCGTTCTCGCGGCTGAGACCGGAAAAAGACAGGGTGGGCTCGACGGGGGGCGTGGCCAGCGGGCCCGTGTCGTTCATCAAGGCCTTCGACACGGCTACCGAGGTCATCAAGCAGGGGGGGACGCGGCGGGGGGCCAACATGGGCATCCTGAATGTCGACCACCCCGACATACTGAAATTCATTACCGCCAAGGAGAACATGACGGCCCTGACCAACTTCAACATCTCGGTGGCGCTGACCGCCGGGTTCATGGAAGCGGTCAAGGCGGGCGCGGAGTACGAGCTGGTCAACCCGCACACGAAAGAAGTTACCGAAAAGCTCAACGCTAAAGACGTCTTCGACAAAATAGTGGACATGGCCTGGCGGACCGGGGACCCGGGCATCGTGTTCATCGACCGCATCAACGAGGGCAATCCCACCCCGCACCTGGGCAGAATCGAGAGCACCAATCCCTGCGGCGAGCAGCCCCTCCTCCCCTACGAGTCGTGCAACCTGGCCTCCATAAACCTGGCCAAGATGGTGATGGAAAAGGGGGGCCGGGCCGAGATTGACTTCGCCAGGCTGGCACGCACTGTGCAGACCGCCGTCAGGTTCCTCGATGACGTCATCGACGTCAACCGGTTCCCGCTGCCGCAGATAGAGGAAATGACCAAGAAGACGCGGAAAATCGGCCTGGGAATCATGGGCTTCGCCGATATGCTGGTGATGCTCGGCGTGCCCTATAACTCAGAAGAGGCTCTGAAGGTTGCCAGCGAGTTGATGAGCTTTATCGGAGAAAAGGCTCTCGATGCATCTGAAGAACTTGCCAAAGAGCGCGGGGTCTTCCCGGCTTTCAAAGGAAGCATTTATGATATCAAGGACGGGCCGCGCGTCAGGAACGCCACCCGCACGACTATCGCGCCGACCGGCACATTGAGCATGATAGCCGGCTGCTCCAGCGGCATCGAGCCGCTTTTCGCTTTAAGCTATACCAAGACCGTCCTCGACGGGACGCCGTTCGTCGAGGTCAACCCCTATTTCGAAGAGGCGGCGAGGAAGGGCGGCTTCTACTCCCCGGAGCTGATGAAGAAGCTGGCCGAGGGCGCCCATCTCAGCGATATCAAGGGCGTGCCGGAGGAGGTCAAGCGGGTGTTCGTCACTGCCCACGAAATCAGCCCGGAATGGCACGTGAAAATGCAGGCCGCCTTCCAGAAGTCCACCGACAACGCCGTCTCCAAGACCATCAACTTCCCGAACGAGGCCACGCGGGAAGACGTCGCCCGCGCCTACATGCTGGCCTACGAGGCGGGACTCAAAGGTATCACCATCTACCGCGACCGCTCCCGGGACGCGCAGGTGCTGACCACCGGGAAGAAGCCGGAGAAGGCAGAAGAAGCGTCCGGCAAAATGACGCCGCGCAAGAGGCCGGCGGAGACCAAGGGGACGGTGACCCGGGTCAACACCGGCTGCGGGTCGATATACATCACCGTGGCCTACGACGACCGGGGGATATTCGAGGTGTTCGCCACGCTGGGGAAGTCCGGGGCCTGCGCCACGGCCCAGCTCGAGGCCATCTGCCGCCTCATCACCCTGGCGCTGCGGTCGGGGGTGGACGTGGCGTCGGTGGTGAAACAGCTACGGGGCATCCGCTGCCCGTCCATCTCCTGGGAGGGGGGCAAGAGCGTGCTCTCCTGCGCCGACGCCATCGCCAGCGTGCTGGAAAAGCACATCAGCAACGAGGAGGAAAAACCGAAGCTGGAGGACTACGGCCTGGCCAAGAACATGGCCGGCCAGTGCCCGGAGTGCTCTAACATGCTGGTCTACCAGGAAGGGTGCTACCACTGCCCGGCCTGCGGGTACACGAAGTGCTAGTTGGCTAAGAAATATTATGTTAACTACATTTGATGAATGTTACGACAGTAATCATAGTTATTTAATTCTCGGAGCTTTGTTTTGCCCTAATCACAAAAGTATTCACAGGGATTTTCTAAACGTCAAGAGAGAGGCTGGTTATACACTAACAAATGGCAAGGCTAGGGAAATAAAATATACATTCTGTACAGACAGCACCAAATATGAAATAGCTAAAAAGGCCATTAATTGCTTCATTCGCAGTTCCGCTTTTTTTAGGGCAATCGTTATTGACCAGCGCCCCGAATCTGGATTTAATCTTGACCATTTTGGTCACGTCCATGAACGAAAAGCTATTAAAGAAGCAAGGGCCTATAAAAAGTTTACTGAATTTTTACTCAGGTATAATATCGCTGATATACAACCAAATGGAATACTCTATACAGATAGACTTACAAGATGCAAAGGTGATCTTTTTTGTCAGCTACTGAAAGAATTATTTAGTTCGTCGGGTGAAAATTATTCGGTTGGAAAAAGCAAACCCATTTTTAAACATATCCAAGAAGTTGATACAAGCGTGGAAGACTATCACTTAGGACAAATAGGAGATATTTTACAAGGTGTAATTTTAAATGAACTGATGCCCACACAAAACAGATGGAAAAACAAAATCCGTAATTACGTTAAAGGGCAGTTAAAAATACCTTCTTTACTGCCAAACTATTGGCAAACTCTACCAAAATGGTATCAAAATCAAAAACATCCCAAATATCAGGTTTGGTATTGGAAGCCGGAAATTGAATGACCTGGTACGCAATCGCTTGTATTACCGATAATCCATATAACTGCTACCCGTAGGAGCAATGGACATCTCCAAGACGTGCCTACCAGGTCTACAATTGTCATTATAACGATTAATATGTCAATAGTCAATCCCTTTATGTCATGATTATGTCAATATTTATTATAATTTAACATTTCACAGCAACCGGCAAAGTTTCCCTTTAAAAGTTAACCCTTAATTCAGTAACCTTTCCCCCTGACCCCCTTGGGGAATGTGTAAGGGAAGGGGGACTAATATTGTTAAAGGGGCTGACACTCCTTCAAATTTCCCCATATTTTCTATCGGTGAGTCTCCGCGGAGAGGGGATCTCTCCCCTCTCTCTTTTTCCCCCCTCTCCTTCGCCCTGCCTCGTAAGGAGAGGGGGACACACGGGGGTGAGGTAACAAATCACTTCCTTGCGGAATTGAAGGAAATTATTCATAATTAGAGCGGATTGATTTTCTACCGGAGGTAAGCGCCGATGACGACCGTCGCCGAATACAACCGCTACGGAGAAGAGCTGGAAAGAACATTGATACTGAGGACATCGCCAATAGCCGTGAAGATGCTGGAGAGCGAAAAGGACATCCCGGAGGGGGCGGTACGGCCCATGAAAGACCGCGGCGTCCACTACGCCCAGTGCCAGGCCTTCGCCATGACCCGCCGGCAGAAGCTGACGGTGGCCATGCTCAAGGAGGACAACTGGTGCTTCGCGCCGCTGATAGCCTACGGGGTGGTCGACAAGCCGGACGACCCTCGCCTCGAGCAGTTCACCACGTTCCCCCACTTCGAAAAAGGCAAGTATATTGGAATTTTGACCGCGCCCCTCAAGTCGGCCAGCTTCAAACCGGACGTGGTCATCATCTACGCCAACACCTCCCAGATGAGGACCATGCTCCTGCCGATAAACTATAAAGACAGGGACAAATTGACCTACTATTTCTTTCCCCCCGGCTGCGCCTACCAGGTCGTGCCGGTGATGGAGACGGGGCAGTACATGGTCACCATCCCCGACCCCGGTGATTACCAGCGGGCACTGGCCGGAGAAGACGAGATTATCCTCTCCCTGCCGGCGGAAAAAGTCGATGGGCTCCTGGCCGGCCTGAGACAATTCGAGGAGCGGGATTTCGGGTACGCCCACGCCAACATGTTCATGCTGCCGGACTTCCCCCAGCCGGAGCTCTACCAGAGGATGTTCAAGTCCTGGGGACTGGACACGAAAAAGTAAACGCGCGGGGAATAAAAGTTGCCCACCATCATCCTGAACCAGAAAGCGATACTGAAACTGCTCGACATGGCCGAGGTAATCGGCGTGGTAGAGGCGGCCTTTAAAGACTGGGCCGAGGGGCGGGGCACGATGCCCCCCAAGGCCTACCTCCTGCTGGAGAAGGGGGACTTCCGGGCGATGCCGGCGTCCTTGCCGGGGGCGGCCGGGGTCAAATGGGTGGCCGTCCACCCGCAGAACCCGGGACGCGGCCTGCCGACCGTCATGGGCACCATTATCTATAACGACCCGCAAAACGGGTACCCGCTGGCGATAATGGACGGCACGGACATCACCGCCTACCGTACGGGCGCAGCGGCGGCCATCGCGTCCAAATACCTGGCCAGGCCGGACGCCCGCACCCTCGGCATTATCGGGGCGGGGAGACAGGCCCATACACAGATTCAGGCGCACCTGCCGCTGTTCAACATCAAGCAGGTAAAGGTGTTCGACACGCATAAAGAGGCGACAGTCCGCCTGATAAAGGCCTTCCCTGAATATCCCCTCCGGGAAAGCACGCTCGAAGAGACGGCTGCCGCCGACATCGTCTGCACGCTGACGCCTTCACGCGAGCCTTACCTCAAAAAGGAGTGGATCGCGCCAGGGACGCACATAAACGCCATCGGGGCGGACGCCGAGGGGAAAGAGGAGCTCGAACCTGCCCTCCTGAAAAGGGCCATGGTAGTGGTCGATGACATCCGGCAGGCGAGCGTCGCCGGGGAAATCAACGTCCCCGTGGCGAAGAAACTGTTTTCTGTTGACGAGGTCTACGCCAATCTCGGGGAGATTATCGCCGGGAAGAAACGGGGGCGGACCGACCCGAAGGCCATCACCATTTTCGATTCCACGGGCGTGGCCATCGAGGATATCGCCGTCACGAAAATCATCTACGAAAAGGCCCTGAAAAACGGCAATTTCATGACCATTAACATGATCGGGACGGCACCCTGATGCGGGGATTGACATTCCCGCCCGCGTAATATTAAATCAGGACAGGAAAAAAGGGCGTACGCGGTGAACTGACCGGTAGACGATATGAATAACGACGCGATATTCGTGCTGGACGAGACAGGCTTCATCGAGTGCAACCGCGGGGCGGAGGAGATGTTCGGCATGACGCGGGAGCAGCTCCTCCACAAGATGCCCCACCACCTCTCCCCGGAGAACCAGCCGGACGGGGTCGACTCAGAGGAAGAGGCCAGGGAAAAAATCGGGCTGGCTACGACGGGAGACTCCCAGCTTTTCGACTGGCAGCACCGCCGCGGCGACGGCACGCTCTTTGACGCCGAAGTGATACTCAACCGGATAGAGGTCGAGGGCAAGCCCGCCCTGCTGGCGATTGTCCATGATATCACGGATCGTAAAAAGGCGGACGAAACGCGCCTGGAAACGGAGCAGATGTTCCGGGCCATCGTGGAGAACTCCCACGCCGGCATCTTCACGGTCGACGAAGTCTTTCACATCACCTACGCCAACGACATGGTGAGCCAGCTGCTGCTGCGGCCTAACGAGGAAATCATCGGCCACGATTTCCGCGAGTTCCTCGACGAGGAAAGCCGGGCGTTGGTGGCCGAGCGCTACGTGAGGCGCCAGATGGGCGAAGACGTACCGCCGCGCTACGAGTTCAACATCCTCCGTAAGGACGGCAGCAAGAGGCGTGTGGAAATAAGCTCCACGATATTCAGGACCGCCTCCGGCAAGCTGCGGACGGTGGGACAGGTGCTGGACATTACCGAACATAAAAAGGCGGATGAAGACCTCCAAAAAGCCCACGATGAACTTGAGTCGCGCGTGGGACAGCGCACCAGCGAGCTGAGTGAGGCCAACCGCCTTCTCCAGAACGAAATCAGCCAGCGCGTCCTGGCCGAGGAGTCCCTGCGTCAGAGCGAGCTGAAATATCGCCACCTGGTGCAGAGCGCCAACACCATTATCCTGGAGATGAACACCGAAGGCAGGGTGACATTTTTCAACAGGTTCGCTGAAAAGTTTTTCGGGTTCAGCGAAGTGGAAATCCTGGGAAAGAGCGTCATCGGGACCATCGTGCCGCCGCGGGACTCCGCCGACAGGAACCTGGCGGCGATGATTGACGATATCATCAAGAACCCGGAGCGCTACCGCCACAACGAGAACGAAAACATCAAACGGAACGGGGAGAGGGTCTGGATAGTGTGGACCAACCAGCCGCATTTCGACGAGCAGGGAAAGCTCCGGGATATTTTATGCGTCGGAATCGACCGGACCGAGCAGAAAAAGAGCGAGCAAAAGCTGGCGCGGCAGGAGCGGGAGCAGGCCGCGGCCGCCGTGCGCAACCGGCTGGCCCGCGACCTGCACGACGCCGTCAGCCAGACGCTCTTTTCCGCCAGCCTCATCTCCGAAGTCCTGCCCCGGCTCTGGGAACGCGACGAGAAAGAAGGTCGGCGGCGGCTGGAAGAGGTGCGGCAGCTTACCCGGGGCGCCCTGGCGGAGATGCGGACGCTGCTCCTCGAGCTGCGCCCCGACTCGCTGGCGGAAGCGGATATCAGCTACTTGCTGAACCAGCTCGGCGAGTCGATAACAGGTCGCTCCCGCGTGCCGGTGGCAGTGACGGTGAGCGGCCGGTGCTCCGTGCCCGTGGAGGTTAAAGTGGCGCTGTACCGCATCGCCCAGGAAGCGCTCAATAACGTTGCCAAGCACGCCGGGGCGACGAACGCCAGGGTAAAGCTGCTCTGCCGGGCGGGGCGGATAACCCTGCAGATAAACGACAACGGCAAGGGTTTCAATACCAGGGGCGTCCCGCCGAACAGCCTCGGTCTGAATATCATGAAGGAGCGCGCCAGGGAAATCGGCGCGGGTATAACGGTGCGGAGCAAGGCGGGCGAGGGCACGGCGGTACGAGTATCCTGGAAGAGTTTATCCCCGGAGGCCGAAAATGACGGAAACAGGTAGCACGCGTATCTTGCTGGTGGACGACCACGCCGTGGTGCGCAGCGGACTGGGCGCAGTACTGATGTCGTTCGACGACATGAGCCTGGTCGGCGAGGCGGCCAACGGCGAAGAGGCGGTAAGGCTGAGCCAGCAACTCCGCCCGGACGTAATACTCATGGACCTGATGATGCCGGTGATGGACGGAGTAACGGCCATCAGGATAATCCACGAGCGTTTCCCGGACATGCGCATCATTGCCCTGACGAGCTTCCACGAGCAAGAGCTGGTGGAGGGGGCGTTGAAAGCGGGGGCGATGAGCTACCTTTTAAAAACGGTGTCAGCGGCGGAGCTGGTGGCAGCGATACGGGACGCCATGGCCGGAAAACCGAGCCTTTCCCCGGAAGCGGCGCAGGCCCTGGTGCAAAGCCTGAAAAAACCCAGGCCGGAGACATACGAGCTGACCGGCCGCGAGGTAGAGATACTGGGGCTGGTGGTGGAAGGCCTTTCCAACCAGGACATCGCCGGCCGACTCTATGTCAGCGCGTCCACGGTAAAGTTCCACGTGAGCAACATACTATCCAAGCTGGGTGTCGCCACCCGAACCGAGGCGGTGGCCCTGGCCCTGAAACGCAACCTTTTGAAGAACAACCAATAACCGGACATAAATTCCAATCCCTGAAGATCAAACGGGACGAAGTTTCGTTTATCGAATCTGGTTATTGGTCGATGTCGATCTCCAGTGCCTACAAGTTGGGTGTTTTTCCCAATCTCCACCTATCCTTTCGGCCAGTACGAAACTACCTGTTCCTACAGTACCAAGTCCCCCCCGGCGGGCATTCAATGGTTGCGGCAGGTGGTCTATAGTGGTAAGTGAATGTTAGCCGACAGGAGGTTGCCCCGATGAAACGAAGGAGCTGGATAGAATCGCTGGCCCGGGCCTGCGCCCGGCGGCCATGGGTAACGGTGGGTATCTGGATAGCGGCGATGGCCCTGTCCTTTTTCAGTGTCAGTGCCCTGCTGGGAGACGCACTGGTAACGGAAGTCGAGTCCACCAATAATCCGGAATCGCTCCAGGCCCAGACCCTGATGAACGAGCGGCTGGGTATACCCGAGACCAGGAACCTCGACGAGCTCATCATCGTCAAGTCAAGCACGCTGACGGTGGATGACGCCGAGTTCCGCAGCCAGGTAGAGCAGCTCTACAACGAGCTGGCCGCGATGGGACCGGAAGCCTTCCTGGGCGGGGCAACCTACTATATGACCCAGGAACCTTCGATGGTCTCGGCGGACCGGCACAGCACGTTCATATCCTTCACCATGCCGCCGGAAGGCGACCATAAAGTAAAAGATATTTACGCCCTGGGCGACAAATACGCGACGGGGTCTTTCGAGGTCTATCACACGGGCAGCGCCTCGTTCATGGCCGATTCCACCGAGCTGGGAGAGAAACAGGCCCAGACCGGTGAGACCATCGGCATGCCGGTGGCCCTGGTGGTACTGGCCATCGTTTTCGGAGCCATCGTGGCGGCCCTCCTGCCCGTCGCACTGGCGGTGGTGGCCATCATCGTCGCCCTGGGCTTGACCGCGGTGGTGGGACAGACGATGGACCTTACCTTCATGATAACCAACATGATTACCATGCTGGGGCTGGCCGTGGGCATAGACTACTCGCTGTTTATCCTGACACGCTTCCGCGAGGAGCGCAGCCGCGGCCTGGAAAAAATCGAGGCAATCGGCACCGCCAGCGCCACGGCCGGGCGGGCGGTATTCTTCAGCGGCCTGACGGTACTGCTGGCCCTGAGCGGGCTGGTGATGTTCCCGCTCTCCATCTTCATATCGATGGGAATCGGCTCTTTGCTGGTCGTCTTCGCGGCGATAGTGGCCTCGCTGACACTCCTGCCGGCGATGCTGAGCCTCTTCGGCGACAAGGTAAACAAACTGCGTATCCCCTTCATCCAGCGCAAGGGGGCGGTACCTAACTATGAATCTCCGACCGGTTTCTGGGCGTGGATAACCCGGGTGGTAACGCGGGTGCCGGTAGTCAGCATCATCTTCATCGTGGTGCTGCTCGGTTCGGCCATCGTGCCCTTTTTCGATAAAAATACCGGGATGTCCGGCATCAGCGGCATCCCGGACTTCCTGAGGTCGAAGCAGGGATACCTGGTGCTGCAAAGCGACTTCCACATGGGGATGGACACACCGGTGGTAATCGTTATCGACGGGGACATTGATTCCGATAAGACCCAGGCGGCCATCACCGGCCTCCAGGACACCCTGTCCAAAGACCCCGTCTTCGCGGCGACATTCGTCGTGCCCCATTCCGACAAGAACATGGCGTTACTTTACGCGCGGCTGACGGGCGACTCGATGAGTTTGCAGTCGACGGACGCCGTGGCCAGGCTGCGGTCGGACTATATCCCGCAGGCCTTTAGCGGGGCCCCGGCCCGCGTGCTGGTCAACGGGGACACGGCCTTCATGGTGGACTTCAACGACACCACGAACCAGTATACGCCGATTATCTTCGCTTTCGTCCTGACGCTGAGTTTCGTGATACTCACCCTGGCGTTCCGCTCCCTCGTCATATCGACCACGGCGATAATCATGAACATGCTGTCCGTGGGAGCGTCCTACGGGCTGATCGTGCTGGTCTTCCAGAAAGGGTACGGGGCGGGCTTCTTCGGGTTCCAACGGGTGGATGTCATCGAGACGTGGCTGCCGCTGTTCCTCTTCGCCCTGCTCTTCGGGCTATCCATGGACTACCACGTGTTCCTGCTGAGCCGGGTCCGCGAAAGGTTCAAGCAGACCGGGGACAACGCGGAGGCGGTGTCTTTCGGGCTACGCTCGACCGGACGGCTGATAACCGGGGCGGCCCTGATAATGGTGGCGGTCTTCGGCGGATTCGCCCTGGGAGACCTCGTCATGATGCAGCAGATGGGATTCGGGCTGGCGGTGGCGGTGTTCCTGGATGCGACGCTGGTGCGCTGCGTCCTCGTCCCGGCGACAATGAAACTGCTGGGGCGCCACAACTGGTACCTGCCGAAATGGCTGGAGTGGCTACCGAATATCAGCCTGGGGGAGCAACACGGCGGGTCGGCGGGAGACGCGGCACCGGCAAAATCCGAGCGGATAGCCCGGACGGTGAAAATGGCCAAGGGTTCCGTGCCGGTTACCATCGACGATACTCCCGACATGGATACGAAATAACCCGAAAGGAAAGTCCGGGTCGGGCTAACAAGCCGGCCCGGACGTACCGACCAACCAGGGGTAAGATGCTTTAAAACCAACACCCCGACGGGGAGCTCGAAATGAACGGCCAGCAATTCGAAATCAGAGATTTTTCAAAAGTTAAGGTTGAGGGCGCCTGCTCGGCCGAAATCGTCAAAGCAGCGTCCTTCGAGGTGCGCATTCCGGCCGAATATTCGAGTTACGTGAAGCTGGAAAAGGCCGGCGATACCCTGACGATAGGGCGGCGGGGGGTGGCCTGGGTAGCGTTACTGAGGTCAAGGCCCCACATTTTCATCGGCATGCCGCGACTTGACGAGCTGGTCCTCTCGGGGGCCAGCTACGTAAAAGCACAAGCCTTCCAGTCGGAAGGCGTCGTTGTCATGAAGCTGAGCGGGGCAAGCCACCTCGAGGTCAGCTCCATGGCGTCAGGGAGCCTGAGAATCGATGTCTCGGGGGCGAGCAACCTGTCCGGAGACATCAAAACAAGCGGAGACGGCGAGTTTCGCGTCACCGGGGCCAGCCGGATAGAACTGGCGGGTTCCGGCAACAACGCCAAGATAGAACTCAGCGGCGCCAGCCAGGCCAGACTAGCTAATTTTTCCCTCAACAGTGCGTCAATCAACGCGTCCGGTGCGAGCAACGCCCAGTTGAAGGTAAACGCCAGCATGGAGGTCAGCCTGAGCGGCGCTTCCCGGCTCGAATATACGGGCAACCCCGCACTCGGGAACATGGCCGTCAGCGGGGCATCCTGTTTGAAGCACCGGTAACTGCCGGCGGTCATGATTCTAACGGGAGGGCTAACATGAACAAGACATCGGGGATAGCAAGCAAGGTCACCCCGAACCCGTTGAATAAGTCGCTGGAGCGGTTTTTCAGTCGCGCCTGGCGGATAACCTTAAAAAATCCGAAAACAGCCTATTTCTTCTTCCGGACGGTGCGGTGGCAGCGGCAGGCGTCCCGGAGGCGGGCGGAGATGGCGAGGCGGGGGGTCATGGTCCCGCCGGTCATCATTTACAGCATCACCGACCGGTGTAATCTCCGCTGCAAGGGGTGTTTCGCCCGGGAGCTGCGCCCCACTTCGGAAAACGAGATGTGCCCGGAGAAGATGCGGGAGACCATCCGCGAGGCGAGAGATCTGGGGGTATCCTTCATGGCGCTGGCCGGC
>MGNQ01000053.1:27765-32645 GCA_001796865.1 Chloroflexi bacterium RBG_16_56_11
GCTGGTCCGCCCCGAAATTTTCGACATCATAAACGAGTCCAAGGACGTGATTTTCTTCGTTTTCACCAACGGCACCCTCATCGGCGACGCCACGGCCGACCGCATGAAGGGATTGCATAACCTTGTCCCCTGTATCAGCCTGGAAGGCCACCGGGCAGAGACGGACGGGCGGCGGGGCGAAGGTATCTTCCAGCACCTGTCCGGGGTCATCCGCAAGCTGGACAGCCGGGGTATATTCTTCGGCACGTGTATGACGGTCACTCGTAACAACCTCGCTACCATCACGGACGGCGACTTTATCAAAGACCTGAACAAACAGGGCTGCCGCTTCTTCGCTTTCGTAGAATATACGCCCATCGACCCAATGACGGAAGGCTGGGTGATAAGCGACGAGCAGCGGGAGTCCCTGGCCGAGCGCGTGGAATCGTTCCGGAAACAGTTTCCCGCCCTGTTCCTGTCCGTCCCGGGCGATGAGAAGGGATTCGGCGGGTGCCTGTCGTCGGGGCGGGGGTTCGTCCACATCAACGCGCGGGGGGACATCGAGCCCTGCCCTTTCATACCTTATTCGGATGCCAACCTGAGGGAGGTAACCCTGAGGGAAGCCCTGCAATCTCCTTTGCTGAAGGCGGTGCGGGAAAGCGCACGGAGACTGGAAGAAGGGAAGGGCGGGTGCGCCCTGTGGAAGGAACGGGAGTGGCTAGCGGGTCTCATATCCGGTAAAGCACCGGCGGAAGCTGAGCTTATCGGGGCGCACGAATAGCCCCCTCAGTCATTGGCGAGGGCGTATCCCGAAGCAATCCGTAATTCTATTTTTACCCTGCATCCTTATCTCCAGTCCTTGGACTGCGGCACCTTTTCTAAAGCGCTGAAGGGCCTGACCCGGTTTATCACCACGTTGTGCGTCCCCTCGCGCCGGGTGAGGCGGCCTTTAATCATGATGAAGGCCGACTTGAACCGGTGCTCGTAGCGTTCGTAGACCTTCGGGAAGACCATGCAGGGGATATGGCCGAACTCGTCTTCGAGGGTGATGAAGACCACCTTGCCCTGGGGCCGCTGCCGGCGGATGACCAGCCCGGCGGCCGTCACCGGGGCGCCATCTCTCATTTTATCGACGTCCCAGCTGGTACAAAAACCCTTCCGGAAGCGCGGGCGCAGGCTGGCCATGATATGACCGCCGGGGAAGAGGCTCAAAACGTTGTACTCCTCCTTCATGCGCTCCCAGTCGCCGGGCGCCTCGAGCTCGACGATATCCTGGGCGACGGTGAGGGGCAGCAACAGCTGGGTGTTGATAGGGCGGTACCTGAGGCCGATTTCCCATTTTACCTTGCGGCGGTTCGGCTCAAGGCTATCGAAGGCACCGGCGCCGGCCAGATTGAAGGCCACCTCTTCCAGTACGCCGGTGCGCTCCAGGAAGTCGCCGATGCTTTGAAAAGCCCCGCCTTTTCCCCGTCCTTCCTCTATTGCCTTCGCCGTGGCCTCTCCCAGTCCCAGGACGTTCAGGAATCCCAGGCGGAGGGCGCCTTGTCCTCTCTCCCCACCGTGGGAGAGAGCTAGAGTGAGGGGGACACCCTTCATCATCTCACCCTCACCCCCTGACAGCCTGTCATTCTGAGGGAGCACATTCGCTTCGCTCAGTGTTAACTCCGCGACCGAAGAATCCGTCTGAGTTCGGAACGGATTCTTCGCTGCCCCTTCGCTATGCTCAGAACTTCGGCTCAGAATGACAAATGAGCTTGACTGGATTCCCGCTTTCGCGGGAATGACGTCATGCTGTTCTATCCTGCACTTCGCCTGGCTTTTATTTATATCCGGGTTCAGCACGGTGATGCCGTGGCGCCGGGCGTCCTCTTTTAACGTTTCCAGGTTATAGAAGCCCATGGGCTGCTGGTTGAAGATGGCGACGAAGAACTCCAGCGGATAATAGTACTTGAGCCAGGACGCCTGGTAGGCGGTCACGCCGAAGGCGAAGGCGTGCGACTCCGGGAACATGTAGAGGCCGTTGAACTTTTTGAAGACTTTTTCCGCCGCTTCTTCCGGGACGCCTTTTTGCGCCGCGCCGGCGTAGAACTGCCGGCGGTACCGCTCGATGAGGGCTTCATTGTGGCGGCGGCCGAAGGCGCGCCGGAGGCGGTCGGCCTCACTGGGGACAAAACCGGCGACGTCGATGGCCAGCTGGTTGACCTGGTCCTGGAAGAGGACGACGCCCAGGGTACGCTCCAGGGCGCGCTGCTCCAGGGGATGGTCGTAGGTGACCGGTTTTCTCTTCGTACGCCGAGCCAGGTACTCCTGCACGCCGTGGTTGACGCCGACGCCGGGCCTGACCGCCCCGACTTCGTGGGCCATGTCCAGGAGGTTGCGCGGCCGGAGGCGGGTGATGGTCTGCATCTGGGCGGCTGACTCCACCTGGAAGATGCCGATGGTGTCCCCCTTGCAGAGCATGTCATAGACGGCGGCATCCTCGAAGTCGATACGGGACATATCGATGCGCTCGCCGGTGCGGTCTTTGATGAGCTCGATGGCCTCCTGGAGCTGGGAAAGGGCGCCCAGCGCCAGGAAGTCGATTTTAACGAAACCGGCGTCGTCGATGCTGTCCTTGTCCCACTGGCAGACGTAGCGCCCCTCGATGGCACCGCGCTGTACCGGCACGATGTCAATCAGGGGGCTGGAGGACAGAATCATGCCGCCCGGGTGCTGGCCGGCGTACTTGGGGAAACCGTCGAGCTCGGCGGCCAGCCGGACCAGGTCGCGCCAGACCGGGGCGTCTATCTTGTCCCTGAAGTTGGGCATTTTCCGCATGCTGGCGGCGAGCTTCCGGGCGCTGCCCCAGTCCGCCTGCTTGGCAAGCTGGTCGATTTCCGTTTCCGGCAGGCCGAGCGCCTTGCCCAGGTCGCGGACGGCGCCTTTAATCTGGTAGGTGGCGATGGTGCCGGTCAGGGCGGCGTACTGCCAGCCCCATTTCTCGTGCGTCCGCAGGATGAGGTCCTCGCGGATGCTGCGTGGGAAATCGAGGTCGATATCCGGCACGTTGGTCATGACGTCGTCGGGGAGGAACCTTTCCAGCGACAGATTGTACTGGAGGGGATCGATGTGCGACAGGCCGATGAGGTAGCCCACCAGCAGTGCCACCGATGAGCCGCGGCCCCGGCCGGGCGGGTTTTCCTCGACGGTGAGAGACGGGTCGCTCAGGCCCTGCGCTATCATCACCTCGCGCCCGAGCTTGATGACCTCGTGGTACATCAAGAGAAAGCCCGCCAGGTTGTACCTTTTAATCAGGCGGAACTCCTCGTCCAGTCGCCGCCGGACATTATCAGTAACCGAGCCATAGCGCCGCACGGCGGCCTCGTAACAGAGCTTTTCCAGGTAGCCCTGGGGGGTATGGCCTTCCGGGGTAGGATAGTCCGGGAAGACGTAGCTGAGGTCGCCGGTCAGCTCGAAGGCGCAGCGGTCCGCTATCTCCAGCGTATTCGCCAGGGCATCGGGACATTCGCGGAAAAGGACGGCCAGCTCTTGGGGAGGCCGCAGGTAATATTCCGAGTTGGGGCGCCTTTCGCGGTGGGTCTCCTCGAGGCTTTTGCAGTTCTTGATGGCGACCAGGCAGTCCTGGAGCTGGTGCCTTTCGCGGACGTGGTAGTGGACGTTACCCGTCGCGACAACTTTCACGCCCGTTTCCCTGGCCAGGGACAGCAGCCTCCGGTTGCGCTCGGTATCGCCGGGGGCAAGGTTATGCTGGAGCTCGATATAGTAGCTATCACTACCGAACCAGTCCAGGTATTGCCTGACCAGGTTTTTCGCCCCGGCGAAGCGCGATTTTGTCACGAGCTGCGCCAGCTCCCCGCGCGGGCAGCCGGACAGGGCGACCAATCCGGCGGCGTGCTCCGGCAGGAGTCCCGGGGGCAGCTCCGGCTCATTACGCTCGCCGGTGGCGTGGGCGGCGGTAATGAGGCGGCAGAGATTGGCGTAGCCCCGGCGGTCTTTCGCCAGCAGGGTCAGGTGGCAACCCTTCAGACTGTCATCCTGAGGAAGTCCCGACCTGTCGGGACGAAGGAAAAATCCCGGGGTGGGGCTGATGGTCACCTCCGCGCCGATGATTCCCCGCATTTCCAGGGAGCGGGCGAGCTGGGCGAAGCGCATGGCCCCGCAGAGGTTATCGTGCTCGGTGAGGGCCAGGGCGCGGTAGCCGAGCTCTTTAGCGCGCAGGAGGAGCTCCTCCAGCGAAGAGGCGCCGTCATGGAAGGAGTAGTAGCTGTGGCAGTGAAGCTCGGCGTAGGACATAAGTTAAGCTCTAAATCCTGATTTCTAAGCACTGAACAAATTGCACTATTTAATAACCAAACTACGAGATTCGTTTGCCAACCGCTCATGGTGAGACCTCGGCGTGAGCTCGGTCGAACGCCTGTCGAACCAGAGCGGTTCACGTACCTGCCCTTCGACAGGCTCACTTCGTGGTGACTCAGTGGAACCAGGGTGAGCGGAAGAATGCTATTTTGCTTTATGGCCAGCGACATCTGTCATTCTAAGGAGTCCCGATGTAATCGGGAATAACAACCTCATCCCTTTAAGTTCCCCTGGGGAGAGAGGTCATTTACTCTGGATTCCGGCTTCTGCCGGAATGGATAATTATCTTTCCTCCTCATCAACCATACCGACGAAAGTCGGTATCCAGTCCCCCTTTCCCCACTGGATTCCCGCCTCCGCGGGAATGACGGTATGGGAGTCGGGAATGACATTAATAGACCCCCTCACTTTAATCCTCTCCCGCAGCGGGGAGAGGAAATCAGCCCGCCTGCTGGTACCAGCCGCCGGCAATGAGGTCTTGATACAGGACCAGCTTCTCGCCCGAGGCGAGCAGGACGGCATAATATAAACGCGATAACGGCCCG
>MGNQ01000053.1:32716-36630 GCA_001796865.1 Chloroflexi bacterium RBG_16_56_11
TCCTGACGGCGGCGGGGAGACCGGAGGCGTCTTCATCGACGCGCACCGGCTCGGGCGTATTTACCGGCTTGTAGGTGTCAGGGCGTAGCGTCTTTCCGGTATCCTCGACCATGGCTCGACCTCTTTCACTTTATAGACCTGGGGGCCGCCCTGGCGCAGCTCCAGCAGCCGGATGTCCTCGGCGAGGTGCTCCTGCGCCCTGATTTCGGAGAAGAGACTCTTCTGGCGGCCGCGCGGGTAGCCCAGGCCGGTAATATTCAGGCCCACCTGCTCCACCGGGCCGGGCTGGGGATAGTCCTCCAGGGCTCGCTTGAGGCGGGAGACGACGCCCCTGACGTCCATGGCCGGCTCCTTGAACTGGATAGTCCTTTCCCAGTGCTCGGCGTTCCAGCTGCGTGTCCACAGTTTGAGGGAGCGGACGCCCCTCCCCTTGAGAATGCCCCGGGCAAAGACCCGCAGGAGGAGCGCTTCCGCCGCGGCCAGAATGGCCTCCAGGGAGACGGTCACCGAAGGCAGCGTAGCGCTCTCCTCGATGGCTTCCTCCATCAGGCGGGGGGAGAGGGGGGTGGGGTCATGTCCCCGGGCAAGCTCAGCGATTACCTTTCCCTCCGGGCCGAACTGCGACTGGAGAGGGCCCGCCGGCAGGGACGCCGCCTGCCCGAGAGTCTTTATCCCGAAATCGCGCAGCTTGTCCCGGCTCTTTACCGATACCGGCAGGACATCGCAGGGGAAATCCTTGAAAAACGACTGGATATCTCCGGCCAGTATCCTGGCGCCGCCCGGGGGGCTGTTCAGGGCCGCCAGGTAGGCGGGGAACTTACCGGCGGCGATGCCCAGCCGCGGCACGAAGGTCTCCGGTATGGCCTGCCGCACGGCGGCGATGACGGCGCTATCGTCGGGGTAAATCAGGTGCAGCCCGTCCAGTCCGATATAGGCGCATCCCAGCCCGGCCCCTTCGACCAGGGGGCTTTTCTGCTCCAGGGCGTCCAGTATCCCGTTGAAGGCAGACCAGTAATAAGGGACATCGGCCTGGACCAGCTTCACTTCATCATGCCGGGACAGGGCCGGCTGGAGGGACATGCCGGGCTGGAGTCCTTCCAGTCCGGGGGAGTAGTCCAGCACCAGCTTCCGGGAGCCGGAGGTAGAGACGACGAGGGCCGGGCCGCTGCGGAGGGCCGGATTCCTGCCTGCCTCGCAGAGCATGGCGAAATGTGGTAATAATATACAGAGTATCTTCATAGCTCACCCCGGTAAACATCCATTATATAGAACATTAGTTCTATTGTCAAGCCCCCCAATCACTTTTCCATTTGCATTTTAGTTGATATTAGTTTATCCTCACCCCTGACCCCTCTCCAGCCGGATGCCACGGGATAATCCATAGAGCATTTTTGGCTGGAGAGGGGAACCGCAATGAGAGGGGCTGCGCTCCCTCTCGCTACGCACTCCCGCTCTCAGAAATGTGCGTATCAGGACATAAAATATGAAATGCACCACGGAGCGGTGAAAAACAGGAATGTTCTACGAGTCAGCCAAATGCAGACGGAGCCACAGCGTTGTAAAGAGGCGCTCCCACGAGATATATTCCATGAACCAGTCCGATGTCCGGCGACTCACTTGTACCTTGCGTTAAAAAAGGTTATCTTGGAAAGAGAAAGATGAGTTTCCCGAAGATAAAGCGGCTCGCCGAAAGGGTCAAGCTCACCGGAAAGCGCTACGCGGAAAAGCGCTGGATAAAGCTCATCGTCGATACGGCTAACAAGCTGGGACGGGAGAACGCCGGCGACATGGCCGCCGGTATAGCCTACTATGCCATACTTTCCCTTTTCCCTCTATCGCTGGGGGCCATCGCCCTCCTTGGCCTGTTCCTCCCCTCGGCGACGGTGCAAGAAGAGCTGATTTCCGCCTTCGAGCACTACCTGCCGGCCTCGGTAGACATTCTCAAGGAGAACATATCGCGCATCATCGAGTTACGCGGCGCCCTGGGAATCATCAGCCTGATAGGCTTCTTCTGGACCGGGAGCGCCATTTTCAGCGCCATCGACCGGGCCGTGAACCGCGCCTGCGGGGTGCGGCAAAGCCGCGCCTTCCATATCAGGAAGCTGCGGGACCTGGCACTGGGGCTGGGTACCAGCATCCTGATACTCCTTTCACTGGGGATTACGACGGCTGTCGTCCTGCTGCCGGCGGTGGAGCTGCCCCTGGGGCTGGGCCTGGCGGTCATTATCAGCAATGTGCTATCCTTCATATTCATGCTGAGCTCGTTCCTGCTGATATACAGGTTCATGCCCAACCCGAGATTGGGCTGGTGCTGTGTCTGGCCGGGCGCCGTGTTCGCCGCCGTCCTTTTCGAGGCCAGCCGCGCCGTATTTGCGTTCTACCTGACACAATTCGCCCGGTACGAGATGATATACGGCTCCATCGCCTCGTTCGTCGTTTTCCTCGTCTGGGTTTACGTTTCCGCCTTTATCCTCATTCTGGGCGCCGGGTTCAGCTCCGAATACGAAAAGATGAAAACGAACCGGCCGCCCGCTGAACGCACCGAGACACGGTAGCTCCAGCTTCGGGCGATATTGATTGCCCGACGGCGGATGGGGTACAATCAGATTCAAGGCCAAAGCATCGTTCACCGTATATTTCGTGCCGGATACCGGTATTTGACCCATCAAAGCCAGAGGAGATTTACATGCCGGATTGGGATGCTATCATCATCGGCGGGGGGCCGGCGGGGCTGACAGCCGGCTTGTACCTGAGCCGGGGCGGCTGGCGTACCCTGCTCCTGGAGAAGGAGAGCGTCGGCGGTTACATCATGAACGTGGAGTGGATTGAGAACTATCCCGGTTTCCCCGACGGCGTGGTGGGCTCCCAGCTCGGCATGGACATGAAGAACCAGGCGACCAAATACGGGCTGAAAATCCGGCGCGCCGTAGTGATGTCTCTCCAGGGTTCCACCGGGTCGAAGATGGTGATGTGCGCCGACGGGACGGGCTACTCGGCGTCGGCGGTTATCATCGCCGGGGGCTCGGTGCCGAGGACGCTGGGCGTCCCCGGGGAAGAAAAGCTCAGGGGCAAGGGCTTGATAAGCTGCGCTTTCTGTGACGGCGGCCGGTTTACCGGCCTGACGGTGGCGGTCATCGGCAGCGGCGATTCCGGCGTGACCGAGGCCATCTATCTGGCCAAGATAGCTTCCAGGGTCTATATCATCGAGGTGCTACCACAGGTCACGGCCACGGCGATCCTCAGGGAACGGGTGGAAAGCAATCCGAAAATCGAGATCCTCTGTGGAAAAAAGGCGGAGGCGATAACGGGCGACGACCAGGTCGAGGGGATTGAGTTCACCGACGTGAAAAACGGGGAAAAGGGGACTTTAAAGTCGGATGGCGTCCTGGTGCACGTGGGACTGGACCCGAACACGGACTACCTCGAAGGCGTGGTGCCGCTGGACGGACAGCGGCAGATTAAAGTCAACACATTTATGGAAACGGAAGTGCCCGGCATCTTCGCCGCCGGAGATATTCGCAGTGGCTCATCGCGGCAGGTGAGCACGGCGGTGGGGGACGGGGCCACCGCCGGGATGGCCGCCCAGAAATTTCTTCAAAAAATGAAATAGAAAGGGGTAATCACGATGCAAATACTCGTATTATCGGGGAGTCGGAACCGGGAGGGGCAGACTGCCCGGGCGATAAAAGCGATACAGAAAGGCATCTCCGAGGCGAAAGGAAAATCCGAGGTTATTTTTCTCACGGAAATGAGCCTGGAAAGGTGCCGGCAATGCGACCCCGACGGCTGGGGGCTCTGCCGGAGGGAAGGACGCTGCGTCATCGAGGACGACTTCCCCGGGATAGTCAAGAAGATAGAGTCGGCAGACGTGGTCGTATTCGCCAATCCGGTGTACTTCGGGGACCTCAGCGAAA
>MGNQ01000053.1:36646-42190 GCA_001796865.1 Chloroflexi bacterium RBG_16_56_11
GGACAGGCTGCGCCGGACGCGTTTCATGCGGCCGGGCGGCGGCGCCCCGGGGCCTTTCCCATCGGGAGGGGGTAAGCCGGCGATCGGCCTGTGCTACGCCGGGGGTAGCGGCAACGGGACAATCTCGTGCGCGGCCAACCTGGAGAGGATTTTACAGTTCAGCGGCTTCGATGTCGTCGATATGATTCCGCTGCGGCGGCAGAACTTCGATTTCAAACTGCCGATTCTCGAGCTTACCGGGAAATGGCTGGTGACCAGGCCGAACTCGGGTCCGCCGTTTGTGCCTCCTCCGCCGCGGTAAAAACCATTCCCCGCCGGATGAATAACTGCTATAATAATTGATAATATATTCAGAAGATAATTAACAAATCCGCCCACCGGTAACCGGCCAGTATTCCCAAAGGAGAACGAATGGAAATCTCAGATGTTCGGAAAAACACCAAGCTGATTATCGACGGCATTCTCTATAACGTGGAAGAGGCGGAGTTCACCAAACCGGGGAAAGGGCGGTCAATCTACCGGCTGAGATTGAAAAACCTGCGGGACGGGGGCGTCACCGAGCGTACCTACCGCTCCGGTGAGAAGGTCGAGGAGGAACACCTGAACACCCAGGAGGAGCAGTACCTGTACCGGGAGGGCGACCAGTATGTGTTTATGAACACGGAGACCTTCGACCAGGTGTTCATCCCGGAGAAGCTGCTCGGGGATAAAAGGTACTTCCTCAAAGAAGGCATGGTGGTGGTGATGCTCATGATGGGCGACGAACCGATAGATATCACCCTGCCGATAACCGTCGAGCTAAAAGTGGTGGAAAGCGAAGTTACTTCCAAGACGGCCACCATTTCTCCGCAGTCGAAGACGTCCGTCCTGGAGACGGGTTACAATATCGACACCCCGACCTTCGTCAAGGTGGGCGATACAATCAAAGTGGACACGCGGACCGGGACCTATATCGAGCGCGTCAACGTGAAATAGGCAAACCATGGGGGACAATAGCCGCCGTCTTGCCGGGCTGAGAAAAAACCTCCACCGGCGGGCGGTCATCGTCGATATTATCCGTGCCTTTTTTAAGGAGCGGGATTTCCTGGAAGTCGAGACGCCCGTCCGTGTACCGGCGATAGCCCCGGAGCCGTACATCCTGCCGTTCCGGAGCGAAGGCTGGTTCCTGTCCACATCCCCGGAGCTGCACATGAAACGACTGCTGGCCGCGGGGTACGAAAGACTTTTCCAGTTCAGCCGGTGTTTCCGCCGGGGAGAGCGCGGCCGCCTGCACAATCCGGAGTTCACCATGCTGGAATGGTACCGCGCCGGCGCCGACTATAACGACATCCTGGGCGATATAGAAGAGCTTCTGGCAACCCTGCTTGAAAAGCTGAGGCTGAATAAAACAATCGAATACCGGGGAATAAAGATAGACATCGAGCCACCCTGGCCGAGGGTAGCCGTCAGTGAAGCCTACGTCAGGTCGGCTGGCTGGGACCCGGTGGCCGTGTTCGATTCCCTGCGTTTCGATACCGACTTCGTGACAAAGGTGCTCCCTGCCCTCGCCCCGGACCGTCCCACCATTCTCACGGACTACCCGGCGGCCCTGGCGTCGCTGGCCCGGCTGAAACCGGGCGATAGCGGCGTGGCGGAGAGGGCCGAGGTATTTATCGGCGGGCTGGAGCTGGCCAATGCCTACAGCGAGCTTGTCGATGCCGCCGAACAGGAACGGCGTTTCCGGGAGGCAATCGAACAAATCCGGAGGGAGAACCGGCAACCGCCGCCAGTATCACGGGAATTCCTGGAGGCCGTCCGCCTTCTCCCGCCCTGCGGCGGGGTAGCCCTGGGCATCGACCGGCTGGTCATGCTGCTGTGCGATGCTGCGTCTATCGACGAGGTAATGGCGTTCACCGTTGATACCGCCTGAAGAATGAGCTAAGATAGTCTCACGTTCCTCACGCGAGTAAAATCCGCCGCCAAAGGAGGCGAGCCCATGTGGAAAGATTTCCGGGAATTCGTCCTGCGTGGTAACGTACTTGACCTGGCGGTCGGCATCATCATCGGGGCGGCTTTCGGAACGATAGTGACATCGCTGGTAAAAGATGTCATTATGCCGCCCGTCGGGCTGGCGATAGGGAACGTGGACTTCGCCAGCCTGTTCGTGGTGCTCAAAGACGGCACCCCGGCAGCTCCTTACGCCAGCCTGGCGGACGCCCAGGCCGCCGGCGCCGTCACCCTCAACTACGGGACATTCATCAATACCATCATCATCTTTATTATCGTGGCTTTCGCGGTCTTCATGATAGTACGTGTCGTCAACAAGGCGAGGAAAGCGACGGATGCCAGGAAAGAAGCGGCGGCGGTAGCGGTTGCCCCCGCGACCAAGGACTGCCCGTTTTGTCTCTCCAAGATTAACGTCAACGCCAGCCGTTGCCCGGCCTGCACGTCGCAGCTGGGGAAATAGGTCCGGCACAACAAACGGGGCGGTCAGGGTGCGGGTTTCAAGATAAGGCGATATCGATGCCGCGGGGAACGACGGCGATGCCCCTTTCGGAGATGGTGCAGCCCCTGGCCCGGTCCGCGACGGCGTCATAGCCGATGGCCACGCCGGCCCGGATAATAGACTCTTTATCGATGATGGCTCGCCTTATCCGCGCGCCGGGCTCGATGATGACATCGTCGAAGACTATCGAGTCTTCCACGACAGCGTCCTTTTCGACGATTACCCCGGGTGACAATATGGAGCGGTTGACCGTGCCGCCGCTGACGATGCAGCCATCGGAGACCATCGACTCCAGGACCCGGCCGCCGATGATGCACTTGCTGGGTGGAAACGACCTCTGGTGCGTCCGGAACGGCCACTTCTCCGTGTAAAGGTTAAAAAGCGGGTCGATGCCAATCATATCCATGTTGGCTTCATAAAGGGAGTCAATGGAGCCGACATCCCGCCAGTAGGAGGAGTCCCGGGTCTTGTTCACCAGTATTTTTTTCCGGCGGCCGTTTTCAACCTGTATGATGATATCCTCGATACGGTTCTTTTCCGTAAAATCGTAAAGGTAAATATCGGACCTTTTCTGGAGGAGCGAGGGAATAATGTCCTTACCGAAATCGTCTCCCGCCACCTCCAGCGTCTCGGTCAGGGAATCGACGTTGAACATATAGATACCCATGGAGGCCAGGCAGTTCTCGGGGTCACCCGGGGGGCATTTGGGTTGGTCCGGCTTCTCCATAAAGCCGATGGCCTTGAAGTCGCGGTCGACCTCGAAGACGCCGAGTTTACCCGCCGCCATATTCCGGGGAACCCGGGTGGCCGAAAGGGTGATGCCGGCGTTAACCGAGCGGTGAAAATCGACCATGAGCTGATAGTTCATTTTATAGATATGGTCGCCGGAGAGGACGAGGACATTGCGGTAGTTCTTGCCCCGCAGTAAATCGAGGTTCTGGCGGATGGCGTCGGCGGTGCCGCGGTACCATTCCTCGCCCATTTTCTGCTGGGCGGGAATGCAGTAGATATACTCACCGAGGTGGGAGCTGGAGATACCCCAGCCTTCCTGGACGTGGCGTTGCAGCGACCACGAGCGGTACTGCACAAGGACGTAAATCTTGCGGATGCCGGAGTTGATGCAGTTACTCAGGGGGAAGTCGATAAGCCGGTATTTCCCGGCGAAAGGCACGGCCGGTTTGGAGCGAATTTTCGTCAACGGCTGCAGCCTGGTGCCAATGCCCCCGGCCAGCACTATTGCCAGCACCTCTTCCATACCCGACCCCCAAAAACGACTTTATACAATATTATCGCATATTTTCGCGGGAAAATGATATTCCCGGTTTCATCGTTAATGCCGGGTGCCCTTGAGCTTGGCTAGCCTGGCGTTCTTTTCATTTTCGGAGGTCTCTTTACCGGTGACCGGGTGCGGGTAATGGAAAGGGAAGATATAGCCGGAGAGGTAACGCATGTCATTCCGGTCGATGTCAACATCAGGCTTGGGACCGCGGAACTCGCCGGCCAGGTAAGGCCGGTTGACGTCCTCCGGCATCGCCCAGCCTTCGGCAATCCTGACGGCGTAAGGTATCACCCACCTGATGGAAAGCATCTTCCAGGTGCCGTTTTCCTTGACATAGCCCATCTCGTAAATACCGCTGACAAAGGAGCGGCGCACGTCGCCACCCCGGGGGATGAAGATGCCGCCGAAAGCGTACCACCGGCCTTTGGCCCTTTTCCCGTCGGGGTCAATGTCGACAATGCCGGCAATCTGCATCACCTGGTGGGAGAAGTCCGGGGGCGCCGTCTTCATGAACTCGAAATATTTGCGGACGCCCGCCTTGCCCAGGTACTTGCCTTCCAGCCAGTCCAGTTTAACATCAGGGCTGTCCGCAAAACAGTCGACTATCTCCTGGTACATCATGTGCTCGACGTAATAGCCATAAGCCTTCTGGAGTTTTTTGATATCTTCGATGTCTCGCAGCCTCACGAGCCCTTTTTCCTGGTCGATGACCTTCTTTTCCAGCGCCTCAACTCTTGCCAACAATGCATCCGCGTTCATATGACCCTCCTGTTAATATTAACCTGTCACTGATTGTGTTATAACATTATAAATTGAATAAAGTCCGGATTCCAGCATCAAGTAAACGGATTGCCACGTCGCGAATACTGTGTTATGATTTTTCTAAAGACTGCCCGGGGGATAACGATATGTTCGAGAAAGTCCTGGTCTGCCTCGACGGCTCGGCGCTGGCTGAAGAAATACTGCCCTATATACATTCCGAAGGCAAATGCCTCGGCAAGGTGATACTGCTGAAAGTAATCGCTACGCCGGCGATAAGCCTGCCGCTGGGCGTGCCCGGGGAAGCGGGAGCTCCCGTCCACACCGACGCCATGCTGGAACGATTCCGGAAAGAACTGGAAGAGACGCCGGACTACCTGGAGAAGAAGGCGCAGCCGCTAAGGGGAAGCGGACTGGACGTGGAGTGCGTCGTGCTCCAGGGCGTGCCGAGCGAGGCGATAATCGCCTACGCGCGGGACAACGACGTAAAACTAATCGCCATCGCCACCCACGGCCACTCGGGGCTGAGGCAAATAGCCCTGGGGAGCACGGCGGAATACGTGCTCCGGCACGCGGGCCTGCCGTTGCTGCTGATAACTCCCCGGAAACGACGCTAAGTTTTACCGGGCCGCCCGGTCAAACGCGCTCTTTGACGTATTTGCGGTAGAGCTCCTTCGCCTGAGACTCGTCGAGGGTATTCTTAATAATAGCCCGCCCGTCCGGGAAGACCATGATTTCATTATCGCCGGCCCGGAAGCTCAGTATGTAGTCGTTCCGCACCAGGTCGGTCACCTCATCGCCGAGTCGCGCGGCGAGGGACTCCAGAGCTACGGATTTGACGCGCACATCCAGAACCTGGACGGCCCGGCTCTGGCCGCAGAGAGAGGTCACCTTTTCTGTGAATTTTTTTTCGAGGTACTCATATTTGCCCGCGCAGGCCGGGCAGTTCTGACGCGGCTCGACTTTAATGTGGTCGAAGACACCCCTCCAGACATCGATTAATATTAGGTCGCGGCTGACG
>MGNQ01000053.1:42211-46789 GCA_001796865.1 Chloroflexi bacterium RBG_16_56_11
TTGATGGCCTCGGTGGCCTGGAGGGCGGCGACGATGGCCGGCGCCGTGCCGATAATCCCGGCCGTCTCGCAGGTCGCCGTGGCCTCGGGCGGCGGGGCGAACGGTGAAAGACAGCGGAAACAGGGCGTCTCGCCGGGAATGACCGTCATCGTCATACCGTTAGCGGCGATAGCGCCGCCGTAGACCCAGGGGATTTTCATTTTTAGAGCAACGTCATTAATCAGGTAGCGGGTCTCGATGTTGTCGAGGCCATCGAGGATAACATCGGCGCCGCGGCAGAAGTCCTCAACATTGGTATAGTTGGTATCGGCGACAATGCCCTGCACCCGGACAGTCGAGTTGACCTTGCGGAGGCGGCGTTCGGCGGCGACAGCCTTAGGCAGCCTGTTTTTAATGTCCTCCTCATCGAAGAGTACCTGCCTCTGCAGGTTATGGACTTCGATGAAGTCGCGGTCGATAATCTTTACGCTGCCCACGCCGGCGCGGACCAGGAAAATAGCGAGATTACTACCCAGGGCGCCGCAGCCGATGATGACCATATGGCTCGCGAGCAGCCTGACCTGCCCTTCCTCGCCGATACCGGGCAACATGGTCTGCCGCGAATATCTGTCTCTTAAACGCCGGTCAAGCATCCGATGACACCTCCCGAAAACATATTACATCACACGAGGACTATTGACAATCCGAGTGTTACGCGTATCCGGATGTTAGAAGTTTACCGCACCATTGTCCCCCTCCTGCCGGGAGCGCACCACTCAGAAACACGGCGCAAACGGAACCACAATCCGGGCACGAGTTTCCCGCGGAAATGTAACTTTAATCGCTTACGGCTGTCTATTTTTCCGGTATTCTTACTATCAAACAATACAGGGAGGTAAAACAATGCCAACAATCGTTCACATCGATGTCGCCGCGGAGGACCCGGAGAGGGCGAAAAAGTTCTACGAAAGCTGTTTCGGGTGGAAGTTCCAGCCAACGACGATGAACTACTACCTTTTCACCACTTCCGGTCTGAAAGGTGAACCCGGCGTGGCGGGAGGACTCGGGAAGCGGATGGACCCGGGGCAGAAGATAACGGCGTATATCGGCGTCGACTCCATCGATAAGGCCGCGGCGAAGATAAAAAAGTCCGGCGGCAAGGAAATCCAGGGGAAGATGCCCGTGCCGGGTTTCGGCTACGTGGCGTCGTACCTGGACACCGAGGGCAACATGTTCGGACTCTGGGAGGCAGCCGAAACGGCCAAGTAGTCGCGGCGTCAAGCCATGGAGACAAGCGGCGCTATTCGCCGCGGAGGCGGCGGAACATTCCCCGGAGCGTCCGCCAGACGACGTTGGCGTCATCGACGCGGTTTTCTGGGGCAATGATTTCGCCGTAGCGGACGTCTCCATAGAGCTCGGTGATTTCCCGGAGATGTTCATCGCTATCCGTCAGACCGAGCCTGAGGCGGAGGGTATACTCGCGGGCGGTCTCGTAACCGTGGCGCGGCATCCCGGAGCGGGCGGCTTCCGACTGCAGGTGCCGGTATATCTCCCTGACGTCCAGCCGTTTCGAGACGTCGTCACCCAGAGGTATTTTAACGGCGGCCGGTGCAGGCTTCCGGCGGAATTTCTGCTTCATCATGCCCAGGAGCAAGCGCAAATCATCGCCGAGGCCCTGCCAGCTCCAAAGCGACTCGTGGACCTCGTCGATATCCTCGCGATGGCGGCGGTCCCTCGCCCGCGAGATCGCCCGCGCCAGGAGAAAAACGACCACGGCGACCAACACGGCGATGACCACCCACTTGATTATCATGGTCACTTCCGGGGGCAGAGCTCGAAGCGTCACCTCTGGCGTATCGGGCAGCGTCATATTATCGGTTGTGCCGGGCTCGAAAGACCGGCCCGCCTGCAACAGGTTTATCAACCATCTGAATAACCAGAAGATACCTTCGAACAGGTAGTTCAGAGGAATGAGGACGAAGTTGAAGACTTTTCCCAGGGCGCTGAAGACGGCCCCGGCGCCATGGCCTACGCTCGTGAAAAACTCTTCTGAGAAGATGCTGCCCAAGCCGAAAACCACGACGACCATCCCGCCGATGACACCCAGCATCACGGGTAACCAGCGCCGCACCGAGGTCAACGCGGCGTCCTCCCGCGGCATCGAGCTGCGCATCAGGTAAAGGTGACATATCGCAATAGCCAGCAGGCCGAAGAAAAAGAACCCTACCACGTTCCAGCCGATATCCGCGCCGGGCGGCTCGATACTCTCCGAAGACGAGCTAATCTGCCAGAAAATAATCAACACGATGAGAGCGACCAAACCGAGGAGGAAAGAGCGGTAAATATCCCGGAAATAGGAGGTCGTCTGCCCCAGCCGGATGCCCCGCCACCAGAGGTAGAGCAGGGCCGGCAGGGCCAGCACCAGCGTGCCGGGGCTGGTAAAAGTGCTCTCCAGCACCTGCCCGACATAAGTGAACCAACCGCCGTCAAAGACGGTGTATCCTGCAGCGTACTCGAGGCGGAGCGTGACCAGGATGGCGACCAGGCCGCCGCCGATGATGACGGCCTGGGTCAGGCGGAGAGGCCAAGGCCGCCGGATTATAAGACGGGTCGACAGCAGGGAGACCGCGAGGACGATAATCACCGATACCAGGCTTAAGGCCGGGCGGGGCTCCTCAAAGACAGGCCAGCTTCCCACCCAGGCCAGCCACGGGTACACCCAGAAGGCCTCCATAAGCACCACTGCCAGCGGGTAGATAATCACCGCCAGCCAATCGAAGTTCCTATTATCGGTCATGAACGCTCATTCTTCACTCAGGCCGATTTGCTGGACCACGTCCCAGGCTACACTATCGCTGATGTGGTAAACGGTCAGGCTCCCGCCCGCTTCAAGTGGTTCATCGCCGCCCACTTTCACCAGTGCCACGCTGCGTCCCACGCGTTTAAGCTCCAGTAACGTTGCCAGTAACTCATCGGCGGGGTGGGCTGAAATAACCATGACGGTGCTTCCCCAGGGCAAGGTGCCGGCTTCCTGGCGGATAAAACGGGCAATAGGAATGGTCTCGACCTGGTGGAGCTGGGCCAGCGCTTCCAGGATGCGCACGAGTTGGTCGGGGTGCTGGCTATGCGGCACCCGCACCATGCCCCGGGAAAACCGGGTAATCTGGTTGACGTAGAGCCCGACACGGAACCCGCCTTCCAGGGCGTGCCGGGCGATGGCGGCGGCGGCGATAATACCCAGCTCCTGCAACTGAAAGCTGCTCCCCCACAGAGGGGCTTTGAGAGTACGCACGTCGAGGAAGAGGCTGATATCCACCGTGGTGGTCGGCTCGAAGACCTTCGTCTGGAGGCGACCGAGCCGGGCGGTTGTTTTCCAGTGTATCCGCTTCAGGCTGTCCCCGGAAACATAGTCGCGCACCCCGGCGGTAAGCACCGGGTCCTGGAAGATATGCCGCTTCAAACGGATATCGCCGAAGAACTGCCGCGAGGGAATGCCCAGACTGTCCAGGGAGACCAGGCGTGGGTAGACCATGAGATAGTCGAGCTTTTCATAAATCCTCTCGCGACGGAAAAAGCCGAAGAGGTCGCCGGAGCGGATACGCGTCGGCCCGAAGACGAAGCTGCCGCGGCGCGAACAGCGCATGGGAAAGCGGCGCTTCACCCGGTGGTACATGTTGATGGGGAAGATATTGCTGAGGAGGACGCGGCCTTCGATGGTGTCCTCGGCCTTGCCTTTGAGGAGGGTGACGTGTTCGGGCAACTCGTCGTCGATTTGCAGCCAGGGGAGCGGCAGGGGCTTGCGGTTGGTCAGTTCGATTTCGAAGATAATTTCTTCGCCGAAGAAGACCGCGCTCTGGCTCAGGCTCCTCCGGTACTCGACACGGTGAAGACAGTAGCGGTTCCAGAGTCGTGATATGCCGCCGGTGAGCAGGAACAGCATTGATACAAGCGCCAGGGGGACCTGGTGCAAGGCCAGGCTGACGATCAGAATCAGTATCGCGATAAAAAGCCAGTAGTCGCCCCGCATCCCCTAACCTTCCCCGGCGACCGATTCCTCTTCCACGGGCACGAAGACCGAGTCCATTATCTCTTTCAGGGTCTGCTCGGCCTTGTGGCCGCGCAGCCGGCTTTCCGCGCGGGTAATAATGCGGTGAACCAGTACCGGCGTCACGATGTACTTGACATCGTCCGGGGTGACATAAGGGCGGCCCCTGACGGCGGCAAGCGCCTGGGCGGCGTTATAGAGGGCGAGCATGGCCCGCGGGCTGGCCCCGAGCTCGACAGCGGCATGCTGGCGGGTAGCGTGCACCAGGCGGATAATATAGTCCTCGACATCGGCGGCGACGTGCACCTGGCGGCAGGCCTTTTGCATTTTCAGGAGCTCGGCGGACGCGACCACCGGCACCAGCTCCTCCAGGGGGTCGGTCTCGCGGAAGCGTGATAATAATAATTTGTCGTCCTCGGCGGACGGATAGCCGATGGTGATTTTCAGGAGGAAACGGTCGAGCTGGGCCTCCGGCAGGGGGAACGTGCCCTCGAGCTCGATGGGGTTCTGCGTGGCCATGACCAGGAAGGGACGGGGGAGGGGCCGCGTCTCGC
>MGNQ01000053.1:46808-48921 GCA_001796865.1 Chloroflexi bacterium RBG_16_56_11
GCATGGCCTCCAGCAGGGCCGACTGTGTCCGGGGGGTGGCCCGGTTGATTTCGTCGGCCAGGACTACCTGCGACATGATGGGGCCGGGGCGGAACTCGAAGTCGGCGGTCTTCTGGTTGAAAATGTAGGTACCGGTGATATCCGAAGGGAGGAGGTCAGGCGTGCACTGGATGCGCCGGAAGGTGCAGCCCAGCGACCTCGCCAGGGACTTGGCCAGGACGGTCTTACCCAGGCCGGGCACGTCCTCGATGAGGATATGGCCTTCGCAGAGGAGGGCAACGATGGCCAGCTCCACGGCCTCACCTTTGCCTACGATGACACGCTCGACGTTTTCCCGGACTTTAGCGGCGGCCTCCCTGATATGCCGGACGGCGGATTCATCCATCGCTCTTCCCTGACCTTTCCGGCTTAATTATACCAGCTTCGAAAGGGAGACGCTAACCGGCGTAGATAATCCCGCCGCTATTGAAATGATTGGATTCTAAATTATGTCTTAAGTAAGCTCCCGTTCCCCGATAAACCGGCCATGCCATGAGTGGTACCAGACCTGGCCGGTATACCCGTTGACGCTGAGCATACCGTAGATATTCCCGTCTTTGAGGATATGGAGCGTATAGTATCCGTAAAACCGGTCCGGTTTCTCAGTCTTGGCCCCCGGAAGATAGCTATCCAGAAAATCCCCGGCATAATTCTCGGCCCGGTCGGCCGAAACAGTCAGCGTCCCGGAAGGAGACCCGATACCCCACATCATTCCGGACATCATTCCGTACTTTGTGTTCCACATTACGTTGGGGCCCGGCTCGGGATAGATGTCTCCCGTATATGGGTCAATGAGCGCTTCAAAAGCATTAACGCCAGTGCTTTTTTCCTGGAAAATCACGTAGAAATTATACTGGAACTCCATGATCTCAGTAGCTTCGAGGTCAGTATCTCCCCGGTCAGCGACGTATTTCCCCACGACATCAAGAGCCTGGTCCATGGTTATCCTCGGCCCTTCGTCCTGGTACGGCCCGCCCGGCCCGATTCTCCCCGAACCCATCATACCGCCCGGTCCCATCATACCACCGGGCCCCATCATGCCCCCGGGGTAAGAATAAGGGACTGATGGCGCCGGCCGGGTGCAGGCCGCGGTGATTATCGCCACGGACGCCAGAAAAATACCCAATAACACCACCACATACTTTTTCATATTATTCTCCTCTTCATTTTAAACATACCTACCCGTGGACGATAAGAATAGGACTAATATCACACCAGCCCATTAATCCAACCTTGACAAACACTTGACGCTCTAGAATAATTACGTTGGTATTTCACTCTGATTGGAGCAGGTTGTGAAAGCACTACGCTGGTACGGCCGTAAAGATGTCCGCTACGTGGACATACCGGAGCCGTCCCCCGGCCCGGGACAGCTTAAAATCAAGGTCTCCCTGGCGGGCATCTGCGGCACCGACCTCAAGGAGTACGCCTACGGCCCCGTCATGATTCCCCCGAATATAGTACCGCTGACGATGGGGCACGAGTTCCAGGGGAGGGTCGCCGCTTCAGGGAAAGGGGTAAAGGGCTTTAAAACCGGCGAACGTGTGACCGGCGTGGGCTACTGGTACTGCGGGGAGTGCTACTGCTGTAAAAAAGGCCTCTATAACATCTGCGTCAACCAGGGATTCACCGGCCTGCTGACCGAGGGCTGCATGGCGGAGTATTTCGTCATACCTGCCTACGCCGTCTATCACCTGCCGGACTCCGTCTCCGATGAAGCCGGCGCCATGGTCGAGCCGCTGGCGGTGGGGCTGCACGCCGTCCGGCAGGGCCGGGTGCAGGTCGGGGACACGGTGGCGATACTGGGGGACGGGACAATCGGGCTGTGCGTCCTGATGGCGGCGCGGGCGGCCGGGGCCGGGGAGGTCTACCTGGTGGCCAAGCACAAAGGCCGGGGTGAGCTGGCGCGAAAGCTCGGGGCGACAGAGGTCATTTATCTCAGCGAAGGGAGTCCGGCCAAACGGTTGCAGGAACTCACGAACGGCCCGGGGGCAAACGTCGCCCTGGAATGCGTGGGCAACCCCGAAACACCGCAATTGACCATCGAGCTGACGCGCCGGGGCGGGACCACCGT
>MGNQ01000053.1:48946-52758 GCA_001796865.1 Chloroflexi bacterium RBG_16_56_11
ATAGGCCCGGCAAGGTGGACTTCAGCTCACTTACCTTCACCGAGCGGTGCATGGTCGGCAGCTCCATTTACATCGACGAAGGCCGGACGGCGGTGAAGCTCCTGGCCGAAAAAAGAATCGACCCCACCCCACTCATTACCTCCCGCGTACCGCTCAAGGACGCTGCCGCCCTTGGCTTCGAAGCGCTGCTAAACAACAAAGATGGCAACGTCAAAGTCCTGCTGACCGTCCCTTGATGATTCCCGCCGTATTGCTTTAAAATAGCTTAGATTCGTCGCGCGAGGAGGACACGTGATTAACAAGAATATATTCGAGTTTCCCATCGTATACACGAACACCATCCCCAGGATCGCCCTGGGCTGGGGGGCTCATGAGACCGTCGGGGATGAATGCAAGGCGGCCGGCATGAAAAAGGCCCTGGTCGTGACTTCCGGGCTTAAGGGAACGGGCATCGTGGAGGAAATCAAGGGCATCATCAACCACGCGGGCGTCGCCATCGAAATCTACGACAAAATCACCACCAACCCCAAGGACTATCAGATAATGGAGGCCTATAAACTCTTCAGGGAAAGCCAGTGTGACGGGGTAGTCGCGCTGGGCGGGGGCAGCTCCATCGACACCGGCAAATGTGTCCGCGTCCTCGCCGCCAACGGAGGCAACGACATCACCACCTACAGTGTCTTTCTCGACCCGCCGTGGGAGCAGACCCTGAAAAAGATGAAGCCCTGCACTGTCCCACAGGTATCGGTGGCGACCACCTCCGGCACCGGGGCGGAGGTGTCATCCTGGGCGGCTATCTCCAACACCAGGGCCAGGGCCAAGGTGCTTATCAGCGGCCCCAATGTGCACTCCACGGTGGCCGTCATCGACCCGCTGCTGGTCAGGATGCAGCCCCGGGAAATCGCCGCCTGGTCCGGCTTTGACGCCCTGGCCCACGGCGTCGAGGCCTTCGTCACCAAAGTACAGGGACCCTATGCTCACGGGATACTGCTGCGGGCGGTGGAGCTCGTCTACAAGAATATCCGCGAGTTCACCTACAACCGCATGGACAATATCGCCTGCGAGCGCATGTGCTGGGCGGCCACCATGGGCGGCATTGGCATCGGTTTCGGCGCCGGGGCCGGCATCGTGCACGGCCTGGGGCACCAGGTCAGTGCGCTAACAGACTGCCACCACGGCCGGATAAACGCGGTCATGATGCTGGCGGGGGAAAGGTACAACCAGCCCGCTATCGTCGGGAAACTCGCTGCGATGACCCGGGCGATGGGCATCGATACCACCGGCTTGACCGAGTGGGAAGCCGCCGACCTCTGGTTCGATGAAATCGAACAGCTGCTGAAAGACCTGGAAATCACCCCCGGCAACCTCAGCGAGCAGTTCGGACTCCAGGAGAAGGACCTGGAGCACATCATTAACGTATATCACAACGATTTTTGCAGCCAGGGCAACCCGAGAGAGTTCAACCACGACGAAATATTGGCCCTGATGAAGCGGGTCATGCACAACCCCTACTAGCGATAATCTTGGAGACAGGAGCACCACATGGACACAGAAAAACCAGAGCGTTCCTTGAATGAAAACGAGACCGCCGAAGAACCTGTTGTCATCGAAGAAATCGTCATCGAGGAGCTGGGCATCGACGGCGTTTGCGGGGTCTATTGAACATGGCCTGCCGCCTGGCGGACAGGGTCCGGGTGAGGAAAGAAAGCTGGGGGTTGCTTTTTTATTTACCGGCCCGCCACCGGGTGTGTTTCGTCAAAAGCAGGGACTGGCTTTACCCCCGGCACTTCGACGGGACGTGGACGCCGGGGGACATCGCTGCCGACGTAGCCCGGCGCACCGCCTTACCCGTCGAGAAAGTCGAGCGTTGCCTGTACCCGCTGACCGACCGACTGAAAAAAGACCGGGTGATTACCGATGAAGTACGCTGATTGGCCGTTGTCCGCCCCGGTGAACCTGACCTGGGAAATCACCCGCCGTTGCAACCTGAGGTGTATCCACTGCCTATCGGACAGTAGCCTGGCGGCGGAGGGTGAACTCGATTTTGAGGAGTGCCGGGGCATCGTGGACCAACTGGCCGAGCTTAATGTATTCGAAATCAACTTCGGCGGCGGCGAACCGCTGCTCAAGGAACATTTCCTGCCCCTGTTGCGGTACATCCATTCTAGAGGCATCGTCACCTGCATCAGCACCAATGGCACTCTCCTCACCGATGAAGCCGTGGACTGTTTTACCGGTAATCCCCTGGTCAATGTGCAGGTGAGCCTGGACGGCGCCACTTCGGATGTCAACGACCGCATCCGGGGCGAGGGCACTTACAACCGGATTATCCGGGGCATCGAGCGACTGGCCGGAAAAGATATTCCACTATCGATCAACACTGTCGTCACCTCGCTGAACTTCCGGCAGCTTCCGCGGATGAAAGAGCTGGCGCTCTCCTACGGGGCCGGGCTCCGCGTCTCGCGGTTCCGTCCCTCGGGGCGGGCGCGGGACAGTTGGGACACACTTAAACTGAGCCCGGCGCAGCTCCGCGAACTTTCCGCCTGGCTCAACGACGACCCCACCATACTGACCGGCGACTCGTTTTTCTCGATATCGCAGGACGGGCGGAGGCGACTCGGACTGGACATTTGCGGGGCCTGCCGGATGACCGCCTGCATCGATCCCGTAGGTTCCGTTTTCCCCTGCGCTTTCATGCAGGAAAAGGACTTCTACGGCGGCAACCTCCGGGAAGCATCTTTTAAGAACATCTGGGAAAACGCCGCGGCTTTCAAATATTTCCGCCGCCTGGAGCCGGAGTCCTGCCGGATATGCCCCCGTTTCGATAAATGTCACGGCGGGTGCCCGGCGGTGGCCTACTTCGTCAGCCGGGACCTGAACCGCGCCGACACCGAGTGCCTGGTGAGCTGGAGCCACGACCTGGCATCCGCGCCGATATAGAGGGAAGTCCATCGCCCTTCGACAGGCCTGCCCGCCGCAGGGCGGTTCGGCCCGCAGGCAGGCTCAGGGTGAGCAGGAGGTTTTCCCCCGCTACAGAGAAACCCGGGATTTTCACAATTATCTTTCTTAGCGTATAATTGCATCTGAAGGACAAAGTTATGTACGGCCAATTTAAATACCTTTTTTCGCCGCTGCGGATTGGCCCCATAGAAGTGCCCAACCGCATCTCCTTTTCCGCCCACCTGACCAACTTCGCCGAGAACAATCTGCCCGGCGAGCGGTATGTTTATTACCTGGCCGAGCGGGCTAAAGGCGGCGCGGGACTGATCATCACCGAGGAACAGTCCGTCCATCCCACCGACCACTCTTACGAAAAGCTCATCGACGCCTGGAGGCCGGAGGTCATTCCCGGCTACCGCAGGATCTGCCGGGCTATCCACGAGCACGAGACGAAGATATTCGCGCAACTGAACCATAACGGCGCTCAGGGGGACGGCTCCAACTCGCGTCTGCCCGTGTGGGGGCCTTCGCCGGTGGCGGACTTCATGTTCCGGGAAGTGCCCAAGGAGATGGAGCCGGAGGACATCGGGGAGGTCATCGCGTCTTTCAGCCGGTCGGCCGGGCATGTCCGCGAAGGGGGATTCGACGGCATCGAGCTGCAAATCGGGCACAGCTCGCTAATGCGGCAGTTCCTCTCTCCTCTGACCAATCTCCGGAAAGACGACTATGGCGGCAGCCTGGAAAACCGAATGCGTTTCCCCGTCGAGGTCATCGGGGCGGTCAGGAAGACGGTCGGTAACGACTATACCCTAGGGATACGTCTCTGCGCCGACGAGATGGTACAGGGCGGGCTGACCCTGACCGATACGAAA
>MGNQ01000053.1:52835-52927 GCA_001796865.1 Chloroflexi bacterium RBG_16_56_11
GGGCGAGCATGCATTCCCCGCTGGGATACACGATTCCCCTGGCGGCCGGCATCAAGGAAGCCGTAAATTTACCCGTTTTTTGTACGGGGAGA
>MGNQ01000053.1:52933-53214 GCA_001796865.1 Chloroflexi bacterium RBG_16_56_11
GACCCCGTCATGGCGGAGCGTGTGCTGGCCAACGGTCAGGCGGACATGATAGGCATGGTGCGGGCGCAGATATGCGACCCCGAGATGGCCAATAAGGCTAAATCGGGGAGGCTGGAAGAAATCAGGTTCTGCGTGGCGGACAACCAGGGCTGCTACGGGCGGGTCGGCCTGAACAAGGGCATCAGCTGTATACAGAATCCGCATATCGGCTACGAAAAAACTCAAGGGGCGGGCACCTTGAAACCGGCGGCGATAAAGAAAAAGGGGATGATTATCGGCGG
>MGNQ01000053.1:53250-53632 GCA_001796865.1 Chloroflexi bacterium RBG_16_56_11
ACGCGGCCACGACGTGACCCTCTACGAGAAGTCGGACAGGCCCGGCGGACAGGTAAATATCGCCGCCCTGGGGGCGGGCCGTGAAGAGATCAAAAGCGTCATCCGCAACTCGGAGAACATTCTAAAACTGCTGCCGGTGAAAATAGTCCTGAATAAAGAGGTCACGGTTGAATTTGTCTTAGAGCAGAACCCGGACGCCGTTATCGTCGCTACCGGCGCCGTGCCTAAAGAGTGCCCCCTTCCCGGCGCCGATGGCCCGAATATTTTTAATGCTTGGCAGGCGCTCCTCAACGAGCCAGACGTAGGTAAACGTGTCCTTTTCATAGATAACGACGGCCATCACCAGGGAACGGCCACGGCCGAGTTCCTCGCCGACCGCGGA
>MGNQ01000053.1:53689-56039 GCA_001796865.1 Chloroflexi bacterium RBG_16_56_11
CAGGACTCCTACCTGGCCCACCAGCGACTGGCGCAGAAAGGCGTCACTTTCACACCGGACTTCGCCGTGGTGGAGATAAAGGGGCTGGCTGTCAACGGCCTGAACTTTTATTCCAACGAGTGGCATACGTTCAGCGAGCATGATTCGGTCGTCTACGCCCTGGGCAGCCGCGTCGAAGACAGCCTGTATAAAGCCCTCAAGGGCAAGGTCAAAGAGCTTTACCGCATCGGTGACTGCGTGGCGCCGCGGAAAACAGACATGGCCGTCCTCGAAGGCGACAAGGTAGGCCGCCTGTTGTAATTTGCTTCTAGCTAGCGGGAATGAGGGAAACGGAGGCGCGGGAATAAAAAACGTCTGGGTGCTGCCGGAAATATATGCCGGCGATAAAGATATCAGCAAGCTGAGCCTCGGCCTCCTCTCCGAGGCAAGGTCGGTGGCAGAGAAGACGGGAGGCGAGGTTACCGCCATCCTGCTAAGTGAGCGTGCTTTCGACTGCTCGGTAACGCTGGCACAATATGGAATCGCTTCGTGCTACAGATTTCAGGACCCGCTTTTCAGGAATTTTTCCGCCGAGGCCAGCGCGGCGGCTTTGCTACCCAGACTGCGCGGGGAACGGCCGGGGCTCGTCATCATGGGGCATACACCCGCGGGGCGGGACCTGGCACCGCGCCTGGCGGCGTCCCTGGAAACCAGTGCCGTGACCGGCTGCACCAGGGTCGATTTATCCGAGCCGGACAGGCCGAAGTTCTACCGTCTCATTTACGGCGGGCAGCTCGAGCAGGAAATAGTCTTGCAGCCGAACCGAACGATGCTGGTCACCATGGACGCCGAAGTCTTGAATATTTTACCGACGGCCCAAAAAAGTCCCGTGTCCGTAACACTTATTGAGCCGCGCCTGAGCCCGGAGTCGATAAAAACAAGGCACCTGGAGTACCTGCCAGCGGACTACCGGACCCTGGATATCACCGAGGCAGACACCATCGTGGGGGCCGGGATGGGGGCAGCCACCGGTGACCTTCTACCCATGGTCGAGGAGCTGGCCGGACTCATCGGAGGGTCTATCGGGACTACCCGGCCAGTGATTGACGGCGGAAAAATTCCCCGGGAGCGGTTGATAGGCCAGACGGGGAAAGTTGTCAGCCCGGCTTTCTACCTGGCCCTGGGCATCTCCGGCTCGAGCCACCACGTGGGAGGCATCCAGGCGTCGGGGAAAATCGTCACGGTCAACCGGGACGGCAGCGCGCCGATATTTCAGAATGCGGACGCCGGCGCCGCCGCCGACCTTCGTGATATCCTGCCGGGGTTGATAGCGAGAATCAAGCACGCGAGAGAAAATGGCGAAATCATTTGACGTCATTATCGTGGGGGCGGGGCCGGCGGGGAGCCTGGCGGCCCTCAGGCTGGCGCGCGCCGGTCTTAACGTCGTGATACTCGAGCGGGGTAAATACCCCGGCGCCAAGAACATGTTCGGCGGGCTGCTGCATAACACACCCGTCCTGAACGAGATGTTTCCCGATTTCCCCGAGGGGGCACCCGTGGAAAGGCATGTCTACAAAAAAGTGCTGGCCTTCATGACCCCGGAATCGGCAGTCTCCCTCGCCTTCGAGAGCGAGAACTTCGACCGGCCTACCTACAACGGCTACACCGTTTACCGGCCGGTCTTCGACCGATGGCTGGCGGATGAGGCGGTCAAGGCCGGGGCGACATTACTCTGCGAATGCACCGCCGAAAATGTCATCCGGCAGGACGGGCGCATCGCCGGGGTGACCGTGAAGGGTCGCGAGGGCGAGTTGCGGGCAAAAATCGTCATTGCCGCCGACGGCGTCCTTTCTTTCATGGCTAAAAAGGCGGGAATGAGAAAAGAACTCGACCTCCGAAACACGGGGCTGGGCATCAAGCTGCTCCTGGGCCTGCCCGAGACCGTCATTAACGAGCGTTTCCACCTTGTCCGCGACCAGGGGGCCGATTTCAGCTTCGTGGGGCTGACCGGGGGGATACGGGGTGGGGGTTTCCTCTATACCAACCGCGAAAGCATTTCTATCGGGATGGTGGTGCACCTCGATTCACTGAAAAACTCCGGCAAAGCCCCTTACGAGGTACTAGACGAGCTTTTACAACACCCGCAGGTCAGGAAGCTTATCAAGGGCGCCGAGCCGCTGGAGTATTCCGCGCACCTCATCCCGGAGGGGGGCTATAAAGCGATACCACCGGTGTTTACCGACGGGATGATGCTGGCCGGGGACGCCGCCGGCCTGGGCTATACTAACGGCATCAACCTGGAGGGCATCAACCTGGCCATGACCTCGGGTGTGCTGGCGGCCGAGACGGCCATCGAAGCTATCGAGGCCGG
>MGNQ01000053.1:56095-67056 GCA_001796865.1 Chloroflexi bacterium RBG_16_56_11
TTATCAAGGACATGAAGACCTTTAAAAACGCCGCCGGCCTGGTGCGCCTGGACCGCCTCTCCCGGACCTACCCGCGCCTCATCTCGAATGTCATGGAGAAGATGTACCGCGTCGACGGCACGCCGCGGACGAAGCTGCTGCGACTGGCCCGGAAAGAAGCATTAAAAGAAATCGGACTGAAGAACCTGGCCGCTGACGGTATCAGGATTGGGAGAGCGCTGCTATGAAAGTGGAAAATCTTCCCCAGCTGACCCAGTTCATAGTCGACGAGCAATCTCATATCATCATCAACAAAGATGTCTGCCAGTCCTGCGACCAACATCCCTGCGTCAGGGCCTGCCCGGCCAACTGCTACACGTTCGACGAGGCTACGCAACGGCTGAGCGTCGTCTACGAGACCTGCCTGGAGTGCGGCACCTGCCATGTTATCTGCGATAAAGGGGCAGTAGACTGGTCGTACCCGCGGGGCGGCTACGGCGTATGCTGCCGCCTCACCTGAAGAGTGATGAAAATTATCGTCTGCCTGAAAGAGGTAATCGACCCGGCCCTGAGTCTGGGTTCCGGCCTGAGACACAGGGTGGTCTTCCGGGAAGGCCTGCCCCGGCGGCTGAATCCCGCTGACGCCGCCGCCCTGGCGCTGGCCCTGGGCTTGAAGTCAACGGGCGGGGAAATCACCCTGGTGTCCATCGGCCCGGAGAGGGTGGAGAGCTACCTTAAAAACGGATTGGCGCTAGGGGCAGACCGGGCGGTTCGCATTTATGCAGAAGGCCCGGACGGGCTATCGGCGTACCGGAAAGCGAAAATCCTGTCGAGGCTGGTAACTTTATACGGCGCCGATATCGTTCTCACGGGCGCCCGGAGCCTGGATACCGCCAGCGGACTGGTCGGGCCGCTGCTGGCGGGCTGGCTGGGCTTTGCCTGTGTCAGCTATGCCACCGGCCTTGAGCTTGACGCCGCGAGTAATAGTATCATCGCCACACGGGACATCGGCCAGGGACGCCGGGAAAAGGTCGGCGTTACCCTGCCCGTGGTAGTTACATTGAAGAGCGAAGCAAGGCTGCCTTACGCCTCCATGGACAACCTCATCGAGGGACAGCAGCGTGAAGTGATAAGGCTGTCTCCGGCCGACCTGGGACTCTCGGCTACAGAGCTGGTGAATGAACCGTTAACGGTGGCCGGCCGGGACTATCCGAGGCCGCGTCCGGTCAAAGTGCCGCCTCTGGACACCTCGCTGCCCGCTTTTGAACGTATTTTACAGCTATTGCAGGGTGGCGTGTCCCGGCGCCGGGGATTAAGGCTCGCGGGAGACGCCGATGAACTGGCCGAGCAGCTTTTCCAGATGCTGAAAGCAGAAGGGGTCTTGAAGACCCGTGACGTATGAAAGGATTTGCTTTCTCTCTAGCCCGTGATGCGTATCTCCGGGAAGACATCGACGGCTTCCATCTAATTTCGCGGCACCCGCCCAAAATGCTCCGGGTAAACAGGTCATTGTTCCAGCTCCTCAATCACATCCAGACCGGAGGCGAGCTGGCCGGTTTTCATGAACTTAATCCCGGCCTTGACCGGGCCCGGGTTTTACGGACGCTCCTTTCCCTCGTCGCGAAAGACTACCTTAAACTGGAAACAATCGCCGAACTTGTTTCCTATCCGGCGGTCTCGATTATTGTCCCGGTGCACAACCAGCCGGGGGACCTCCGGGAATGTCTGGCGTCGCTACAAAACCTCGACTACCCGCGAAACCGGCGGGAAATCATCGTAGTGGACGACGGCTCCCGGGAAGAACTCTCGCCGGAGTTCAGCTCCCCGAATATCCGGGTCATCCGACAGGCGGAACCGGGGGGGCCGGCGGCCGCCCGCAATACCGGGGCCGCCGGGGCCTCAGGGGAAATTTTCGCCTTCCTGGATGCCGACTGCGTCGCTGGAAAAAGCTGGCTAAGGGAGCTCGTCCCCTTTTTCCAGGCGGCTGGGTTGGGGGCAGCGGGGGGCTATATCGAGGGATATCGCCGGCGAACCCTTCTCGACCGGTACGAATCGGCCGCGTCGCCGCTCAACATGGGTAACCGACTGCGGTTGGAAGGCAAGACCGTGTCTACTTTCTATGTCCCGACAGCCAATATGCTGGTCACGCGCGAATGTTTTATGTCAACCGATGGGTTCAACAGTCGGAGACGCCTGGGTGAGGACGTGGACTTCTGCTGGCGATTGAGACAGCTTGGCTACAGTCTCCTTTATATACCTGCCGGCAGTGTGGCCCACAAGCACCGCAACCGCCCGGGGGAGATGCTGCGGCGCCGCTTCCAGTACGGCACCTCCGAGGCCAGCCTCTACCGCGCTCACTGCGCTAAGAAAAAGACCTTTGTTTTTCCCGTTTTCGCCGGACTTTCTTTCCTGGCTCTGGCCATGGCTATCCTGCTATTGAACCCTTATCCACTGGCCGCCATGCCTCTGTTGTTCCTGGCCGACCTGTGGCACCGGTCGGCGGCATCCAGGAAGATCAAAACATCTCTGGCGTTCATGCCACTGGCCGGTTCAGCATTCCGGACCCACTTCTCCTTTATCTATTTTGCTTGTTTCCACCTGGTGAGATATTACCTCGTTTTGATTATCGGGCTGGGCTTTTTATGGTATCCCTTCTGGTTCTTCGGCGGTCTGGCCGTCATCGATACATCCGCCGTCGACTACCGGGTGAAAAAACCGGAACTGCTTTACCCCGTCTTCCTCTTCTTTTATATCCTGGAGCACCTGGCCTATCAGCTCGGGGTCTTGTTGGGGTGCGTGAGAGCGGGGTATTTCGGTTCATACCGGCTGGCTTTCCGGTCCTCCGGATTTTAACGAGACGCTTACTTTTTGACACTATTGAACCCATAACGCATAATAATCGTGTGCCGGTAGCTATTCTCTTCGACCTGGACGATACCCTGATTACCTGGAACACCCCTCCCGACGAGGTCTGGCAGGAAATCTGCCGCCGATATGCTGCCGGATTGGAAGGACTGTTCGAAGCTATCAACAAGGCCAGAGACTGGTACTGGGGCGACCCGGAGCGCCACCGCCGCGGCCGGCTCAATCTATTCGAGGCCCGCCGCGAGGTCATCCGGCTGGCCTTTTCCCATCTCGGACTCGACTCCGCGGCGCTGGCGGATAGGATTGCCGACGCTTACAGCGCCGACCGCGAGGAAACGGCTTCCCTCGTGCCGGATGCTACCACCACGCTGGAGTACCTGCGCGGGCGTGGCCTGAGGATGGCCTTGATAACCAACGGAGGGTCGGAGATGCAGCGCGCCAAGATTCGAAAGTTCGGGTTGGAGCCGTTTTTCGATTCCATCCTTGTTGAGGGAGAGTTCGGCTGTGGCAAACCGGACAATCGGGTCTTCCATTACACGCTGGAGAAACTGGGCGTCCGGGCGGAAAACACGTGGATGGTGGGGGATGACCTCGAGAGGGACATCGCTCCGTGCCGGCGGCTGGGAATCTACGCCGTATGGGTGGACGGAAAGGGCACGGGTTTGTCAACACCCGGTAAGGCCAGACCGGACCGGATAATCAGGAATATTTCCGAGCTCAGGGGACCGGCCTAACCGGTGCTGTACTGGATATCGGAGTTGGGATAGACGGCCGCCTTCGTCCTGGGGCCGTGTCCGTTTTCAAGAAGTTTCAGCACGTCACCCCAGTTGTTTACCATAACCACCTTGTCCGTATCTTCAAGATAGTTCCGGCTCGACACTTCGGGGTACTCGTTGAAAATAATCAACCGTTGGACATTCTCCGGGGGTCTCATCTGAAGTCCGAGCTCTCCCCTGATACTGTTCCCGAAAGGTCCCATGAGATAATGTGTTATCTGGCCTTCCGGGGCGTTAGCGATGAGGACGACATCGCCTCCGGCCTTTTTCACCGAGGGAAACGCGATGAGCAGCCCGGAGATGGCCTCGTTGGCCTTGGCGAAGGTGTTAGCGATAACGACGTCTTTGTCCCTGGCCGCCGGGGTCAGGTAGTGTGCCCTGGCCGCGGCGAGCCCGGCGGCATAGGCCGGAGCGGGGTCGCCGGCGAAGATAGCGGCCGTCTCGCCCCGGGTATTAACGAGGGCATCGATTTTAATGTCCAGCCCGACCATTTTCACGGCCTCGTCGATGTCACGGCGCCGGGGATTGTGTTCGATAGCGCCCATGCCGGTTATGGTGTCTTTCACCGCCTTCTCCGGCGCATGGAGCGCCACGATGGTATCATAGGCGGCCACCCCGGGGAGGACCAGCTTCCCACCGCCGCCGAACCCGGCCATGATATGCGGCACGATAGACCCAACACCTATTTTGAGGTCGCACTTCATGACCTCGGCGTTAATGCAAATCCTTGTGCCCCGCATGGTCGTACCGACATAGACACAGTTGGCGAAAGGGGAATGATTGTAGACCGGGAACCTCGCCAGCACGTCTTCCCCCAGTTTCTTGACGAAGTCCAGACGGTGCATCGCCCCGTGGCAGCCACAGGCGGCGATAAAGCGAATCCGGTGGTCTTCAATACCGGCGGCGGCCAGCTCGCCCAGGACGTGGGGCACAATCTCCGCCACGCGGGTCACCCTGGCCATGTCGTCAAAGACGATGACGACCTCTTTCTTCCCGCGGGCGTATTCGCGAAGGGGCGGGAGGCCGATGGGATGGGCAACCGCTTTTTTAATTTCCGGCGACTTCATTCTGGGGCGGTCATGTCCCGCCATGTTGCAGATTTCAACCTGCCAGCTGGCGGGGAGGTCTATTTTCAGCTCTTTCTCACCATGCCAGGCAAGCTGGGGTAAAATGATAGTGTTCGGCAAAATGCCTCCTGTTCCACCGGGCATTTATATTATACTGTTCCGTTTCAGGACGGACCGCAATGAGTCGGGAATATCCAGCGCCGCGACTTCTTCTAGCGGAATCCACCGGCAGGCATCGGCGTCCGAGCGGGCCTTGAGCTCGCCGTCCAGGTAGGTGGCCTTCAAGTCCACCAGCACGTAATGATAGCGGACGCGCCCGTCGGGGTCGAGGACGATGGCGTCAGTGGCATCCAGGACGCCCCCGATTTCAACATTGACCGAGCATTCTTCGCGGACTTCCCGCCGCGCGGCTTCAGCCAGAGTTTCGCCCAGCTCCACCCGGCCGCCCGGGACGCTCCATTTTCCCCGGCCCGGCTCCCTGGCCCGCCGGACCATGAGCAGACACCCTCCCCTGACCAGCACCGCACCGACTCCCACCATGGGGAGCGCGGGGTACTGGCGGTCGTCACCGATGGGATTTTCGCTCATTCGATCAGCCGGACCGTAAGACGGCCGGACAGGGTCATTATGTACCATGGTCGATTGCCGTGTCAAAAATACCCCTGACTATTAACCCGGTGAGTCCGGGCGATTTTTACACATCGTTTACATAACGAAGCAGGATATTAATCAAATATTTACCGGGGCGATGATATATTGGTACCCGAAATGAAAAGAAAGGCGGGAAGGGAAGCTCTTTTATGAAGACCGCACTTACCCGCGATAAAGCAGCGTCCGGTTCGGTCTCCGGCGAAGGGACGAAGGCTGCATCGCGCCGTCCCGGGCGGCATCCGGTGGATGATAGCCGCATACACGGGCTGATAGCGGAATATTCCGGCCACGTGATACTGCACCTCCGGCTCGTGCCGGCGCTGAAGTTCGAATACGTGAGCCCTTCCTCATACCAGGTTATCGGATATCACCAGGAGGAGCTGTACACCGACGGGGAGCTCCTGCTGAAATGCATCCACCCGGAAGACGTGGATGCCTTCTGGGGTTTCCAGCACCCGCCTGCCATAGCTCAGGAGGAGCGGCGGGCAGGCCAGGAAAAACCAGCGGAAAACTACCACACCAGCCTGCGCTGGCTCCGCAAAGACGGCAGGATAATCTGGACGGAGATGAACTGCACCATAGCGTACGATGCTAGCGGCCAGGCGGTAGCGGTACGTATCATCGCCCACGACATCACCGAGCGTAAGCTGGCGGAGGAAAAACTCCTGGAAAGCCAGAAATTCATCAGGAGCCTGCTGGAAAACGCCCCGCACGCCGTGGTGGTTATCAACCCGGACACCTCGATCAGATATGTCAATCCGTCCTGGGAGGAAACCAACGGCTGGACCTTGAATGAAGTAACCGGCCTCAAGGCCCCGTATCCCTGGTGGACGGACGAAGACCGGGAGACCTTTTCCGAAAGCTTCAAGGTGGCTATGGAGCGGAAGGGCAAGGCCGAAGTAATGGCCCGGAAAAAGACCGGGGAAACTTACTGGATAGAAATGCACTGGGCGCCGGTCACACACCGCGGCGAGTTGCAGTACCTGCTGGTCAATTCCCTGGACATCACCGAGCGTAAGCTGGCCGAACAGGCTTTAAAGGAATCGGAAGACAAATTTTCCAGAGCCTTTCACACCAGCCCGGATTTAATGGCTATCGTGAACGTGGAAAGCGGAAGGTTCGTCGAGGTCAATGAGAGCTTCACCAGGTTCTCAGGCTACACCAGCGAAGAGCTACTCGGCCGTAAAGTCAGCGACTTTAGTTTATGGGCCAACGAGGAAGAGCATGCCCTGATAGCCGGCCTCCTCGCCGGTCAGGGCAAAATGAGACATGTCGAGTTCCACCTCCGCACGAAATCGGGTGAAATCCGTACCTGGCTATCATCGACGGATACCATAAAAATAGGCAACGAACCATACTATCTTATTGTCGCCACCGACATCACCGAGAGGAAGCAGGCGCTGGAAGCCCTGAGGGAGTCCGAGGAAAAGTTTTCCAAGGCTTTCAATACCAGCCCCGGCTCGATTTCGATTAGCCGGCTCAGCGATTCGGTGTTCATCGAAGTGAATGAAGGCTTCATCCGCGATAAAGGCTACACCCGGGAAGAGATAATCGGGCGAAGCGCCTTAGACCTGAATATCTGGACGGACTCGGACCAGAGAAAAGGGATAATACGGAGATTGCAGGCTGGCGAACAGGTCCAAAACGAGCGCGTCCGGTTCCGCACGAAGTCAGGTGAAATCCGCACGGGCCTGGTATCCGCGGAGCTCATAAATATCGGAAGCGAGCCGTGCCTGATTGTCCTCAACACCGATATCACCCAGCAGCAGAAGACCGAAGAGCGGCTGAGACTTCTCAGTTCGGTAACGCAGCAGGTATCTGATTCCACCATAGTCACCGACCTCGACTTTAAGATTACCTATCTGAACGAGGCCGCCGAAAAAATGTTCGGCTATTCCGCTTCAGAAACCATGGGCAAAAGCCTCGGCCTGTTCAACTTCAAACCTCTACGCGAGCAGACATCGCGCCAGATAATGAAAACCGTTAACTCCGGCAGGGTCTGGAGCGGCACCGCCCGAAAAAAGCGGAAGGACGGCACCGCCATTTACTGCCACTGCCGGCTGTCGCCCCTTTATAACGAGAAGGGACAGATCATTTCTTATATAGATGTAGAACATGACGTAACGGAACAGAAAGAGATGGAGGTCAAGCTGAACGACCAGAACCGGCTGGTGGAGAGCATCCTGGCCACCATGCCGGAAGGTGTCCTCGTTATCAACCGTAACGACCAGATTATCCTGGCCAACCAGGCCTTTTATGATATCTTCCACATCAGCAAACGCGCTATCGGGAATAAACCCATCAGCGACATCATTCCACGGGATAAGCTATCGAACCTGTATATGGCCGTACTGCTGGGCCAGAAAGCGAACAACACCCTCGAGTTCAGATACCTGGTAGGCGGGATTGAAAAAATAATCACCTGTAGCATCGTCCAGATGGATGACGAACGATTGCTCCTCACCTTTATTGACATATCACAGGAAAGGGAGGAGGAGGAAAAGCTTTATCTTACAGACCGCCTCGCTTCACTGGGCGAGATGGCCGCCGGCCTGGCCCACGAGCTCAACAATCCGCTGACCGGGATATTGTCCCTCTCGCAACTGCTCGTCCGGGAAGACATGCCCGCCGAGCAGAAGGAAGATTTGCAGTGTATTTACGACGAGGCCAAACGGGCGGCCGATATCGTGAAAAACGTCTTGCTCTTCGCTCGCAACAACAATTTCGAAAACGGCCATGCATCCGCCAACGAGGTGGTCCGGGAGGTGCTGAGACTGCGCGAGCACCAGGAAAAGACCAGCAATATCAGCGTGGTGACGCAACTCCAGGAGGACCTGCCCAGAATCGCCATCGATAAGTTCCAGCTTCAACAGGTGTGCCTGAATATCATCCTGAACGCCGAAGCCGCCATCAAGGAAACGAACAATCCCGGTACACTGACCGTGATGACGAAGCGGGTTGATGACAACATCGATATTATTTTCAGCGACACGGGCGGCGGCATCAAGAAAAATGTCCTGCCCCGGATTTTCGATCCCTTCTTTACGACCAAAGAAATTGGCAAAGGGACCGGACTCGGCCTGAGCATCTGCTACGGTATCGTGGTAAAGCACGGCGGGAAAATAGACGTCCGGACGAAGGTAAACGAAGGCAGCACCTTCGCGGTCAGGATACCGGTGGCAACATAGCATTTACGGCAGGAAAGGAACTAGAAAAATGGTTACGGCGACGGCCAGAGAAACGATTTTGATTGTCGATGACGAAAAAACGGTGAGGAGAAGCCTGAATAAATGCCTGACCCTGGGAGGTTTCCTTTGCCGTGAAGCCGCCAACGCCGAGGAGGCATGGAACCACCTTCGTGAAAAACCAGCGGACCTCGTTATCCTGGATATCATGATGCCCGGTAAGTCCGGTAAAGATTTCCTGCCCGATATTAAAAACTCTTTCCCGGACACGGCGGTGGTGATGGCCACGGCCGTCGTCGAGCCTGAAGCGATAGTAAATTGCATGAAAAACGGAGCCCAGGACTACATTACCAAGCCGTTTGATGTCAACGAACTGGTTTCCAGCATTGAGACTGTCCTGGAGAAGAGAAAGCTGGAGCTGACCCTCAAAGAAAAACGCCAGGGACTGGAAGGAAAGGTTGAAGAGCAGGCCAGGGAGTTGCAGCGGCTCTTCATGGACGCCGTGGAATCGCTGGTATGCGCGCTGGAAGCCAAAGACAGGTATACCGCCGGCCATTCGCGCCGGGTGACCAAAATCGCGGTTGATACCGGGGAGATACTGGGGCTCGACAGAGAGGAACTGGAGAACCTCCGCTGGGCCGCCCTCCTCCACGACATCGGCAAGATAGGGATAGATTCGAGCATCCAGAACAAGCCGGGAGTGCTGACGCCATCAGAGTACGATTACATCCTGACTCACTGCAGTATAGGTCCGGGGATAGTCGAGCCGCTGGTTAACGATAAAATCGTGGCGGTCATCAGGCATCACCATGACAGCTACGACGGCGGACCGAACCAGAGAGTCTCCGGTGATGATATCCCGCTGGGCGCCCGCATCCTGGCTGTAGCTGATTCGTTTGACGCGATGACGTCCGACCGCCCCTACCGGACCGCCATGGCTAACGGCAATGCCATTACCGAGATAAAGCGGTGCTCCGGCAGCCAATTCGACCCGGCGGTGGTGAAGGCCTTCCTGAAAACGCCCATTGTGAACTCATTAAAGGCCTGATGAACTCGGTCACGATTACTTTAGTAATGAACGCCGGGGTGACAAATATACTATTTACACCCGGCATCCGCTAGAAAATAATACTTTTAGGGTGAACTTTTACACCGTCTGGTAGGTACCCACCAATTCTTTCTGGGTACCCGCCATTCACCCTCCGGGGGCGATATTAGATGAAGAAGCGTGAAAGAGGAGCCATGTTGCTGGAGACGATAGTATCCCTGGCCCTCATGGGTATTATCGGCGTGGCCTTTCTCAGCGCCCTGGCGACCACTTCGACCGCCCGCGCTACGGCCAGTGAGAGGGCTACGGCCAAAGTCATGGCGGAGAACCTCATGGAGCAGATAAAGAAACAGGGCTTTGCTGCTTCCTACACGGACAACCTTACCATTCAATCCGAGTACCTGGGTTACACTCCCGCGATAACCGTTGAACCCGAAAAAAACGGCAGCCTCCAGAAGATAACCGTCGCCGTCAGCCACGCCGGCAGCGTGGTATATGCCCTGGAGACTTATAAGACAGACCGATGAAGACTTTCAGGTTTATTATCCGGCGTAGAAAAGATGGGGGCTTCAGCATAATCGAGGCCGTGGTGTCGCTCCTCATCGTCAGCATCATCAGCCTGGGGGCAACCATGGCCAACGCCCAGCTTATCAACCAGACCGCCCGGAACGACAACTACATCACCGCCGACCGGCAGACGCTGAACGCCATACACTGGATAACCGCCGATATGCAGATGGCGCAGACAATACAACCCAGCGGCCCCGCGGGCTTTCCGCTAACCCTCCAGTGGGTTACCTGGGACAACTCATCAAGCCAGGTTGTATATTCCATAAATAATAACGCCCTCAGTCGTAATATTACGGTGGATGCCGGACTCCCATCGATAACTCTGATAGCCAACTATATCAATCCGGCCGAGGACCTGACCTATTGCGTCTCTTCCAACGGCGTGCTGACCCTGAAAATCACCAGCAGCCTGACGGAGGGAGGCAAGACCATTAACGTCTCCAAGGTGGATAAAATTACGTCCAGACCGAATCTCTAGCGTATACGGACGGCATATGATAGATAAATTGAAGCTCATATCAGGACTCGGCCGCTCCCGGGAGAGGGGCCAGGCTCTCGTTATTGTCCTTGTCCTGCTGGTAATCGGTAGCCTGACTCTGGTCCCCGTGCTGGACCACGCCGGTACAGCCCTGAAAAGCGGCGTCCAGTACGAGAACAAGACCGACAGGTACTACGCCGCCGACGCCGGTATCGAGGACGCCATGTGGCAGATAAAATTCGACGGCCTGGAAGCTCTATACGGCAACGAAAACTATAACTACGACTTCGATTCAATTGCCACCTACACGCTCGAAGACCCGATAAACCAGGTCACGACCAA
>MGNQ01000053.1:67069-68076 GCA_001796865.1 Chloroflexi bacterium RBG_16_56_11
ACCATCCAGAACATCTGGATGCCGAGCAACATCACACTGGACGACCTGATACTCACGCCGGCCGCGGCCAGGGCAATCATCGAGAGGCCGCTGAGCGATAATACGACGAACCGGCTGGTGGTCTCCGGCACGCCGCTGGACGACGACGATTACCGCATTAAGATAGACTTTTACCCCGCCGTGGACACCCCCGATAATATGTCGGTCTCTTCCATAGGCATCTGGCTGCCGTACGCTTTTCCCTACGACAACGGATGCAACCTGGCCACCTTCGGCGATACCCAGGGCAGATATGTGGAGACCGTCGAAGAACGACCGGGCGGCCAGGCAGTCGTCTGGGACTTTTCGCTCGACCCTATTTTCTTTACCGATTTACCCCCGGCCGACCTGGACCCGGGTGATTTCCCACAATCCGCGGAGATTACATTTAAATATGACAGCAGTAGTCCGACGGCCCGGCCCAACGCCATTGCCTGGATGGTCACGTCCGGCCCGCTCAGCGTCGACATTCCTATATCCTGGGATATCGATACCCGGTTCTACAAGCTCCACTCGGAAGCCGGCGGCACGGAGGTCGAAGCTTATACTTCACGTTCCGAGCTGGCCAGCATGTACGTGTCCACCCCCGGCGACTACGTGGCTATCGGCAACTCCCTGATGACGGATGAGACCACCCCCAAGGACGGCAGGTACCGTGATTATTTATGGCCGTCCAGCACTACGGCGCTAACCAGCCTGCCCCAAGACGCCTACATCAGCAAAGCCTGGCTTTACTGGTCGGGTTTCTTCAGCAGCGGCTTTTCCACGGCCTTCTGGGGGCCGGACACCAGCAGCAACTGGACGAACTGGGACCGGAGTAACCAGACCAGAGTGCCGACCGGGGACGGAGATACCAGCGGTACCTGGAACACTTCGCCTTACTGGGACGATGTCGATGAGACGACCCCGGACGATGTCGATTACGTTACCGGCGTTTCGGAGTCGGGCGGTGGCTACGATTTATTTAC
>MGNQ01000053.1:68165-68430 GCA_001796865.1 Chloroflexi bacterium RBG_16_56_11
ATCCGCGCGTCGGTTAAAGTCAACGGGAACCGTTACAACGGCTCAAGCATCGACCCTACGAGCACCTGGACAACTTATTCTTATTCCTGGACCACCAATCCGGCCACCGGCTCGGCCTGGACAGTTGATGAGATAAACGGAGTAGCATCGGCCACCGAGCTCCAGCAATTCGGTGTCTACACCAATGACCTGAGTCCGGATGTCGACATATCGATGGTATATGCCGAGGTTAACTATGGCTGGACTATTTCTTCCGGCGAGTTCG
>MGNQ01000053.1:68460-68810 GCA_001796865.1 Chloroflexi bacterium RBG_16_56_11
GCGCGCAGAAGACGTTTACACTGAAAAACAGCCTCAACCTGAGTTCAAGACCGCCGGGCCAGACGATAGTTGAGTGGGAGCAATCAGAAGGGGGTACACTGGAGAGCGATGATGCCCTGAAATTCCAGTTTTCCGGTGATAACGGCGTGAGCTGGAGCAATGCTATCACCGCATTTGCCGACGATCTCGGCAGCACCAACCAGTATTACTACTACATAATACCTGAAGCCTACCTGACCTCCCAGTTCAAAATAAGGATTTATCTGGACGGGTTTTCCGGAAGCGGTGAATACGCTTATCTCGATGATATCGCTTTCGCCTTGATTACCGGCACTCCCGACACCACCGCC
>MGNQ01000053.1:68841-77931 GCA_001796865.1 Chloroflexi bacterium RBG_16_56_11
ACGGTCAACGCCCTGGTATCCCAGCTCATCGGCAACAAAACCAGGGGGCAATACTCCTATGCCTGCCGCGCGGACGTCACGGACCTGGTAAAGGCGCACTCCGACCGGAACGCCGGTGACGACCCAATCGGTAATGGAGACTACACAGTCGGGAGCGTGTCAGCAACGCCGGCCGGGACCAGTTACGAGCTTGCCTACGCGGGTTGGTCGCTGGTCATCATCTACCACAGCGAGTCTACGGCGGGGCGTCAGCTTTATCTCTGGGACTATTTCTCCTACAGCAAGGGTAATGAGAACCTGGACTTCGACCGGGACGGTTCGCCGGGCGGGACTATCACTGGTTTCATCGTCCCCGAACAAATCGAAGGCGAGACGGAAGCGGCCAAGCTGACCTGCTTCGTCGGCGAGGGTGACAACATCTATTCGGGTGACCAGCTGATATTCAACAACACCGCCCTGGATGATGGCTTCGGCACCGCTAACACGTGGAACTCGCAGTCCGTGGGAATGAGCAAGTCCGGCGTCGATATCGATACTTTCAGCATTTCCTGGGCCAGCGGCCTGCTCCACGCCGACGACACCCAGGCGCAAATCGACCTGCCGACCCAGACGGATAACTTCAACCTGGTCTATTTGATAATGTCCGTACGCAGCAAGACCGTCATCGGCGGCACGGAGCATTACGTCATCCACAACAACTAGCAGTGAGCGACAATTACGCTAGCTACCCGGCCTTTTCCGGAGATCTCCGCCGCTCTTCCAGTCCGTAGAGCTTATCGATAACGAAGAGCAGGTATTGCTGGCACTTCCGCTCGAAAAGGCCCTCATCCCTGGCCTTTTTTCTCGCTTCCTCATCGGAGAGGTCTATGCCGAGAAGCCCAATGCAGGTGACCGCTCCGTATTTTTCGATGAAATCCCCGACCAGCTTTTTAGCTTCTTTATAGACGGCCTGGCGCTCCTTTTCGGCCTTCTCCCCGGAAGAAGGGTAACGGTGCCTCAGTCCCAGGCATACCGCCGCTGAAGCTACCGCTCCGCAGGTGGCAGACTGCTGGCCCGCTATCCCGCCCTGGAACGCCTGGCTGGCCCAGAGAAGGTCCTGGTTTTTCAATCCGTAAGCTTCCCACATGACCTGCAGGACGGAAGGCCCTCAGTGGCGGCCCTGCCGCATATACTCCAGGACTTTACGCCTGGCCTCTTCGAGAGAAATTTGCATCTTCATATGGCTGTCACCTCACGTGGCGCTGGTCCGGAACCGCCAGATGGCGATTCCCCCGAAGATAATGGTGAAGACTATGAGGGCGAGCATCTCCGGCACCGCTGCGCTGAAATCAGCGCCGAAAAGCATGAGCTTATTAAAGCCGGTCGTCGCCCAGGCATGCGGCGTCACCTTGGCGATGTTCTGGAGCCAGTCCGGGTAGAGGAAGGAAGGCCACCAGCAGCCGCCCAGGGGCGCCAGCGTTAGCGACGTGATGACCGCCAGCGAGGCGGCGGCCCGCTGCGTCCGGGCAATCGTGGCCAGCATCACGGAAAATGCCGCGGACATGATAACCATGAGGAAAGAGAGGATAATAACGGCCGACGGAGATAGTCCCAGGTCGACGTTATAGGCCAGGATGCCCACTCCCCAGAAGATGATTATCTGGGCCAGTCCTTTGATTATCGACCCGGTGAAGATGCCGCCCAGGATGGACTCACGGGAGACCGATGTGGCGAGGAGGCGCTCCAGGGTATTGTTCTTGCGCTCCCTGACAATTGATTCGGAGCCGACGGCGGCGGCAAAAAAAACGAACATGACCAGGTAACCGGGAATGACGAAATTAGCGGGGTTCACCGCCTCCACGTCGCCGACTTTCTCCGTACGGAAGGTGATATACGTCTCTGGTGCTCCGGAGGCCCCCGCCGTGATGATATCGGTCATCATTTGCTGCACTGCCCGGTTGACACTTTCCGTGTCCGGAGCCAGGGCGCCACTCTCTACCAGGAGGGCGATGCTGGCGTTAATGATAATCCTGTCGGCGCCTATCTGTGACGATATCGCGCCGGCCAGCCCGTTCAGGGCCGCCCGGACGTTAACGTTGGCGGCATCGGCAAAGATTTCCAGCTCCGTCGGCTTCCCGCTCGTCAGGGCCGCGGTGAAATCGACCGGGAAGGCCAGAAAGCCGGCCAAGTCGCCGTCGTCGACGGCCTGACGGGCAGCATCATAGTCTCTGTCCCAGACTATTTTCGGCTGTCCCGGTCCGAGCTGGGACTCGTCCCTGGTTTCGATGGTGCCGATTATCTGGTAGCTCAGACCTCCGGCTGGTTCGCGGGTGAGCACGTGCATCTCCAGCCTTTCGTCCTCGCTGCCGACACCGCTCAGAAGAAAATTGAACAGGATGATAAAGAGGAACGGGAAAACGACGAAAAAGAACACCGAGGCGCGGTCCCGGGTAAAGATTTTCAGGTCTTTCAGGGCGATGAACCAGACATGTTTCAGGTCTTTCATGGCTCTTTACTTGCCCCCCGGCACGGCCCTGAAGACGAGCCGGCTGATAATCAGTCCGACCACCGCGACACCTCCCAACACTACCAGTGGTATGGTGATGTCCCCCAGGGAAGCCCCTTCGGCGATGACCTTCCGGAGGGCATCGTTGGCATAGGTATTTATCGACACCCGCCCCATAGTATGTAATATTGAATCCTCCGTCACCTGGAAGAAAGTGCCGCCGAGCATGACCATGAACATGGTAAAGACGACGCCTATCCAGTTGGCGGCGTCCTCGGAGCGGGCAATCGATGCTACGATGAGTCCCAGCGCCGAGCAGGCGGCGGTAAAGATGAGGATGATGAGAAGGGATTCAAGGAAAGTCAGCGGCGTGAACATTTGAAAGACAGCATAAGAAAGTCCCAGCAGTATTAGTGTCTGTACAAAACCCCTGGCGACCGCGGCCAGGAATTTCCCGAAAAAGAGCTCGCCGGTGCTGAGGCGCGTGGTCAGCAATCTCTCCAGAGTGCCTTTGCGGCGCTCCTCGACGATAACGCGGGCGCTCAGACTCAGGGCGAAGAGGACGTACATGGTCACGATGCCGGGCAGGTACTGGTTGATAACGTCGGCGCTGCCGCCCACCAGCTCCTCGGCGACACCCACGAAGGGCTGCTGGCGTTCCTCTTCCAGGTACTTTTCCACGGCAACACCGATACGCTCTTCCGGGACGCCTTTTCCCTCAACGTTTTGCGCGACATCAGCGCGGACCTGGAACTCCTGGTTCATGTCTTCGGCGACGCCGCGGACAATGCTGGCGAGAATCTGTCCCTCCTGCCCGCCGTTGCCGCGCTGCTTGAAGACGAGCTGGGACTTTCCCCCGGACAACAGGGACTCCGAGAAGCCTGCAGGAATGTACAGTACCAGCAGTACGTCTGACCTGTCGAGCTTGTCTTCGGCTTGGGAAGACGTGAGAGTTTCGATGCTGATGCCGTCGGCGGCGTCCAGTCGCTGCACCAGAGCGGTAGCATAAGCACCGCCGTCTTCATCTACAACACGGGCGGTGGCCTCGAAGAGGGTGCGGCCCCCGAAGGCGCCGTAAATCAGGGCAAAGGTCACGATGGGCAGCAGCAGGCTGAAAGCGAGGTCGCCTTTATCCTGCAGGTACAGGCGTACTTCATTGAGAGTGATGTATAAGGCCCTTTTCATATCGGGGTCAGTCCCGCAGGCTCCGCCCGGTCAGGCGCAGGAAGACTTCCTCCAGCGTGACCTTCTCCGGCGGGCCGATTTGCGATTTAAGTTGATGGGGAGTGTCCATGGCGATAATCTTCCCGCCGTCCATGATGGCGACGCGGTTGCAGAGACGGTCGGCTTCCTCCATGTAGTGGGTAGTATACAGGATGGTCATGCCTTTCTTTTGAAGTCCCAGGATATTCTCGTAGATATGGTTCCGCGACTGCGGGTCGATGCCGACGGTGGGCTCGTCGAGAAAGACGAGCTGGGGGTTGCCCATGAGGGCGATAGCCAGGTTAATGCGACGCTTCATACCGCCGGAGAACTTGGCCACTTTGCCTTTGGCCCGGTCGACCAGCCCCATGAGTTTGAGATTGGCCATGGCCTGTTCCTTCGCTTCCAGACCGGTCATCCCGGCCATGCGGCCGAAAAAGACCATGTTGTCGAGGGCGGAAAGGTCATCGTAAAGCGCCAGCTCCTGCGGACAGACCCCGATGATACTGCGGATGGCCGCGGACTCCCGCTGCATGGAGTGCCCCCCGATGGTGATTTCGCCGCCGTCGGCAACAAGGACTGTTGATAGCATGCGGATGGTCGTGGTCTTGCCGGCACCGTTGGGGCCCAGCAGTCCGAAGATTTCACCCTTGTGGACAGAAAAAGAAACGCCGTCGACGGCTTTATGCTCGTTAAAGCTCTTCTGAAGATCGCTGACGACCACGAATTCCTCGACCATCGCCTTGCCCCCGCTTTCCTTCAGTAAAAAAGTCTCGTTGTATTATATATCGAGGCATATGTTAATGGCAAAAGCCGGCGCTATTCAGGAATTCGAACAGAAGTCGATTGAACCCATCCGGGTCCTGTTTATGCGGGGCGTGTCCGAAGCCGGGCACCTCGATAAGCTGCGCCCCGGGAATCAGTTTCGCCGCCCGGCGGGCGAGGGAAACGGGCAGGTAGGGGTCGCATTGTTTCCAGACGAGGAGAGTCGGCGCCGTGATACGTGGCAGTTCCCCTGAACAGAGCCAGTCGGTATTTTCTCCTTCCCGGGTAAGGAACCGGGGGTAAGGCTGGGGGCGGCGCGTCAATTTGCGGGCCAGCCAGAAAAACGTCATGAGATAAGAGCCGAACCGGGTCACCTTACCCAGCCCGGCGGCATCTACCAGGACGATTCCGCTGAACCGCCCCGGGTGGCGCAGGGCGGCCTCCAGGCATACCCTGGCCCCGAAAGAATGCCCGACAAGTACGGGATTTTTTATGTCGAACGAGTCGATGAACTCAACCAGGAAATCGCTGAAATCCGAAAGGTAATATCCCTCCTTTTTCCTTTCACTCTGCCCGTAGCCGATGAGGTCGGGGGCATAGCAGGCGTAGCGGCCGGACACGGCGGCCATGACGGGGAGCCAGTCGCGAGAATCGCTGGCACCGCCGTGAATAAATACCACCGGAGGGCCTTTCCCAATCCGGAGGCAGTGGACGCGGTGGCCGGAGATGTCCAGCCGGAGACTCTCGATACCGGCGGGTACATCGGTCTGCCGGTAGGTCTTTTCGGGTTTCTGGTCTATCATCGAATGGAAGAGCGGGGAATAATTTAGTGTCAAACGACTATTTATGCTATCATTTTATGGCATCGCACGGCGGTCTATCAAGCCGGAGATGCGGAGGTAAGAGGAATGGCGGAAGGGACGGCGAAAAAACGCCTCACCGAGACCGTTCACGGCGCGGGTTGAGCCTGCAAGATAGGTCCGGGCGACCTCGCTAAAGCGCTGGCCGGCCTGCCATTCCAGTCCGACCCCAATATCATCGCCGGGATGGAGCGGGCCGAGGATGCCGGCGTTTATAAAATCTCTGATGACCTCGCCCTGGTGCAGACGGTCGATTTCTTCACGCCGATTGTCGACGACCCTTACGACTTCGGGCGCATCGCCGTGACCAACGCCCTGAGCGACGTCTACGCGATGGGCGGGCGCCCGCTGACGGCGCTGAACATCGTCTGCTTCCCGCGGGAGACCATGGATATTTCCATCCTGAGGGATATCCTCCGCGGCGGACTAGACCAGATGCACGAGGCCGGGGTGATTTTGCTGGGCGGCCATACCGTCGACGACCCCGAGCTGAAATACGGCCTGGCGGTGACCGGTACCATCCGACCCGATAAGGTCGTCCATAATACCGGCGCCAAACCTGGCGATAGGCTTATCCTGACCAAGCCGCTGGGGACGGGCATCATCAGCACGGCGATAAAACACGGCGCGGCCAGCAAAAAGGCCATAGCCAGAATCGTGAAGTCCATGACCACGCTCAACCGGGCGGCCTCGGAGGCGATGCTGGAGGTAGGCGTGAACGCCTGTAAGGATATCACCGGCTTCGGACTGCTCGGCCATGCCGCCGAGATGATTCAGGGAACCGGCGTGGGGATGGTCATCAATGCGGCAGCCGTCCCCTGCTTTCCCGAGGCGAAAGAGTACGCGGCCAAGGGCTTCGTCCCGGGCGCGGTGGAGCGCAACCGGGACTACCGCAAGGAAATCGTGGACATCGGTAAGAAAGTGCCGCGGTACATGCAGAATATCATTTTCGATCCGCAGACGTCCGGTGGTCTGCTCATAGCCGTCCCGGCCCGGAGAGCGCCGAGGTTATTAAAAACCCTTCACGAAAAGGGTGTTGCTGAGGCGGTGATTATCGGGGAGGTGGTGGCGGAACCGGCGGGGCGGATAAGGGTGGGCTGAAATCTTTTCAACCGGATTAGTTCCCGGTCCATTACCTGAATCCCTGCCAGAACGCCCAGAATCGATATTTTAGCCCCGGAGAGGTCTACTGCCTTATCTGGGTGCTCATGCGGTCGATGAGCTCCTGCAGGTCTTTCACGCCCCGCACATCCACGTTGGTCTTGCGGAACGCCCTCACCATGGCCTCGATGAGCTTCGTCTTGGAGAGCTTCTTGCCGCCGGTGAACTTGGCGGTGGAGGCCAGGGCTTCGAGGTAGGCGTCCTCTTCGCGGTTGAGAAAGACCGACAGCTTGATGGTGGCCGATTTCGGCATGGCGACCGGCCGGGGCGTTGGGGCGGGTTCCGGGGTCCCCTCGGCGGGACGTACCACGCCAGTGAGGCGGTCCAGGGCCGTCCCGTAAGCTAGCTCCTCGGTTATCCTAGCCCTTTTCATGAAGTACCTCTCTCGCAAGTAATCTGTAGGCATCCGCCCCTTCGGACCTGGGCGCGTAGGTCAGTATGGACATGCCGGCGGCGGGGGCCTCTTTAAACCGGACGCTGATGGGGATGGTTGTGTCGAAGACTCTGATCCTATCGCCGAAAGCCCGCTTGGTCACCTCGATGACTTCGCGGCTGTGCAGCGTGCGCGGGTTGGTCATCGTAAAAACGATGCCGAGTATCTCGAGTCCGGGATTAATCCTTTCCTGCACCCGGAGGATGGTGCTGATAAGCTGGGACAGCCCTTTCATCGCCAGGTAGTCAGCCTGGAGCGGAATGAGGACGCTATCGGCGGCGGCGAGGGCGTTGATAGTTAGCAGTCCCAGGCTCGGCAGGCAATCGATGAGAATGTAGTCGTACTCGGCTTTTACCGGCTGGAGCATCTCCTTGAGCATAAGCTCGCGGGTGAAGACATTAACCAGGTCAAGCTGCGCCTGCGAAAGCTCGACGTTGGCCGGGACGATATCGATGTTCTCGTCATAAGTGGGGATGGTGACATCACGCATTGAAATCTTGCCATTGTTCCTGATGACGCTCATGAGAACATCGTAAATGGTGGTGGTCAGGGACTCCGGATTAATTCCCAGGCTGATGGTGAGGTTGGCCTGGGGGTCCCAGTCCACCAGGAGCACGTGTTTCCGGCGCTCGCTGAGGCCCTGGGCCAGGGCTGCGGCGGTAGTGGTCTTCCCGACACCACCTTTCTGGTTGGCGATACATACTACAGGCATAGCGTCTGCTATTATAACGTAATTGCGTAAATGCGTCAAAGCTCATAAAAGCATGAAGAGTTAATATTTTAGTAACAATATATTTATTTACTTCATTATACTATTGACTTATTTAATATATCTGATTATAATATATTAATAATATTAATTTATTTCATCAAAGCTCACAGTACTAAAGAAAGGTAACCGAAATGCCCAGAGAGTGGATTGAACTGACCCGGATGACCCAGGGAAAGCCGATTACGGTGGAGCGGGTCCGGTTGGCTGAGAGCGAAATCGCTATCGAAGGGAGCTTTTCGCTTCCCCCGCTGGCCAATCTCCCGGCCGAGGACCAGGTCTTTGTAATGGCCTTCATGCGCTGCCACGGCTCCATCAAGGACATGGAGAAGATGTTCGGTATCAGCTACCCCACCGTAAAAAACCGTATCAACCGTATCGCCGGACAGCTTGAGTTCGTCGAGGAGGTCAAGATATCGCCCCAGCAGGAGATTATCGGCGAGCTTGAGCGCGGTGAAATATCCGCCGAGGAAGCCATAAGGAGGTTATCGTGATGAACCGGCCACCGATGCTGATGCACCTGCATTTCCAGAATGACGACAGGAGGTTCGGGCTGTGGCTGCCGCTTTTCCTGCTCGTTCCCCTGCTACTGGCTTTCCTCATTGTTCTGTCGCCGTTAATTTTCGTCGCCGCGCTCATCCTCTGGCCGACCGGGTGGGTGGGATGGGCAGCCCGGGCCACCAAAGCGGTGCTGGTGTCGCTTTTCTCTCTCCGCGGCCTCGAGGTCGATATCCAGAATGAAAACCAGTGCTTCTACATCGCCGTGAAATAACAGGGAGGACGCTGCTATGAACGAGACTCAGAAAAAAATACTGGAGATGCTCGCCCAGAACCGGATTAATATAGACGAAGCCTGCCGCTTGCTGAGTGCCGTGGAAAAAGAAAAGCCGGCGGGAAGTCCGCCCGGAGAGGAACCGGGACCCAAAACCCGGGCCAAATACCTTCGGGTGACGGTGACACCGGGCGAAGGGCCGACCGGCAACGGAAACCTGTTCCAGGATGGCAATGTCGGGCGTGTCAACATCCGCATCCCGGTGTCTTTGATACACGCCGGTCTAAAACTGACGGCGCTAATACCGCCGCAGACCTACGAAAAAATAAACGCATCTTTGAAAGAAAAGGGCATTAACTACGATATTCGCAATCTCAAACCGGTGGATATCGAGGAAATAATCGAAGCCCTGGGCGATATGCAGATCGACGTGGAGAGTGGACGGGGGGAAAGGATGAAGGTCTTTGTGGAATGAACGCTCATATCACGGAAGCCTGACCGCGCCGTTTCGCACTTGTCTCCTTCACAAAAAGGTAAAAGAGCCAGGCCGCCACCGAGAGTCCGGCCCAGAAAGCGAAAGGCAGGCCGGGGCTAATACCTGCCAGGCTATTACCGGATGGCGGGGCGAAGGGATAGCCCACC
>MGNQ01000053.1:77937-93650 GCA_001796865.1 Chloroflexi bacterium RBG_16_56_11
AGGGCGTGGACCAGGCCGACGGCTGTCCCGGCGTGGCCCGCGGCCGTCCATCTAATGCACGAGTCCCCGGTTCTGCAGGTCGGCGGCGACATCCTCCAGCTCGAGGCTGCGGAGCGTGGTGCGGGTGGGGAACCCGCTGGCGGCGTCCCAGCCGCGGTGCCGGTAATACTCTGTCTTCATATTTTCGAACTTTTCCCTGTCGAGGACCGCGCCGACTTTAGAAATGATTTCTCCGTCTCTGCCCGGCGCCAGCGCATCCACGTCGAAAAATAGCTCGCCTTTTTTTAGAGGTTCAGTAAAAAAATAGTCGAGCAACCTGTCGCCGTCGCGTCCCGGTCTGCCTTCACGGAGCAGGATGGCGCGCTGGAGGTTGAAGATTCTCTCCCCCAGCCGGTACAGCCCCGCGTCGTCGGTCTCCTTTCCGGTAACGGCCGAATAGACCTGGCTTTCCATGACGTTATCGCCTGTAGTGCCAAGGATGCGGGCGGTCTCGGTCATCGTCCAGCGGAGGTCGCAGATGACCAGGCTTTCCTTGGCGAAGACGCGGTCCTGGATTTTTTTAGCGGCCAGGGCTTTACCTTCGTAGGTGGAGAAATCGGCCGCGACAGCGCCGCCCCAGGCCATCTCGGCGAAGCGCCGGAAATTTTCGGTGGAAAACATAGCCCCGGGCCGGCTGTTCGGCCCCATGCCCAGCCACATCATCACCATCGAGCAGACCTCGTGGAGCTGCTGTATCGGCCGCCTCGGCTCGGTGGCGTAAAACAGCGCCGTGGTGATAAACAGCCTGGGGTCGTAGTCCTTCTTCTCGCTCCCCGGGGTGGCGATGAACCGGTGCAGCATCTGCGTGGCCGCCTGGCCGAGAGCCGCGGCGGAGGCGACAATCCCCCGGGCCAACACCTCCCCGAAACCCTCCCGGAACGCTATCTTCCGGGTAAGCGTTTCGATGAACTCCGGGCCGCCAATTTTTGATAACGGCAAGCCCGTTTTGTTTTCGTCGACGAGGCCTTCTTCATAGCAGGCTTCGAGAAACTCGATCATGCTCTGCATGACGGAGGAATCGAGGCCGTAACCATCGCAGAGGCGGGTACCGAGCAGATGAGCGCCATCATTCTTACCGGTGTATCGCTGGGACGGTGCCGCGTATACGGCGGACGCCTGGCAGAGCGCTTTGTTCTCCCGGCCCTTCTCGTCTTTGTACACCTCCCGGGAGCAGCCGATGCCACACCCGTAGCAGGCATGGCGGTGGGTCAGGCCGGGCACGCCCCACATCGACGGCATGTCTATCCTGGGCCGGTTCACTCTGATGACTTCCGCGAGCTTATTAACGCGGTCGGGGTCGGCGGCCGACGGCTTCTTATCACCCGCGACAACGATGGCCTTGAGGTTTTTCGACCCCATGATGGCGCCGACGCCGCCGGAGCCGGAGGCGCCGCCTTCGGCCAGGACGATAGAGAAAGGGACCATGTTTTCGCCCGCCGGGCCGATGGAGAGGACGCTGACGCCCTTGCCGAGCTCCGATTTCAGACTGTCACCCGTATCAAGAGTGGTCAGTCCCCGGAGGTGTGAGGCGTCCCTGATTTCGACTTGACCATCGTGGATGTAGATATAAGCTAACTTATCCGACCTCCCCTGCACCGCCAGGGCGTCGTAGCCAGCGTACTTGAGAACGGTCCCCCACCTTTCCCCCAGGTTGCAGTAAGAGAAGGACTCGGGATCGCCGAGGGGCGTTTTACCGCAGATTTTCCAGCGGGAGCCGGCGAAGCCGGAAAATCCGGCGAGGGGACCGCTGGCGCAGATAAGGCAGTTCTCCGGGTCGGCGGCCTTAGCCTCCGGCGGGACCATCTCCCAGTAGAGCCGGGCGGCCAGGCCGTGCCCCCCGATGTATTTATCGGTGTAATTGCTACTCGGCTGCCTTTGTATTTTGCCGTTTGATAAGTCTACCTTTAATATTTCTCCCGCGTAGCCGTAGTCTGGCATATAAGTTTACTCCCTCTTTAGTTTCCCTGTTAAAGGGTTGAAATAATAACATTATCGCCGCGAAAAATCACCCTCCTCTTTCACCTAAGTGGGAGAGAATTTGAATAAGGAGGGACAATAACTATGTTGTCCCCCCATCCGAGAAGCTGTTCGATAACGTCATTCCCCACCTGACCGGGAATCCAGGAAGATGGTTGTCGACTTATGCTCTGGATTCCCGCTTTCGCGGGAATGACGTAATTCTGTGTTTATACTTGGTTTCAGACAGCCTCACATTATCTTTTACCGTTTCTTTATCCCCAGCTCTTTGAGCCTGGCGGCCGTGGGGGTGCCGCTCTTGTCCCAGCCCCTCTCCGCGTAGTACTCGTCCAGCATTTCATCGAGGTCTTTCTGGCTGATAAGCTGTCCTTTGGAAGCGCCCGCCTTGATGGGCTCGGTCATGATGCGTTTCGGGAAAGAATCATCTTTACGGGTAAAGCCCTCGCCGATGTTGAAGAGACGGGCGACATTGTTCATCCTCTCCCCTATTTTTTCGACATCCGCCGCGGTCAGGTCCAGGCCAGTGGCGGCGTTGACAAGGTCGGCGGTGTTCTGGCAGGCGATACCGGGCACGGCCATATCGAGGAGGAAGGCGCACATGGTGGCGCAATCGCAGGTGACGGCCCGGGTGTCCTGGTTCCACTTGGTCAATTTGCCTTTCCCTTTGGTGGCAATCCGGTCGACTTTCTCCGGGATGGGAATATCGAAGATTTCCTGGAAGGCGTAGCCGCGGTTGTGGTCGGCGCCGGTGTAAGAGGTGGCGTAGTTCAGGCCGTGGGCCTTGGCCCCGCGGACGTCATAGGCGGGTAGCTCCAGGCCCTTGACCTGCATGGCGAAATCGGCCGAGCCGTGGCCTATTTTCTCGGCGGCCTTCTTCGTCCCCTGCCCCAGCAACGCCCCGAGCCCTTCCTGGTAAGCGATTTTCCGCAGCATCTCGATCATGGCGGCGTGATTGCCGAATTTCAGCTCCAGGCCGTCGGTATCCTTCTTGGTGATGATGCCTTTTTCATAAAGCTCCATAGCGAAGCCGATGGCGACCCCGGCCGAAATGGTGTCGATGCCGTACTCATCGCAGAGGCGGTCGGCGGCGATGACGGCAGGGAGGTAGTCCACCCCGACGGTGCTGCCCAGCGAATACGTCGTCTCGAACTCGGGGCCTTCGCTGAGGTAGCCGGCATAGGGGCCGGACTTCACCAGCTTGACCTGGCTGCAAGCCACCGGGCAGTCGTGGCAGGGGTTCTTGGTGATAATCATCGTGTCCTGGGTGGCACGCCCGAGCCCCTTGACCATGTTGATTTCTCCGGTAGCCGACCAGTTCTTGATGGAGTAGATGCCCATCTCCGTCATAGCGTCGACGACCATGGGCGTGCCCGCCTTGGAGAACTGCGAATAAAGGACGGGGCTGTCCTTCATGGCTTTATTCATGGCCGCTCGGGCGGTTTTGAATACTTCCGGGTTGGCGATGGCCGGACGCCCGGTACCGCGCACGGCGATGGCCTTGAGGTTTTTGGAGCCCATGACCGCTCCCAGTCCTTTTCTCCCCGCCGCCCGGCGCTCGTTGACGATACAGGCCATGGGCACCTGCCGCTCCCCGGCCGGGCCGATGCAGGCTATCCGGTAGTTATGGTCGCCGAGCTCCTCCTTGATGAAGAGCTGCGTATCGGTAGTCATCATGCCGCTCAGCTTTTTGGCGTCGCGGAAGCGTACTTCGCCGTCCTTGATGGTGATATACACGGGTTTGTCCGATTTTCCCTCGATAATTATCATGTCGTACCCGGCCATCTTCATCTCGGCCGGGAAGTGACCTCCGGCCAGGGCCATGCCGATAGCCCCGGTCAGGGGCGACTTGGCGGCGACGGCCATGCGACTGGAGCAGCTCGTGCCCGTAGCCGTGAGGGGACCGACGGCGAAGATGAGCTTATTCTCCGGTCCCAGGGCTGATGTGCCCGGTTTCAGCTCATCATAAAGGGTCTTGATGGCAAACCCGGCGCCGCCCATGTAATTCCTGGCCAGGGACTCCGGAACGGGCTCCTCTTTGGCCGTCTTCGTGGTCAAATCCACCCTGAGTATTTTGCCTGCATAACCACCTTTATACATGCAGTTCCTCCTTTGTAGTTAAATCCATTTCAGAATATTATGTCATTGCGAGGGCTAGAGCCCGAAGCAATCCGTTCCTTCGAAGCATATCAATCAAATCTCGTCATACAAGTCTAGCCATTCTGGATTTAACGATGCTACAAGCCTATTCTTCCTCGTTCTAGAACTACCCTTTAAACGCTTTTCTCTCAGTATTGCGTTCTCCGGGTCGTAATATATTTCGTAGTAGACAAGTTTATTGATGTCATATTTCTCGGTGAATCCTTTAACCAATTTATTTTTATGCTCAAATACCCTTCTCTTTAGGTTACCGGTTACCCCAATGTATACAGCAACGTTTGTTTTATTAGCCATGAAGTATACATAATATTGTTTATTCGACTTCATAGTCTTGTATATAAACACAACAATAAGTCAACGGATTGCTTCGCTACGCTCGCAATGACAGCGCGTAATAATCAGCATACACCCTATGATTCACCGATGTAATTTATTTTTTGTTTTTCTTCAACCAGCCTGATATAACATCGAGCACATACCAGAAAAGAGGGAGATAAACTAATGCAAACTGAAAAGCTAGAAAATTACGTGCTGTCGCAATACCGTTGTTTTGTTGGTCGAACCAGCCCATTGCGTTAATCGTCGTAAAAACACCCAAAATCACAGATGTAGCGCTGGTAATAACGATTAACCTGTCTTTTCCTCTCAATTGTTTAGTGTCTCTTGTCCCCATAATGCCAATGAATATTCCGGCAATAGCCATAAAAGCTACTGATATTGTTATTAAAGCTGTCGCATATTCAACTGGATGTTGCATACCACACTCCCTTACACCAGCACACTGCCGCCGTTAACGACGATGAACTGCCCGGTGACAAAATCCGAGTCCGCCGAAGCGAGAAACACGGCTGCGCCGGGCAAGTCGGCGGGTTCTTCGCGGCGCTTCAGGCATTGGGCGTCAATAGTGGCTTCAAAGGCTTCCACGTTGCCCTTCTGTCCCAGGCTGGCCTCGGTGGCCGTGAACCCCGGGCCAATGCTGTTGACGTTAATGCCCGAGGGGCCGAGCGCCCGGGCCAGGCACTGCGTCAGCGTGTATACCGCCGACTTGCTGCAGGCATAAGCCAGGAGGTTAAACGCCCCGGTGACCCTGAAGACATCCGAGGCGATGTTGATTATCTTGCCTTTTCCGGCTTTCACCATAATGGGTGCGACGGCCTTGCAGCAGAGGTAGGTGCCCCGGACGTTGATTTCGAACATCCGGTCCCAGTCCTCTACCGTCCAGGCGTCCCAGGCCCGTCTCCGGACGCCGTAATAAAGGGCGGCATTGTTAAGGAGGATATCCACCCGACCGTAAATCCTGACTACCTCCTCGGCCATTTTCTCCGTGTCTTTTTCCGATGAGATATCGGTCAACATGGCGGTAGCTTCACCGCCCCTGGCCTTGATTTCTTTAACGGTTGCCTGTGCCCGCTCCAGGCTGATATCGGGGAGGAGAAGCCGGGCGCCTTCATCGGCGAAGCGTAAAGCGAAGGCCTTACCCAGGCCGCGTCCTGCCCCGGTAATAATGGCTACTTTATCACGCAACACAGGTGACATATTCGCCTCCTCGGTCTCTTGAAGCTATGTTAATACCCCGTCCACACCAATGTCAATGAAGATTGACCAGGTAATATTTGCACCAGTGCATTTCAGGCAACAGAGTCTTTGGTCAGGAACAAAAAGAGCGTGTTTGACAATCGTTTATTTTGCATTGTAAGCTTCTAACTGAAAAATACGCAAATATGAATTCAGGAGGTAAACATGGCACATGGTTTCATGGGAAAGATGCTCTGGGTGGATCTTTCTAAAAAACAGATTAAAGAAGAAGTCCTTGACGAGAAGATGGGGCGGGACTTCCTCGGCGGCTACGGTCTGGGCGCCAGGATTCTTTTCAGTCGGCAGAAGGCCGGCGTCGACCCGATGGGGCCGGAGGCTGTCCTCGGCCTGGTAACCGGTGTATTAACCGGCACTGACGCTCTCGGCGGCTCTAGGTATGTCATGGTGGGCAAGTCCCCACGGACGGGAGGTTGGGGAGACGCCAACTCCGGCGGTAACGTCGGCCCGTACCTGAAGTTCGCCGGTTACGACGCGGTGTTTTTCACGGGTAAATCGGATAAACCGGTGTACCTTTTCATCGACAACGGCAAGGCCGAGCTCAAGGATGCGGCCCGCCTCTGGGGAAAGGACAGTTTCGAGACCCAGGACATGCTCCGGGCGGAACACGGCAAAGACGTCGAAGTCGCCTGTATCGGCCCGTCGGGCGAGAATCTCTCGCTCATAGCCGCCGTCATGAACAACAAGGGCCGCGCTGCCGGCCGGTCCGGACTGGGGGCGGTGATGGGCTCCAAGAAGCTCAAGGCCATCGCCATAAAAGGCAACATGAAGATACCGGTGGCCGACCCGGCGAAGTCCGCCGAGATGAGGAAAAAGCACATAGCCGCCATGGGGCCGAGGTCCAACTTCATGAGGGACTTCGGCACAGCGGGACTCTTCAATATGGCCTGCGAATCCGATGACGCTCCCTGCAAGAACTGGGCCGGCGCTGCGGTTATCGACTATCCGAATTATAAAAACCTGGGCGGCGACAAGGTCCTGGAAAAAAGGCAGCGTGGCTGGGGTTGCTGGCACTGTCCCATCGCCTGCGGCGGCATTATGAAACCTAATGCCGCGGGAGAATTTCAATATAGCGCCGAAGCCCACAAGCCGGAGTACGAGACCCTGGCCATGTTCGGCAGCAACCTCCTCAACGATAACCTCGACTCCATTGTTAAACTTAACGATATCTGCAACCGCTACGGCCTGGACACGATTTCGGCCGGGGCGTGCATCGCTTTTGCCCTGGAATGCTACGATAAAGGTATCATCACCAAGAAAGATACCGGCGGCCTGGAGCTGAAATGGGGCGATCCCAAGGCCATCGTAACGATGACGGAAATGATGGGCAAACGCGAGGGCTTCGGGGATATTATCGCCGACGGCGTCATGATGGCGGCCAGGAAGATAGGCAAGGGATCTGAGAAATTCGCCATGCACATCGCCGGAGAGGAAGTCCCGGCGCATGACTCCCGGGGCGGCCCCCATTTTGCCATAGGCTATGCGGGGGAGCCCACGCCCGCCCGGCATACCCAGGGAGGCGAAGGGCCACTACCCCCCGGTGCCCTGCCCGAATACAATCGCGGCTCAATGGTTGGCCGGGGCGCGCCGCACAAGGTCGGCGCCACGCTAACGGTGGCCTATAACGCCACCGGGGTGTGCATGATTGTCATCGGAGACGGCTACGGCCACTTCGACCAGTTTGTCGAGGCGCTGGCAACCATCACCGGCTGGGACATCACCAAGGAAGAACTGATGAAGACCGGCGAGCGTATCGAGAACATCAGGCAGGCGTTCAATATCCGCGAAGGGCAAAAGACGCCGTGGAAGTACCCGGACAGGATGCTGGGCATACCACCCAAGCAGGTCGGACCACGCCAAGGCCTGACCGTGGACGAGAAAGCCCTTTGCGCCGAGTACTACCAGGCTATGGACTGGGATGTCAAGACGGGGAAGCCGAGCCAAAAGAAACTCCAGGAGCTCGGCCTGGGCGATGTCGCCAGAGTGTTATATCCGTAATCGCAAGTCACGATACAGCTTAAACGAACGAGGCCTCCACCAGTTGGAGGCCTCGATTTTTCCGATAGTCGTCGCCAGGGTTTCAGGGGCTGAGGACAATAACCTGGGTACTGATGGGCAGGTTCGACCGGCTGATTGTCAGCTTGGGGCGGGGTTCCACCTGTCCCATGCCCATCTCCTTGAGGAAATTGTCCACCGGGTCCAGTTCACGTTTTGTCGCCGGTGTCTTATAATGCATGGGAATCACCGCCTTGGGCTCAAATTTACGGATAACCTCAGCGGCCATGATGGCGTTTATGGTTGATACTCCCCCTACCGGCAGCAGCAGAATGTCGACGTTCCCCATTTCCTCGATGAGTTCATCGCCCGGCACATGACCGATGTCGCCGAGGTGGCATATCGCCACTCCGTCGACCTCCATCAGGTAGACTATGTTCTTTCCCCTCGATTGCCCCTTCACGGCGTCATGGTAGGTGTTCATGCCCAGGATAAGGACGCCGCTGATTTCGTATTCACCGGGACGACTCACCAGCCGGTGCTCGCCGCTTATCCCCCGCACGTAGGAATGGGAAGGGTGGTCGTGGCTCACCGTGACGATATCGACGGTCTGTTTGCCGAGGGAGTATCCCGAATCGGGAGGGAACGGGTCCGTGATGATGATGGCCTGACTGCCCCTGATGCGGAAACAGGAAAGGCCCAACCAGGTGATATCCACACCGTAAGTTTATCACACGCGGCCGTTTACGTTCAACAAATCGTAAAAGATAAACTAACTCTGTTGTGGCTTTAATTTTTTTATTAGGCAATGAGTACAAGTACAAGTTCGACTAGTGCTTAAGTGTACAAGTCCGTGAATTATTCCGTCAGAGTTATCAAACTTATTGATTATCATATCGAGATAACTGGTATCACCATGTTCGTAACGTCTGAATACTGCCCAAGAACAAAAATCTGCTAATTGGAGCATCCTCGTAGTACTACTTTCAGTAAATACTGGGCTTTCTGGCAGATTATACACAGTTCCATACCTGGTACCAGTTGTTCTGTATATTGCTAGCAGTTGCTTTAGTCTGGCTTCGTAACGGGAGTCATCCAATATTATGAGTCCACGTTGTTCATTTTGTTCCTTGTGAAGCCTCGTCAGAAAAAGATCAAACCTATCACACAATTCTTCGAACGAACGTCCAACAAGGTCTGTGACTGACTGAAAACCTCGGTCAATAACCACAGCGAAAAGTACAACGCCAAATTGGTGCGAATCACGAATTATCCCGTAGATATTCTGGGCTATTTCTACACTTTTCGCTCTTGGAAGAGAATGCCAAGGTTCTTTATTACGTCTATAAATATCAGACGCATGAAATTCTATTTGTTCTGTAATAGTCGGGAAGTATTGACGTTGGAGTTCATTTAGCGCTTCATTCAGGTGATAAATTTGTCTTTCAAAAATGGCTACTCCACCCAATACAAAATGTTTATCACTCTCATTGTTTGGTTCACCTGACTCATCAACATATAGAAGATACATAATAAAAACAAAACGCAGCCAAGTGAAGCTTTCGCCTCAGCGGACGGCGACATACGCTGCCCTCTCAACCGCGTAACATATTATTATCATGTAGTTTTTCATTTGTCAAGGGGATTTAGTGAAAGTTTCATACTATATTGTTTACAATTTGGTATTAGTGTTACCCACGTAAAACGAACCGAAGCAGTCAGATTTTCTCTTGACAAATCACCGCCTAAAGTGTTAAATTATATGTATTAGCAGTCGCAGACCTCGACTGCTAACGGAGATTGAAATGCTTACCGCCCGAAGCTCCAGGATACTCGGTTATATCGTGGAACAATATATTAGCACTGCCCAGCCGGTGCCGTCGCAGGCCGTCGCCGATAAGGCCGAGTTGGGGGTGAGTCCCGCCACTATCCGCAACGAGATGGCCTACCTCGAGAAGGAAGGCTATCTCCTGCGGCCGCATACCTCGGCGGGCTGTATCCCCTCGGACCGGGGCTACCGTTTTTACGTGGAGTCGATGGAGAACCTGCGGCTCCCCTGGGAAGAGCAGCGGCTCATCAGCCATACCTTCCACCAGGTGGAAAAGGAGGTCGAGGCCTGGGTAAGCCTGACGGCTACACTACTGGCCAGGCTTGTCCAGAACGTCGCCGTCGTCAGCCTGCCCAAATCGACCGACTGCAAGCTGAAGCACCTGGAGCTCGTTGCCGTGCATGGCGCCCGGGCGCTGGCCGTGGTCGTCCTCGACGGCGCTAACGTCAAGCAGAAGCTGGTCACCTTCGATGGAGAGGTGACGCAGCCCGCCTTGACCACTATCAGCCTTAAACTTAACAACGCCTTTGACGGCCTTACCGGCCGCGAAATAGCCTCCCGGGAGATAGAGCTTTCGCCCCTGGAAAAACAGGCGGCCGGGTTCCTTGCGGAGATAATGCAGGCTGAGGACAGCAAGGAGTACCAGGAGCCTTACCTCGAAGGATGGCACTTCATGCTTAACCAGCCGGAGTTCGCCAGCAGCGAGAGCATGCGCCACCTCATGGAGCTCGTAGAGCAGCGCGGTCTCCTCAGGGTCATCGTGCCATCCCGGGTGGACCAGCCCGGTGTACACGTCGTCATCGGCAAGGAAAACAAGGATGAGGCCATCCAGAACTGCAGCGTGGTTATCTGCCAGTACGGCCTGCCTCAGGAGGCCACCGGCACCATCGCCGTCGTCGGCCCCACCCGCATGCCCTATTTGCGCACCATACCCACGGTCTATTACCTCTCCTCGGTGTTGAGCCAGCTCGTGGCCGGGCTTTACGGCCGGGACTTACCTGGCTATCAGGACATCAATTAAAAGGGACGGTTCCGAATAATGATGCCAATGGACTCAAAAGACGTACGGAACAACGGGACTATGCCCCAACTCGATAACGCCGAAACCCCGGAGGATTTGGAGAAAGCCCTCTCCGACGAAAAGAAAAAATGCGCCGAATATCTGGCCAGCTGGCAGCGGGCGCAGGCCGATTTCGTCAACTTCAAGCGGCGTACCGAGCAGGAGAGACAGGACTTCAACAACTATGCCAACGCCAACCTTATCCTTGGCATCCTGCCGGTCCTTGATGACCTGGAGATGGCACTCAAAGCCGTCCCGCCGCAGTATGCCGGTGATGACTGGGTAGAAGGGGTCCGCCTCATAGAACGCAAGTTCAGGACGAGCCTGGAGGGACAGGGGGTCAAGCCAATAAAAGCGCTCGGCGAACATTTCGATCCACATTTACACGAGGCCCTGAGGCAGACCAGGGGCAAAGAGGGCATTATCCTCGAAGAATTTCAAAAGGGTTACATGTTACATGACAAGCTTCTCCGGCCCGCCCGGGTTGTGGTGGGCACGGGTGAGGAAGACATTAAGGAGGAAGAATAAATGGGAAAAGCAGTAGGCATTGACCTGGGCACCACTTTCAGTGAGGTTGCTGTTCTGGAGGGCGGCGAGCCAGTCGTCATAACGAGCTCGGAAGGAAGCCGACTGATACCGTCGGTGGTGGCCATTAATAAAAACGGCGAAAGACTCGTCGGCCAGATTGCCAAGCGGCAGGCCATCACCAACCCCGAAAACACCGTATATAGCATCAAGCGTTTCATGGGGCGAAAATGGGGCGAGCCGGCCGGGCGCGAGCTACCGGTGGAGGAAGACGCCAAGCGCAAGACTTATAAAGTCACCCGCGCGCCCAATAATGACGTGCGGGTCCTGATGGGCGGTAAGGAGTACAGCCCGCCGGAAATTTCGGCGATGATTCTGCAGAAGCTGAAGACCGACGCCGAGGCTTACCTGGGCGAGAAAGTAACCGACGCCGTAATCACCGTGCCGGCCTATTTCAATGATGCCCAGCGCCAGGCCACCAAGGACGCCGGCGCCATCGCCGGACTCAGCGTGCTGCGTATCATCAACGAGCCCACCGCCGCGGCCCTGGCCTACGGCCTCGATAAGAAGACGGATGAGACTGTCGCCGTCTACGACCTCGGCGGCGGCACCTTCGATATTTCTATACTTGAGCTCGGCGAAGGCACTTTCCAGGTGAAGTCCACAAACGGCGACACCCACCTGGGCGGCGACGACTTCGACCAGCGGATTATGGACTGGCTTATCGCCGAGTTCAAAAAAGACCAGGGAATCGACCTGATCAAGGACAAGACGGCCCTGCAGCGGCTCAAGGAGGCCGCGGAGAAGGCCAAGATAGAGCTGTCATCCGTCCAGCAGACCGAGGTAAACCTGCCTTTTATCACCGCCGACGCCAGCGGTCCCAAGCACCTGAATATTACGCTGACCAAGTCCAAGCTGGAGCAGCTTGTCATGGACCTCGTCGAAAAGACGATGGGACCATGCAAACAGGCGCTGGCCGATGCCGGGAAGACGTCCGCCCAGATTAACGAGGTCATCCTGGTCGGCGGGCAGACGCGTATGCCCCTGGTGCAGGACAAAGTCAAGCAGTTCTTCGGCAAGGAACCCAATAAAAGCGTCAATCCCGACGAGGTGGTGGCAATCGGCGCGGCCATCCAGGCCGGCGTCCTAAAGGGAGAGGTCAAGGATGTCCTCCTCCTGGACGTTACGCCGCTGACCCTGGGCATCGAGACCCTGGGTGGCGTGGCCACGCCGCTCATCCCCCGCAACACCACCATCCCCACGGCCAAGAGCCAGATTTTCAGCACGGCGGCGGACAGCCAGCCCGGCGTGGAAATCCACGTCCTCCAGGGCGAAAGACCGATGGCCGCCGATAACCGAACCCTGGGGCGGTTCATGCTCGACGGCATACTGCCGGCCCCGAGGGGTGTGCCGCAAATCGAGGTCACCTTCGATATCGACGCCAACGGCATCCTGAACGTACGCGCCCAGGATAAAGGCACCGGCAAGGAGCAGAAGATAACCATCACCGCTTCCAGCGGCCTTTCCAAGGACGAAGTTTCCAAGATGCAGAAGGAAGCGGAGCTTCACGCCTCCGAGGATGCCCGGCGCCGCGACGAGATTGAGGCCAAGAACACGGCCGATACCCTTGTCTACACGGCGGAAAAGACGCTGCGGGACAACAAGGACAAGGTCCCGGCCGACCTCAACAGCGAGGTCGAGGGCAAGATAACCGCAGCGAAGTCGGCCCTGCAGGGTACGGATATCGAGGCCATCAAGCGCGCCACGCAGACGCTGAACGAGACGATGCAAAAGATAGGCCAGGCCATCTATAAGCAGCAGCCACCGCCGCCGGCCGGCGAACAACCTCCGCCACCGCCTCCAGGCGGTCAGGGCGGACCGGGCGGCGAGGAAGGCACCGTGGAGGGCGAGTTCAGAGAGGTGTAACTAAACCGGCTCAAGCTAAAAACAGAGGGGGCGTAATGCCCCCTCTGCCTTTTCCCCCGCCTTCCGTGTCCCCCTTTGGAAAAAGGGGGACGCTTTGTATCAAATGTCATTCTGAGGAACGGAGCGACGAAGAATCTCGGGGTGAGGCTGGCATTATACGCATAGCCCCCGCCACTCCGAGACCCTTCGCTTCGCTCAGGGTGACACCAAAAAGCACTTTTAATACAACCCTTAAAGGGGGATTTAGGGGGATTTTATTAGTCCAATTTCTTCCCATTTACGCTTTTGCGCAAATGCGCAATTGCTCACCTTCCCCACCGACTGGATTCCCTCTTTCGCGGGAATGACGTGATAAATAAGCGGGGCGTCTAAGAGGGGTTCATCCTGAAGGTTCACCCTGAAGGGTGCAGACCCCCTTTCTTTTCTCCCCCGCTCCAAATAGATAAAACATGAACCTCTTCCAGCGAAACGTTTGGAGAGGGGGTAAAGGGTGAGGCAGATAACATCTTGTCACTGGTATCACCGCAAATACTCTTTTGCGCAATTACGCACCTGCGGATATGCGAACACGTGCATAAAGCACCGGACTGTTTTTCTTGCCTCCGGTTCCGCCAGCATATATACTGTTGTCAAAAACGAGGAGAATAACATGACAGCCAGCGTCTACCCCACGGGCACGACCATCTACGAGCCAGAGAAATGCTGGAACGGCTACACGCTGTACCAGGCCACGCTCCACCAGAAAAACGGCGTCGGGGCTATCCTGATAGACATGAACGGGAACGTGCTCAACCAGTGGAAGGGACTGGACGGGTTCCCGAACAAGATGCTCCCCGGCGGCGCGATAATGGGCAGCACCGGCATCAGGAATATGAAATACGGCTACCAGGACATGCTCGACCTGGTGCAGGTGGACTGGGACGGTAAAATCACCTGGAAGTTCGAAAAATACGAGCGTGTCAAAGACCCGCGCCAGAACCCACGGTGGATGGCCCGCCAGCACCACGACTACCAGCGGGAAGGGAACCCGGTGGGCTACTACGTCCCGGGCATGATCCCAAGAACGGACGGCGGCAAGACGCTTATCCTCTGCCATAAAAACCTCAAAAATACCCGGATAACCGACAAGCCGCTGGTCGACGACACGATAATCGAGGTGACGTGGGAGGGTAAAATCACCTGGGAGTGGACGTGCAGCGAGCACTTCGAAGAGATGGGATTCACCGAAGAGGCCAGGAACACTCTATCGCGAAACCCGGGGATGAAACCCGCCGGCGGGGGCGTGGGCGACTGGATGCACATGAACTCGATGTCCACGCTCGGGCCGAACCGCTGGCACGACGGCGGGGACGGTCGGTTCCACCCGGACAACATCATCTGGGACGGCCGGCAGACGAATATCATCGCCATCATCGACAGGGGCACCGGGAAAATCGTGTGGCAGCTCGGGCCGGACTTCACGGCCACGGAAGCGCTGCGGAAGATAGGCCAGATAATCGGCCAGCACCACGCCCACCTGATACCACGGGGACTCCCCGGCGAGGGGAACATCCTCGTCTTCGATAACGGGGGCTGGGCGGGCTACGGGGCCCCTAATCCCGGGGCACCCAGCGGCATCGACAACGCCCGCCGCGACTATTCCCGTGTCCTTGAGTTCGATCCTACGACGTTGGAAACCACCTGGCAGTACCCGCCGCCCAAGACCGGACCCAGCGGCCCGATGTTCACAGGATTTTACAGCAGCTTCGTCAGCTCGGCGCAGCGCCTCCCCAACGGCAACACGCTGGTTACCGAGGGACAGGGCGGCCGCATCCTCGAAGTCACCCCGGAACGGCGTATTGTCTGGGAGTACCTCAGCCCGTACACGGGCAAGATGCTCAAGACGAACCTGTTATATCGTGCCTACCGCGTCCCTTACGATTGGGTCCCGCAGACCGAACGGCCGGAGGAACGGGCCATCCCGCGCATTGATAACAACAAGTTCAGGATGCCCGGCGCGGCGACCGGCCGGGCAAAAAAAGTCACCATCATACAGAAATAGTCGGAGCAATTCCGCATTGCCTCAATTGCGTAATGGCGCAACAGCGCAGTAGCGCAATATCGCAATCGGGGATTTCCGTATTTTTAAAGAACGCTTCATAATGACACGCGGCTGTTTGGAGCGGATACGTATTTGCGCAATCACGCATTAACGTATTTCCGCAACCCACCGGCGGAGACTTTAGCTGAGGACCCTCCGGTAGAAGCCCCTCGTGCCCAGCCAGAGAAACAACGCGCAAAAACCGGTGAGCACCGGATAGATGATATAAAGGTGCATGTGCGGCAGGGTCGTCAGGGCCGCCCGGAATCCTTCGGTTACGTAGATGAGGGGATTGATGCAAACGAGAGTCTGCAGCCAGGGGAAGCCGCCGACCTTGATAGCGGCCAGCGCCGTCCACGGATAGTAAGTCCCGCCGAGAAAGGTCATTGGCAGGATGATAAAACCGAACATGACGCTGATGTTGCGCGGCGAGATGCGCGTCCCCAGGATAAGCCCGAGGCTGGATGTCATGATGCTGGTGAGAGGCATGAGCGTGAGCAACACCGGCCAGTGCACCGCGAGGTCCGGGCTGA
>MGNQ01000053.1:93699-93988 GCA_001796865.1 Chloroflexi bacterium RBG_16_56_11
CCTGGATGGCCCCGGCGGTGACCTTGCCGATAGCGACCAGCGAGACCGGCAGCGGCGCCAGGACGCGGTCCTCGATTTCTTTGGTATAGCCGAACTCAGTGGCCAGGGGCAAAGCCACCGCCTGGATGCCCTGGAACATTATCGATAGGCCGATGACGCCAGCTACCAGCACGGTAGCGAAGGACGACAGGCCGCCGGGTGAGCTTCCGCCGACCCCCACGCCGATATTGGGAAAAACGTAGAGAAAGACAAAGACCAGCAGGAAAGGCTGGACGATGGTACGGACGAT
>MGNQ01000053.1:94060-98114 GCA_001796865.1 Chloroflexi bacterium RBG_16_56_11
GGCGACGACCGACCGTTTACAGACCGGCATCGGTGGCTTCGAAGCAATGTCAGTGCTGGCCATCAGTCGCGGAGCTCCTTGCCGGTCAGGTTAATGAACACCGTCTCCAGGGTAGGTTCGGCCAGGGAGAGGTCGGTGATGGCGAAGCCCTCCTGCTCGGCGACAGAAACCACGCGGGGCAGGACGCCGGTCCGGCCTTTGACCTGGAGCTGAACGACGCCGTCAATCTGCCGGGAGCGTGTCGCCCCCTCGACGCGGTCCTGGAGTCGCCGGGCCAGCGCATCAAGGTCGCCGTCGGAGGAAACCGTGACGATGGTATCGGCCCCGACCGTCTTTTTCAGGTTTTTCGGGGAGTCAATGGCCAGCAAACGCCCCCTGTCCATGATAGCCAGGCGGTCGCAAGCAGAGTCGGCCTCCTCCATGTTATGCGTGGTGAGAAGGATTGTCTGGCCGGAGGTATGCAAACGGCGGAGAATGTCCCAGAGGGCGATGCGGCTCTGTGGGTCCAGCCCGGCGGTAGGCTCGTCAAGGAAGAGGACCGAGGGGTTGTGAATCAGGGCGCGGGCGACCTGGAGTCGCCGGGCCATGCCACCGGAGATGGTGGCCACGTCAGATTTAGCCCGCTCGCTGAGGCGGAACTCGACCAGAGATTTATCGGCAGCCTCACGACTCTCGCGGGCGCCCATCCCGAAAAACCGGCCATGGTAATAGAGGTTTTCCCAGACGGTCAGGGAACGGTCGAGGTTGTTGACCTGGGAGACAGTCCCGATAAGCTGCTTGACCATAGACGGATGAGAGACGACATCTATACCGGCGACAGCGGCGCGGCCGGCGGTGGGAACGACCAGCGTGGTGAGCATGCCGATAGTGGTCGTCTTGCCGGCGCCGTTAGGACCGAGCAGGCCGAATATTTCTCCGCATTTCACGGACAAATCGAGCCGGTCCACGGCCATGACGTGACCCGGGTAACGCTTGGTCAGCTGCTCGCAGCGGATAACTGCATCATCGGTCTTCAAGATAACCTCCGGAATGAATTTTAGGGAATCAGGCGTGAAATAGTTATCAAATTCACCAGCGAATAGTTACAGAATCATAACGTTTTTATAACGCAATTACGCTGTTGCGCATTTCCGTAACGACGCATTTACGGAACTTAGCCGATGCGGTCTATTTGCGCCTCGATGACCCAGCCTCTATAATTGATTAGCCGGAGGATGCGATATTGCTCTCGAATGACATGCTTCACCAGGTGAACCGCCCGGCCCGCTATACCGGGGGCGAGTGGAACGCCGTCCGCAAAAGCTGGGACGACACCCCGGTCAGGGTGGTGCTGGCCTACCCTGACACGTACGAAATCGGCATGTCCAACCTGGCCATCCCCATCCTCTACGAGCTGCTCAACCGCCGGTCCGATGTACTCGCCGAAAGGGTCTACGCCCCCTGGACGGACATGGAAGCGCAGCTGCGCCAGCAAAAGTTGCCGCTATTCAGCCTGGAGTCGCGGCGGCCTCTCAAGGACTTCGACATCATCGGCTTTTCGTTGGGTTACGAGCTGGGCTATACCAACGTCCTCAACATGCTGGACATGGCCGGGATTCCCCTGCTCGCCGCGGAAAGAGACGAATCCTACCCCCTGGTCATCGCCGGTGGGAGCTGCGTCCTCAATCCCGAGCCCATGTCCGATTTTATAGATGCCTTTATCATCGGCGACGGAGAAGAGGTGACAGGCGAGTTCGTAGACGCTTACCGTGAGGCGAAAGGCGATGGTAAAGACCGTCGCCTGCTCCGGCGCCTGGCAGCCGTCCCCGGCCTCTACGTCCCGTCCCTGTATCACGCCGAGTACCACACCGACGGCCGCCTGAAAAGCCTGACGCCCTCGGTGTCCGAGGTGCCGATGAAGGTGAGGAGAAGGCTCGTCGAGAGGTTACCCCCGCCGCCGCCGCGCCCGGTGGTGCCGTACATCGAGGTCGTCCACGACCGCGGCGCGATAGAAATCCAGCGGGGGTGCAGTCGCGGCTGCCGGTTCTGCCAGGCGGGGATGGTCTACCGGCCGGTACGGCGGCGTCCACCGGGACAGGTCATCCAAGCCGCCGGAGAGCTTATCAGCAACTGCGGCTACGACGAGGTCTCGCTGCTGTCCCTGAACTCGTCAGATTATGAAGGCATCGACGAGCTGGTGACCCATCTCACGCGGCAGCACCCGGGCCTGACTTTATCTCTACCGAGCCTGCGACTCGACAAATCATCGGTCAAGCTGGTGGGCTCGCTGCCGACGCGCAGTCGGACCGGCCTGACCTTCGCACCGGAGGCCGGCAGCGAGAGACTCCGCCTCGCCATCAACAAAGAGCTGGGCGAAGACAAATTGCTGGAGACCGCCGCAACCGCCTTTGGGCGCGGCTGGACCAGCCTCAAGCTGTATTTCATGGTGGGGCTTCCCACCGAGACCGACAAGGACGTCAGCGCCATCGTCGACCTGGTAGAGAAGGTTCGCGCCGAGGGCAAGAAGGCCAGCGGGAAAAAACCGATTATACGGCTGAGCGTCTCGACCTTCGTGCCCAAGCCGCACACGCCTTTCCAGTGGGCGGCCCAGGAAAGCGAAGCGACGATCAAGGCGCGACAGGAGATACTCCGGGAGGGTCTGAACCGTAAAGGGGTCCGCCTCTCCTGGCAGGACCCAGCGACGAGCTGGCTTGAGGCCGCGCTATCGCGCGGCGACCGCCGCCTGGGCAAGGTAATCCGCCGGGCTTGGGAGCTCGGCTCTAAATTCGACGCCTGGTCCGAGCACCTCAAGCCGGACATCTGGCGGCAGGCCTTTGCCGACGCCGGCCTGGAGCCCGGCTTTTACGCCTATCGCGAGCGCCCTCTCGATGAGCTGTTGCCCTGGTCGTATATCGATACGGGCGTGACGGAGGATTTTTTAAAACGGGAGCTTCGACGCGCCCGCGAAGGGAAGGCAACTCCGGACTGTCGTACCGATGCGTGCAACGCCTGCGGCCTGGAGACTACGGATACCTGCCTCGGCAAGCTCAAGAACTGAACTTCCCGGCTTAGCACGTACGCAGATACGTCTTTGCGCAATTACGCAACTGCGATGTTAGAATTTTCCCAGGCCCGGTATGAGCGGGAATTGATTCCCGAGGAAACTGGCGCGACAGACGCTACGTCGCTTTGACGTCCTCAAAAGTGGTAATCGCCACGAGCTTATCGCCCGCTTCTAGCATCATCACGCGGACGCCCTGGGTGCTCCGGCCCTGAGTGGTGATCCCTTTCCGCGGATCTTCTTCCTTCACCGGCGTGCGCGTCATCATCCCCTGGCCAGAAATCAGCATCACCTGCTGCTCGGGTGTGACGACCCTGGCCGCGGTAGCCACGCCCGTTTTTTCGACGATTTTAAATGTCCTGACGCCGCTACCGGCGCGGTGCTGCCTGGGATAAGCGGAAACGGGGGTTATTTTCCCGTAGCCTAACTCGGAGACGACGAGCAAATACCCTTCAGGATCGACCTTGTCCATGCTGATAATGGCATCATCCTTGGTGAAGCGCATGGCGCGGACGCCGCCGCTGGTGCGGGAGGCCGCCCGGAGCGTATCCACGCCGAAGCGGATGGACTGCCCGTGACGGGTGACCATGATGACATCGTCTTTATCGGTGGCCAGGCAGACGGAAACGAGCTCGTCACCCGGCGGCAGGTCCATGGCGATGAGGCCGCTGCTGCGCACGGTCGCAAAATTATCGACGGCCGTCTTCTTGGCCTCACCGAGCTTCGTGGCCATGACCATGAAAGTACCGGGCATCAGACCGGAGGTGGCCACCATAGCGGTGACCCTTTCACCCTCGACGATGGAAAGCAAGTTTATAATAGCGAGGCCTTTCGACGTTCGGGTGCTGCCGGCGGGTATCTCGTGACATTTCAGGTAAAAGACCTTGCCGCGGTCGGTAAAGAAAAACAGGTCGTCGTGAGTATCGGCCACGCTGAGTAGCATCACAGCGTCCTCTTCGCGGGTAATCTGCCCGATAATACCCTTGCCACCCCGGTGCTGCACGGCGTACTGGC
>MGNQ01000053.1:98131-103905 GCA_001796865.1 Chloroflexi bacterium RBG_16_56_11
CTTGATGAAGCCACGGCTGCTGAGAGTTACCACAACTCTCTCGTGGGGAATAAGGTCTTCTTCGGAGAAGTCGAGCTTGCCCTGCTCGACAATCTCGGTGCGCCGTTTATCGCCGTATTTCGACTTCAGCTCGGTGACGTCCTGCTTGATAACAGCCAGAATTCTTCTGGGATTGGCAAGCAGGTCTTCCAAATAGGCGATGGTCTTGACGACCTCGGTGTACTCGTCCTGTATCTTCTGCCTTTCCAGGCTGGCCAGGCGGCGCAACTGCATATCGAGGATGGCCTGTGCCTGGAGCTGGCTCAGCTCGAAGCGGCTCATGAGGTTTTTCCTGGCCGCCTCGGCTGTCTCTGACTCGCGGATGGTCTTGATAATAGCGTCGATATGGTCGAGGGCTTTCCTGAGGCCTTCCAGAATATGGGCGCGGGCCTTAGCCTGCTTGAGGTCGTAGCGGGAGCGGCGGGTGATAACCTCGTGGCGGAAATCGATATGGAACTGCAGGGCCTCCCTGAGGCTGATGATGCGGGGTTGCCCGTCGACGAGGGCCAGCATGTTGACGAAGAAAGAGGATTGCAAGGCGGTGTGCTTGAAGAGGTTATTGAGGACCTTCTGAGGCTCGGTCTCCCGCTTGACCTCGATAACGATACGCATGCCCTGGCGGTCGGACTCGTCACGGAGGTCGCTGACGCCTTCGATTTTCTTGTTCTTGACGAGGTCAGCGATGTTCTCGACGAGGGCGGCCTTGTTGGTCTGGTAAGGCAGCTCGCTGACAATAATCTGCCGCCGTCCGGCAGCGGAGACGCTGGTGATATGGGCCTTGGCCCGCACCACGACCTTGCCGTGGCCGGTGGTATAAGCATTGGTGATGCCTTCGCGGCCCTGGATGATGCCGGCGGTGGGGAAGTCAGGCCCTTTGACTATCTTTATGAGCTCATCGATGGAGGTCTGGGGATTATCGATGAGGCAGGAGATGGCATCGCAGACCTCGCCCAGGTTGTGCGGGGGAATATTGGTGGCCATGCCGACGGCGATACCGGAGCTGCCGTTCAATAGCAGGTTGGGCAGTCGGGCGGGCAACACCTTCGGTTCCTGAAGGCTGTCATCGAAGTTTGACATGAAGTCGACGGTGTCTTTTTCGATATCGACGAGCATCTCTTCGGCAATCCTGGCGAGGCGGGCCTCGGTATACCGCATCGCGGCGGGGGGGTCGTTATCGACACTACCGAAGTTTCCCTGGCCATCAACCAGGGGATAACGCATGGAGAAGTCCTGGGCCATGCGCACCATGGCATCGTAGACGGAGGCATCGCCGTGGGGATGGTATTTGCCCAGCACCTCGCCGACGATACGGGCGCTCTTGCGATGAGGGGTGTTGTAGCGGAGTCCCATGTCATTCATGGCATAGAGAATACGCCGGTGAACGGGTTTCAGGCCGTCCCGCACGTCCGGGAGGGCGCGGGAGACGATGACGCTCATCGCGTAGTCGAGGTAAGAACCCCGCATCTCATCTTCGATATTGACCGGCTTCACGGTGCCCAGGACCATCTCGGGTTTGACCTCCTATTCCTATTCCTCTTCGCTATCGTTATCATCGGCGCCTCCGGTCTCCTCGGGGAGAACCTCCACCTCGTCACCGCCGATGATGGTATAGCCGGACTCTTCCTCTTCTTCTTCGGACTCGGGTTTCATTATTTTATCGCTGCCGTAAGGGTGGACATCCTCCATGCCCCGCGGAGGGAAGGACAGCTTGCCCGTCTGGCTGGGGTGCTGGTAAGTCTCGCGGATGATGACCCTCATGGAGTCCATGGTCGATTTCACCACGGACGCCGCGTACTGGTTGCCGCCCACAATCAGGCGGATAAGCCGCTGGGCGAACTTGGGGTCGACCTTGCCCATGTAGCCACCACGGCTGTCCTCCAGGCTGAGGACCGCGCCGTCGACCTTAATGTAGACTTTATCACCGGCGACCACCCTGGCGCGGTTCTCCTTGGGGGCGAGGTCGTAGAGGGTCACCACGCCGGCCTTGCCGATTTCCTCGATGAACTGCTGGGGCTCGACCTTCTCGGTCTCGACTTCGGCGTGGTCCGGCCCCTTGATGTCGTTCAGGCGGCGGAGGTTCCGGTTGGCGATGGCGTTGTAGGGGTCTATGCGGACGGCCTGCTGGTAGGCCTCCCGGGCGCGGGTATACTGCCCGAGCTCGAGGTAGGCGCGGCCCAGACGGTTGTAGGTATCGACGTCATCAGGAAACTCCGCGATGATTTCCTTATTGACATCAACGGCTTCCTGCCATTTGGCTTGCATCGCCAGGTCGATAGCTTCCTTGCTGCGCTGCTGTTTCAATCTCATTAATTTATCTTCTTCACGTACCATCGGTCTCCCCGTTTCGAATGCGATTTAAAAGATAATTCTACATCAACGGGAAGCTGCCTGCAAGGGAGTCAGATACAAAAACACTCTATTTGACAAAGTACCCGACGGCAGATAGAATTTAGATAGGGTACATCGTATAAATTCTAAAGGAGATGGTTCTAAAATGCAAGAAAAGGTGGAAGAGGTCCTGAAGAAAGTTCGGCCGATGTTGGCGAGGGACGGCGGGAGCGTCGAGCTCATCGAGGTCAGTGACGGCACGGTGAAGGTAAAGCTCGTCGGCGCCTGCGCCGGTTGCCCGATGTCGAAAATGACCCTGAAGAACGGGATTGAGCGGATACTCAAGCAGGAAATCCCCGAGGTAAAGGAAGTAGTGGCGGTATAGCGATTTCCTGCCGGGAAAAAAGTCCCGTTATTTTATCCGGTACAGCGTAAACAGCGCCCCCATTCATAACCAATGAAATGGGGGCGCTGATTTTTCCCGGCCAGTCTTTCCCGGCCCTTTTTGAAAAGCGGCTAGTCTTCCGTTTCCAGCTCAAAAGCGCGGTGGAGGGCGATGACGGCGTCTTTGACAAGCGCCTCCTCGATGATACAGGTTATCCTGATTTCCGACGTGGTGATGAGCTGGATGTTGATATTTGCCTTGCTGAGCGTATCGAACATCTTGGCCGCGTAGCCGGGTGCGTTCTGCATACCGGTGCCGATGATGCTGATTTTACCCAGCCTGGCATCGCTGACGCATTCCCGGGCGCCGATAGACTCGGCTATAGGCCTGACGACAGACATGGCCCCGGCCAGCTGGCTCTCGGCCACCGTGAAGGTGAGGTCGGTGATGTTCTTGATGCTGGCGTTCTGCACGATGGTATCGACGCTGATGCCGGCCTCAGCCAGCGGGACGAAGATGGAGGCGGCGATGCCCGGGTGGTCCGGGACGCCGACCACGGTTATCTTGGCCACGTCCAGGTCGTGAGCGATACCCCTGACTTTATTACGGATTTCCATAGACACCTCTTTTTTGATAAGGGTACCCGGGTTGTCGTTAAAGCTGGAGGCCACCAATATAGGTACGCCGAACAGCTCACCGAGCTCTACGGCGCGGGGATGAATCGCCTTGAACCCGTAGGTCACCATCTCGAGCATTTCCTCGTAGCTGATATCCTTCAACTTGCGTGCCCCGGCGAAAAGGCGGGGGTCGGTGGTATAGATTCCGTCGACATCGGTGTACCTCTGGCAGACGCTTGCCTTCAAAGCCGCGGCCAGGGCGACCGCGGTAGTATCCGAGCCTCCCCTCCCCAGGGTCGTGATGTCCATGTCCTCGGTGATACCCTGGAACCCCGCCACGATGACAATGTTGCCTTTATCCAGCTCCGCGACGACACGGCGGGGTTCGATGTTGGTAATCCGGGCGCGACTGTAGGCAGAGTCCGTCCTGATGCCCGCCTGGGCCCCGCTGAGGCTGATGGCCGGATGCCCCATACCGTGAAGGGCCATCGCCAGCAGGGTGCTGGCGACCACTTCGCCGGTGGAGAGGAGGACATCGAGCTCCCGCGTGTCCAGTTTCTCGGTAATCTGGTAGGCCAGCCTGATTAAATCGTCGGTGGTATCGCCCATCGCCGAAACGACGACGACGACCCGGTTACCTTCCTCACGGGTGCGGACGATACGCCGGGCGACGTTTTTTATCTTTTCGGCGTCCGCCACCGAGCTGCCGCCGTATTTTTGAACTATAAGTGCCATCTTTTCATATCCTCAGTTACTCTACTGCGCATTTGCGCAATTACGCCAATGCGTTCTTCCCCACCAGTTTTCCCATTATTTTATACCCTTCTTCGATGACAAGGCCAGTCTTACGCGCTTCCGCTTCGGTGAACCTTTGAGCTCCGTTAGGCTCAACCCCTTTACCCCAGATTAAAAACGGCACGGGGTCGGCGGAATGTGTACGGTCTATTACCGGGGTGGGATGGTCCGGCATGACAAGCACACGCAGACTGTCCGTGCGCCACTTCAGCAGCCTTCCCACAACATCCTTATCGATTTTTTCGATAGCCGCAATCTTACCGTCGACGTCTCCTTCATGACCGGCCTCATCCGGGGCCTCGATGTGGATAACCACCAGATCGCGGTCACGTAACGCCGCCAGGGCGCCCTCAGCCTGGGCGACATGGTCGCTGTCCGGGCCATCCGTGACACCTTTAATATTCAATATATCCATGCCCGCCATTTTCGCCAGGCCGCGGAGGAGGTCCACGCCGGAGGTCATCGCCGCCCTGAGCCCGTAGACCTGGTTGAAGTCCGGCATCTCCAGAACCGGCCCGCTGCCCCAGAAAAGCCATACCCGGGTGACGGGCGGCTCGCCGCGTTTGAGCCGCGCCGCGTTGACCTGGTGGCTTCTCAGCACGGTCTCGGAGCGCGCCATGAGCCGGCGGAGGAAGGCGCCGCCCTTACCACGGGGCAAAAAGCCGGCGACGGGCCGACCGGGGATATCGTGGGGGGGCGTGCAGAGGGCTTCAAGGGTATCCTCATGCCCCCGGATTTTCAAGATATGGCGGTAGCTTACGCCAGGGAATAACTGGATAGAGCTATCCCCGAGCTCTTTATTAAGCGAATCGATGATAGCCGAGGCTTCGCCGGTGCCGATGTGGCCGGCGCTGTAGTCAAGCATCTTGCCGTCCCGGACGGTCACCAGGTTACAGCGGAAGACGACTTCCCCCGGCGCGATGGCGATGCCCAGGCTCCGGGCTTCGATAGAGGCGCGTCCTTTATAATAGACGGCCGGGTCGTAGCCGAGGACGGACATGCAGGCACAGGCACTGCTCGGCTCCATGCCGGGCGGTACAGTACGCGCCAGACCGAGCTTGCCGGCGCCGGCCACGGCATCGAGGTTGGGGGTACCGGCCAGCTCCAGGCAGGTCCGACCGCGGCGTTCTGGCAGCGGCTGCCCGGCGGCGCCATCGATGATTAAAACACAATATTTCACGGGACCCAGATTTCCTCAGTTACTCAATTTCGCTATAGCGCATTTGCGCAATTGCTCATTTGCTGAGATACGCATAATTCGTCTTTCTTGCCATGATAACCTGCCGGGCTTTATAATAGGTGCGGCGGGGCGTAGCGCAGTCTGGTTTAGCGCGCAGCGTTCGGGACGCTGAGGTCGGTGGTTCAAATCCACTCGCCCCGACCATCAAGCGGTCTCCTTCTTGGCTTCCTCCCACAACGCATTCTGCTCTTCAAAAGTCAGTTTATCGAAGGTCAGCCCGCGCCGTCGGCAGAGCTCCTCCATGCAGGTGAACCTCTTGTAAAATTTGCGGTTGGCCTCCCGCAGTGCCGTTTCTGGGTCGATCCCTTCGCGACGGGCGATATTGGCCAGGGTAAAAAAGAGGTCGCCGTATTCTTGCTCTTTCCCGGCC
>MGNQ01000053.1:103938-123143 GCA_001796865.1 Chloroflexi bacterium RBG_16_56_11
TCCGCCAGTTTATCGACAACGTCGCCGGTATCCCGCCAATCGAACCCGACCCTGGCCACGCGACGCTGAATCTCGTGGGCGTAGCCCAGGGAAGGCATGGACTTCGGCACACCTTCGAGCATAGACGTCTCACTGTCTCTTTCTTCCCGCTTCAGGAGCTCCCAGTTATGCATGACTTCCTCGGCGTCCGCGGCCCGGCCGGCACCGAAGACATGGGGATGGCGGCGCACTATTTTATTCGCAATGCCCCTGATAACATCGTCCATTCCGAACTCTCCCGAGTCCCGGGCAATCTGGGCATGGAGGACTATCTGTAAGAGCAGGTCTCCCAGCTCCTCGCATAGTTTCTCCGCATCTCCCCGGTCGAGCGTCTCGAGGACCTCGTAGCACTCGGTGAGCAGGTTTTCCCGCAGAGATTGGTGGGTCTGCTGGCGGTCCCAGGGACAACCGTCCGGCGCTCGCAGCCGGGCGATTATCTTCACCAGGGACTCGAACTGGCTCATATCGCTGTTTGAAGACAAGCGGCCTCCTTAACATTGATTATACTGTCGGCGGTAATCCGAGGCAACCGGAGGACTCATATAAATAACGGTCAATCGGGCAGCCGGGCCCCGATGAAGTCGCGCTGCCCCCTTAAAAAATCTTCGGCCGACATCGCCTTCCGGCCTTCGAGCTGGAGCGTTTTCACGCCCAGTATACCTTCGCCAGTGCCGACGCCGACCGCCAGCTCACCGGGAAGCTCGAGGACGTGACCGGCCGGGGCGCTGCCGGGAAGGACCGCGGACTCGTTTATTTTAAGCTGTTTGCCGCGCCAGGTTGTGTAGCATCCCGGCCAGGGGTAGAAAGCCCGGACCCTCCGCCAGATATCCACGGCGGGCGAATGCCAGACGATATACCCGTCATCCTTCTTGATACGCCCGGAATAAGTGGCCGCGGACTCGTCCTGTGGCCGCAGGATAATTTCCCCGCGCAACCAGCCGGTTAACGAGTCCCCGAGCAGGTTAGCGCCAATGAGGGAGAGCCGGGCGGTGAGGGTCCCGGTATTGTCCCGCGGTGAAATCGGGACGGCCGCCGTCGATAGCACGGGACCGGTGTCCAGCTTCTGAAGGACGAGTTGCGTACTTACGCCGGTAAACTCGTCCCCGGCCAGGATGGCCGCCGCGACCGGGGCCGCACCCCGGTGCCGGGGAAGCAGCGAAAAGTGAACGTTGAGGCACTGCCGGGAGGGAATATCCAGGACCGCGTGTGTTAAAATCTGCCCGAACGCGCAGACCACGATGACATCGGGTTTAAAGTCAGCCAGCCGTTGTAAATCCTCCCCTGATTTCAGACCGGGCGGCTGTAGAACCGTCAATCCTAACCGGGCGGCGGCCAGTTTAACGGGCGGCGGGAGCAGGGTGCGGCCTCTTCCGGCGGGGCGGTCCGGCCGGGTATAGACGGCCACGACCGGAAACCCGTTCAGGACGAGGTATTCCAGGGAAGGGACGGCGGACTCGGGTGAGCCCATAAATACGATACGCAATGATGGCCTCCGGATGAAAAATTCTAGCATTTATTAAATTTTTACACAACCGGACATTATAGACGGGCAACCCCTGAAAACCAGCAAAAAACACAGTTTTTAAGAGTTTGAGAAGGTCGGCACTTCAAAAAAATGGCTGTCTGTTGGTTAAAAAATGATTTGCATGGTGACGGGGACGGGAGTATGCTAGTTCATGTTAAAAACTTAAACATTCCTTACTTTTGTTCCCTTTGACCCGCCGCGACAGGCAGGAAATCCAAGTTTTTTTCTATGGGGTAAACATGTGCCTTTTTGGGGGCGGGAGGGGTGAAAGCTGGATCGTGAAAATCCACTATGGAAACGACTAAAAACCGGAGTGCCCAGGAAATATGGGACATAGCTCTCGGCGAACTCCAAGTCCAGGTGAGCAAACCCAACTACAGGACATGGTTCAGCAAGACTACCGGCCTGGGCTATCAAAACGGACAATTCGTCATCGGGGTGCCGAACACCTTCGCCGCGGAATACCTGGAAAAGAACCAGCGCTCGCTCATCGAAAAGGCGGTCGGTGCCCTGACGTGTCCGGGCGTGCAGATTGCCTTCCAGGTGAACGGAAAGTCCCTTCACCAAGAAACCCGGGCCGGCGCGCCCAACACACCAGCAGGTACGGTGTCCAGCCACATGAACCCGAACTACGTTTTCGACACGTTCATAGAAGGTAACGGCAACCGCTTGGCGCGCGCCGCGGCCCTCTCTGTAGCGCAGAATCCGGGCTGCACGTACAATCCTCTGTTTATTTACGGTGGGGCGGGGCTGGGTAAAACGCACCTGCTCCATGCCATCGGGCACGCCGCGGCGGCGAACCACAACAATGTCATCTGCACCAGCGCTGAACAGTTCACCAACGAGTTCATCATCGCGCTGCGGGAAAAAAACACCGAGGAGTTCCGCAACAAGTACCGCAACATCGGGATGTTGCTTATCGACGACATCCAGTTCATCAGCGGCAAAGAACAGACCGAAGAGTCTTTCTTCCACACGTTCAATGAACTGCACAACAATAACCGGCAGATAGTCATCACGAGCGATTGCCCCCCGAAGTCCATGCCCCTGGTAGAAGAACGGCTGAGGTCGCGCTTCGAATGGGGCCTGCTCGTCGATATACAGCCGCCGGACTACGAGACGCGCCTGGCGATACTCCGGTCCAAGGCCCGGAACACGGCAGCCGAAGTCCCGCCGGATGTACTCGAACTCATTGCGCGGCGAAACACGGGAAACATCAGGACACTGGAAGGTTCCCTTAACCGGGTTGTCGCTTTCGCCAAACTACTACATGTCATTCCCACGGCCGATATCGCGACGCAAGCCCTCGAGGATGTCGGCAAAAAGGAATACACGGCGGATGTCATCACCCCGGCGACGATTATCAAGGCCGTCGCCGCGAGCTTTCAGATGACGCTCGAAGACCTCATGGGACGAAAACGGGACAAGGATACCATACTGGCGCGCCGGCTGGCGATGTACCTGCTGCGCAAGGAGACCAACTACTCGCTGGCCCAGATAGGCCGCGAACTCGGGAACAGAGACGCCGCCGCGGTGACGACAGCCTGCCAGAAAATGACTGTGGACATCGACAAAAGCCCGTTCCTGACCCGCAAGCTCCGCGACATCCGGCAGAACCTGCAACCCGCGACCGCCAACCCCTGACCCGTAAAGAGCATTACAATCTTTTGTTTCCTCTTTTTTCCCGGGATTTTCATTGGTCGCTTTTTGGGATTATCTTGCTTATCTTTTGTTGATTTTTTCTAATTCCAACCGCTCGGCACGAATTCAAAATAGCTAATACTCTATATTAATTCACCTGTTATTATTAGTGTTTATTATACCAATACATCCGATAATCAATGTTGTATAATCAAAATACCATTATATTTTTTGTTGATATCCTGTTGTATCATGTACGATAAAGCGGAAATAAAGGCGAAAGGCGGCGATGGAGGGAACGGCGTTATTGCCTTCCGGAGGGAGAAGTACATACCTTACGGGGGGCCGGACGGCGGCGACGGAGGTAGGGGTGGGGATGTGATAATCAGGGCCAGCGGCGCCATCGACAGCCTGCGCGGCTACCGGGGGAAAAAGTACTACCGCGCCGGGAAGGGCAGCCACGGGCAGGGTAGTCGTAAGCATGGCCGGAACGGAGCCGACCTTTTCCTGGAGGTGCCTACGGGAACCATCGTGACGGCCGGGAACGAAGACGGTACCGTCGAGGCCATCGCCGACCTGGAAAAACCGGGCGACGCCGTGGTCGTGGCCCGGGGCGGTAGGGGCGGGTGGGGGAACACCCACTATACCTCGGCGACCAACCAGGCACCGCGTATCGCCCAGAGAGGCGAGCCAGGAGAAGAGAGGAACATCTTCCTGGAGATGAGGCTGATCGCGGATGTCGGTATCATTGGATATCCCAACGCCGGGAAGTCGACATTGCTGGCGGCGGCATCGGCCGCCCGGCCGAAGGTTGCCAGCTATCCGTTCACCACGCTCGAACCGGTACTCGGGGTGGTCGAGGCGGGGGAAGAGAGCTTCGTTATGGCCGAGATACCGGGCTTGATAGAGGGGGCGCACCAGGGACGGGGCCTGGGACACGATTTTCTGCGACATGCCATGCGCACCAAGGTACTGATACATATAATCGATGGGAGCTCGGGGTCACCCGTGAAAAACATGCTCAACATCAACGATGAGCTCAACCGGTTCGACCCGGCATTGGCCAGAAAAGAGCAGATAGTAGCTCTGAACAAGATAGACATGGAAGGGGTGCGGGAGCGCTTGAAAGAAATAAGGAGAGAGATGGAGGGCGCCGGCGTCAGGGCACATTATATATCGGCGGCCACGGGGGAGGGGATAGGCGGACTCATGGAAGCGGCCCTAAAGGTGTTGCGGACCGAGACCACCAGAGTTGAGAGGGTTCCCGTGGTGGAGAAGGTCTTCCGTCCCCGGCCCAGGGAGGGTGGTATCAACGTCAGCCGGGTTGGCGACGAGTTTGTCATAACGGCGCCGGGGCTTGACCGGATTATGGTCGGGACGGGGGTGGGACCCGGCGAACTGCGGTGGCAGCTCAACTACCAACTGACGGGCATGGGGGTAAACAAAATTCTGAAGAAGGCCGGGGCCAAGCCAGGCGATAAAGTACGCTGTGGAGAGCTGACGTGGGAATGGACGGCGACGGGAGGGAAGGCGTGAAGCACGGCGTGCTCGGAGGGACGTTCGACCCCGTGCACCTGGGGCATATCAAGATGGCCGAGGAAGCCAGGGTGGCGCTCGGTCTCCGGGGGGTCATCCTGGTACCGGCCGGCCAGCCGATGACACGGACACAGCGGGGGTTGACGCCCGCCGCGCAACGCCTGGAGATGCTGCGGCTGGCACTGGCGGCGAACCCGCACCTGGTCGTGTCCACCATAGAAATAGATAGGCCCGGTCCGTCGTACACGGTGGAAACGATAGACGCGCTGAGGCGACAGTTCGGCAGCGGGGACGAACTATACTTCATCCTGGGGTGGGACAGCCTGGCGCAGATAGCGCAGTGGCGGGAGCCATCGCGAATCATCGAGATGTGTTCGCTCGCGGCGATCCCGCGGCCGGGATATACCCGCCCCGACCTTGATAAGCTGGAAGCTGACGTACCGGGTATCAAAAGGCGCGTGATTTTCCTGGAAGAGCCGCGGCTCGATATCAGCGCCATGGAAATCAGGGAAAAAGTGTCGAGGGGCGAAGCCATCGATCACCTCGTGCCCGGACCGGTCGCCGAATATATCAAAAAACACAAACTGTACCGTTAAGGAGGAACCATGCTAAAAGCGGTCGGCATCGTCGGGAGCCCGCGAAAGGGCGGCAACACCGAAATTCTCACGGCCCACTGCCTGAAAGCGATCGCCGAAGAGGGCCTGGCCACGGAACTGGTAAAGCTGGCGGGACTGAGCATCGCCGGCTGTACCGCCTGCGGCTACTGCTTCGAAAATGAGGGGTGCAATATCGAGGACGATTTTCCGGCCATCTACGAAAAGATGGCCGGGGCGGACGTTCTTATCATCGGTTCGCCGGTCTACTTCAGCTCGGCACCGGCCATGGTCAAAGGCCTCCTGGAGAGGGTCGGATTCATGTCGGGCCGCAAGGGTGTCTTCGCCGGCAAGGTCGGCGGCCCGCTGGTGGTGGCCCGGAGGGCGGGTCAAAACTATACCTTCACGGAGCTCCTCCTCTGGTTCCACATCATGCAGATAGTCAATCCGGGGTCGATATACTGGAACGTGGCGTTCGGGAGGGAAAAGGGGGAGGTCCAGAACGACCAGGAGGGGATGAACATCGCCTGGCACTTCGGCAAGAACGTCGCCAGGGTAGCGAAAAAGCTCAGGGGATAATAAAAGATATCGACGCACCGGTACAATGGCCAATTTATTAACTACAACGCTTTTGGCGGCATATCAGGAGCCGGCCGTGGCCCTTAAAACCTGGCTGGTCACCGGCCGCGTTCCTATCCTATAATGGAAAACGAGGTACCACGGTGAATGAAGAGTCGGTGATCAGCCCGGAGCTGGAATGCCTGCTTAACGTCGAGCTGGGGCCGGACGTCTACGAGATAGAGAAGGGGATGGTCCGGAGGTTCGTCGAGGCCATCGACGATTCCAATCCGCGCTGGCGGGAGGTAGCCCCGCCGACGTTTCCTGCCGCGCTAGTGCCTACCAGCCTGATTCACCGACTCTTTAACGCAAAGTCGCGGCTGACCAGGCTGCTCAACGGCGCCAGCGAGCTCGAGTATTTTTATCCCATCAGGGTCGGTGACGTCATCTCGGTCACGGCGAAACTCACGCGGCTGCGGCAGATGGAGGGTAAGGAGGGCACGACCCTGTTCATGTTCACCGAGGCGACCTACACCAACCAGCGGGGCGAGGTGGCGGTGAAGGGGAAGAACACCTACATCAAATACTAGGCGGATGAGATGGCCGGACAAATTTATTATGAAGATATCGGCGCGGGAACGGAGATACCGGCGCTGGTAAAGTATCCGACGACCATGCAGTTGGTGAAATACGCCGCGGCTTCTGGCGACTACTACCAGATTCATTACGATAAGGACTTCGCCGTGGCGAGCGGACTACCCGGAGTCATCGTGCACGGGTGGCTGGCGCTGTCCTTCCTGGGGCAGATGATAACCGACTGGCTCGGCGAGGGCGGAACCATGGTAAAACTCAACGGCAGCTACCGCGGCATGAATAAGGTCAACGAGGACTTATTTTGCCGGGGCAAGGTGACTAAAAAGTATGCCGAGGACGGGAAGAATCTCGCCCGGGTGGAAATCTGGGTGGAGAATCCCCAGGGCGAAAAGACGGTCACGGGCACGGCAGTGGTCACGCTGCCGTCGCGCAGCTAGCGGCTTGTCAGCAATTGCGCAAATGCGCTCTTGCGCAAAAGCATCGACATCCTTTGACATCTCCGGTCGACAGGACTATCATTAAAACCCGCAATCGGTATAGGCGGGCGCAATTGCTCAAAAGAGTAACTGCGTAATTGCGTAGTAACGTAACATGAAAAGGTACGAGCTGATCGAGCATACGGCGGACATCGGCCTGGTGGCCTACGGTGGGACCCTGGCCGAGGCCTTCGCCAACGCCGCCTACGGGATGTTCTCCATTATCGCCGAGCTGGACGACGTCAGGGAGGTCGAATCGAGGCGTGTCGAGGTAAACGAAGAGGACATCGAGGGGGTCCTTTTCGAATGGCTGAACAGCCTGCTTTATTACCTTGACGTAGAAACTCTGCTTTTCAAGAGGTTCGATATAACCGGGCTTGACGACCATCACCTGGTTTCAGTCTGCTACGGAGAGAAATACGACCCCTCCCGCCACCATCTAAAGACCGGGGTGAAATCGGCCACGTATCACCAGCTCGAGGTGGACCGGCAGCAGAACAAGGTGCGGATAATCTTCGATATTTAATTTTATTCTGTCATTGCGAGGGAGCGTTAGCGACCGTGGCAATTCGCTCTGTTGTCATTCCAGCGTAGGCTGGAATCCAGGGGGACGGGATGATGGATTCTGGACTTCGCCAGAATGACAGGAAAAGAGGATAACGGATTGCTTCGCCTCCCGACTCTGTCGGGATGGTCTCGCAATGACGATTCAAAGGAGGTGCGGCGATGCCGAAGTGGACAGGCAAACTGGAAAAAATGGATGATTACCGCTGGCTCATCCCGAAGAGCTATAAAACAGGCATGCGCGTGCCCGGCCTGATATACGCCGACAGGGGCATGCTCGAGCAAATCATCGGTGACCAGGCCCCGGAGCAGGTGGCCAACGTGGCCTTTTTGCCGGGCATCGTCGGCTACTCGCTGGCCATGCCGGATATCCACTGGGGCTACGGGTTCGCTATCGGCGGGGTGGCGGCGATGCGGGTCAGCGACGGCGTGGTCTCGCCGGGGGGCGTCGGCTTCGATATTAACTGCGGCGTGCGGGTCATGCGCACCAACCTGGACGAAGGGGAAGTCAGGCCCCGGATTAGAGAGCTGACCGATGCCCTTTTCAACGGCGTCCCTTCCGGACTGGGCTCGAAAGGGAGGATACGGCTGCGTTCCGGAGAAATCGACGACGTCTTGGTCAAAGGCTCCCGCTGGGCGGTGCAGCAGGGGTATGGGCGCAAAGAAGACCTGGAGACGACCGAGGAGGGGGGCGAGATGGCCGGCACCGACCCCGACCGCGTCAGCGACCGGGCTAAGGAGCGGGGAGTCCCGCAACTCGGGACGCTGGGCTCAGGCAACCATTTCCTCGAGGTGGCGGTGGTCGACGAGATATACGAGGCGAAGGTCGCCGCGGCCATGGGTATAGACCATCTCGGCCAGGTAATGCTCTACATCCACTGCGGGTCGCGCGGGCTGGGTCACCAGGTGGCTGACGACTATATCCGGGAGATGGTACGGGCGATGCAGAAATATAATATCGACGTGCCGGACCGGCAGCTTGCCTGCGCCCCGGTGGGCTCGCCGGAAGGACAGGCCTACCTCGCCGCCATGCGCTGCGCCGCCAACTACGCCTGGGCCAACCGCCAGTGCATCACCCACTGGGTGCGCGAGGCCTTCTGCGACGTGCTCCAGAAATGCCAGGAGGACGCCGGACTGGAGCTTATCTATGACGTCGCCCACAATATCGCCAAGATAGAGGAACACGAGGTCGATGGTAAAAAGGTAAGGGTGTGCGTGCACCGCAAAGGGGCGACGCGCGCCTTTCCCGCGGGGCACCCGGAGGTACCGGCGAAGTACGCCAAAGTAGGACAGCCGATACTGATACCCGGGGACATGGGCCGTTTTTCTTACATATTAGTCGGAACGGAGCGGGCCATGAAAGAGACCTTCGGCTCCACCTGCCACGGGGCCGGCCGGGCGCAGAGCCGGACGGCGGCCAAGAAGCAGCTCAGCGGCCGGGATGTTCTGGCGGCGCTGGAAGCCCGCGGCATCACGGTACGGGCGGGCAGTCTCTCCGGCCTGGCCGAGGAGGCGTCCGAAGCGTACAAAGATGTCAACGCCGTGGTGAATGTTGCCCACAACGCCGGTATATCGAAAAAAGTGGCCCGGACGAGGCCGATAGCGGTGGTGAAAGGGTAAACCGGAGCTATCGTACTCCCTTGGCGATATGAGTAGTTGCGCATTTGCGCACCAGCCTGTGCTTTAGATAATCGCTGCTCATGATGTCTCCGGGCGAGTTCTGCTGGCTACGATGCCGGCGATTTGTAATATTTCGGAGCGAGCGTGCAGTGCACGAACAGGATAGGCTTATCGACTATTTTGAATTCGAGCGGGCAGTGGACCATCCCCCTGGGGATGTAGACACTGGTGGGGGCGGTGATGGTATGTATCTCCTGTTCCTGCCCCAGTCCGATTTCGATGTAGGCCCCCAGCTCTCCCATGTTGTCGGGGTCGAATGAAAGAAAATATAAGTACATGTCGAAGACGTGGGAATGGGCGGCTTCCTCCATCAGCACCGGCTTGGTGATACGCAGGAACATGATGGTGAAATCGGATTTATAGTCCTTTTCCCCGGTGTAAATCAGTTCGGGTCCAAATCCTCCACTCGCTAACGGATACGTAAGCACGTATTTATCGTATTTTGCGGGAACCATCGCATACCTCCCTTCATGACACTGGCCTGGCATAATCACAGGCGCAGCTGAGCACCTGCGCATTTGCGCAATTACGCGAACAGGTAGTTCTCTACGGCCCTTAAGCGCTCCGGCCCTTTAACCTCCTGAGGAAACATGGGCAGCTCCACGATTTCGAGATGTGAGTAGGCGGCGCGAATGTGCTCGAGGTAAGGTGCCTGCTGGCGGGCCCTCGTCCGGAGAAACTGGGAGTCGGTTTCCCTGACCACGTTATTGATGATAATCCTTCTGACGGCGAGCCCGTATTTGTCCAGTTCCCGGAAGGTCCCCTTGAGCTGGGCCACGGACAGAGCCTCGGGGACAGTGACCAGGGAAAAATCGACGCCGTCGCGGAGGAAAGCCATGTCCTCGGCGGATATGCGCTCCCATCGCCTGAGGATGTCCAGCACCGGCTCGCGGGTGTACCGGCCTACTTTCAGCCTGGAGTAGATACGGGGGGCCATCTTGAGGTGCTCGCCGAGCATGGCGGGGGTCTCCAGCAGGCCCAGCGTCTGGCCCAGCGGGGCGGTGTCCCAGACGATATTTTCATAACCGTTTTCCCGGCTCAGCTCGCGGATGTAGTCGACCATGAACTCTTCTCCCAGGCCGGGCAGGATAGAGGTCATGAACTCGACGAAGCTGTCATAATCGATATCCACGAAGGAGGAGAAGACCTCGTAGACTTCCCGGCCGAATTTCCGGTCCCACATCTCCCTGATTTCCGCTCCGCCGATTTCCGTGATGCAGAGTCGCGGGGGCAGGGCCGCGGGCCTTTCGCCGTCAATTTCAAAGATATGTGACAGGGAGGGCGTGGCGTCGGTGGAGATGGCCAGGGTGCGGCCGCCGGCGGCGTAATGCAGGGCCGTGGCGGCGGAACAGGTGGTCTTGCCGACGCCTCCCTTGCCGGTGAACATCATGACCCTGGTCACATACTCTATTGAACAACAATTTCATACGCGAGCGCAAGGCGGCTTTAGCCCGCTTCCGGCGGTTATGCTATGATAAGTCCTGTGCTCCGGCTGATTGACACCCATGCCCATCTCGACGAGATGGAAAACCTTGAAGCGGTCCTGGCGGAGGCAAAAAAGGCCGGGGTTAGTGCGATAGTGGCGGTCGGCTCGGACATGGCCTCGAACAAGAAGACTCTGGATATAGCCGCCCTTTATGAAAACTTCGTCTACCCGGCGCTGGGTTGGCACCCGTGGAATATCAAAGAAGCAGATATCAGCACGAATCTTGAATTTATTGAATCCCACATAGATGAAGCGGCGGCGGTAGGGGAGGTGGGGCTGGACTACCACAAGCGGGTCAGGGCAGTAGCGGATAAAGACCTGCAAAAGCGGGTGCTCAAGGAAATCCTGGGTATTGCCAGAAAGCACGATAAGCTGGCGTTAATACACTCGCGGTACGCCTGGCGGGACGCTTTTGAATTAGTCAAAGAGTCGGGGGTGGAGAAGGCGGTGTTCCACTGGTATACCGGGACGTCTGGCGTGCTGCGGGACGTTATCGCTCGGGGCTACTACATCTCAGTAACGCCCGCCGTGGCGTATCATGAGGAGCACCGGCGGGCGGTGAAAGAGACGCCGTTAGAGAGGCTGCTCCTGGAGACGGACTGCCCGGTCATCTACGCCCGGGGGAGAGAAAACGAGTTTACATCAAGTCCGGCGGACGTTCAGAGGTCTCTGCGAGGGGCGGCGGCCTTGAAGGGCATGGGTGAGGCGGAAATGGCTGAGGCGACGACGGAGAACGCGAGGAAGCTATTTGGCATGATATAGGGATTGCATCAGGTTTTCATCTCCTGCTGGTGGATACGGTATTCCCGCCAGATGAAAGCCAGTGAAATAGTTATGCCCACAATATCTGAAGCGGGGGAGCTCAACCATACCCCAGTCAGCCCCCACAGATAGCGGAAGAGGAAAAGCAGCGGGACGAACACGATAAACTGCCGTATCAACGACAGGACCAGGGCGGTTTTGCCTTTTGATAAGCCCTGGAACGCTGTGATAATCATCATGCTTGGCCCGATAAGCACTATCGTGGACAGCATGATACGCATCGCCGGCACGCCGACCGCTAACAACTCCGGGTCTTTGGTGAAGATTCTGATGACTTGTGGTGTAAAAACCTCTCCGGCGGCGGTCAGTACCGCGAGAAGAGCTATAATCCCCAGAGAGGCCTTTTTTACCGCCTCCCAGAGTCGTTTGAAGTTGCGGGCGCCGAAACAGAAGCCGATAACGGGCAGCAGGCCGTGCGAAACACCCATCACCGGCATAAAGGCGAAATCAGAAATCCGTATCACGATGCCCACCGCGGCGATGGCGACTGAGCCGAATGATGATACAACTATGTTAAACAGTATGAAAACCAGGCTTTCGGTGATTTGAAGAATCGAGGATGGCGCGCCGACACGGTAGATGTCGCCCAGGATGGATAAATCCGGCCGGAGGTGGACGACTTTAATCCGGTAGGCGGTTTTATGGGCGAAGAAAAAATACAGGCCCAGCAAAGTGGCAAATGCCTGGGCGATAACCGTCGCCCAGGCGGCGCCCCGCACCCCCATTACCGGGAAAGGCCCGATGCCGAGAATCATCAGCGGGTCGAGGATGATGTTGATAACGGTGCCTAAAATCATGACAACCATCGGTTTAACGGCGTCGCCGGAGCCGCGGATAAGGCTGCTGATGACCATTGCGAGTATCATCAGGGGAGCGCCGTAAGAGGTAATGACGAAGTACTGCCTGCTGTATTCCATGATGTCCGGCGTGGCGCCGATGAGGGGAAGAATGCTATCCGCGAAAAGCACCGCTACAATCATAAAGAGAAAACCCCAGAAGGCGCTAATAAAGAATATCTGACCGGCGATGTGATTGGTGCCCTCGATGTTGCGCTCACCGAACCGGCGCGAGACCAGGGCGCTGATGCCGATGCCGGTGCCACCACCGACAGCGTAAAACAATATCTGGTAGGGAAAGATAATCGTCAGCGCGGCGATGGCCTCGTGACCGAGCCTGCCGACCCAGATGGTGTCGACGACATTATAAAGAGTTGTCGTTATCGCCGAGGCTATGCCGGGCAGACTTAAAGCGACCAGCAGTCTGCTCAGTGGCGCGTAGCCCAGACGCTCGGTATATTTCTGCATTCTATGATGTACCCTTTCGGGATGTGCGCGTTTACGTTGAGTACACGGCGCCGGAAAACAGAGGATTAATTCTCATGGCGGAATTATAAAAAAGATATATCATAACATATCGGAATATAGGCGACAATACAGGCAATCACGGCGCATATGTGGAATGAAAACGTCTTGGTATGGTAGTATAATTACGGAAAAAAGTTCCGGACTATTCCTTCCTTTCCATGTCCCTGTCTCCCCACGGCGTGCAGCAGCCGAACCAGCGCCAGGACCGGCGCCGGTTTATCCTGCCGAACAGGAAGGACAGCCCTAAAATTATCAGGATGGCCGGCCAGGTATAGCTCCAGATAGAGCCCGAGAGTACATCCAGCTTCACCAGAAGGGCGATAATACCGACGGCTATCAACATTAATGCGAATACCATATTTTCCTCCCATATTACCGACGGGTAACCGGTAGCGACCTTATTTCTGCAAGATGCCGGCCGCGTCGCTGATATTGATTTCCAGCATTTTCACGTTGGCCAGGATACGGTCGGCGTTCTTATCGACAGCCGGAATACCGCCGGAGACCTCTTTTAGCGCCTCGGCGTTGCGGCGCAGGGCCCGGATTTTCGCTACCATTCCTTGGACATCATATTCCTGTGTCATTGTTTTCTCCTCGCTCATTCCTCTCCCTCGATGGGAGAGGTGAGGTGAGGGTGAAGTCTCGTGCTTTCTCGATGCCCCCTCACCTTAGTCCTCTCCCGTGGGGGGAGAAGATAAAATATTTCAATGTGGCCTCAGGTCCTGGAACCGGCGTGACTTGGCCTGGGAGCGGGGCAGGCTCTCGTACTCGTGGAACTCGATGTTGTAGCCCAGGTTGGTCTTCAGCCGGAGCTGGTCCGTCAGCGCCGCCCGGATAGCGGCTTCGTCCTTTTTGTACCCGGGGAGGATTTCCACTTTCAGGGTGATATCGTCGATGTCGCCCTTCTTGGTGACCACCACCTGGTACTCGGGGCTGAGCTGCGGCGTCTCCCTGACCACTTCCTCGATGGCCAGTGGCGAAAGGAGCACGCCCTTGACCTTGGTGATGTCGTCGGCGCGGCCCTTGAGGCCGCCCTCGAGCAGGCGGAAGGTCCGCCCGCAGTCGCATTGGCGGGCATTCCACTCTATCATGTCTTTAACATCGAAACGGATGCAGGTCTGGGCCATGCGACTGAACGTCGTCACCACCATTTTACCCCGCTTGCCGGGCCCGGTGATTGACTCGCCGGTTTTCACGTCCTCGATTTCCACCAGGTAAAAGGCCTCGTTGACGTGCAGGCCGGACTGGTGACGGCATTCCCAGCCCCAGTGGCCGATTTCCGTGCTGCCCACCTGGTCGTAGACCTTGGCCCCCCAGGCCTCCTCCATCCTTTTACGGGTGGCCGGGACACTGCCCCCCGGCTCACCGGCGACGGTTATTTTCCGGATGCAGAGGTCGGAAGGGGGATTAATCCCCATTTTCCGGGCGGTCTCGGCCATGCCCAGCACGTAAGTGGGGGTGGCCCCCATGGCGGTGGCCTTGAGCTCCTGGATTTTAAGTATCCGTGCCTCGGTGTTGAGAACGCCGCCGGGGATGACCTCGCAGCCCAGCTTCTCGCCGGCGTAATGGTAAGCCCAGAAGGCGATGAAAATGTTGTAGCCGAACGGCAGGAAAAGGCGGTCGGACGCCCGGTAGCCCTGTGCCCAGAGGGCGTAGGCGTACGCCTCGGTGCCGAGCTCCCAGTCCTGCCAGGTATCCGCCTGGTAAACGGGCTGGCCGGTGGTGCCGCTGGTCTGCCGGTAGTCCGTCACCTGCTCCAGGGGGACGCAAAGAATATCACCGTAAGGAAAAGGCTCTTTACCCGGCCCCTGGATGCCCCGCATCATCGATTTTTCTATCTTGGGCACCTTGCGGATGTCATCGAACTTCCGGATATCGCCGGGCTCGATACCGGCGTCACTGTATAGCTTGTGGTAAAACCTGGAATGCTCATAAGCCCAGGTGAATATCTCCTTGAACTTCTTCAGCTGGAGCACCTGCAATTTTTCGCGGGGCAGAGTCTCCAGGATGGGATTCCAGTATTCGCCATTGTTCATCTGACGTTCCTCTCTAGCTACGGGCATATTCGGGGACGGCGGCCACCTATAAATATACTTAAAATCAAGCGGCATTGGCAAATAAGTAACGCTGCGACGGTCCCCGCGGTATTATTCTATATGGAACTAACCTGCACCGTTATATACACCGAGTTATAACGGAATTAATGAACGATTGTACCTGTTCAGCTATTGACAATGGTGAGAAAACGTTATAATATTAATTCCGGTTGGAACATGTTATACTTCTGTAACAACCACCGGAAAACACATGACCACTAATAACACGGGCAGAAGCCCCGATAAGACCCCGCTGGGCACGCTGCTTTCCATCCTGATGTCCTTCGAGGTGCTGGCCAGGCACCTGGAAATCCAGCTGAAGCAACATGATGCCAGCCTGATACGCTTCCACATCATGAGCAACCTGTTCAAGAACGGCGGCGAGATGACTCCTTCAGAAATCGCAGAGAGCGTCTTCCGCGAGAAGAACTCCGTGACGGCGGTAATCAATACCATGGAAAGACAGGGGGTCGTCCGCCGGGAGCCGTCCTCTGATGACCGCCGGTCAGTCAAGGTTCTTATCACCGACAAAGGCTGGAAAGAGGCCAACCGGCTGAACCCGGTAGCCCAGGAAATATGCCGGGAGACCTTGTCCTGCCTGGAAAAAGGACGCGTCGAAGACCTGGTGGAAATCATGAGGCAGGTGAGAGAAAACCTGCTGCCCAAAGTCACCAAGACCGCAACCAACGGACGGCGCCAGCAATAGAACGCATACCCGCGGTTTGACAGCGCAACCGTAACGAACCGGCGCTGAATACGAATAAAGAGGGGACTATGCAGCTGTGAAAGAAATCAGGATTCACGGACGTGGCGGGCAGGGGGCGGTCCTGGCCGCCAGGATGCTGGCCAGCGCCTTTGTGGTCGAGGGAAAGTATGTCGCCAGCTTCCCCATGTACGGGTTCGAAAGACGCGGCGCCCCGGTGGTCGCCTTTACCCGCGTCGATGACAAACCCATTCGCGAAAAGACCCAGATTTACAACCCGGATTGCCTGGTGGTGATAGATCCCGGCCTTATGAAGTTGCCAACTCTTTTTAACGGTCTCCGGCCGGAAGCGATATTAATTCTCAACAGCCCGCAGAAGCTGGAGATGCAGCCCAATACCAACTTAAGGATAGGTGGTCTCATCAACGCCACCAAAATAGCCGTCGCAGAGATAGGCCGGGACATCCCCAATACCTGCCTGCTCGGCGCCTTCGCCGCGGCTTCCGGCTGGCTCAAACTGGAGTCTATTCTGTCCTGCCTGAAAGACTATCTCAGCGGAGACATCCTCCAGAGAAATTTAAAAAGCGCCGAAAGGGGTTACCGAGAAGTGGAGGTCATCAAATGGTAGTAAAACATAAAGCGATATTCAAAACAGAGAGCCCCTGGTCGAACGGTAAGGGGGTCCTCCTCAAGCTGGACACGGGAAGCTGGCGGACGGAGCGGCCTGTCCTGGACGTGTCCAAATGCAACTACTGCGGCCTTTGCGCCCTCTACTGCCCACCGCAGTGCATGTTTGACCGGGGCGACCATTTCGAGGCCAACCTGGCCTTCTGCAAGGGGTGCGGCATCTGCGCCAAGGAGTGCCCCCGGGGGGCTTACAAGATGGTACCGGAAGGAGAGTTCGCCAATGAAGGCTAAACAGGGACAGAGAAGGGTCTTGACGGGTAATATCGTGGCGGCCAACGCGGCGAGGCTCTGCCGGCCCGAGGTTATCGCAGCCTATCCCATCACCCCGCAGAGCGAGGTGGCCGAGCAGCTATCGGCCTTCGTGGCCGACGGCATGCTGGACTCCGAAATAGTCGAGGTGGAAGGCGAAAACTCGGCGATGAATGTCGTCTGCGCCGCCAGCGTGGCCGGGGCGCGCGTTTTCACGGCCACGTCTTCCTACGGCCTCGTCTTCATGTATGATACGCTTCTGCAGACGGCCGGGTTCCGGGCGCCGGTGGTCATGGTGAATGTCAACCGCGAGACGCCCGGGATACACGCCGTTTCCTCCGGGCAGCAGGATATGATTGCCACGCGGGACTCCGGCTGGGCACAGATAATCGTGGAAAACAACCAGGAAATCATGGACCAGATTATCATGTCCTACCGCCTGGCCGAGGACTTCGATATCCAGCTACCGGTCATGGTGAACTATGACGGATACTACCTGTCTTATCTCGCCGAGGCCGTGGAGCTCCCGGAGCAGTCGGACGTGGATGCCTTCCTGGAGCCGCTGAAGAAACAGCCGGGGCGCCCGCGCGTCATTCCCGGGGAGTCCACCGGCTGCGGCACCCACGGCATGGAGATGGGGTACGTCGAGGCGCGCTACAAGCACTGGCTGGCCCTCGAAAGAGTCAAGAATAAGGTGGATGAGATTGATAAGGCTTTCGGCGAATATTTCGGCCGCAGCTACGGCGGCCAGATAGAGGAGTACCGCACCGCTGACGCCGATATCATCGTGCTGGCCTCGGGCAGCGCCGCTGGTACAGCCCGGACGGTCATCGACGCCAAGCGGGAGCAGGGTATCAAGGCCGGACTGGTAAAACTGAGACTGTTCCGGCCCTTCCCGGAAGAACGCCTTATCCAGGCGCTGAAGGGGAAAAAGGCGGTGGGAGTCATCGACCGCAGCGTGTGTTTCGGCTGGAAATACGGCCCGATGTGCACGGAGCTCAAGGCCCTCGCCCCGAGCATCGGCTCGATACCCATATTAAGCTATATCGACGGACTGGCCAACCTGGATATTACGATACCTCACATATCGAGGGTGGTGGACGAAGTCCAGGCCGCCGCCAGCGGCAAGTCATTCCAGGACGTGACCTGGATACCGATGGAGGAACTGTAAATGACAGAAGCAACGAAGAAAAAATCGAAAATTTTCGACTATTTCTGCGAGGAAGAGCAGTTTTCCGGCGGCGTGGCCTGGTGCGCCGGCTGCCCGCTGGAGCTGACGGCCAGGTTCGTGCCGAAGATTTTGGGGAAAAACATGGTCTTTGTCGGCACGCCGTCCTGCTCGGCGCCGGTGCTTCATGGTCAGAACATAGGCGCCTGGCACAAGCTATCCTACCTGGCGTGCGTGATGACGGGGGTCGCCTCGAGCGCCACCGGTCTCTCCCGCTACTACCGCCGGACGGGGCAGGACGCGACCGTCGTGTGCTTTACCGGCGACGGCTGCGCTACGGACATCGGGTTTCAGCCGCTCAGCGGAGCAGCCGAGCGGAACGAGCATATCATTTACCTCACCTATGATAATGAAGGCTACATGAACACCGGCAACCAGCGGAGCAGCGCCACTCCCAAGGGCGCCTCCACCACGACGACGCCTGTCGGCAAAGTGGGACGGGGCAAACCGACCACGGCCAAGAACATGCCGCTGGTGATGCTCATGCACCAGCCGAGATACCTGGCGACGGCTACATTGAGCCACCTGGAAGACTTTGCCAAAAAGCTGGTGAAGGCCAAAGAGATGGCCAAGGAGGGGTTCGTTTATCTCCACGTGTTTTCCCCGTGCCCGGTGGGCTGGCGCATCGATTCCAACCTGGTCATCGAGGTATGCCGCACGGCAGTGAGGACCAACTACTTTCCACTGTGGGAGGCGGAGAATGGCAAGCCGCACCTGACGGTGGAAGTAGCCAGTCCCAAGCCAATCACCGAGTTTACGAAGCTGATGCGCAAGTTCTCGCACCTGAAGGAGGATGGAATCGCCGAGTTACAACAAACACTCAATGATAGGTATGACCTGCTGAAGAAACTCTGCGACGGTAACAAGTAAGGATGTCACGAACCGTAGGTTTTAGTGCCCGGTCTGGCCATATCGGAACAGTGAAATCGGCCCGAAATAGCAATAATAATCAGGAGGTGGACTGAGTACATGGCAATACAAGAAAAAGGAAAGCCAGTGAAGGAAAAACCGGTAAGAGGCCTCTCGGTAAAGGGCAATCCGGAAATCTGGGACGATACCTGGGTTAAATCGACTTGCGGCGGGTGCTATGGCACCTGCACCATCCGCGCCCACCGGGTAAACGGGGTCATCGTGAAAATCGAAGGGGAGCCGGATAACGACTTCGGCTCGCGGGGAGGGCTGTGCGCCAAGGGGGAGGCTATGATACAGGCCCTCTACGACCCCAACCGCTTCAACTACCCGATGCGGCGGACCAATCCCAAGAAGGGGCTTTTCGAGGACCCTCAATGGAAGAGGATATCCTGGGATGAAGCCCTGGATGAGATTGCCGCGCGGCTCAAGAAAATCAGGGCGGAGAACCCCAA
>MGNQ01000053.1:123222-125794 GCA_001796865.1 Chloroflexi bacterium RBG_16_56_11
CGGGGCGGTGTTCGGCACCAAGAACTGGTATGTCGGCGGCGCCGGCCTGCACTGCGGGAGTGGCTCGCACATGGGCGCCGGCCTGTACCACGCCTCCTGGTCCATCGTGCCCGACTGGAAATACTGTAACTACGTAATCCAGATGGGCTCCAATAAGGGCACGGGCTCCGGGCACTCCATGGGCTTCAATATGAGGCTCTCGGCGGATGCCCGGTCCAGGGGTCTGAAAAACGTCGTCTTCGACCCCATCTGCAACTTCGGCGGGGGCAAGGCTACCGAGTGGGTGCCCATACTGCCGGGCTCTGACGCCATCGTCGCCCTGACGATGGTCAACATCATCCTCAACGAGCTGAATGTCTACGACGCCGAGTTTCTCAAAAAGAAGACCAACGGTCCGTACCTCATCGGCCCCGACCAGCTCTACGTCCGCGATAAAGAGACCAGCAAGCCCCTTATCTGGGACGCCCGGGATAACAGGGCCAAGGTCTTTAACGACCCTACCATCAAGGACTATGCCCTGCTGGGAGAATACACCGTCAATGGCGTCAAATGCCATCCTTCCTTCCAGCTCGTCAAGGACCATGTGAAACAATATACACCCGAGTTTGCCGAGAAGGAGAGCACCGTCCCGGCGGCGACGGTACGCCGTATCGCTAAGGAATGGGCTGACGCCGCCATGGTCGGCGCCACCATCGAAATCGAGGGAGAAAAGCTCCCCCTGCGGCCGGTAGCGGCCATCATGTTCCGCGGCGGGCAGGGTCATACCAACTCCGCGCAGAGCTACTGCGCCATGTGCCTGCTGAACGCCATCGTCGGCGCCATGGACGTACCGGGCGGGACGCTCGGCTGGCCGGCTTACGTCGGCGGGCACCCGGACACGGGCCGGTTCAAGGTGATTCCCTACCCCTGCCGGGACGGGATGCTCACGGCCGGGACTTTCATGGAGCACAAGCCCTGGCCGGTCGAGGAGTCCCGGGTACCGGATACGTATCTCATGAAGGAACTGGTGCCGACGGCATCGTTCTCTCCCCATCCGGTGACCTCGGACTTCGACAAGTACTGGGATAAGTTGGGCCGACCTTATGAGGTCGAAATGGCGATGATTTTCGGCGCCAACATGGTCCGCAGCACCCAGAACCGCGAAATCGCCGAAAACTTCTTCAAAAAGATTCCGTTTATCGTGTCTTTCAATATCCTGCCCAACGAGTTCTGCGAGGGCTTCGCCGATATCGTGTTGCCGGACTGCCATCCGCTGGAAACGTACTGCCTGTTCTCCTCGCACGGCCCGTTCTTCAACTACCCCATCGGCATGGAAGGCTGGAACTTCCCCATCCGGCAGCCGGTAGTTAAACCGGCCTTCGAGCGGAAGAACAAGGTAGAGGCCCTCTGGGAAATCGCCGACCGGCTGGGCATGAGAGAAGAGATGAACCGGTACTACAATGTCTACTTCTCGAGCTTCGGTGGCGAGGCACTCATCAGCGGCGATATCGCCAGCGTCCGCGACGTGAAACGGATCGACCCGAGTAAGGTCACCGTGCTGATAAAGCCTGAAGAAAAAATAACCTACCACGAGATGATGGACCGGGCTTTCAAATTCTACTTCGGCGAAAAGCACGGCTTGGAGTACATATCCGAGCACGGTACCATCGACTGGCCCAAGAAAGTCAAAGAAGCCTACTGGCGCTGGTACGTGGACGTGCGGGTTCCCATCTACATGGAGCACATCGCCGAGCTCAAACATGAAATCATGGAAAACGCCAAGAAGACCGGAATGGAGCTGGAATGGGAGCAGTTCACACCGCTCATCAGCTACTTCTCCCCGCAGGTCGCTAAAGAGGAGACAGCCGAGTTCGACCTCTACAGCTTCTCTTACCGCGATATCCTCCACAACGGCACTTACACTATGGAATTACCCTGGCTGGACGAGGTCAGCCAGTTGAACCCGTACACCTACAATATCACGATGAACGCGGACACCGCCAAGAAGAAAGGCCTCAAGGACGGCGACCTCATCTGTTTGGAATCGTCCTACGGGAGGAAAACAACCGGTACGTTGAAGACGATGGAGGGACAACACCCCAGGACAATAGCAATCTCCGCCTGTTCCGGCGCCTGGGCGAAGGGCGCCCCCATTGCGTTCGGCAAGGGCACCAACTTCAACATCCTGCTTGAATCGGACGCCAAGCATGCCTGCCCGGTGTGCTGGAGCCAGGAAACGGCCACCATGGTCAAGGTCTACAAAATCGACCGTAGAATCGAATTCGATAAAGTGGGAGGACCAAAACTATGAGATGGGGAATGGCGATAGAACTGAAGAGGTGCATCGGGTGCAACGCCTGCGTGCTGGCCTGCAAGGCGGAGCACTTCATCCCGCCCGATATATACTGGAACCGCGTGCTGATTGGTGAGAAGGGCAAGTACCCGACCGTCACCAAGCTCATCTACTCGGTACGTTGTAACCACTGCGCCGACCCCAAGTGCGTCAAGGTCTGTCCCACCGGGGCTACCCAGCAGCGTGAAGACGGCATCGTGTGGGTGGATGACACGAAGTGCGTGGGCTGCCGCTACTGCA
>MGNQ01000054.1:0-2128 GCA_001796865.1 Chloroflexi bacterium RBG_16_56_11
TGATCGAAGGGTTTACCAGGAGGTATCAGGTACATAAACTTGTCTACTATGATTCTGTGGAAGATGTTATGGCAGCTATCGAGAGAGAAAAGCAGATAAAAAACTGGGTACGGCAAAAGAAGGTAGACTTGATAAATGCGTTCAATCGTGATTGGCACGACCTGTATGACGAGATAATAGGAGAAGACCGAAAGGACTAATACAAACGGGTTAGATTCTCACGTCGGCCTTCCGCCGAAGGACTCCTCAGAATGACCGGGGGGTCTAACCTTCTTTTAAAAGGCTCCGGGCGATGGTCATCCTCATTATCTCCGAGGTGCCTTCGTAGATCTGGGTAATGCGGGCATCCCGGAAATATCGCTCCACCGGGAAATCTTTCGTGTAACCGTAACCGCCGTGAATCTGCAATGCCTTGTCGGTGACGAAACCGGAGACCTCCGAGGCGAAGACCTTGGCCATGGCCGCCTCCTTGATGAATGGACGGCCGCGGTCGTGGAGAAAGGCGGCGCGGAAAGTCAGCAACCGGGCGGCGTCAATCTGCGTGGCCATGTCCGCCAGCAGCCACTGCACCGCCTGAAACCCGGAGATGGGCTGGCCGAACTGCCGGCGCTCCCGGGCATAGGCCAGGGCCGCCTCGCAGGCCGCCCGGGAGATGCCCACCGCCTCGGCGCCGACCGTTACCCGGCTGACGTCCAGCACATCGAGGGCGATTTTCAGTCCCTGCCCTTCCTCGCCGATCCGGGCGGCCTCCGGCACAAAGCAGTCCTCGAAAACAAGCTCGGTGGAGGTAAAGCCATGCAGTCCCATCTTCTCCTCGTGCTTGCCCACCGAGAAACCGGGGGTATCCCGGTCCAGGACAAAAGCCGTAATGCCGCGGTGCCGCAGCGTTTTATCGACCGTGGCAAAGACCACGACCGTACCAGCCCGGTCGCCGTTGCTGACGAAGAGCTTGCTCCCGTTGATGACATAGCCGCCCTGACAGCGGGTAGCCGTGGCGCTCAGTTCGGAGGGGTCGCTGCCGGCGCCGGCCTCGGTGAGGGCGAAGCAGGCCAGCTTTTCCCCGCTGGCGTGGGGCGGTAAATATTTTCTCTTCTGGGCATCCGTCCCATACTCCACAACAGGACCAATACCCAGCGAAAGGCTGACGCGCAGGTAGTTATCTAAGGCGGCGGACGCGCACGCCAGCTCTTCGACAACGATACAGAAGTCGAGCAGGCCCTTACCGCTGCCGCCGTATTTTTCCGGGATAGTCAGGCCAAAGAGTCCCAGGGAAGCCATTTTCTTTACTTCTGCGGCGGGGTATTCCGCCGTCCGGTCGAGGCTGGCAGCGACGGGCGCCAGCTCTTTATCGGCGAAGTCCCTGACGGTCGCCCGGAGCATCGCCTGTTCTTCGCTCAGTTCGAAGTCCATATATTACTCAATTCTTCCCTTCAGTTATCTTATTAACGAGCCGCCGGACAATTTCTCCCGCGGCCTGCGTGTGGTTCGTCCGGCCGAGGAAGATAGCGTCGACGAACCCGGCGAGGCAGGTCTCATCCATCTCCATCATGGCATTCCTGAAAATAGCCTCGACGCGACCGAAGAGCTCCAGGCGGACCCTTTCCCGCCGCCTTCCCGGCAGCTTGCCATGGTCGACGAGATACTGATGGTGACCCGATATCGCTTCCGCCAGCTCCGCCGTGCCCCTATCGCGGGTGGCCTCGGTCAGGATGACAGGCGGTGTCCAATCGCCCTGTTCCCGCACCTTCATTGCCAGCATGGCAGACAGGTCGGCGCCAAGGCGGTCGGCGCCGTCCCGGTCCGCCTTGTTGATGACGAAAATATCGGCGCCCTCGAGAATGCCGGCCTTCATCGCCTGGATTTCGTCGCCGGCGCCCGGGTTGAGGACAACCAGGACGGTGTCGGCGGCCCGGACGATATCCAGCTCGACCTGGCCGGCCCCGACCGTCTCGACGAAGATAATGTCTTTACCCAGGGCATCCATGACATATATCACGCCGACGGCGGCGCGGGCCAGACCCCCCGCCCAGCCCCGGGTCGCTAGGCTGCGGATAAAGACACCGGGGTCAACGCTGTGGCGCTGCAGGCGAACCCGGTCGCCCAGCAGCGCGCCGCCGGTGACGGCGCT
>MGNQ01000054.1:2148-2495 GCA_001796865.1 Chloroflexi bacterium RBG_16_56_11
CGGTCCTGCCGACGGAAACCGCCGACGAGGACGTCCACGAGCGTGCTCTTGCCGGTGCCGGGGGCGCCGGTCACGCCGACGATATGCGCCCTTCCCGTATGCGCGAAAAGGCTGTCCAGTTCGCGTGGGGCGTCGGCGGAGCCGTCCTCGATCATGGTGATAAGACGGGCGGCCGCCGGGACGTTACCCTTCAATACCATTTCGGCCAGAGTCGGTCGGTGCGGCGACATCATCACTAGTATAGCAAAGGGAAGTGACGATTGCATGCGACACTTGTGAAGGGTGATAACAGGGAAGGGTCATTCTCCGGCAGGGCATTCGCGGCAGCGGCCCTGCGAGCAGTATTT
>MGNQ01000054.1:2555-2903 GCA_001796865.1 Chloroflexi bacterium RBG_16_56_11
TGCCTTTCCAGCGTGTTTTCCTCCAGGCGCGGGTGGCGCCCGAAGATGGCGGCCGCCAGCGCCGACATGGCCCCGCCGCGGGCGGCGCCAAAGGGAAGCAGGACGTTAACGACGATAGCGGCGGCGCGCTCCCGCCCCAGCCAGGCCGGCCCGACTGCCTCCCCATTCACCACCAGGGCTTCTTCCAGACCGGTGTCGCTATCACCGGCCGGACCCCCGCCGATCCGGCCGAGCAGCCCGACCAGCAATCCCGGGCCGCGGTAGCGGAGCAACAGGTGGGACATCGCCGCCAGGCGCCGTGCCGGGTGGTTACCCGGCCGGACCTTGAAAAGGCCCCCGTCCCCGGCC
>MGNQ01000054.1:2919-21549 GCA_001796865.1 Chloroflexi bacterium RBG_16_56_11
CCGCCCATAGCCGCGCGAGCCTGGACATCCAGGCGCCACGAACGCCGGTCGTATCGCCGGCCCGGGAAGGCGAATGCAGCCAGCCGGCCGCGCCCAGCAGCCGGGACTGGCAGCCCGCCAGGTAATCGTCGTCAGATATACCGGCGTTGTCGACTTTTTCCAGGGTCTGGAGAGGCAGGCGCCGGGCAAGTTCGAACATGGGCTGCTTGTTCCGGGAGTAACCCAGCGCCCCCATGATGCCGCGGTAGAGGACCTCCCCCGCCGCCGCCCGGCCAAGCTCCTCCCGGAAGCCTGCCACCTGCCGGCGAAACCGCGCCTCGCCGGCCGTATCCAGGATTTCAATGATATCCCCGGCCCCCGGCCGCCGGCAGGGCAGGCATTCGCCCGGAGGGGCCGCCGATTTCGTAACCGGCAGGTATTTTTGCAGTGACAGCGTCGGCACGGCGTGGCCGTTTTCCAGGACGGCCGGGCTGACCGCATCGTGGCGATAGACGACATGCAGGACGACCCGGTTATAGCTCGGGTCGAGGTGGTGCCCGTGCTCCCGCCAGCTGCTGGATTTCACGTGGACCTCGATATCGCCCCTGGCGAGGCCCCGGCGGGTGAGAATAACCGCATCGCGTAGGTCGGCACCGCGGTCGTCGTTGATGCGCCCCGGATAGACCACCCGGACCGGTCCGTCCTCTTCCGTCACCAGGTCCGGCCTTCCCCAGAGCTGTTTCCAGGCCCTCACGATTCGGCTTTCCAGCATCACACCGGGCATATAACCTCAGCTTGAAAAGCGTCCCCTGTTGTTTCGAGTCTAGCTGGTACCTGGATGCCCGTGCCGGCACGAAACGGTCCGATTCTGGCGTGAAGGGAATCAGCCCGCGTTATCGAGGAACTGGCGGTAGCGGCATAGCGCCGCCAGGGCTCCGATGGCTTCCTGTTCGCCGGAGTAGCTCGGAATGCCAATAGCCTGGAAGCCGCGGTGCATTTTGAGGTAGATTTCCCGGTCACCGAGGGGGCTAACGGCGATGAGGGTCTTACCGGGAAAGTCCTTTTTTATGCCGGCGAAGAGGGCAGCGACGTCCTCACCCGGCACCCAGTCGATAGCGCCCATGACCATCACGGCGGCGTCGACGCCGTCGTCCTCCAGGGCCGCCCGGACCACGGTGGTATAGGTCGTCTCGAAACCGCGGGTCTCGATGGCCGTCCAGACATCGATGGGGCTCCTCACCTGCCACCAGCCAGGGTAAACCTCCTTGATCCTGGCCGCGGTCGCCGGCGACAATACCGCGATTTCCAGGCCATGGCGGACACAGGCGTCGACGGCGGTGACGCAGCCGGAACCGGCCAGGTTGATGATGGCGACCCGGTCCCCGCGGGGCAGCGGCCCGTGGACGAAGGCACGGAGGACATCCCAGAGCTGGGGGAAACTGGCGACCCGGACAATACCGGCCTGCCGGAAGGCGGCGTCGTAGAGGCGGTCATCTCCCGCGATGGAGCCGGTGTGCGTGGACGAGGCCCTGGCGCCGCCGCCGGTGACCGCTGACTTCAGGACAATAAGGGGCTTTTTCCTGACGATATCGCGACCCAACCCGAGGAACCGCCGGCCGTCCTTGATGCTCTCCAGGTACATGGCGATGATCTTCGTCCGGTCGTCCTCGCCGATATAGGCCAGCATATCGCTCTCGTCCACGTCGCATTTGTTGCCCAGGCAGGCTATCTTGCTGATGCCGAATTCCTCGTTTATCAGCGGCAGGTAGACCCCGGTGAACAGGCCGGTCTGCCCGATGAAACCGACCCTCCCCGGCCGGATGTCGCCCCGGGGCAGGAATATCTCATTAAGCCGGCCGAGGCTTGAATCGAACCGCGTGTACGGATTCAGGGTGCCGACGCTGTTCGGCCCCATGAACCTCATCCCCGCCCGCGCCGCCAGCGTTTTCATCTGCCCCTCGAGGCGCGCCCCGGCCTCGTTCATTTCGCCGAAGCCGGCGGACTCGATAATGACCGCTTTGACGCCCTTCGCGGCGCATTCCTGCAAAGAACCGAACACCGCGGCCGGCGGCAGGACGATGATAGCCAGCTCCGGCACCTCCGGCAGACCGGCCACGTCGGGATAGGCGGCCAGACCCATAATGCTGGCCGCCTGCGGGTTCACCGGGTAGATTTTCCCGGGGTAACCCAGCCGCAGCAGGTTTTCGATGATGTTGTAGCCGCCCTTGCCCGGGGTGCGCGAGGCGCCGATGACCGCCACGCTGCCCGGCTCGAAAAACATTCTCAAACTTTCTCTACCGTCTCTGCCGTCCATGAGCTATTCCTGCGGATGTGTCCTCGATAACGATGTCACCGCCCGCTACCATCCCATCGGGACTATTTTACACGTTAACGTGTATTTTGTCAAGCCTTCTTTTTACGGGTCGCGGTCTCGTACCGGAACCTGGCCTGCTCGGCCACCATCGAAAGCAGGGTAGCCGAGGCGCCCCGCGGCCGGTACATGCCGGTCTCCCACTCGCTGATAGTCTGCTGGCGCGTGCCCAGTCTCTCCGATAGCTCCTGCTGGGTGAGCCCCAGGTGCCGGCGCAGCGCCTGGATGCTCCGGCCGTCCCAGGTTGCCCCTCGCTCGCTTTTACGGGTGCCCACGCCCCAGATTCTACACGATGCCGTGTAAGGAGTCAATTCAGAGAGTAACAAATAACTCCAGCGAACCGGGTGCCTTTACTCATTCTCGGTTGGTGTAAATAACGGCCGTTAACGCCCTTCGACAGGCTCAGAGCCTGCCCCGTACTTGATACGGGGGCGAGCGGAACTTGCCGCCGCTCGTGGTGAGCCGGTCGAACCATAGCGGCGAGAATGAAACCTATAAAAATATCAAAGCTGGCGTCCAAAATTGAGTAGCACCGCGAGGCTTGACTTTACGCTCTTGAGCTTGACGCCAAGAACCCGGAATTGCTACAATTCTCTTGTTCCTTAGCGAAGAATTTTATGGAAAGTACCGGGCCGGCGTCTTGAAAAAAATCGGCATACTCTATCACCCCAGGGTCGAGGCGACGCAGCGGAAAGCCTCGGAAATAGAAGGAATTCTCAGGGCCAGAGGCATCACCGCGTGGGTGTGTTCCGCCTGGGATAAAACCGGCGCCGCCGGCCGCCTGGACGGCACGGACCTGCTGTTGACCGTCGGCGGCGACGGCACCGTCCTCCGGGCCGTCCAGATCGCCGTCCCGGGGAATATCCCGATAGCCGGAATTAACTTGGGCAAGCTCGGTTTCATGACGGAGATGGACGCCGGGGAGGTCCCGCAAAAGCTGCCCGAAATAATCGGCGCTAGCGGCTGGATAGACGAGCGGTCAATGCTCCAGGCGGAAGCGACTATCTCCGGCCGGTCTCAAACCTTCCACGCCCTCAACGATATCGTCGTGGCGAGGGGCGAGATAGCCCGGCTTATCCGGGTCGAGGTCGATATCGACGGGGAGCGTCTGACCACCTACAAGGCCGACGGGGTCATCGCGGCGACGGCCACCGGCAGCACCGGCTACGCCCTGGCTGTCGGCGGTCCCATCCTTTATCCGCAGTCGCCGGACATCCTCCTCGTCGCGGTAGCCCCCCACCTCAGTCCCGGATATGCCCTGGTCCTGCCGGAGACCGCTACGGTCACGCTGCGACTGCAGACCTACCAGCCGGGAACGCTGAGCATCGACGGGCACGTCAACCTAGCTATCGCGGACGGGGATGTGGTTACCGTGAAACGCAGCCCGCATACCGCCCGTTTCTGGAGGGTGCATCCCCGCGGGTCTTTTTACACCAGCCTGGAGGAAAAACTGAGAGGAAAACATGGTGTACCAGGTAGAAAAAGCCAGAATACCGGACATAACTCAAATCCATAAACTCATTAATCTCTTCGCCGACAAGGGGCAGATGTTGCCGCGGCCGCTGAGCGAAATCTACGAAAGCATCCGCGACTTTTTCGTCATCCGCGACGGCGAGCGGGTGATCGCCAGCGCGGCGCTGCACGTCTGCTGGTCCGACCTCGCCGAGATAAGGTCGGTGGCCGTGGCCGAGGATAACCAGGGACAGGGCCTGGGCTCGCGGCTGGTGACTGCCTGTCTCCGGGAGGCGGAAAGCCTGGGTATCGAAACGGTCTTCTGCTTCACCTACCGCCCGGAATTTTTTAAACGCTTCAGGTTCGCCGACATCGATAAGATGGAGCTGCCGCGCAAGGTCTGGACGGACTGCTTCCGCTGCGCCAAGTTCCCCAACTGCGACGAGACCGCCCTGGTGTATCGCGCCCGGAAGGAGTCCAAAATTGCCTGAAGAAGTCCTTTCCAGCCGGACGATTTTCGAGGGCCGTATCCTCACGCTGCGGGTGGACACGGTACGGACGGCCGACGGACGGCCAAGTACCCGCGAAATAATCGAGCATGCCGCCTGCGTGGCCGTCATCGCCGTCGATGCCGACGATAACGTCCTGCTCGTCAAACAGTACCGCCAGGCGCCGGGGAAAGACCTGCTGGAGATACCGGCGGGGGGCATCGACGCCGGGGAGACGCCGGAGCAAGCGGTCGTCCGGGAGATGCAGGAGGAGACCGGTTTCCGGCCGGGGCGGGTGGCGCGGATAAGCGGGTTCTATTCGACGCCGGGCTTCAGCGACGAGTTTCTGCACCTCTACCTGGCCACGGAACTCGTGCCGGGCCGCCTCCACGCCGAGGACACTCCCGGAATCGAGGTGGTCAAGATACCCGCCTCACGCGCCGCGGCCCTGGTGGCCTCCGGAAAAATCGAGGACGCCAAGACCATCGCCGGACTGCTCTATTACCTGGAATACCGTAAGAATCGCTGACCGCCGGTTGAAGAAAGGCCTTGACAAACCGTTCCGGGGATAGTATACTAAAATAATTAAACCAGTCAACATTAAAATGAAAGAATATAACGGTATCGTAATACAATTTATCGTTAACCACGGCGGTAGGAAATCGCTGGTAGGCACGCGCTCTTTTAATACCGACATTTCTCTTCCCGGCCGTGACGCCGACCTCCGTCCCCTGCCCCTCATGGACAGCATGTGCCCTTTATGGATCATGTGCGGCGCTGACTGAGGCGAACTGCGTGACATCTTAAACCAGGCTGACATACTCCTCCTTTCCTCCAGCTAAAAAACCCTCAAATTACAAGCCATTTGCCCGGTCGGCGCTCCAGTACACCAAATCCGCCTGACGTCATGCCTTGCTACGCGGATGTATTCAAGTAATTCAGTCGGAATGAAACTATTATTAATAAGGAGAAACAAATAATGTCGCTCAAACCGGAAACAATCGCTTTACATGCCGGCCAGGAAAGCCCCGATCCCGCCACCGGCGCCCGGGCCGTGCCTATTTACCAGACCACTTCCTACGTCTTCAAAAGCACCGACCACGCTGCCAACCTCTTCGCCCTCAAGGAGTTCGGCAATATCTACACCCGGATAATGAATCCCACCAACGATGTGTTCGAAAAGAGGGTCGCCGCCCTCGAGGGGGGCACCGGGGCACTGGGGGTATCTTCGGGGCAGGCGGCGCAGGCCATCGCGCTGCTGAACATCACCCGGGTCGGTGACGAAATTATCTCGGCCAACAATCTCTACGGCGGCACGTACCAGCAGTTTCACTACACATTCCCCAGGCTGGGCAGAAAGGTCGTTTTCGTGGAGTCAACGAAGGTCGAGGCATTCAGGAAGGCCGTTACCCCTCGCACCCGGGCCGTCTATATCGAGACCATCGGCAATCCCAAGCTGGACGTGCCCGACTTCGAGGCCATCGCCCGGATAGCCCACGAGGCCGGGGTCCCGCTGGTGGTGGACAACACGGTCGGGGTGGGCATCATCCGCCCGATTGATTTCGGGGCGGACCTTCTCGCCACCTCGGCCACCAAGTTCATCGGCGGGCACGGCACCTCCATCGGCGGGGTAATCGTCGATTCCGGCAAGTTCAAATGGAACAACGGCAAGTTCCCGGAGTTCACCGAGCCGGACCCCAGCTATCACGGCCTCAAATTCTGGGACGTGTTCGGGAATTTCCCGGGGATGGGCAACGTCGCTTTTATCATCAAGGCCAGGGTCCAGTGGCAGCGCGACCTGGGCGCCGCCCTGAGCCCCTTCAACTCCTTCCTTTTTCTCCAGGGGCTGGAAACGCTGCCGCTCCGGGTGAAGAAGCACTCGGAGAACGCCCTGGTAGTGGCGGAGTTCCTCAAGCAGCACTCTTCCGTGACCTGGGTCAACTACCCCGGCCTGCCGGACCATCCCAGCCATGCCCTGGCGAAAAAATACCTGAAGGGCAACTACGGGGCGATAGTGGGATTCGGCATCAAGGGCGGCCTGGAGGCGGGGCAGAAGTTCATCAACTCAGTCAAGTTACTCTCTCACCTGGCCAACATCGGCGATGCTAAATCGCTGGTCATCCACCCGGCCTCGACCACCCACCAGCAACTCACCCGGGAGGAACAGGCCGAGACCGGCGTGACCGAGGACTTCATCAGGCTTTCGGTAGGGCTGGAGGACGTGGAGGACATCAAAGAGGACATAGCCCAGGCCCTGAAAAAGGCAGCCCTTTAAGCTCGTCTTTCAGGCCAAGGAGGCTTATATGGCGACAGAAAAATTACTAACCGGTAACGTTGGCACCGTGGAAACGCAGTACCACACCTTCGCGCTCCCACCGGACGAGATGGTCCTGGAAAACGGCGAAACGCTGGGACCGGTAACCCTGGCCTACGAGACTTACGGCGAGCTGAACGAGGCAAAGTCCAACGCCATTCTCATCCTCCATGCGTTGTCCGGGGACGCCCACGTGGCGGGCTATCACCCGGGGGATAAAAACCCCGGGTGGTGGGACAGCATGGTCGGCCCGGGGAAGGGCTTCGATACCGATAAATACTACGTTGTCTGCGCCAACATCATCGGGGGCTGCAGAGGCTCGACGGGGCCGTCTTCGATCAATCCCCGGACCGACCGGCCCTACGCCCTCGATTTTCCCCTGGTGACCATCGCCGACATGGTCGATGCCCAGAGGCGCCTGCTGGACCACCTGGGCATCGACCGGCTGCTTTCCGTGTCCGGCGGCTCGATGGGCGGGATGCAGGCGCTGCAATGGATGGCGTCCTATCCCGATAAAATCTGCAGCGCCATACCGGTTTCCACGGCCATGAGGCACACACCCCAGCAGATTGCGTTCGACGAGGTGGGGCGTCAGGCGATTATCGCCGACCCCAACTGGAACAACGGCGACTACTACGGCGGGCTGGTCCCGGCCAGGGGGCTGGCCGTGGCGAGGATGGTAGGGCACATCACCTACATGAGCGATAAGTCCATGGAGGAGAAATTCGGGCGGCGTTTCCGTGACGAAAGGAAGCCGTTCAAGTTTACGCCCGACTTCGAGGTGGAGGGCTATCTGCAGTACCGGGGCAGCAGCTTCGTCGACCGGTTCGACGCCAACTCCTATCTCTACATCACCAAGGCGATGGACCACTTCGACCTCACCCGCGGCCGTAAACTCCGGGACGTCTTCAAAGGCTGCGATGTCAAAGTCCTGGTCATCGCCTTCAAGTCGGACTGGCTCTACCCGGCCTACCAGTCGCAGGAAATCGTCAAGGCGTGCAAGTTGGCCGGTCTGGACGCCACGTACTGCGAAATCGATTCGACATACGGGCACGACGCCTTTTTACTCGAGGTAGAGGAGGAGACGCACCTCATCAAGTATTTCCTGGAGAGGGTCCATAACGGAAGGGTAGTCGAGAACTATGAAATCTAACACCGGCAGCCTGGAGCACGATATCATCGTGACGCTGGTAAAGCCCGGGGCGTCCGTGCTGGACCTGGGCTGCGGCGACGGCGACCTCATGACCCGGTTGGTGAAAGAAAAAAACGCCAGGGCCCAGGGAATCGAGCTGAACGAGCCGGCGATATATAAGTGCGTGGCCAAGGGACTGAGCGTCTTCCACGGGGACATCGACTCCGGCCTGCCGGAATACGACGATGCCTCGTTCGACTACGTCATCCTCAGCCAGAGCTTGCAGCAGGTGCAAAAACCGGACGCGGTGCTCAAGGAAGCCCTCCGGGTAGGCGCGGAAGTGATCGTCAGCTTTCCCAACTTCGCCCACTACACAGCGCGCCTCCAGATAGCCCTGGGGGGCAAGACCCCCATCACACCTTCCCTCCCCTACGAATGGTACAACACACCCAACCTCCATTTTCTCAGCATTTCGGACTTCATCGGATACTGCAGTAAGCGAGACATCCGTATAAAAAAGTCGGCATTTGTCGGCAGGAACAGGAGAATAAGAATATTACCTAACCTGTTTGCCCTGATAGGGATTTTCCTCATCGCCGACGGAAAAAGGAAGGCGAAAACATGAACGCGTACCGGTACCTTGAGCTTAAAGCCGAGCTCCTCGTTGAGGGAATCCAGGCCACCCCGGAAGCCCTGAGAGAGGTGGGCACGAAATATAAAGAGCAAAACCACGGCCTGTTCGGCTGGGACTTCGAGGACCACGTGGGGATGGTGCTGCCCGACGACTTCCTGCTCCCCGATGGCACGGTGGTACAGTTCCGGAAAAACAGCCATTCGCCATACCGGGTCGTCTCGAACGGGAAGCCCCCGGCCCTATTTAAAAACGAAGAGGAACTCTGCGGGGTCGAGTGGATACCGCGGCCGGCCTACTACACGGAGAAGACGACGAGCCATCATAATATGGTCAAGATAGGACAGATAGGCGGCGCGGACTGCCTTTTTTTCTGCTACCAGAACTACTGCAGCTTTTTCCCCAATCATGAGCAGTGCCTTTTCTGCAATCTCGTCTCGACCTCAAGCACCTACGACTCCGTCCTGAAGAAAAAAGACACCGGGGACATCGGTGAAGTCGCCAGGGCGGCTTTCGCCGAGGGGATGGCCAAGCACGTCCTGCTGACCGGAGGCTGCTTCAATCACCAGAAGGAAATTGAGCTGGTGGCCGACATACTGAAGTCCATCCGCGACTACACCGGACTGGACCGCGTCCCCGGGACAATCCTTCCCTCCCCGGCCAGGGGAGAGGAAGAGCTGAAAAGGTACCACGATACCGGTATCAAGGCCATCGGGTTCAGCATGGAGATATGGGACGAAAGGCTTTACCAGGCCATCTGCCCGGGGAAATCCAGCGGCACCAGCCACGAAGAGTTCGTCCGCTCCATAGAGTCGGCGGTGAGGATTTTCGGGGCGGGGAATGTCTACGGGGTATTCGTCATGGGGCTGGAGCCGGCGAAGACATTCCTGGAAGGTGTGAAGGTAATCGCCGGCCTGGGGGCCAACATCGTCCCCTTCGTCTGGTCGCCCAATCCGGGCTCGATACTGGAAGGCCACCGGGCGCCTTCCAGCCGGTGGTACGTTGACACGGTTTCTCAGGCAGCAGATATCATACAGCAGGCCGGGGTACCGTCCGGGACAGAAAACCACTGCTACCGGTGCGACGGCAACTCCCTGCTGCACGACGCCCTCAGGCTAAAGGGAATCGCCTGAAACGTCTTTAGTGGTCCCACCGCAGTTGCCGGCCGCCCATGAGGTGCGCGTGCAGGTGAGGCACGATTTGCCCGGAGTCCGCCCCGCTGTTGATAGTCAGCCGGTAGCCTTTCCCGGCGATGCCCTGCTCGCGGGCGACGCGGTTGGCCGCTATCACCATCTTTCCGACGAGAGCCGTCTCGGCATCGGACATCTGCGCGAGGGAAGGTATGTGCTTCCGGGTAACGACAAGCAAGTGCACCGGGGTGATGGGATTGATATCGGGAAAGACGACGATATCCTCGTCCCGGTAAAGAATTTTCGAGGGTATCTCCCCGCCGATTATTTTGCAGAAAACACAGTCCTTGTCTTTTTTTTCGGGGCACACGATAATCTCTCCATTTTTAGTGCACAGAATCTTTTAAATATTATAACACCATTTATTTATATTTTCCGTTTATTCCTGGCGGCTCGATGATGCTCACCCCCTTTATCCCCCTCTCAAACACTTTTGTGCATTGTATTTATTTTAAGAATGTTTGAGAGGGGGAAAGTATGGAGAGGGGGCGGCGCCCCCTCTCGCTACGCACTCCCTTTTTGGGGGAAGGGCGGATACAGGAGAAACATATTGCGGAGCGACCAAATGCACATGAAACGCCGCACCAGTATCTGTGCTACAATCTAGTTAATCCCCATAAAAACATCGGCCGAGGTCAAGATGGACTACATTGAAATTCTCAAACAACTTATTTCTATCGACACGACGGTGCCTCCCGGCCGGAACTACGAAAAAGCAATCGATTACCTGGAGCCCATTTTCAAGGGCCTGGGATTTCAAACGCAGAAAATCGCTATCCCCGCCGGGCACGCCGAGGGGCGGGAAAGCCGGGTCAATCTCGTTGGCCACCGGCGGTCGCCGGGCAAAAAACGACTTATTTTCTACAGCCACATCGACGTCGTTCCCGCCGAGGGCTGGGATGCCTTCTGCCCCCGGGTGGAAAACGGCAAAATTTACGGCCGAGGGGCGGCCGATATGAAGGGGAGCCTCGTCGCCCTGCTGCTGGCCCTGGAACAGCTCAAAGAGAAGCCCTTGAAGTACGACGTCTCGGTGATGGTTACCACCGACGAGGAGTACAGCCAGGCCAGCCAGCTCCGTTACCTGGCCGGATATTTACAGCCGGTCTCGGGCGCCCTGGTCTTCGACCTCGACTCCAGTTTCGGCTACGTATCCATCGCCGGCCTCGGCGCTTTGCAGGTGGACATCAGGGTCACCGGGAAATCCGTACATTCGGCCATGTCCCACCTGGGTGAGAATGCCGTCGAGCAGGCCAACCGGCTCGTCAACGCCCTGCTCGACCTTAAGGAAAAGGTGGTTAAAAGGAAATCGAAAGTCCCCGCCCACCCGGGGACCGGCCTCGACCGGATGCAAGCCCGCCTCAATATCAACATGATCCAGGGAGGCATCAAGGTCAACATCGTACCTGACGAGTGCCTGATATCCATCGACCGGCGCCTCATCCCCGAGGAGAACATCGAGTTCGCGCGGAAAGAGCTCGAAGATACACTCGCCGCGGTGCCGGGCGTGGCCTGGGAGATGGTACGGGTCTTCACCATACCGACCGTTCCCTCCAGCGAAGACCCCGTGATTGACGAGCTATCGGACATCATCGGAGAGATGACCGGCCAGGGCGGCAAGTACGGGGAAATGGGCTCCGGGGACCTGCCCCACATCGTCAAGGAATGGGGAGGCAAGGAGTTCGGCCTGGGGGTCATCCGGCCGGAGTGCAACATCCACGGTCGCGACGAGTTCGTTTACAGGCAGGACATCGAGGACGTGGCCGGGATTATTGTCCGGTTTCTCTCGGGACAGGAATAAAAAAGTGTGGAAATACTAACAGGTCATTACGAGCCATTCCGATTCTACCCTGTTTACCCTGTGGATCGGGAGGCGTGGCAATCTCCAGGATAGTTTAAGTAGAAGGACGGGATTGCCACGGTCGCTCTCGCCCGCTATATTCAGGGAGGAACGGCGAGCGGGACGCTCCCTTGCAATGACAGTTCGAATATAAACAATCCCGATATGAGGAGAAGTCAACAATGGCCGGAGGATATACAGGAAAACTCCTGTTCGTAGACCTATCCACGAGGGATATTAGAGAAGAGTCGCCGGAAGATGGTCTCTACCGCGATTTCATCGGAGGGTACGGCACCGGAGCCAGGATTCTTTACAGCCGGCAGAAAGGCGGAGTTGACCCGCTGGGACCGGAGAACACGCTCGGGCTGGTCACCGGCCCGCTCACCGGAACGCCCGCCACGACCGGCTGCCGTTTTGTCGCCGTGTCGAAGTCGCCGCTGACCGGCTCGTGGGGGGACGCCAACTCCGGCGGCTATTTCGGCCCCAGTCTCAAGTCCGCCGGTTACGACGCGGTATTTTTTACGGGCATATCCGAAAAACCAGTATATTTGCTCGTTAATAATGGTCGTGCCGAGATAAAATCAGCCTCACGCATCTGGGGCAAGAGCACTTTCGAGACCGACGAACTACTCCAGGATGAGCACGGCAAGGCCGCCCGGGTGGTCAGCATCGGCCCGGCCGGCGAGAAACTGTCCCGAATCGCCTGCCTGATGAACCACGGGGGCAACGCCGCGGGTCGCTCAGGACTGGGGGCGGTCATGGGCTCGAAGAGGCTCAAAGCGGTGGTGGTGATAGGTGACAGGGAAGTCGCCCTTGCCGACGCCGCCCGGACGAACGAGATAAAAAGGGAGCACCTCGCAAAAATAAAAGGACCGGGACTGGAAGGCTTTCACCATTACGGAACCAGCGTCCACACCGCGGAATCGGCCCACAGCGGCGATACACCGGTGAAAAACTGGGGCGGGGTGGGGGTTATCGACCTGCCGGATGTCTCGGGACTGGACAGGGAAGTCATGGACGCCAGGGTCGCGAACCGCCATGGCTGCTGGCGCTGTCCCATCGCCTGCCGCGCCATACTCAAGGAAGGCGCCGGGTCGTTTAGATATCCGGCGGGCACGGACCGCCCGGAATACGAGACGGCGGCGGCTTTCGGGGCGATGTGCCTGAACAGCGACTTCGAGGCAATCGCCATGGCTAACCATATTTGTAACCTTTACGGACTGGACACGATATCCGCCGGGACCATCGTCGCCTTCGCCATGGAGTGCTACGAGCACGGTATTATCACCGGAGGGGATACTGACGGTATCGAGCTGCGATGGGGGAACCCGCCGGCCATGATTGCCCTGCTCGAAAAGATCGCCCGGCGGGAGGGCTTCGGCGACGTCCTCGCTGACGGTGTGAAAATGGCCGCGGCAAGAATCGGCCGGGGGGCGGAGGCGTTTGCGGTGCATATCGGAGGACAGGAGCTCGGCCTGCACGACCCCAAGTTCGATTTTCCCTTTTTCCGGGGCACGCCGACGTCCGCCAAGTATGCCATGGACGCCGCCCCCGGACGGCACACGGCCGGCTTCGGTCCGACGCAGTTCTTCGGCTACGCCCTTAATTCGTCAGGGGTCTGCCTGCACAGTAACACGCTGCCCGGCATGCCCGAGTTTTTCGTCAGGTTTATGAGCGCAGTGACCGGCTGGGACCGCTCCCTGGAAGAGCTTTTGCAATGCGGTGAGAGAATAGGGACGATGCGTCACGTTTTCACCCTGCGCGAGGGTGATAATCCCATCGAACGCCCGGTGCACGGGAGGATAACCGGACGACCGCCTCTGCCGGAGGGCCCGCTAGCCGGCGTCAGCACCGATATCGACGGTCAATCACTAGATAACCTGGATGCGCTGGACTGGGACAGGGTGACCACCCGGCCAAGCCGGCGGAAACTGCTGGAGCTGGGGCTTAAAGATGTCGCCGGGGAGCTCTGGCCACTCCGGCCGGGATAAGCGGATTATTCTTTTATCGCTGGAGGTAATAACTATGAGCAACCTCAAGGGAAAGGTAGCGATGGTCACGGGCGCCGGCAGCAAGCGGGGCATGGGGCGGGCCATTGCTGTGCGGCTGGCCGGGGAAGGGGCTGATATCGCCATACTGGATAAGTACGCGGCACCGCAGAGCATCTGGCCCGGCGACGAAGGCTGGGGCGGACTTGATAGCGTGGCCGCGGAAATCAAGTCCCTAGGCAGAGAGGCACTGGCACTGGTGACGGATGTCAGCAACAGCCAGGCGGTCGACGCAGCCGTGACGAAAACCCTGAAAAAGTTCGGTAAAATCGACATCCTGGTGCACTGCGGCGGCACCCGCGGCGCGATGACCACGCCGATAGTCGAGCTCTCCGAGGCAGAATGGCGGGCTATCCTGGATATAAATCTCACCGGCTCGTTTCTCATCGCCCGGGCGGTAGCCAGGACGATGATAAAGGACGGAGAAGGCAAGAAAATCGTGCTTTTCGGCTCGAAGGCGGCGACGCAAGGTTACGCCGGAAGCAGCGGCTACTGCGCCTCCAAACATGGGGTTCTGGGACTGGGGAGGACGCTGGCCGCCGAGCTGGCGCAATACAAGATAAACGTCAATATCGTCAACCCAGGCGGATTCGAGACCAACCTGCGAGACGAGGAAATCGTCAAACGGGCGAAGGCTAAAGGCATCAGCCTGGCCGAGGCCCTGGAACAGGAGGCCAAAAATCCGGGACCCAAAGTGCCGTGGGGCCGGCTGGGCCGGCCCGAGGAGATAGCCGACCTGGTATTTTTCCTGGTCTCTGACCAGTCCACGTACATCACTGGGGAGGCCATCGATATTGACGGTGGGGCGTGAAAGGTCTCCATTAACTCGCTGTTGTTAGAGATAAATAGACTAACCATGAGTGAGTGTTCAGCTTAACTTATTGACATTATGTAATAATTTAGGTAAGATAATGTGTAATAATAGTGTGGAGTAACAACGTGCCGAAGAAAGTCATACAAGTTCCTATCGATGATGACCTTCTGAAAAATCTGGACAGCCTGTCCAGAAAACAACATAAAGCGAGGTCAGCGTTAATTCGACAGGCGTGCGTCCGTTATTTACAGCAGGCGGCGGATGATGAACTGGACGCACTATATCAGCAGGGATATTCTAGAATACCAGAAAAACCAGAAATCGGGGAGTCACAGATAGTTGTTCTCGGTGATATATTACCCGGTGAGCCCTGGTAGATAGATGCTTAGAGGAGAAGTGTGGTGGGCAGAAATGCCCTTGCCCGCTGGCAGGCGTCCCGTTCTGTTGCTTTCACGGAACTCGGCCTACAAGGTCAGAACATCGGTAACAGTTGCTCTAATCACCCGCACCGTTCGCGGTATTCCGGTTGAAGTACCGCTCGGTCGGGATGATGCGATGCCTGAAAATTGCGTGGTTAACCTGGACAATATCCTGACAATTCCCAGGTCCAAACTCATTGAACGAATAACGGAATTGTCACCTTCAAAAATGGGCGCCGTGGCGAAGGCTGTTATTTTCGCCCTCGACCTGGAGATATAAACTAATCTTCAGCCCCCTTATTGGCCCGTCCTGATGATCCCTTCCGCTTCCATCCCGGCGATGTCTTCCGGCGTATAGCCCAATGTGAGCAGGATTTCCCGCGTGTGCTGTCCCAGTAAAGGTGACGGCCCCCGCGGGTGCCCGGGCGTCTTTTCGAGCTTGACAGGAAGTCCCAGCGTCTTCACCTCCCCGCGAGTAGGATGCTTCACGCTGCAAACCATGTCGTTAGCCGTGAGCTGGGGATGAGCGGATATCTCCTCGTAGGTCAGACAAGGGTCACAGCGCATCTTCGCCTCACGGAACAGCTGCGCCCATTCAGCCCTAGTCCTCTTACTGAAAGCCTCGTCGAGGATACGTCCTATCTCCTCCCGATTTTCACGCCTGGCGTCATCCGTCGCGAAGCAGGGGTCGTGCGCCAGGTGTTCGACCCCTACCACCTTGCAAAAGGCAGGCCACATCGGGCCGGTCCCGAAAATAGTCAGCACGTCACCGTCCTTCGCCCGGAAGGGTCCGAAGGGCGGGGTACCGTAGCTCCGCCCTGACTTATAGGGCATTTTCCCGTCGGTCAGGTACTCGGCAAATCCCGAGAACTGTAGATAGAGCGCCGCGTCCAGATTGTTCACGGTCACCGCCTGTCCAATCCCCGTCCGCTCTCTCACCAACAGGGCCGTCATGACGGCATAGGCCACGAGCATCCCGCCGACGTGGTCGCAGGCGGGGAAAGGCAGCATCTGCGGGGCGCCGCCGGGATAGCCCATCAAGCTGACGATGCCGGACATGGCCTGGCTCCACATGTCCCCGCCGGCGCGATGGGCGACCGGGCCGGTCTGGCCATAACCGGAGAAAGAGCAGTAGACGACTTTCGGATTGATTTTGGATATGTCCTCGTAGCCTATCCCCAGCCTCTCCGCGACACCGGGACGGAAGCTCTGCAAAATAACGTCAGCTACTTTAGCCAGCTTCAGGACAATCTCCTTACCTTTCTCCGTCCTGATATCCACCGCCAGGTCTTTTTTGCCACGGTTGAAGGCCATCCACGAGGCCGTGTCGGGCATTTTCGCCACGACGCTGGTATCGAGCAAGTCGTCCATCCCGGCGGGAAGACCGAGTCGCTGCGCCTCTCCCTGTACCCTCTCAACCTTGATAACTTCCGCCCCCATGTCCGCCAGCATCGCCCCGCCGAAGGGTGCCGCCACCGCGATACTCAGGTCAAGAACTTTAATGCCTTCCAGGGGATAAGCCATAGTCCCCTCCTCCGTTTTTTCAGCTCAATATCGCGATAATGTCCCTGACATCATCTATCCGGTCAAGTCGCCTGATTTTACCGATGACCAGGTCCAACTGCTTTTCTGAGAGAGGTTGAATGGAATAAGAAGCACAATCGCGGAATTTTCTCTCGTATTCGCCCCAGGGCAGCGGTCCCGAAATATCGAGGGATGTTTCCGGCTGTCCGGTAAAGGCCCGGCCATCCTTCATTTTTACCGAGATTCTGACCGCTGAGTCTTGACCTTTAGTCAGGCTCGAGTCTTCCCGGATACGTATCCTGGCGGTGACGTCCAGTATGTCCCGACTCCGGATGGCCTCTTCCGTGTAGTCGCCGATAGAGGCACGCCGACGGGCGAAGACCGCGCCGACGCCCCAGGGGATACTGAACTGGGCGTCCACCGGGTTCTCCGGCCGACTCCTCTTTTCCAGGGGCGAAAGCAGGAAAGACGTGGCGTCAGGGCAAAAGATGGTTATTTCCTCGATGTCTTCCGGCCGGATATCGTGCTTGCCGACCATCGCCTCCGCCAGGCTCACGCTATCGTGGGCGCCGCGGCAGCAGGGATACGGTTTCATGGCAGCGCTAGTCCCGGCGAAGCTTTTACCAAGGTCAGCCGTCAGGGAACCAGCGTCGTACTTTCCGCCGTGATAGAGATTGAATATCCCCAGCTCCCCTTCCAGGCAGTTCTCGGCTCCGGTAACACCTCTGCCGGCCAGGAAAGCCGCCATGATTCCCGCCCTGGCAGCGAACCCCGGTCCCATTCGCTTCGTCAGTGAGCCTTCGTTGACGCACTGGCCGTTGCCGCTGCACTGGTGATAGGCGATGCCCAGGGCGTTGACCAGCTTTTTTTCATCGAGACCAAGAATCCTTCCTGCGACGGCGGCGGCGACCAGGTAGCCGTAGAGAGTGGTCAGGTGCCAGCCGGCGCCGGGGTGCCCGCCGACAGGCGTGCTTTTTAGCCCCAGCCGGAAAGACCTCCCCAGCCGGCACATCATGTCCATGCCCAACACCACGGCGGCGATAAAGTCGCGGCCGCTCATCCCGCCGGTACACTCGGCCATGGCCAGGGCCGTCGGCACGACCACTACCGAGGGATGGGTGGGGCCGTCACCGGTATCATCGTAATCGAGGGCATGTCCCATGGTCGCGTTGACCTGGGCGGCATCGGGTGCTGGCAGCTTGTAGCCGAAGCAGAGCACCGTGCTTTCCGGTTTTCCGCCCCACTCCCGCATCAGTCCGGCGAGCTCTCCCACACCGGGCCGGGAAGAGCCGCCCAGCATTACTCCGAGAATATCCAGGATATGTTTCCTGGCGTGCTCTGACACATCCCGGGGAATGTCGGCGTAGCTGACATCAACTAGATTTTGCGCCAGCGCGTAAGCAGCGTCCACGTTTAGCCTCCGGCCCGATCCAATTATTTATCGAGGAGCTCATAAAATTTGTTGCGCGCGTGAATGGCGTCCCTGACGCCCATGTCCCGTCTCGCCTTAAAGAAATTGAACTCGTCATCTTCGAAGTGGATATTGGTCTGCATGGTGTGCATCATCCAGGAATTGGTCATGCCGGCGGTGATTCCCATGATATCACAAACGACCTGCTTCGACGCTTTACCCATGGCAATGCCGTCGCGCGGGAACCTGGCGAACCCCTCGGCGTACCGGTTGACCTCTTCCTCGAGCTTATCGGCGGGAACGGCCCGGTTGATGAGGCCGATGCGCTCCGCCTCTTTACCGTCGATCATGCGGCCGGTCAGGCACAGGTCCATGGCGCGGGTCAGCCCGCAGCGCAATATCATCAGCGGGGTGATGGTGAGGTTGGGTATACCCAGCCTGACTTCTATCTCCCCGAACTTGCAGTCCTCGGCGCCGACGATGAAGTCGCACCCCAGGTACATGTCCATGGATGCCCCCAGCAGGTAGCCGTGCGCCTGGACGATGGTGATTTTGGGGAAGAACAGCATTTTTAATGCCTGCTCCCAGAAAACGCTGCGGTCGAACTTGAGGCGGTGGCGGAGCGGGGTTTTGGGCGCCTTTTCGCCATGTTTCGGCTCTTTCCAACCGTAAACGAAACCGACCTCGTTGAGCGGGGCGCCAGCAGCCAGGGCGCGGCCGGCCCCCCTGATTATTAGAACCTTAATATCGTCAGCCGCTTCGACGGTGGCCAGTGCCTTTCCGAAATCCTTCACGCCGGTGTTCATGGTGTCGGGACGGTTCAGCGTTATACGGGCGACATAGCCGCTCCTCTCGTAGATAACGTCCTCGAAATCTCCCGCTTTTTTGAACTTTAACATCTCCGGCCTCCATATATTTTATGTTTTATCATTACGAGTAACCCCGATGCAGTCGGGGCGACGTGGCAATCTCAACCGTTGGATTTCGGCCATCACTGGGATTGCCACGCTTCGCTCGCAA
>MGNQ01000054.1:21569-21822 GCA_001796865.1 Chloroflexi bacterium RBG_16_56_11
GGATTCCGGCTTTCCAAATAATCTACTCAAAGACCCCCGCCTGCATCAACCTGACGAACTCCGCATCGGGCATGCCGAGCATTTCGGTGCAGATATACTCCGTGTGCTCACCCAGCAGCGGACTCGGCGAATAAGGCTGCGCCGGTGTTCTTGATAATTGAAAGCTCTGCCCGAGGTGGGTGAACTCGCCCATCTCGGCGTGCTGCATGGGCCAGTAGATATTACGGCTCCGCAGCTGCGGGTCGTTAAACAC
>MGNQ01000054.1:22004-22257 GCA_001796865.1 Chloroflexi bacterium RBG_16_56_11
CGGCAAAGACTCCGCCACTCGTCTTCGGTAGAAACGGCAATGGTGCACCAGCGGTCATCGCCCTGACAGGGGTAGACACCGTGGGGGGCGGCGTACGGCGAGGAGTTGCCGATTCTTTCCGGCTCCTGGCCGCTGGACTCGTATTCGAGCAGTCCCGGCAGGATGAAATAGATAGCCGTTTCAAACTGGGAGAGGTCCAGCATTTGCCCTTTCCCGGTCCGGTCGCGGTAGTCAAGGGCGGCGATCAGGGATG
>MGNQ01000054.1:22319-27118 GCA_001796865.1 Chloroflexi bacterium RBG_16_56_11
CAGCCGATAAAGTTAGGTAGACCGGCGATAGGAACGAGCACCATCCCGAAGGCGGGCAGGTTCTTATAGGGCCCCCAGGAGCCGTAGCCGCTCTGCCGCAACATGATAATATCGGGCTTTATCTTTTTAAGAGACTCGTAGTCCAGGCCCCATTTTTCGATGACGCCGGGGGTATAATTCTCCATGAAAACATCACATTCGGCGACCAGCTTCCGGGCTATCTCCCTGCCCTCCGGGCGTTCCATGCTCAGCGAGAGACTCAAAATGTTGGCGTTATAGTAGTTGAAATAGCCCCCACGGTTCACGTTAGGGATATTGTCCTTGTAAGGCGCCGAGGTCCGCATCACGCAGGGCCGCGTGCTCGTTTCCACGCGGATAACGGTAGCGCCGTGGTCGGCAAAGAACTTCATCGTGAGCGGGCCCACTACCGCCCAGCAGAAGGCCAGTATTTTCAGACCGCTGAAGACACCTTCTCTTTTTTCGATTTCCATACTCCTAAATTATCCCGGCTTCCCCCAGCCTGGCCATATCCTGCCGGGAAAGCCCGATTTCCTGGTAGATTTCCGCGTTGTGCTCGCCGACGAGCGGGGCCCGAAAACGCGTGGAGCAGTCCATTTCCGACGACTTTACGAACTCCCGCGGGTAAGTAATGCTCGTCCCCAGCTCCGGATGTTCGAGGTCCATCCAGAAATTCCGCTCTATGAGGCACTCGTTGGCCAGTAAATCGCCCATGCTGGACAGCGGCCCGACGGACACGCCGCGGCTGACCGCCCCTTCCATCAACTCTTGACGGGTATGCTTGCGGAAGAACTCGCCGACCGGACCGGTTATCCGGTCCATCTCCTCCCGGGTAACCGTGAACATGTCGAAGCTGTTCCAGTCGAGGTTGCACAGGAAATCGGTAGCTCCGCCCTCGGCTTCCATCCAGGCGACGAGGGCGCTCAACGACTTGGCGCCGGTCCTCCCGCCGATGACGTTGAAAAAGATATACCCGTCCCGGCACGGCCATACCTGCCTCTGCCCTACCTGTTTACTCATGCCGGCCCGGAAGGCCCCGGCCCGTTTTAAATTCACCCCGTTAATCTCCCAGGTGGGCACGGCGTTGGCCTGGAACCAGGCGGCGCTCTGCTGCATCGAAACATCGACGTGCTGGCCCTTTCCTGTCCGCTGCCGGTGGTAGTAGGCGATCATGATACCCACAGCGGCATCCGCCCCGGCATGCAGGCCGGCCTGCGGCACGCTAATGTGCACCGGCGGCCCGTCGGACTCGCCGGTCTGGTATAAAGTCCCGCTCATACCCATCACGACGATGTCCGGGCCTTTGAAGTCGCGGTAAGGCCCAGCCTGGCCGAAAGGCGTGATGGACGCCCAGATGATTCCTCCCCGTTTCCGGCTCAGGGCGGGGTATCCGATTCCCAGGCCGTCCAGGTAGCCGGGCGGAAACGACTCCACGATAAAATCAGCGGTATTCACCAGCTTTTTAAATATGTCCCGCCCTTCGACCTTCTCGATATCGAGCGTGATACCGCGCTTGTTCGAGTTATAAGCAAACCAGAAAAGACCTTTTTCGGCGTCGGGAACGCCACCCCAGAAACCATCCGCCCGCCGGGAAGCGTCGCCACCGGGCCTCTCAATTTTAATGACATCAGCGCCCAGGTCAGCCAGTATCTTGCCGCAGAGGAAGCCATTTTCATCGGTCAGGTCCAGCGCCCGGCAGTGGCTCAACATATTCTTTCCCGAAAATCCACCCATTCCTAAATCTCTATGAGGTACTTCTTCGCCAGTAGTAACGCTTTTTCCGGCTCCGCCTGACCCAGTAAACCCACCGCATAAAGTATGTACCGCTCGTCCAGGTAAAAGGAGGGTCGCACGGGTTTCAGCACAAACGGGTCTGTTTCTCGGAAGAGGGCACGCTCCAGGATTTCACGAGGACGGCCCGAGTAGATGATAGTCCCGCCCGTGCCGATGACAGTCCTGACGCCGGTCAGGTCTTTCCCGCGCTGGACGAGCCTTTTACCAGTCGGCCCGAAAAGCACCTCTAACTTACCGGCGTGCCGTTCCATGGCGACCTCCACCATCAAGCCTGTTAAGAACACGTGGCAGGCGTATTCCTCCTCGGTCACGGGTAGTTTTCCCCGGCGAAAACCTGCCACTATAGAAGCAAAATCCGTAGGGGTCTCCTTGTCTTTGACCAGCTCCAGTAGCCTATCCAGATTATATTTCAGTCCGAGGTCTCCTTCAACGCTGCGCTTCTCATAAGGCTCCGGCAGCCCGGCGACGAAAGTATCGGGTTGCGCGGGGTTGCCCGTGGCGATGGAATGCACATCGGTGGTCGCTCCGCCCGGGTCAATGACGATAAGCTCGCCGAATCCCGGGACATTCCTGGAACCCCCGGCAACCAGTTTGGCGGCCTCCAGCACCGCCGCCGGGGTGGGCATGATGACGTCCTTGATGATGGCCCTGGCCCGGGAGATGCCCTTGGCCTGGATAATGTTTTTCATGAACAGGTCTCTTATTTCCCGGTTGCAGGGGGCGGCATCCAGCACGCCTATCTTGGGCATGACGTTCCGGGTATAAATAATGTTTTTCCTTGAGCCGTTGAAGATAGACCTGATTTCATCATAGGCCGCCTTGTTCCCGGCGATGATAATGTTGGTGATGGCATGGCCGGTCTTAGCCAGCATCCCGGCGTTGTGGATAATGACCCCTTCATCTCCGCCGTCCGTCCCGCCGGAGAGCAGGAGGATGTCCGGCGCCAGATTTTCAATTTCAACTACTTCCCGGGAGGTCAGCTTATACGAGTAAGCCCCGACGACTTTAGCGCCGGCTCCCAGGGCGGCCAGGTTGGCGGCCTTGCTGGTGAGCTCCGGGACGAACCCGACGCAGACCATGCGCAGTCCGCCGGCGGCGCTGCTGCACGCCAGCGATTCCTTTATTTCCGCATCGCTGATTTTAAGAGCACCGGCGATGCTCCGCAAGGCCTGCTCCAGTCCCACGGTGATATCAGTATCCACCGTCGACGGGACGCGCGCCGACGACAGTATCTCCACCGAGTCAAGGTCGATGGCCACGACCTTGGTGAAGGTGCTGCCGAAATCGATTAAGAGCTTGATGTCAGACATCGTTTACCACTTTTTACCGGAACCTGTTAACAAGGTCTCGTGGTTCTCGCTCAAGTTGAGCTTGTCGAACCACAAAGTACCGGAGGTTCACCCTTCGGCGAGCTCAGGGTGAGCGTAATAACTATTTTCTTTCCATTGCTGAGCGAACGTTGCCAACTACATCTTACCTCTTGCCTTTAAATCCGCAGTCAGGTCTTTTATCGCCGTGTCCGCGTCGGTCTCGGGCGGGTAGACGCGGTCGAAGCCCAGCTTTTTGAACCGCGGCTCGATTTCCCTTGGGTCATACCGGCCGATGATCAGGTTCCCGCCGATATAAAGGAGGACATCACCGAGGCCGGCCTCCATCCTTTTATCGTTGAACCCCTGCAAATCGAGCTCGGCCATGCCGTAGAGTGAGCTCATCAAAATGGCGTCCGCCCGGGTCTCCTGGGCGACGCTGATAAATTCCTCGGGCGTTACCTGGATGCCCAGCTCGACGACCTTGAATCCGGCGTCCCTCAAGGCGCGGGACAGCACCTTGGTGCCGATAACATGGGCGTCCATTCCCACCGTTCCGGTGATGACTGTCGGTACCCTCTTCATGACTTCTCCCCCTTCAGGTCTTGTCTCAAGTGTCATTCTGAGGAACGGAGCGACGAAGAATCCGTGTATTTCATGGTGGGAACGGATTCTTCGCCACGCTCAGGATGACATCAAATTACTGATTGATAATCCTCATATTATTTGTCATAGGGCGGTAGACCAACAATTTTGCCTTTGCTGAGACTCCACAGGTCCTTGACGGCGGTGTGATAGTCAGGTTTTTTCCCTTCGAGCTTCTCCCTCTCCGCGATTTTCTGGCGGTGGAAATCCTTGATATCTTCCGGCAGGGGAAGGTTGCCGAACTCGAGGTAACGGCAGGCACCACGGGCATCCCTGACGCCCAGGACTTTATCTTTGACGTTGACGTTGGGGCCCCATGGCGAATCGAGGATACCCGACTCGACGGCCTGGACCGCGCCCTCGACGATGTCACCGTCGCCGAGGTCAAGTATCCTGCCCAGTATAGCCCTGACCTCGGTCTCGGTCACCTTCTCCTCGATATCCATGCCCTTGACATCGATTTCAATCTGCTGCTCTCTAACCACGTCGAAAATCCACCGGGCGGCGCGGTAGCTCACGGCGTTGGTGTCCTTGCCGGGCACGCCTGCCGCTTCGTCGATACTTCTGAGGTCAACCGCGTTGCTGCGGGATAGCGCCCCGACCATGGACACGTAGCACAGGTAGGCAAACGCGCCCCCCATGTCCATGGCGACCGGGAAGAGGGGGGTCTGGGCGGGGCACGTGCCGGTAATAATCGTGTCTTTATAGCCGAACCTGTCCAGGTATTCCCGGATGAGCCGCGGCGCCAGCTTTATCCAGGCCATGTCCTGGGTCATATTACCCATGCAGTGCACCAGCGGGTACAGCGCCTTCTGTCCCTGTTCCGCCGCCGTCACCGCCTCGATAATCATGCAGACGATATTGACGCTCAGCGGGAACGGGGCGCTGGGCAGCCAGCCGTGGAGGTCGGTGCAGAGAATCACGCCGCGGTCGGCGTACCAGCCTACGAGCCTCATACCGTTCTGGCTCCTGGCCACCAGGTCCCTGACAGTCATGTTTTTAGAGTAGCTGCCGAAACCGAGAAACCCCACACCC
>MGNQ01000054.1:27126-28308 GCA_001796865.1 Chloroflexi bacterium RBG_16_56_11
TCAGGCCGGCGGCAATGCCGATTTCTCCCCCGGCCCCGCGGGGACTGAAGGCGGCATCGACGCTTTCGACGAGCTTGCGGGTCTTTTTTACGCCGTGATTGATGATGGGGTAACCGTTGAGGAGCGGCTGGCCGGTCCGGTAGCATTCCTTTAAAATACCTTCTACTTTTTCGTACTGTCCGAGCCGCGTATAGCTATCCGTGGTCACCGGGATGAGAACGACACCCGTCTCCCGCAGTCCCTGGCAGAGCTCTATCATCTTTTCAAGTATAGGCGTCCCGGCCCGCGGGAAGACGCTCATCCGGCCTTCTTCGCGGAGCTTGACCATCACCTTCCACCAGATTTTACTATCGGGCAGGCTCTTCTGGTAGGCCACCGCCTCGTCGAAGTCCACTTCCCTGCCCGTGGGCCACCTGTCCAGCTCCGCCCGCCTCATCTTCATCAGCAGGTCGTCATCGATTCGCTTGTTGCTGACCCTGAGCTTTTTCATCTTTATCTCCGTACGCGACGACTTTCACAACTAAGGCTGACGCCACGCTTCCCTGCCCTGTGACGAAGACAGGAAAGTGGATTCCATCGACAGCCCGGGCTGTCCGCCGGCGACGCACAGGACCTGCCCGGTAACGTAGTCCGAAAGCCCCGAGGCGAAGAACAGGGCGGGGCCGGCGATGTCTTCCGCCGTGCCCATTCTGCCCAGCGGCACTTCCTTCCCGGCCAGCGCATCGAAAAAGGCGCGTTTTTCTTTGTCCGACATCCCCCGCGACAGGGCGTCCCAGAAAGGCGTTTCGATAGGGCCGGGGACGATGCAGTTGACGTAGATATTGAACGGGGCCAATTCAAAGGCCAGGTTCAGCGTGACGCCGATAATGCCGGCCTTGGCGGCATGGTAGGCCAGCACGGAAACAGACGGGTGCACGGCCCCCATGGACGAGACGAAAATGATTTTACCGTATTTTTTATCCTTCATGTGGGGCACTACGGCCCGGGAGACCAGGAAATGGCCCTTCAGGTTAACAGCCAGGACCCGGTCCCAGTCCTCCTCGGTTGAGGTGTCGATGTTTCCCCCGCCCGCGCCCCCGGCGTTATTGACCAGTATGTCTATCTTGCCGAACTGTTTGATGGCCCGGGCGACCATGTCGTTTACCTGGGCGCTCTTCGAGATGTCCGCGCGGATGGCCACGG
>MGNQ01000054.1:28317-32362 GCA_001796865.1 Chloroflexi bacterium RBG_16_56_11
CAGGGCTTTAACTTCGTCAGCCACCTGCCGGGCGCCTTCAATGTGCAGAGCGTTCACGACGACATCGCAACCTTCCCTGGCGAATAAAAGGGCCATGGCCCGGCCCATTCCCTTGGCGCCCCCCGTGATGAGAGCAACCCTGTTCTCCAGCAACACCGTTCACCCCCTTGATAAAATAGCGGTATAACTATTAGATATTAATATTTGTGAACTATAATTCGATAGTATAGAGAATCAAATATCTCGTGTCAACACTCGGGAAAAGCTCTTTTCACTCATTCTTGGTTAGAGAATACCATTATCCGCTCGCACCCTTCGACATGCTCAGGGTGAGACCTCGGCGTGAACTCGGTCGAACGCCTGTCGAACCATCGCGGCGACCAGGAGTGAGTGGAACTCAAAGGGGTCGTCATTGACCCGTGCAATTGATTCCTCTTATACTTATATTATTATTGCACGGCGGAGCTGAAATGAAATCACAAGAAAATTGCGGAGTCTGCGGCCAGCCGCTGGTATACGGGACATCGGAGGTTTCAAGGCGTTGCGCTTTCTGCGGGAGAAAATTCAGTGCCCTGATATACTGTCCAGCCGACCACTACGTCTGCGATTCCTGCCACCAGCAGTCCGCCTTAGAGGTAATACGCTCGGTTTTGAACAAGACCACCAGCGTCTATCCCGCCGATATACTGGAAAAAGTGATGTCCCATCCGGCCGTGCCGATGCACGGTCCGGAGCACCATGCCATGGTCCCGGCGATAATTCTCACGGCTATCAAGAACTCGGGTTATCCCGTGCCTGAAGGGGCCCTGGAGAAGGCAATAGAACGGGGAAGCAAAGTACCCGGTGGCTGGTGCGGTCACTACGGGGCCTGCGGGGCGGGAATCGGGGTAGGCATCGCCGTCAGCGTACTGACCGGCGCAACGCCGCTGACCGGCGAATCACGGGGGCTGGCCATCGAGGCGACGTCTTTTACTCTGGGGAGGATTGCCGATGGCGGTCCGCGCTGCTGCAAAAGGGCCAGCCGCAAAGCGCTGGAGGCGGCGAGCGATTTTTTCAAGATGCGTATGGGTATTTCGCTGAAAAAAGCCCACCAAAACAACACGTGCCTGTATGTTAGCCGGAATAAGGAGTGCATCCGCGGGGCCTGCCCTTACTTTGGCGAAAGCAGTTCCCGGGACGCAACCAGCCCCGTAGAAGATGCTTAAAAGTGCAACAGGTCTTCCAGAGGCCTTTCGGGATAACTTGAGCTCACCACCGCCAGGCGGAGCTTTTCCGGTATTAGCAGCGCTTCGGCGGCGCGTTGTAACTCCAGGGCCGTAATGCCCTCGATGATACCGATGACATCATCGACGCTCAGGATTTTCCCTGTCAGTATCTCCTGACCGCCCAGCCAACCGGAGACGCTGCGGCTGTCCTCCATGCGCAACCAGATGCGCCCTTTGAACAGTTCCTTGGCCTTGGTCAGTTCTTCTTCCGGGACCGGCTCTTTGAGTCGGGTTAGCTCCCGGAGAACGGCCTGGAGCGCCACCACGAGTTGTTTAGGGTCCACGCCGGCGGAGATGGTCAGAGCACCCGTGTCGAGGAAATGCTCGGCGTAGCTCTGGATGCTATAGGCGAGGCCGAGCCTATCCCGAATTTCCGAAAAAAGGCGGCTGCTCATGCCCTCGCCGAGGATGACATTAAGCAGGTCGAGCTTGAAGCGTTCCGGGTGGATGATGGAGAGGCCGGGGAGGGCGAGACACAGGTGCGCCTGCTCGGTATCACGCTTTTCGATGAGCACCCGGCGTCCGGCTGTTTCTCGGTAGGGAACGAAGGAGAGGGAGGGCTGCCGCTTTTTCCAGTCCGACGTGGCCCGCGAAACGGCATCGACCACCTCTTCGTGCCGGATATTACCGGCGATGGACAGCACCGCGTTACCGGGCTGGTACTGCCGGTCGAGATAGTCAAGCATCATCTGCCGGGTCATGGCCGATACCGTTTCCTTGCTGCCGGCGATATCGCGGCCCATGGGGTGCCCGGGCCAGAGAATCTCGTCGATGAGCAACGACACCCGTTGGGACGGGGAGTCCAGTGACATGTTTATCTCTTCGATGATGACATTTCTTTCTTTCTCTATCTCCGCGGGGTCAAAAACAGAGCCGGTAATGATATCCACCAGCACGTCCAGGGCCCGTGCGAAATGGGATTGGGCGACCTTGCACCAGTAGATGGTGAGCTCTTTATCCGTGCCGGCGTTGATAATACCCCCGACTCCCTCGATAGCGGTGCAGATTTCCGCCGCCGTAGGGCGTTTGCGGGTGCCCTTGAAACCGACGTGCTCGATGAAGTGGGAAATGCCCGCCTCCGTCCCCGTCTCGTAGCGTGAGCCGGTACCGATATACAACCCCAGGGATACGGACCGGGTGTGGGGCATGGATTCGGTCAGGAGCCGCAGCCCGTTATCCAGGGTCACCTTTTGATACAAGTATTTATCCTTCCTGACGGTTAAGTCGCTGGTTTCATTCTAGCTATTCTCGGGGCCATTATCAATCGTCATATGCCGGTGTGTTAAATAGCGGGAATCTAGTCCAGCTTTCTTAAACGGGGCTCCCTGAGCAGTAAAATGACCGTCATTACCACCAGAATCGCCGCCATGCCGCCAATGGCCCATTGAACGCCGATACCTTCTGCCAGGATGCCGGCGAAGAAAGCTCCCAGACTTCCCAGGCCGAACCCGAGCATGAAAAAGCTCATCACCCTGCCCCGGAAGTCGGCATCAACGTAATGCTGGATGAGGGAGTTACCCAGGGCCATCTGCCCGGTACTTCCCGCCCCGATAAAGGGTATCAAAATCAGCGACAGGTACCACGAGCGCGAGAAAGCAAAGCCCAGGAGAGCCAGGCTCATTATCAGGCCGCCGAGCAGCATTATCAGCCCGCGTCTCCGGTTACCCATGGAAGCGATAACCAGGGCCGCCAGTATGGCGCCGACCCCGGAGGCGCTAATCAGGAACCCAAGGGCGGTGGCGTCCACCTTTAAAATACCTTCCGTGAACATGGGCAGGAGCTGGGAGTACGGTGAGCCGAGAATCGTCGCCCCGACCGTAAACAGGAGGACAAGCAGGATAGTCTTCTCGTGCCGTATATATTCCCATCCTTCCCTGACATCATTGATGGTGTTACTTTCCCCGCCGGATGCCACCGGGGAAGGCGGCACGAAAACGATGCAGAGGGTGGACATGAGATACATGGCGGTATTGATGCTGAACACTACCCAGAAATCAAAGGCATCAATCAGGAAGCCCGCGGCGGCCGGGGCCAGCAACCGGAAAACGTTCATGCCCAGGTTATTTAAAGAAATGGCGTTCATCAGGTGTTCCCGGCCGACAATTTCATTGATAATCGCCGAGCGCGAGGGCATGATGAAACCCATGATGCCACCCTGGATGACGCCGCAGACCATGAGGACCCACCACGATTCCGGGTTCTCGGGGCTCACGTAGCCGGTGACCAGGGCAATGGTGTTAATCAGGGAAACGAAAGCGGAGCCCACCTGGCCGATTTGTATGACCACCTTCTTTTGCATGCGGTCAGCCGCTACTCCGCCCGGCAGTGTCAGCAGGAGCATGGGGATAGCGCTGCCCAGGGCGAAAAGCCCCAGGATAGCTCCGGACCCGGTGATGCGGTAGATAAGCAGGGAGCGCGCCACCATCTGCATGTTCATCGAGGACCAGTGGCCCACCATGGATATGTAGTAAAGGCGGTAGACCGGGTTCCGGAAAGAAACAAAAGTCCTGGAAAAATAGGCGGATAATCCGGTCTTTCTGCCCCAATCTCCGTCCAACCCCGTCCCCTCTTTAGTGAATTTATTCAAACTATTACCCATGAAAAGAATGATGCGGGAATTCTCCCTGTTGCCAGCAGGGCATACCCTTCCATTTTACACTGATGCTCGCTCACGAACAACCGGAGGTAAAATGACATGATATTCAATTGACTTCACAGGTGGTCGCTGCTAACATTAGAATGTGAGGTAAAAATGGCCAGAAAGATAGATATTCCCCGGC
>MGNQ01000054.1:32380-33395 GCA_001796865.1 Chloroflexi bacterium RBG_16_56_11
CGGCCGCGGTAAATCAGAAAGACCACCTGGTCATCGGCGGATACGATTGCGTTGCGCTGGCAGAGGAGTTCGGCACGCCCTTGTACGTTTTCGACGAGTTCGGTCTACGCAGCCAGTGCCGCGAATTCAAGACCGAGTTTACCCGGCGCTATCCTGACACCACCGTCTGCTACTCCGCCAAGGCTTTTACGATCAAGGCGATGTTGCGGCTGGTGCAGGAAGAAGGGCTGGACATGGACGTTGTCTCCGGCGGGGAACTCGGCATCGCCCGTTCCGTGGATTTCCCCATGAGCCGGGTCCATTTCCCCGGCAACAATAAGTCGGCCGAAGAGCTGGAAATGGCTATCAAGTACGGTATCGGCCATATCGTGGTGGACAACCCGCGCGAGCTCGGCATGCTGTTGGAAATCGGCGGAAAGAAGAAGATAAACGTCTTGTTGCGGCTCTCTCCCGGCATCGACCCGCATACCCACCAGTACAATACCACCGGCACCGTGGACTCCAAGTTCGGCTTTACGAAGTCGACCTGGGATGAAGCGGTGGCCACCGCCCTGGCCGCCCCCAACCTGAATGTCGACGGGCTCCACTGCCATCTCGGCTCCGGTATTTTCGAGATGGAACCATATGTGAAGGCGATACAGGTCATGCTCGAGTACGCCGCCGTCATCAAGCAGCGTCATAACTTTGAGACAAAGGTGCTGAGTATCGGCGGGGGATTCGGCGCGCAATACACGCTGGAGGCTGCGCCGCCGCCGATCTCCGCTTATGCCGAAGCGATAACCGGCGAAATCAAAGAGCAGTGCCGCCGGTTGAAGCTGTCACTACCCAAGCTCATCATCGAGCCAGGGCGGGCGATAGTCGCCCGTTCCGGGGTAGCGCTTTACCGGGTGGGGGTGATAAAAGAAATCCCGGGCATCAGGACCTACGTCTCAGTGGACGGCGGTATGGGTGATAACATCCGCCAGCCGATGTACGGCGCGAAGCAGGAGGCGCTGGTCGCTAATAAAGTCTCGGC
>MGNQ01000054.1:33418-38175 GCA_001796865.1 Chloroflexi bacterium RBG_16_56_11
TCAGCGGCAAGTACTGTGAGTCCGGCGACATTCTGATTAAAGAAATAAACCTGCCCGACCTCAAGGCGGGCGATATCCTGGCGGTCGCGGGGAGCGGCGCTTACTGTGTCCCCATGCAGAGCAACTACAATGCCTCCTTCCGGCCGGCCGTGGTATTCGTCAGGGACAGCAATGCCCGGCTCGTCCGCCGGCGCGAGACCCTCGAAGACCTGACCCGGTCGGATGTGGACTAGCGAGGCAATGTTTCAATGTGGCAGGTAATCGGACAGGCCCGGGCGGTCTCCCTGCTGGAGCACGGTCTGGCTTCGGATAGACTCGCCCACGCTTATCTCTTCGCTGGCCCGCCGCATGTGGGCAAGATGACCCTGGCCGTGAACCTGGCCCAGGCGCTCAACTGCCAGGCTCCGGTTCGTCCGTGTCTCCAGTGCGTTCCCTGTCAAAAGATAGCCGCCGGCGGCCACGCCGATGTCCAGGTCATCGGGCTGTTACAGGACGGGGACACCGCCGGAGCCAAGCTGATAGGCATCGACCAGGTCAAGCAGGTCCAGCACTCGGCCAGCCTGCCCCCGTTCGAGGGGAAAAACAGGGTCTATATTATCGACGGCGCCGAGCTGCTTTCGACCGAAGCGGCCAACTGCCTGCTGAAGACCCTCGAGGAACCCAATGGCGCCGTTACTTTCATATTGTTGACCGTGAATGACCGTCTCCTGCCGGCGACCGTGGTATCACGTTGCCAGCGACTCGAGCTGCGACCGGTATCGATTGACGAGGAGCAGGCCGCCCTGGTCGAAAAACGGGGCATGGACCGGGGCAGGGCCAGGTTGCTGGCCGGGCTATCCCACGGCTGCCCGGGATGGGCGGTCACCGCCGCCAGCGACGACAGCCTGCTGGGCCAGCGTGAAGAGGAACTGAAAAGGCTGCTCGCCGCTATGAAGGGTGACATCGAGGAGCGTTTTACCTGTGCCGCCCGAATGGCGGAGCGGTTCGGCCAGAGCCGGTCGGCGGTATATAATGTGCTGGAGCTCTGGCTCGATTTCTGGCGGGACCTGATGCTGGTCAAACTGGGCTGTGAGAAAATTATCCGGAATACTGACCGAAACAACGAGCTTGTCGAGCTGGCGGGACGCTATGCCCTGGCCCCGATAAGGAGTTTTATCTCGAGCCTGCAATCGGCCGCGGTGCACCTTGGGCAGAATGTCAATCCGCGACTGGCACTCGAAGTCCTGATGCTCGATATGCCGACATAAAGGAGGTTGGGCCCCGGAAGCTCCGGGCCTATTCGATATGGCTAATCCGATAGGAATACGTTTTAAAAGGGCGGGCAAAATCTACTATTTCGATGCTGGCGACATTACGCTCGCGCCGGGCGACTACGCGGTCGTTAAGACGAGTCGCGGCATGGAACTCGGGCATGTAGTCATCGGTCCCGGTCAGCTAAAGGAAACCGGGACGGAAGAGGGGTTGAGCCCGGTAGTACGCAAGGCAGAACCCGAGGATATCGTTAAGAGCGAGGAGCTGGATGCTAAATCCGAGGAAGCCCTCATCGAGTGCGGCAAGATGATTACCGAGTTGCAGTTGCCGATGAAGCTGCTAACAGCCGAATACAGCCTGGATAGCAGCCGACTGACCTTCCTCTTCAGCGCCGGGGAGAGGGTCGATTTCCGCGAGCTGGTAAGGCGGTTGTCGGGCAAGTTCAAGATGAGGGTCGAGCTACGCCAGGTAGGGAGCCGTGACGAGGCCAAGCTGCTGGGCAGCTACGGGCGGTGCGGCCGACAACTCTGCTGCGCCAGCTTCCTGACCGAGTTCACGCCTGTCTCGATAAAAATGGCCAAGGAGCAGGACCTGCCGCTGAATCCCATGAAAATATCCGGGGCCTGCGGCCGGCTGATGTGCTGCCTGTCTTACGAGGGCGAGCAGTACCGCGCCATGAAGGAAATGATGCCCAAGGTAGGCCAGCGCGTCTCCACGCGCATGGGGGAGGCGACGGTGGTGGGGAACAATCCGCTCAAGGAAACGGTGACGGTGGAGCTGGACACCGAAGCGACCGTCGAGCTGCCGCTCAAAGAAGTGTCTTACTAGATATTACTACCGCGGCAGGTATTTCTGCCACTCGTCCCGCTTGTGCAGGTAGTGATAGGGGATGGTGAAGAAGGGGCCGCCGGTGGGGGGGTGGGGAACGCGGACGAGCTTCATATTGGCCTCGGCGGGGGTCCGTCCCGCCTTGCGCCGGTTGCAGGCCACACAGGCGCTGACGACGTTTTCCCAGGTATGCTGGCCGCCGCGGAATCGCGGTATGACGTGGTCGAGGGTGAGGTGCCGGCCCTGGTCGCCGCAGTACTGGCAGGTATAGCGGTCGCGGTTGAATATCTCGTAGCGGGTCATCTTTCTCTCGCGCCGCGGCCTTCGCACCATCTGGGCTAGCCGGATAACTGAGGGCAGCTCGAGGGTCTTATCGATAGTGTGAATGTAGCCGAGGCCGTTTTCCAGTATTTCCGCCTTGCCCTGGAAGATGAGGACGACGGCGCGGCGGGCGCGGCAGACGGTGAGCGGCTCGAAGCTCTGGTTCAAGACAAGCACCGGATAGTTAATCATGGGAAAGCGTTCTTTCAGGGATAGCTTCCCCCATTTTATTACAAAGGGAAGGGGCGTGCAAGGCGGAGGGGACGCAGGAATATAAAAACCAGAAATGACTATGAAATAGCGATATCTGTCCCAATTTTTTTATTCGCAAGGACATATTCTGGTTTTGGCAATTGTTTAACACACTTTACGATACTCACGAGGATTAAATCATTATTCGTTGGTGTTATTTGGTTATATAAAATGTTTTTTTCTGCGTATTCCTGAAGTGCTATAATAATACATCTTTTTGTCCGGAATGAAGATGTGAGAGAAAATGATTCTGCAATGTATCTCCTATCTTGATAATCACCGTGTTTGCCGAGGAAGATCATTATGTAATTCCTTACAGCCTCTTCGTATCCAAGATTTCTAAGTCGTTGTTTAGCTAAAGTGAGTATTTCAGTGTTTTTTATATTGTCACTTTGAATCAAAAGGTTCCAGATCAGCATTTCTTGCCAAGGATATACGCATAGTTGGAGAATCCTGTTTAGTGAATCCTGCACGTATTTCCTGTTTTTATGAAGAACAAGAAAACGAAGGAGTGTATCGCTTTTTTCCGGCATTAACTCCAATAGTGTAAGGCAAGTTTTACCAATTGAATCTAATTCCAGTTTATCAATATTCTTAAAGTAACAAATTTTAATAATACGCCAAATACAAGCTCTAAATAAACGATCATCAAAATTTTGTATCTGTTTTGCGACCTGTTTTGTAAGACGGATAAACCTGGGAGCGAGGGTATTAATCTTATTCATATTTTTTGAAAATATCGCATTATCTACCTCAGAAAGAAGAGTCGGGAAATCTTGGAAAATTTGCTTGAACTTATCACTATTTTTGGGAATTATTTCAGTCTTAGCTGCGTTTAAGTTCAAATGCGCTGACCTGAGCGTGCGTATAATTTGTACTATCGCTTTCTTGGCATCATTCTCTGTCTTACAAGCTACTTTTATATCATCCACATACCTGAAGTGTTTAATGGAATTAGCCTGTAACTCCTTGTCCAAAAAATCAAGGAAAGCAGTGCACAGATATGAAAATGGTTCGCAATTCTGTGGCATCCCAGAATAATTAGAAGCAGAAAATGCTCGAAGCATTATATTTAGTAACTCTATAGAGGTCTTTTCCTTGTTATTGCACATTTGAAGGAGTTGTTTCTTGAAAATAATAATTGGAATATATTCAAAAAATCCTGCTACATCAGTTGAAACTAAAAATTTATAATCCGTGTTTCTAGAAAAGAAATCCTTTATATCCGACTTGAAACGAATCCAATTCTCTGTAGGACGTTCGCCAAAAAGTTTTTTCAATTTTGGATTCTTTACTCGATAACTATATCTTGATGTTGAAAGCGTAGGTTCAATTATTGGTACTAAGCGATTCAAAACAAAGTGAAAAATTATCGAATCATAAGGATGAAAGGAAGAACCTTGTCTGACCACATAGTTACTTTTTGGTACGTCCCAATCATAATGCCGTTTTACTGTGTAGCTAATTGGGTGTTGATTCATTATTGAGCTTAGGCTTCTATGAATTTCGTTAACTATTCCATTGCGCATAAGTCTTAGGTCTGTATATCGAAACGGATCTGGAAAGAATTCATCATCCGCGTCGAGAAGAAAACGTTCGAAGCAAAGTTCAATCTCAGCTTTTGTAATTCTTTTTTGTGACATTTCACATCGTTTATATAGGAAAATAGTTAATCATAAATGTACATGAAATATCGTTATTATGCAATTTGGCCTTTCAATAATTGTTATCAAATGGTTAATAATAAAAAAATATAATCCATGCTATAATACCCTCATGAAACACTCCCTATTAGAAATCCTGGCCTGCCCGGTGTGTAAAGGGCCGCTGGAGCTGAAGGTGGCGGCAGAGGAAAATGGGGAAATTACGGCCGGCTCTTTGCGCTGCGGGAAGTGCGGGGTGGAGTACCCCATCACCGAGGGGATACCGGACCTCCTGCCGCCGGAGAAAGAAAACAGGTAAAATGCTTCTCTCCCCTCCGCGGGAGAGATTAGAGTGAGGGGGCCAACATTCACCCTCACCCTGCCCTCTCCCATCGAGGGAGAGGTGTATTGATAAAAGAAAGACTAGTCCGGGTGGTAGGCGACGCCCTGATCGGGGGACTC
>MGNQ01000055.1:0-5896 GCA_001796865.1 Chloroflexi bacterium RBG_16_56_11
AACGGAGTCTACGCTACTTTCATGCCCAAGCCAGTCTTCGGCATCAACGGGAGCGGCATGCACGTGCACCAGTCCCTGTTCAAGGGAGATAAGAACGCCTTTTTCGACACGAAAGACTCATACCACCTCTCCAAGGAGGCCAAGTCCTTCATCGCCGGCCTGCTCAAGCACGCCCCGGAAATTACCGCGGTGTGTAACCAGTGGGTGAACTCCTACAAGAGACTGGTGCCCGGCTACGAAGCCCCGGTCTACCTGTCCTGGGCGCGGCGGAACCGCTCCGACCTCGTCCGCGTCCCCGAGTACCGCCCCGGCCGGGAAAAGGCTACCAGGATAGAGTTCAGGTCGCCGGACCCGGCCTGCAACCCGTACCTTTGCTTCAGCGTGATGCTGGCCGCCGGACTGGACGGCATCAAGAACAACCTGACCGCCCCCGAACCCATCGAAGAAAACGTCTACGAGATGAGCGCCGAGGAAAGGAAGAAACGCGGCATCAACACCCTTCCCGGTTCCCTGGCGGAGGCCGTCGCGCTGGCGGAAAGCAGCTCCCTGGTCAAAGAAGCCCTCGGCGAACATGTTTTCAACTCCTTTATCGCGAACAAGAAAAAAGAGTGGGACGAATACCGCACCAAGGTGACCGAATACGAGCTCAAGAGATACCTGCCGATACTATAACCGGAGGCTGAGCCACCATGGCGAAATGGCCCGAGACGCGCCGACTCCGCATCGGGATGGCGCAGATAAACACCACGGTAGGTGACTTTACCGGAAACATAAAAAGGATACTGAAAACAATCGAAGAAGCCAGGTCTTCAGGCGTGGACCTCCTGACTTTTCCCGAGCTAGCCGTTTGCGGCTACCCGCCTGAAGACCTGCTTTTCAAACCGCAGTTCATCGCCGATAACCTGCATGCCCTCGACAAGGTGGTCGAGGCCTCGGCGGGGATAACGCTGGTCGTCGGTTTCGTGGACGCCAACAGCGATATCTTCAACGCCGCGGCGATAATCCATGATGGAAAGCTCGCCGGTGTTTATCATAAGATATTTCTCCCCAACTACGGCGTTTTCGATGAGAACCGCTATTTCCAGTCGGGGAAGCAGAGTCCGGTTTATGTCATCGGGGGCATCAACGTCGGCGTCAATATCTGCGAGGACATCTGGTACGAGTCCGGGCCGTCGACGTCACAGGCTTATTCCGGAGCCGACGTTATCGTCAACATCAGCGCCTCGCCGTACCATTTCGGCAAGGCGGACTTCCGCGAAAGGATGATAGCCGCGCGGGCCGCGGATAACGTCGCCATTTTCGCGTTCAATAACCTGGTGGGAGGGCAGGACGAGCTCGTCTTCGACGGGAACAGCCTGATTATCGATGAAAAGGGACAGCTTTTAGCGCGGGGCAAGCGTTTCAAGGAAGACCTCATCGTGGCCGACCTGGACGTGGAGAACGTGTTCCGGACGCGCCTGCATGACCCCCGGTGGCGCCAGGGCCGATTACGGCGCGAGGAGCAGGGCTGGGTGACCGCCGATAAGATAGTTATCTCCGAAACGCTCCCCGCAAAAAACCGGCCACGCCTGGAGTCACGGCCGGCCGAGCCGTCCGACCTGGTTGCCGAGGTCTACGAGGCCCTGGTGCTGGGGACGCGGGACTATATCCTGAAAAACGGGTTTAAGAAAGTTTTAATTGGCCTTTCCGGTGGGATAGATTCCAGCCTGGTGGCCACCGTCGCCGTCGACGCACTGGGCAAGTCCAACGTGGTCGGGGTGGCCATGCCTTCCCGGTTCTCCTCCGGGGGCAGTCTAACGGATGCCGGACTGCTGGCGAAAAACCTGGGCATAAACCTCCTGAACATCCCCATCGAAGGCGTCTTCCAGGCTTTTCTGGCGACGCTGGCAGAACCGTTCAAGGGGACGGAGTTCGGCATCGCCGAGGAGAACCTCCAGGCCCGCGTCAGGGGCACGCTCCTCATGTCTCTATCTAACAAGTTCGGCTGGCTGGTGCTGACCACCGGCAATAAGAGCGAATATGCTACGGGCTACACCACGCTCTACGGAGACATGGCCGGCGGCTTCGCCGTGATAAAAGACGTGCCCAAGACGATGGTCTACAGGCTCACGGCCTACCGGAACCGGCTGGCCGGTTACGAACTGATACCCGCCACGGTTATCCGGAAACCTCCCTCGGCCGAGCTGCGACCCGGCCAGCTGGATACCGACTCCCTGCCCGCGTACGAAATCCTCGACCCCGTCATCACGGCTTATGTCGAGGAAGATAAAAGCATCGAGCAGATTGTCGCCTCGGGCATCGACGAGAAGGTTGTCCGGCGTGCGGCGCGCCTGGTGGACACCAGCGAGTACAAGCGCCGGCAGGCGCCGCCGGGCGTCAAAATCACCCCGCGTGCTTTCGGCAGGGACAGAAGGCTGCCCATCACCAACCGCTTCAAGAGGGACTGAGCTCTGGCGGAAACATCCTGCTTCTACTTTTCCCAGCCTTATCATTTACTTGAACGAATACCTTTCATTTCATTTGAGCGACTCGTTTTAAACTCGTGATTTTCTCCGCGGACGAGGCCTTTTCAATTCCACTTCCCTTGAAAATTTAGTACTAGGAGTGAAAAAGGAATCAGTAATAGGAAAAAAGTACTAAACTGGGAGGATAAGTTAAGATGACCCTCTTGACCGTAACCACCGGGCTGACTATCATCAAAATGAATGAAAAATATCCGCAACAAACATGAAAACAGGGTGGATAAATCAATCCTGTCCGTATTACGGTGATGAGAGGTGCAACGATGTTGAGGTCAAAATGGTACGCGCGACCGATTTACTGGATCGTGGTTATAGCCCTGATACTGTTCCTGGGACTGGAAGGAGTAAATATCGCCGGAATCGTCAGCGCCGCATTTGCCGACACTACCAACCTGACCCTCGCTTCCGGCGAGGACTATGTCGGCGCGGTCGCCATCGACGACGGGTACCTTTACGCCAGTCTCGTCACGGGCCTGGCCACAGTTGCCCCCAACGTGGTCACCGACCCGAACCAGGCGATAGCCGACCTGACCGCGTCCCCGGGGAAAATCGCCAAGGTGGACCTGGCGACCTTCAGCGAAGTTGCTACGCTGACGCTCGCCCCGGGTGAAAATGCCGTATTATCCCTGGCCGCCCAGGGCGACTATCTTTACGCCGGACTCGCCACGAACCCGGCCAAGGTCGTCAGGATCGACCTGACAAGTTTCACCGAAAACGCGACGTTGACCCTATCTCCCGGAGAAGAATATGTAGGGGCGCTAACCATCATCAACGGCTATCTTTACGCCGGACTCTGGACGTCCCCGGGCCGGGTGGTCAAGATTGACCTGGCGAGCTTTACCAGGGTCAACACTCTCGCCCTGCCGCCAGGCGAACAGTTCGTCGGGGCCCTGGTATCACAGGGAGACTATCTCTATGCCGGGCTTACCACGAATCCCGGCAATATTATGGCCGGCCTCCCGGCAAATCCCGCTAAAGTAGCCAGGATAGACCTGACGAATTTCACCTATTCCGCTACCATGACCATGGAATCGGGCGAGAACGCGCTGCTGTCTTTAGCAATCGCCGGCGACTCTCTTTATGCCGGGCTGGGCACCTATCCGGGTAAAGTGGTCAAGATAGACCAGGCATCTTTTACCAGGAACGCCACGATAACCCTCAACTTCAACGAAGGGTATATCGATAGCCTGGTTGTCCATAACAACTATCTTTACGCCGGCATGATAATCTTCCCGGGCAAGGTGGCGCAAATCGACCTAGGCACGTTTATGCAGGCTTCCACCATCTCGCTGGGGCTGGACGAGTACTTTATCCGGGCCTTAATCATCGATGGTGATTTTCTCTATGCCGGGCTGATGACGGCCCCGGGTAAAATTGTCAAGATAGACCTGCGGCCGTAAAACGACCGCTCACTGCAGATACCGTCATCGACTACCTTCAGACCCCTTTCCGGCCTGGCTCGATGAGTCCATGCCCGAGAGGGGTCTAAGGTTTAAAACTACAGTTCTTACCGGTAAGACCCCATGCCAGCGATCATTATTCTCAAGCCGCGCCGTTTCCTCGTTTTGATTTTCGGGCAGGAGTGTTATAATAACCTGAAAAGGGCCCGAAGAAGAGGACCGCCAAATGGACCAACCCGTCGGCGCGGATGCTGAAAATAAACTGATAGCCATTCTCAAAGTGCTGAGCGAGTCCTCCGAACCGCTCGGCTCCATTACCATCGCCCGCCGCCTCGAGCAGGACGGCGTCTTCCTGAGTGAACGGGCGGTCAGGTACCACCTGCGGATTGCCGACGAGCGCGGCTACACCCGGCCCGGCGGGCATGACGGCAGGATGATTACCGCGGAAGGCCGGCAGGAGGTCAAGGAAGCCCTGGCGCCGCTACAGCTCGGGTTCGTGCGGGACAAGCTGGAACTCCTGGCCTACATGACGACATTCGACGTTGAAAAGCGGGCCGGACAGCTCGCCGTCAATACATCGATTATCGGCAAGGACAAGTTTAAAAAGGCCCTGGAGGCGATGAAAGACGCCTTCAAGGCGGGTTTCTGCGTCAGCGAGCTGGTGGCCACCGCCGGCGAGGGCGACAAACTGGGCGCCGTCGTTATCCCGCCGGGTAAGATCGGCCTGGCGACGGTGTGCGGGGCTTCCATCAACGGGGTCCTCCTCAAGGCCGGCGTGCCCACGGAATTCCGCTTCGGCGGCGTGCTGGAAATCAGGAAATTCGCCCCCCGGCGCTTCGTGGCGATAACCGAATATGCCGGCACCTCCAGCGATCCTTCCGAGCAGTTTATCCAGGCGAAGATGACCAGCGTGGGGCAGGCAGCCCGCACGGGCAGCGGCAAGATACTGGGGGCATTCCGGACCATCCCGGCCCCGGCAAGGGAAGTCGTCGAGGAGAAGGCAGCGAAGCTGAAAGAAGCGGGCATCGTGGGTATCTACGCGGTGGGGAACACAAGCGAGCCACTGTGCCAGATTCCGGTGGCCTTAAACAGGGTAGGCATAGTCCAGCTCGGAGGGCTCAATCCCGTGGCGGCGGCCGTCGAGGCTGGAATAGAAATCGAAAATATCGCCGAGAGCGGGATGATAGATTTCGAGAAGTTGCACAGCTTCTGGGAACTGGTGTAAAGCGGGCCTAGGTCGAGGGGACGTCTAACGCTTTCTTGATCATTTTGAAAATCAGGTCTTCGTGGTTGGAGTGTTCATCAATCGATTGCAGGGCACGGTTGATGGCGTCCTGAATCATGGCTTTTTTACCAAGGAGTTCCTGCCGCTCCATCCCGTCCAGCTTCGTCCCGGTCAGCACTTTGATGGCGTTGTCAATCTGCCGGACGATTTCCCCGTGCTCGTAAAGGAAAGCTTTCATGAGGGGCTCTCCAAGCAAAGGCTCGATGGCCTTCTCCTCAAAACCCCAGTGGCGCTTCAGACCGTTTTTAACGGACTCGAGGGTATGTAGCAGTTGTCCCTGCCTGGCCGGTAAGTCCTGAACGTTTCCCTGGACCCAGCCGGTATAGGCGTTGCGCAGCACGAACAAGGCTTCGACATCCGTGACAGAGTCCCCGGTAAGCCTGACAGTCTCCCTGATTTCGTGGTGCTCCGTGAGGGCCTTGTTGATGGTATCAAGATGCTCGGACATGAGACTCCTCCATATATTGTAATCACCGGCAGCACGGTTCGCTGACTCTCATTATAACGTCAAACGAATGCCGATACAACAATCATTCCTTTGTTTTTCTGACATATACTTTAATTTCGCCGCCGCTTTCCTCGATACCCAGGCCCTCGTTACCGGTGCTCTGGCACCAGGCCGGCATATCCTGCTTGATACCTTTATCATCGGACAATACTTCCAGCACTTCTCCCTTTTTAAGCTCTTT
>MGNQ01000055.1:5949-18011 GCA_001796865.1 Chloroflexi bacterium RBG_16_56_11
CGAGGCTCTTATCTGCTTTCATCTCGTGCTCCTCCGCGGTAAGAAATCCGGCTAAATAAACAGAGTGACTTTGGACTGCCTGGCCTCGTTAAGGAAGAAGGCGGCCCCGGTGATGCCCTGCGCCTCGCTCCGGAAAGAGTTATCCGTCAGCCCGAACATTCCGCACGTTGTCGAGCAGGGTATCATCTTAACACCCATGTCTTTAGCCATGGTAATGAACTCATCGATAGACGGGTAATTACTATCTTTCATGACAAGTTTCATCATACAGGTGCCCAGGCCAAACATGTGGAACCTGGAAAGCTTCAATCTCTTCGTGCCGCCTTTGTTCAAGATACTGAACATTTTCTGTTTAAATCCCTTGCCCTGAATACGTGCCTCGTTTTTCTTAAGGATATTCAATCCCCAGAAGGTAAAGAACATGGTAACGTCCATGCCCATGCTGGCCCCGGTGGTTGCCAGTATGAAAGCGGCCAGTGCTTTATCGAGCTCACCGCTAAAAACCACTATGGTGAGTTTTTCCTTCTCAGCCTCAGCCATTCCTAGCCTCCTTTAACCGCTCCGCCCTTTTTCATATCGGCGCCGCAATGCGGGCAGTCCTCCCGCAAGGAGGCAACCGGCAGCCCGCACCCGGGGCAGGGCACCGTCCGAAAACCGCAGGCTTCGCAGTAGGGAAAGGCCGCCTCGGCTATTTCAGCGTCGCAGAAGGGACAGGCATGTCGCTGTCCCCTGACGACCTCTTTTTTCTTAGCCATGACTATTTACCTCCCTTTTTCTGTTTTTCCCGGTAGTCCTCGATGGCCTTATGCAGCGCCTGGGCGCCCAGGTTGGAGCAGTGAAACTTGTTCTTGGGCAGGCCTTCGAGCTTTTCGGCCACACTCTGGGGGGTGATTTCCAAAACTTCATCGAGGGTCTTACCCTTGGCCATCTCACTGACCATGCTGGACACGGCGATAGCCGCCCCGCAGCCGAAGGTCTTGAATTTCACATCTTCAAGGCGGTCATCTTTCACCTTGATATAGAACGTCATCATGTCCCCGCAGACGGGATTGCCTTCTTCGCCGACTCCGTCGGGGTTTTCGATTTCGCCGACATTGCGGGGGTTCATGAAGTGGTCCATGACTACTTCGCTATAGATGGGCATCCTGATTGCCTCCTTTGCCGCTCTTGGTGAACTTAGCGTAAAGAGGGGACATCTGCCGCAACCTGTCGACAACGGGCGGCATGGTCTCCAGAACGTAGTCGATGTCTTCTGGCGTACTGTCCAGTCCCATCGTCATCAGGACGGAGCCCTGGGCTATCTCATGGGAAAGCCCGATGGCAAGAAGGACATGAGAGGCCTTGAGCGCCCGGGACGTGCAGGCGGAGCCGCTGGAAACGGCGATCCCCTTACTGTTGAGGAGCATGAGCAGGGACTCTCCTTCGATGAACTCGACGCAGAAGCTGGCGTGACCCGGCAGGCGGTCCTGCGGGTGGCCGGTGACGACGACGTGGTCGATTTTTCCCGGCAGCTCCTTCAGCAAGCGGTCGCCTAAGGGACTCAGGCGCCCGACACGGGCACTCATCTGGGCGGCAGCTATCTCGGCCGCCTTACCCAGCCCGACAATCGCCGGGACGTTCTCGGTGCCGCTCCGCCGGCCCCCCTCCTGGATGCCGCCATCGAGCAGCGGGATAAGTCGCACACCCTTTCTTACCCAGAGTGCTCCCGAGCCCTTGGGGCCATAGAACTGGCTGCCGGCCAGGCTCAGGGCATCCACGCCGAGCGCCTTGACATCAACGGGGATTGTCCCGGCTGTAGCTACGGCGTCGGTGTGGAAAGGGACCTTCATCTCCCTCGTCACCGCCGCGATTTGCTTTATGGGTTCGATAGTGCCGATTTCACCATTGGCGTGCATTATGGACACCAGGGCGGTGTCTTTCCTGATGCTGCGCCGGACGGCGTCGGGATCGACCGCGCCATACCTGTCCACCGGGACCTCGGTGACCTCGAACCCCAATTTTTCCAGGGTACGCGCCGCGTGGAGGACGGAAAAATGCTCGATGGCAGACACGACCACATGTTTGCCCTTGTTTTGCTGGGCCATCGCCAGCCCCTTGACAGCCAGGTTATTGCTCTCGGTGCCGCAGCTGGTAAAGATTATCTCGTCAGCCGCTCCGCCGATAAGTCCGGCGACCTGCTCCCGGGCGGTGTCCATGGCCTCCCTCGCCCCGTCCCCCCAATCGTGCAGCGATGACGGATTACCGAAAATCTCCCCCAGGTAAGGCATCATCGCGTCCCTCACCTCGGAGAGGAGAGGCGTTCCGGCAGCGTTGTCCAGATAAACCTTCCTCATACCTGCCTCCTCCGGCAACTCTCAAATTAAAGCACATTACGCCTACTATATACAATATAATATGCAGACGGCTACGGGCTAAAGGACTTTTATCTCATCAGAAGAACAATGAGAATAACCAAGAAACAAACACCAAAATAAACTTAAAAATCAAAGCTCAAAACCACAATAAAAACTTAAATCTTTATACCTGAACCAGATTTTATTTTTGAGATCTGTTTTTGATTTTTGAGTTTTGAATTTTGATTTGACATTGTTTGGTTATTGTCTCTTGTATCTTGGTCATTATCCCGTAGATTTCACCCTCTGTCCGTGGGTGTAAACGTTCATCTTTTTACCGCGGACCGAGGCGACGAGGGTTATGCCCAGGGTATCGGCCAGGCGGACTCCCAGGTTGGTAGGCGACGAAATGGAGATAAGCAGGGGAATATTTCTCCGGGCTATCTTGTGCAAGATTTCCGAGGTGATGCGGCCGCTGGTAATCACGAACCGGCCCGTAGTAGAGATATCTTCCAGAATACACTTCCCGAATATTTTATCAATGGCGTTGTGCCGGCCGATATCTTCGCCGAAGACCAGGATATCCTTCCGGTCGCACAGGGCGGCGCTGTGGATGCCGTGAGTGGTAAGGTAGAGCCGGGAGGCGTGCTGAAACCGGTTGACAAGGTCGAAAATTTCTCCGGCGGATATTTGAAGGTCGGACTTGACCCTGAGCTCGGAGACATCCGCGGCGCTGTAAAAGGAAGCCCCGCGCCCGCAGCCCGACGAGATTACCCTCTTGAAAATCACGTCCGCGTCTACCTCCTGAGTTTTCGCGGTGTTAACACGGACGATACCGCGCTGGTCATCAACGGTGACCAGCCTGATATCATCCCGGCCGCTAATCATCCCCTCCGAGGCCAGGAAGCCGACGACCATGTATTTGAGGTCAACGGGATAGCAAAGCAGGGTCACCAGCTCGCGGTCGTTCAGGATAATCGTGACCGGCAGCTCGGCAACGACATCCTCCTCGAGGCGTGTTTCTCCTTCCGCGGTGATACGCACCACGGGGAACCGCTCCACGCCGCCGGTGGCTTCGGCCTGATTACCGGACACTGACGGGTCATTCGTGCTACTGGGACTTGTATCTGGCGAGCGCGTCATAAAAAGCCCTCCAAAAGGGGTCGACGATGGGATGCTCCAGCTTCTTTTCCTTACCTTTTTCCACCAGCACCATGCCCTCTCCCGGCCGGGTCAGCTCGCCGACGATGGATGACCGGATGCCCTTTTTTCCCAGGGCATTGACCACGTCCGGTGCCCGCGGCGCTTTGCAGGCGATAATCAGGGTGCCCTCGCTGATGGAGGCATAAGGGTCGATTTCGAACAGCCGGCAGACCTCGGCGACCCCCTCCTCGATGATGATTTTTTCCTTTTCTATGCGGGCGCCCAGCCCGGCCGCGCTGGCAAGCTCGTAGAGGCCGCCCCACACCCCGCACTCGGTGGCGTCATGCATAGCGGTAATCCCTTTTTCCCTCACGCCCACGCTGACGGCGGTGAGGGCATCCTCCACGACGGACATTTTATAAAATATCTGCTGGACTTTTTTCCCTAAATCCGCTCCCAGCTCTTTCTCGATGATATGCGGGAACATGGCGGCGAAAATACCCGTCGCCTCGATGGCCGGGCCCTTGGTGATGATTATCGCGTCACCGGCCCGGCAGAATCTCGGCGTCACGTACTCATTCAGTTCACCCACGCCGACAATGGTCGCCCCACCCACCATGGGGTAGTGGCAGTTCTCGTACCGGGCGGTATGACCGGTGACCACGGCGATGCCGAGCTTCTCGCATTCCCGGTGCATGGTATCCCACATGATTTCCAGCTGCTGCTTGGTCATATCCATCGGCAAATTGAGGTCGATGGACAAGAACTTCGGCCTGAGCCCGCTGGTGACAGAGTCCGAGGCGATGATGTGGATGGCGAACCAGGCCGCCCTCTCCCAGCCGTACTCCGGCACGATGAACACGGGGTCGGTGGTGAAGGACACCGCCTTCCCGCCGATGTCCACGATGCCGACGTCGACGCCGTGCTGCGGGCCGACGATAATCTTATCGCTCTTGTCCCCGAGGCGCGGGAAAATCAACTCGCTGAAGATTTCCGGCGAAATTTTACCTATCTCAGGCATGTCATTCATGTGAATCCCTCCCCTATATTAAAATAAAAGACCAGAAGCTTCAAGGAACGGCTTCCGGTCTCAACCCACTTCCCTACGCTCGCATTACCGAGTTCAGGTCCAAAGGGTGTGTCCCGAGTGTTCCGGGACTCTCAGCCTTCCAGCTCCCCTAGTGGCAAATATTCAATTTGGCTATATTTTATAACAAATAGCCGGGTGAAGCAAGGCGCTGTACCACCCTAACCCTTTTTCTTCAGAAGGGGCGAAATGGCCCTTATCCGGGCCACGATGGGAGGCAGCACCTCCAGCACTTTACTCAACTCCGCCGCGGTGGTCGACCGGCCCATGGTGAAGCGGAGCGAGCCGCGCGCCCGCTCGTGGGAGCACCCCGCGGCGAGGAGGACATGGGAGGGTTCCAGGCTCCCCGAGCTGCAAGCCGAGCCGGTAGAGGCGCAGATGCCCTCGAGGTCGAGGTTGAGCAGGATGGACTCTCCCTCGACGAAGTCGATGCTCACGTTAACATTGTTGGGCAATCTTTTGGTGGGATGCCCGTTCAGGGTGGTATGGTCGATGCGCTCCCGCAAATCGGCAATGAGTTTATCGCGGAGGGCGGTCAGGCGGGGGCACTCGGACTGGAGCTCGTGCCCGGCCAACTCGGCGGCCTTGCCCAGGCCCACGATGCCCGGGACGTTCTCGGTGCTGGCGCGCCGCCCCCTCTCCTGTCCCCCGCCGTGCAGGAAAGAGGCAATCTTGGTCCCCTTCCGGATATAGAGCGCACCCACGCCTTTGGGACCGTAGAGCTTGTGGGCGGAGAGGGACAGCAGGTCCACCCCGAGATTCTGCACGTCCAGGGGGATATGGCCGACCGTCTGCACGGCGTCGGTATGGAAATAGATACCGGCCGCCCGGGTAATTTTCCCGATTTCCGCCAGCGGCTGGATGGTGCCCAGTTCGTTATTGGCGTGCATGATCGAAACGAGCAAAGTCTTCCCGGTAATCGCCTTTTTGACGTCAGCGGGGTCGACCAGGCCATAGTCGTCCACGGGAAGATAGGTTACCTTAAAGCCCTTCTTTTCCAGGAACTTACAGGTCTCGAGCACGGCGTGGTGCTCAATTTCGGAGGTGATAATGTGGTTACCCCTGTCCTCGTTAGCGAAGGCCACGCCCTGCAGGGCGAAGTTATCGGACTCCGTACCACCGCTGGTGAAACAAACCTCTTCGGCGGCGGCGCCGAGAAGCCTGGCTACCCTGCCCCTTGCTTCCTCGACCGCCGCCCTGGCCTCCTGCCCGTAGGAATAAATGGTCGATGGGTTCCCGAAAGCATCTGTGAAGTAAGGCAACATCTCTTTAACGACTTCGGGATGGGTCGGCGTGGTGGCGGCGTAGTCAAGGTATATCCTGGTCATTGGTTCACCTCTATCAATAATCAGGCGAAGTTAAGTCCGGAGCGGCGCGCTATTTCTATAACTTCGCCCCGGACATCCTGTTCAGCGTTGCTTCAGCCGGCGCCTTCCAGACTCTCTATTTTACGCTCTTCGAGGCTTTTCAGCGTGATGCCGGACTCCACGCCCGGTAGGGGCGCCACCGCCTCGGTTAGGGTGAAGTCTCCCTTTTTGATCCAGCCCTGCAGCGTCCGAGCGATTTCCACGGCGCGGGGATAGCTGGAGAGGGACGAAGTGGGCACCTGCTTGCCGTTGACCTCAATCCTACCGTTCTTAAGCTGGGCATAGCTCACCTCACCGAGGACGTCCGGCTTCCTCTGCGGATACGTCTCGGAATAGTCGACGACCGGGGCGAAGATATCGGCGTCGGTCACAGTCGTGTAGCGAAGGATTTCTTCGTCGAGGACCGGGATGGGAATACCGATGCCGACAATCATGCTGGCGCCGTAGCCCTGCATACTGATACCCCGGAGCCACTGCGACTTCATCTGCTTGAGATCGCCGATGACAGCCAGGGTGCCGGCGCCGCGCCGCGGAACGCCCTTTTCCGTGCGCAGCACGCCCGGGTTATGCTGGGTACCCTGCCAGGCTACGTACCCCACGCCGCCTCCCAGGAATATCCGCGTGCCGATGCCGATGGTCTTATAGAGAGGATCATTCAGCAATGGCGAGAGCTGCCCGGCGCTGCAATAATTGGCGTTACCCAGATTGGGCTTCAGGACGCCCATGTAGGTGTAAATGGTCTTGCTGGAGAGATTCACGGCAACGTTATAGTTCTGGTAGGCGTTCCGCGGATTGAACAGCACCGCCTCGTTGATGTCCCGGAGATTGATATAGGTCTCCAGCTTTTTCCGCGGGTAGCAGTCCGTGCCATAGGCCGTTACCGAAAGACGGACATCCTGGCCGGCGACCAACTCCTCGATGACATGCCCGCCGCCGTAAAGAAAGTCGCCGGGATGCATCCGGTTCCTCGGGTCGTCGTCGGGTATGGCCGTACAACCCAGTATCACGTCCACGGCGGCAAACCCGGTATAGGCGGGCACATCGTTGATGTAAGCCCGTCCGCCCCCGATTTTTATACGCGGCTTGCTGTGTCCCAGGTTGAAATAGGCACCGGAGGAACACATCGGGCCGAAGGTACCGGTGGTGACCACGTCAACTTCGCGGGCGGCCTTCGAGACGCCCTTCTCTTTGACGATATCGATTATTTCTTCGGCGGTAACCACCACCGCCTGGCCTTTGCGTATACGTTCGTTTATTTCTGAAATCGTCTTCATGCCGATGCGATGACCTTTCCGGAAATTATTTTAAGCGTGTCCCATTTTGCCCGTCCGCCGGGCGGCGCATCATCCATACAATGGTCGCCGCCTCCCCGTATGCCGCCGGAAAGCATACTCCGGCCAAACAGTCCGCCAGGTGCCTTATCAATCCCGTCTCCTACCCGGAAAAATCCCTGATATACTATATTAACTTATTCCGCCGCTTAGCGCTACTGCTTTAGCTATACCGACGCCCGACCTGATAACCTCTGCCAGACTAGATAGTCGGGGGCGGTGCCGGTTCCTGGAAAAGCCAGGTGGACAGGTACCGTTCGCCGGTGTCCGGCAGGACAACGACGATGAGCTTGCCCTTGTTTTCCGGCCGGGCACCAACCTTCAGGGCGGCCCAGGTCGCGGCCCCGGAGGATATGCCGGCGAGGATTCCCTCCTCTTTGGCCAGCCGCCTGGCGGTGGCCCCGGCGTCTTCATTGGCCACGGTCACAATCTCGTCGATGAGGTCCTGGCGGAGGACGTCGGGGACAAAACCGGCGCCGATTCCCTGAATCTTATGGGGCCCCGCTTTTCCCCCCGAAAGGACCGGGGAGCCGGCCGGTTCGACGGCGACGGCCTTGAATCCCGGTTTCTTTTTCTTGAGGACCTCGGCCACGCCGGTAATGGTGCCGCCGGTGCCCACGCCGCTGACCAGGATATCGACTTTGCCGCTGGTGTCCCGCCAGATTTCGTCGGCGGTGGTCAGGCGGTGAATTTCAGGATTGGACAGGTTTTTAAACTGCTGCGGCATGTAATAGTTACGGTTCTCCGCCGCCAGCGTCTCCGACTTCCGGATGGCTCCGGGCATACCCTCGGCCCCGGGGGTCAGAATGAGCTCGGCCCCCAGGACGGAAAGGAGCTGCCTTCTTTCCATCGACATCGTATCCGGCATGGTCAGAATCAAGCGGTATCCCCGGGCGGCGCAGACGAAGGCCAGGGAGATGCCGGTATTGCCGCTGGTTGGCTCGATTATCACGGTGTCCTTTTTTATCAGCCCCTTCTCCTCGGCGTCGATAATCATGGCCACGCCTATCCTGTCCTTGACACTGCTGAGCGGATTAAAAGACTCCAGCTTGGCGACGATATCCGCCTTGATGCCTTCCGTAACGTGGTTCAACCGCACCAGGGGCGTATTACCGATGAGCTCCGTGCTGTCCCCGGCGATGCCCCGGGTGAGTCTGGGGATATTGATTGTCTTATACTTAAGATATTCGATTTTAGGCATTGTTTCTGCCATTTTTTCACCTTTCTTTAAATTTGCTTTTTATATGTAAAACATTGACGGCTCGGCCGCGCTTTTTTTCCTGTGATTCTCGACGAGGTCCTGCAAAGTGGTTGATTCCAGGACTTCGTCCATGCCCTCTTTCATCTTTGTCCAGACATCCCGCGTGACACAGGCACTGGACCGCGTACAGACACCGGGATTATCGATACACTCGACCGGAGCCAGCGATCCTTCGAGAAGGCGGGTGATTTCAATAAGCCTGATATCCTGGGGTTTCCGGGCTAGCGAGATCCCTCCCCGTGGGCCTTTGGTGCTGCGGATGATGCCGCCGGCAATCAGCGGGGCGATGATATGCTCCAGGTACGGCAGCGAAATTTCCTGCTCCCTGGCGATATCCTTTAAAAAGACGGGAGTTTCACTCCGGTGAAGGGCCAGCTCCAGAAGGGCCCTGGTGCCGTAGCGGGTCCGGGTGGATAACTTCATGCGAGCACCTCATTACGAAAATAATGTTGACCATTATTGTCAACATTGTAAACATTAACATATCGGTAAAACGATGTCAATAGTGCCCGACGGGCTACTTCGCTTGCCTGTAAAATAATTAGCTGTTAGAATTTACCTGGTATTGACCAAACCTGTCTCAATAATTTTCCGGGAGGATGATATGACGACACCCAGGTATGATATGCGGGCCTACGGCCACAAGGCAATATTCAAGGCCATGGGTTTCACCGCCAAGGAGCTGTCCCTGCCCAGGATAGCGGTCATCAACTCCTGGAGCGAGCAGTCGCCAGGTCACATCCACCTGCGGGCCGTGGCGGAAGGGGTCAAGGCGGGCATCCGGATGGCGGGCGGCATGCCCTTTGAAATCAATGTGCCCGGCCTGTGCTCGGTGCCCCACAAGCTCCCGAGCGATATGCTGTATGACATGCCCCAGCGCGAGGCCGTTCTGGCATCAGCGGAATCGTCCCTGTATATCAGCTGGTGCGACGGCTGGGTGGGTATCGGCACCTGCGATAAAATTATCCCCGGCCTGGTACTGGCCGCCCTGCGCCTGAACCGGCCGTTCATCTTCATCGGCGGTGGGCAGATGATGCCGTGCGACTACGAAGGGGAGCGCCTGGGCTTCGTCAGGGGGCAGTCCATCGTGCAGCAAAAGACCAAAAAATCAGGCGAGCCGCTATCCACCGAAGAGCTGGGGCGGCTGGTCGAGGAAATTACGGACTGCTGCGCCACCGGCGCCGGGGCCTGCAACGAGCTGACCACCGGGAACACACTGGCCGTCCTCACCGAGGGCATGGGCATTTCCCTCCCCGGCTCCAGCACCTCCCCGGGGGTCTCCGCTGAAAAAATCTGGCACGCCAAGGAGACCGGCGAAAAAATCATCGAACTGGTGAAGCGGAATATACGTCCCAGGGACATTATAACTAAAAATTCTTTAATGAACGCGATCGCCGTGGATATGGCTACCTGCGGCGGCACGAACTCGGTGGCCCACCTCCAGGCCTACGCCCACGAGGCGGAAATCCCGCTGACCCTGGACGACTGGGACGAGGTGAGCCGGAAGGTCCCGGCCATCTGCGCCGTGGCGCCATCAGGACCGTACGTTCTCTACGACTATCACCGGGCGGGGGGCACCCCGGCGGTCATGAAGCGGATAGAGAAATTCCTCGATACAAGCTGCGTGACCGTCACCGGCAAAACGGTCGGGGAAAACCTCCAGGACATCGATGATGAAGAGACCGAGATTATCAAGCCTCTCGATAGCCCTCTCTGGCCGGAAGGGGCGATAGCCGTGCTCCGGGGCAACCTGGCCCCGCGGGGTGCCGTCGTCCGCCACACCGTCGTCGAAAATAAGTCGCTCCTGAAAAGGGTCTATACAGCCCGTGTGTACGACTCCCTGGAAACGGCTACAAGGTCTGTCAACGAGGGGAAAATCAACCCCGGCGACGCGGTGGTCGTCCGCTACCAGGGACCGCGGGGCGGCCCGGCCTTCGCCGAGTGCCTGGGGGTCGTCGGGGCGCTCAAGGCCAGACGGGCCCAGGAAGTTATCGTCATCGCCGATGGCCGTTTCTCCGGTTTCACCCAGGGATATCTCTCCATCGGGCACGTCTGCCCGGAGGCCCAGGTGGGCGGACCTATCGCCCTGGTGAAAGACGGCGACCGCATTAACGTGGATATCCCCGGCCGGCGGCTGGAGCTGGAGGTGCCCGACACCGAACTGAAAAAGAGGCGGGCTGGCTGGAAGCCTCCCGCCCAGTCCGGCGTGAAGGGTCTGCTGGCGATATACGCCAAGCTCGCCCTCCAGGCCGACGAGGGGGCGGGCTGGCCGGCCAGATGGACGGACTTTGACTAGACAAGATGTCATTCTGAAGAACACGTTCGCTTTGCTCAGTGTACACTCCGTGACGAAGAATCCTTATTTTACAAGGCTTAGAACGGATTCTTCACTGCGCTCAGAATGACACTTGAGGCAAGATATAAGAGGACACAAGGGGGATTTTGTAAGGACGGTAAACTTAGCATGAAATTAACCGATGCAGAAAAAGCCCTGCTGCAGGGCAGCGAAGGCCCAGCCCGGCGGAAGGCCATGGAACTGCTAGTAAGGTATGGGGAGGCCCTGGGAGCGGAGAGGTTCGTGGAGACCAATAACGTCATCAGCGCGGTCAACGCCGCCTACCGGGCGGGGGGAAGTCCGGCGGAGATAAATGTCGACGCCTCGTTTTCCGATTTCAACCTGGACAGCGACGAGACAGTGGAGATTCCCCGGGTCAAGGCCTTCTCCTGCCGGGTCATCACCGGCTTCGAGTCGGAGAACTGGAAAGTCATGGGATTCCGGCCGGAAGCTTACGAAATCAATAAAAAGGTAGAGGCCTTCTGTTCCCGCATCGGGATGCAGCTCATGAACACCTGCACGCCTTACCTGGTGGGGAACGTACCGGTCCGCGGCGAGCACTGCGCCTGGATGGAGTCCTCGGCGACCATTTACTGCAACTCCGTCCTCGGCGGGCGCACCAACACCGAGGGTACCGAAAGCTCGGGGGCGGCCATGCTCGCGGGCCGGACGCCTTACTGGGGCTACCATCTCGACGCCAACCGGCGCGGCACGCACCTGGTGAACATCGAGTACCCGCCGGAAAGCGTCATGGACTGGGGCCTGCTGGGATACTACGTCGGGGAAATCGTCCAGGAGCGCGTCCCCGTCATCGACGGCGTGAAAAAGGCGCCCGGCATCGCCCGGCTGAAGCACCTGGGCGCCGCGGCCGCCTCGTCCGGCGGTGTCGAGCTGTACCATATCGTCGGCTTCACGCCGGAGGCCGGCACGCTGGGACAGGCATTCGGCAGGAAAAAACCCCTTGAGACGTTGAAATTCGGCCGCGCCGAGCGGAAAGCGGCCTACTATAACCTGACCTCGGCTGAAGACCGCAACGTCGACTTCGTCATGATGGGCTGCCCGCACTATACCGTCGAGCAGGTCTGGGAAGCCTGCCGGCTCCTCGAGGGCAGGAAGGTCAGCAGTAATACCGTCCTGTGGATTTTCATGCCGCGGGCGCTCAAACAGATAGCCGATAAGCAGGGACTGACGGCGACAATCGAGAA
>MGNQ01000055.1:18084-20602 GCA_001796865.1 Chloroflexi bacterium RBG_16_56_11
CCGCCGCGACGGACTCTGCCAAGCACGGCCACTACATGCCGGCGATGCTCGGGCTGCCGACCTGGTTCGGCTCCCAGGAAGACTGTATCGAAGCGGCCGTGACCGGCAAATGGAGGGGCGAACTCAAATGAAAAAGATTGTTTTACACGGCAGGAAAGTCGTCGGAGGGGTCGCCGAAGGCGAAGCCCTGGTGACCAGAGACACCATATCCGGATGGGGCGGCATCGACCCGGTGAAAGGGATTATCATCGAGAGGCGGCATGAGCTCTGCGGACAAAGCTTCAAGGATAAAGTGCTTGTCTTCCCTGGCGTCAAGGGCTCTTCCGGCGGCTCCGGCATGTTCCACCGCGCGCGTCACGCCGGCACGGCGCCGAAAGCGTTGATTTTCAACGAAATGAACACCAAGGCCGCCCTCATCGCGGTGGTCACCCATGTCCCGGCAGTGACCGGACTCGACCAAGACCCGCTCAAGGTCATCCAGACTGGTGACCGCGTAAAAATCGACGCGGATGCCGGGATTATTGAAGTGACAAAAAAACAAAGTTGAGGAGGAAACCGGCAATGCCGAAAACCAAGTACAGTAAATACCTTAACAAGGAAGTTGTCAGAGAAGACACGAAAAACACGGGCTCAAGCATCACCAGCACGCGGCAACTGCAAAACTTCGGAGGGGGGCACCTCTCCGTGGACAGCATTTACGTCACGCGTCCCCATGTGATGATTAGCCAGCCGCACAAGCACGAGTTCGCCCAGTATTTAAACTTCTACTCCGCCAACCCCCGCGACGGCCGGGACTTCGATGCGGAGATAGAGATTACCCTCGGCGAAGAGCAGGAAAAGCATATCATAAAGTCGCCTACGGCGGTTTATGTTCCAGCCGGCCTGATGCATGGTCCCATCAACTTCGCCAGAATAAACAAACCGATCCTGTTCCTGGATATCGCCGTCACGGGAAAATATTCGCGGGTGGGCAATACGCCGGACTAGCACAAAGGAGGTCAAGCATTCCTTTCTCCTGTCAAGGGGGAAGGAGTGTCATCGTCTTTACAGGGACGAACGCCTCCTCCCGGGACCCTTCGCTCCGCCCGGAATAGCGTTTAACTACACTGAATACCCCACGAGGTGAGAGTGAAAAAAGTAACGCTCACTCTCACCCTACGTCTCCCATAAAGGGAGAGGGAAGTAAGCCTTTTCCTAATATCTCACATACGTCGGGACGACGTTCTTGTATTTCTTCACGAGCTGCGCCCAGTTTTCCGGCAGTTCGACCTTTTTGGTGATGGGCGGCGGGCCGCCCTGCAGGAAACCCATCCACGACCCGAACCCGCCGAACACGTAGACCTGCACGGGGTCGGGGTCACGCGGGGAGGGGCGGAAGATTTCCGGACCGGCCGCCGGGCCGACTACAGGATTACCCCTGTCGAAAAGGCCCCTGTCCTGAAGACCGAGCCGGGTATAATAATCATCCGGGACGATGGTATTTTTGACGATGTACTCCTTGATGGCCTTTTTCGTCCAGCCGCGGCTGGCGAAGGTCTTGGCATGGGCCGGAGTGAGCAGCAGGGCGAAGCTCCCCATCCGGGCCGGAGAGACGCTGCCGACCACGGTGGCGAGGATTCCCTTGTCGTCGGTGCCGAAGGGCATCATCTGCTGGTAGGACTGCGGGAAAGTGACGGTGACGGTACTGTCCTCTTTCTTGAAGCCACGGTCGACATGGAAGGGCTCGAAAGGGCTGAACTCCTCGTTCTCAGCGGTGACCCAGCTATATTTCCCGGGATTACCGAGCACGCCCATGTCCTCAATCTGGCGGCGTATGCCCCGGACGTTCTTGGTGATGAGCCCGAGGGCGCGCCCGATAGAGGCATTGGCAATAGTGCCGGGACTGGTGGCGCCGTAGGTGGCGTTGATGTTCAGGTCTTTAGCGATAGGCCCGTTGACGAGCCAGAAAGGGGCGAACGAGCCGGTGCTGGCGGCCATCATGCCACAGACGGGATTGGCGGCCAAGGCATGTACCCCGGCGATGAGCAGCGGCATAGAGGTGGGCAGGCAGCCAGCCATGACGGCATTGATGGCGATCCTCTCCACGGTGGCCTTACCCAGGCGTGGCTCCAGCTTCTCCACGAGGTGGTCGGCCCGCAGGTCGGTGCCGGTAAGCATTTCAGCGACCGCCTCGTCGGTGGGCGGGATTACCGGCAGGCCGTCCGTCCAGCCGCGCTGGTAGAAAAAGCGGTTGACCTCCTCCAGGTTACCCTTGAAGACAATCCGCGGCGGGTTTTCCGGCTCCCGGCTTTTCGGCGACTTTTCCTCGGCAGTCAGCGGCTTTGTCAGGGCGGCGACCATATCACCGGCCACGGCCTTGATGGCCGCATTGATATCCTCCACGACGGTCGACTCGGAGACAATCGCCTCCGGCACCACGCGGACGACGGGCATACCCTTGCTGGAAGCCGCCGACATGGCGTCGTTGAGAAAGTGCTCGAAGGCGAAGGTGACGGTGGGTTTGCCCATTCCCTCGATA
>MGNQ01000055.1:20842-22165 GCA_001796865.1 Chloroflexi bacterium RBG_16_56_11
CAAGGCCGTGAAGCATCCCTGTATGCCTTCCAGCCCCTTGAAGGTGCCGCTAGGTGTAAAGAGGACCGAATCCTCACAGTAGTCCTGCATGACGCCGTCGAGATCACGTGAGACGAGTGCCTGTACATGGTGTTGCAGCACTGCTTCAGTTGTGTTTATAGCTCCCTTAGCCATAAATTCCTCCTTCTCACTGGTACGCCAGTTACGTGCGCTCATTTTAGGTATATTGTCAATTATTTGTCAAAAATGCCTATTTCCCCTTCTTCTGCTGCGCCCGCCACTCCTTACGTCGCTTGACGAAGTTGTCCCAGTGGTCCTTGCCGCCGGGGACGATGGTATAGGCGTCCAGGTTCGTGCCGGTAATGAGCCTGGCCCGGTCGGACACCAGGAACAGGACGGCGTAGGCCGTGTCCTGCGGCGTGCTGACGTCCCCCATGAGCGACCTGTCTTTCATGGCCTGGATCTGCGGCGGGGGCGGCCCGTGTTCGCCGCGGCCGAAACCCATAATCATGCCCGGGCAGATGGAGTTGACGGTGATTTTGTACGGCGCCACCTCGAAGGCCAGGTGCCGCGTGAAGCCCATGACCCCGGCCTTGGCGGAGGTATAACCGGCGCAGCCGTTGACGGTCATGGCCTTGCCGGCCGGGGAGGCGATGGTGACAATCCGGCCGCCGCCCCGGGCCTTCATGGTGGGGAGAACGGCGCGGGAGCAGAAAAACGGGCCGTCAAGGTTCACGCCGATGGTGCGGCGCCACTCTTCCGTGGTCATGTCCTCGACGAGTATGGGATGGCCGAAGCCGGCGTTGTTGATGAGGATATCGATACCGCCCCACTCCTTGACCACCTTTTCCACCATCTTATTAACATCGGTATCGACGGAGACGTCGGCCTTGATGGCCATGGCGCGGCGCCCGAGCGCCTTGACCTCGTCCGCTGTCTGCTGCGCGTATTTAAGGTCGATGTCGTTTACAGCGATATCGGCGCCTTCCGCAGCCAGCGCCAGGGCGATAGCGCTGCCCTGCCCCCCTCCGCCACCGCCGGCACCGGTAACCAGAGCTACTTTACCCTCAAGCTCCATGAGAGACCTTCCTTTTGTCATTGCGAGCGTTAGCGAAGCAATCCGCTTAACCGTGGACTAAAAGGCGGATTGCTTCGTCGCTACGCTCCTCGCAAAGACAGTCATTTATTTAATATTTAGCGTAAGTGGGCACCACGTTCTTATACTTGGCCACGAGCTTGTCCCAGTTCTTCGGCAGGTCTATCTTCTGGATTTCTTTCCTGCCCGGCGTGGCCCCGCCGCCGACGCAGTGGGCAATAAAAGCA
>MGNQ01000055.1:22249-22591 GCA_001796865.1 Chloroflexi bacterium RBG_16_56_11
GCCGGTGGGGGCGCGGCCCCCGGCGGACGCGGCGCTCCAATCCCCGCCGCCATGACCCGGGACATAGGGACAAGCTTGTTTTCCGCGATATATTTCTTCACCTTTTCCTTGGTATACCCTTCACGGAAGAGGTTCCTGGCGTGGGGCGGGGTAATGACATACGTGTAGCGCATGCCCCGGGGCGTGTTATCGACGATGGAGCGCAGTATTCCCGTGGCGTCGGCGCCGTAGGGCCAGTGCTGCAAATATGTCTGGGGGAAGGAAAGCGAGATGGTGCTGTCCTCTTTTTTATAGCCGTGCTCCACATGCAGCGACTCCCAGGGGCTGTCTTCCTCGTTCTCG
>MGNQ01000055.1:22627-26699 GCA_001796865.1 Chloroflexi bacterium RBG_16_56_11
TTCCACGCCCTTACGCACGCCGCCAATGTTTTTAATGATGAGCCCCATGGCGCGCCCGATGGCGGCGTTGGCGATATTCCCGGGGCTGAACGTCCCGGAGGAGTTATTGACATTAATCTGGTTACGAATGGGGCCGTTGATTATCCAGAAGGGCGCCCAGGAGCCGGTGCTGAAACCGAAGGTGGTATATCCCATGAAACCAGGCTCCGACTCCAGCAAATTGATTGTCCCGGCGATGAGGACGGGCAGGTATGTCGGGAGGCAGCCGGCCATGACGGCGTTGATAGCGATTTTCTCGACGGAGGCCTTACCGAGGCGGGACTGCAATTTGCCCAGCAGGTGGTCCGGCGGCAGGTCAGTGCCGGTGAGCATCTCCGCCACGGCTTGTTCGGTCGGCGGTATAACAGGCAGGCCATCGGTCCAGCCCCGCTGGTAGAAGAAGCGGTTGACCTCTTCCAGGCTGCCCTTGAAAATGACCCGGGCCGGTGTCTCCGGCTCCCTGGCTTTGGGCGACTTCTCTTCCGCGGTCAATGGCCGGGTCAGCGCCGCTATCACGGCGTCCAGGGCGCCATCCACCCCGACCTCGATGTCTTCCATAATGCTGGCCTCGCAGGGGACCCTGGTTGGCACCACCCTTAGGCCCGGCATGCCCTTGCCCCGCGACGCCGACTCGGCGTCATTGGCAAAACCCTGGTTTACCAGGACAACTATCGGTTTCTTCCTGTCTTCTACAGATGCGGCATCGTACACAAGGTACTTGGTGCAGGCCCCTCAGTCGCCGTAGGCGGTGATAACCGCATCGACCCCCTTGAGCCAGGCCTCGAAATCATCTTTCGCCCTGGTCTCGGTCACCATCTCGTTGGCGGCCGTGTTGGCGAACCAGGAAAAGGTGGCCGTGGGGAACCTTTTTTTCAACCGGTCCTCGATGACTTTCAGGGTAGGCTCGGCGGCCCGCTTGGGATTCCGGAAGAGGCCGATTTTCTTTCCCGCCAGGTCGGCTATCCGGGGACTTATACCACGGAAGGGCACGGGGTCGGCCTCAGCCCAGGGGCTGAGCACTTCATAATGATTATCGGTTTTGGTCATAAGCCATACTCCTTTCAGAAACGCCAGGCAAGTAAGTATCCACTAATTCGTTTTGCCGGGTATTTTCAGAATGGAATTTCAGACAGTTAGCGCTAGAGTTTAACACCATTTCCCGGGTATGTCAATTTGGGTTTTCGCAGCGGAGCGCTTAAAATCAATCTCCAGACAAGCACACCCCGGTTCGATTGACAGGCTGAATAATTAGTGCTAGACTCGGCGCGAACCAGGGGTAATTCCCGCTCAGAAAAGGAGGGCAGCGATGAAAGCAGCTATCTGCTATGAAGCCGGCAAGCCGCTCGTGGTGGACGAGGTCACCCTGGACAAGCCGGATAAGGGCGAGGTCAAAGTACGCGTGGGGGCGGTGGCCGTCTGCCACAGCGATTTGCACGCGGTGAAGGGCGAGCTCCACGGCAAGTTGCCCGGCGTGGCCGGGCACGAAGTCGCCGGGTACGTGGAGGAAATCGGCGAAGGCGTTACCCAGGTGGCCGTCGGCGACCATGTCGTGGCGTCGGCGGTGAACGCCGGCTGCGGGCACTGCTACCAATGCAACATCGGGCTCCGCCACATGTGCACCGGCATCGATATCCGGGCCATGATGGCCAAAGGCGGACACCACATCGATAAAAACGGCGTCCGACTGGCCCCGATGGCCGGTCCGATAGCCGGATTTGCCGAATACACCGTGGTCTCCCAATACAACCTGGCCAGGATACCCCAGGACCTGCCCATGGACCGCGCCTGCCTGCTGGCCTGCGGTGTCATGACCGGCTTTGGGGCGGTACACAACCGCGCCCAGGTCAAACCGCTCAGCAGCGTCATCGCCATCGGCGCCGGAGGGGTCGGCATGAACATTATCCAGGGGGCCGTCCACGCCGGGGCTTACCCGATTATCGCCGTGGATATCCGGGACGATAAGCTGGAGATGGCCAGGAAGTTCGGCGCGACGCACACCGTCAATACTGCCAAGGAAAAAGACCCCGCCGAGGCGGTACGCAAGCTCACCGGCGGCCGGGGGGCGGACTACGGATTCCTGACGGTGGGGAGCATGGAAGCCCTGCGCACCGGATTCAACATGCTGGGACGGCGCGGCATGATGGTGGTCATCGGCATCGCCATGGGCAAGCTGGAGGCCTTTACCGCCGGAGAGTTCATCGGCAGTGAGAAAATCCTCACCGGCTCGATGATGGGCTCGTCCCGGCTGGATATCGACGTGGCCCGGTACGCTGAGCTTTATAAAGCCGGGCAACTCAAACTCGACGAGCTAATCGCCGGGCATTTCCCGCTGGCGAAAATTAATGACGCCATCAAGTCGCTCGAGGGCGGCGCAGTGTTGCGTAATATAATAACTTTCTAGCATCGTGTCGGGAAATGCGACAGGTAGTGCCTCTCCTTTTATGAGAATGTGATTGACGCGCCCCGATTCCATCGGGGCGCGTGAAGAATTGATTCTTTTGAATAGCCCCTGCATTTCCTAATATTATGAGCCGCCCGGCGGCTGCGGCTGTCCCTGGTCGACGAACCTGAACATGCGCGTCAGCCCGCCCGGCGTCCTCAGGTTGTACAGCCTGACGGCGTTGCCACCGAGCATCAGGTTCATATCGTCCTGGTTGATGTCGAGCCGCTGTATCTGCTTTAAGCTCCAGCCCCAGATGTCCACCTGGTGGCGGGGAATGCCCTGCTTGAGGTCCTGACGGGTGTAGCCCGGTGGGTAACGGTTGAGCTGGGAATACACGGGCAAGGAAGCGCCCCAGTCGGTGCCCCAGATGAGCTTTTCCGCGCCCACGGACGGATCATTCAGGGCCTTGTTGTATAGCTCGGCCCACCAGCGGCCGGTCTCCAGGTAGATGTTTTTATGTGATGCCGCCACGTGGAGGGCCTGCTCGTAGAACCACTCCCACCAGCCCCCCTCGATACCGGCGTGCTCCAGGATTAGCGGGACATCGGGGTAGGCCACGGCCAGGGTGTGCGCCCACAACGGATTATAGGTCGAGGGGAAGGCGTGGTAGGCGATGGCGTAGCCGCCCGGTGTCCCGGCGTGGTAGCGGATAGGGATATGGTATTGCCGTCCCAGGTCCATCATCTTCATCATGTTTTTTACCAGGGTCTCCTGGTCGGTAAACTGGACTCCGGCCATGCCGCCACCGGTGATGGGCATGCCCTCGCCGACGCCGACGAATTGCCTGGTATCGAGGAGCCTGGCCAGCTCGGCGATAGCGCCGTCCATGGTCCATTCCTCCTCGCCGGCGGCGCACCGGTCGTTGTATTCCTTGGCACTGCAGTTGGCGACGAACCTCTCGGGATATTTTTTCACCTGCTCCAGATTGGTCTTGTTGGTCATGCCGAAGGCCGGCTCGATGACGCACATGTCGACGCCGTAGCAGTCCATGTCGTAAATGAGTCGGGCGGAGTTATCATAAGCCTCTATCTGGTGCATGACCTGCCCGAGCTTGGCGAAGTCCCTGGAGCCCGCCAGGGCTTTTCCGGCGGCGTGACGCTGGGAATGGACGTGCGTGTCGACGATAAATCTGCCGAGTTTCATCTTTCACTTCCTTACGTTTATTTTCCATCGACCTCGCCCCCTTTGATTCCCCCTCTCCGCACGCGGAGAGGGGGTTAGAGGGAGAGGTTATTACTTCTCCCATCTCTGCTCCCCCCATCGGGAGATGATTAAGGTGAGGGGGTACGACATTGCCCAACACTTCACCCTCACCTAACCTCTCCCATTAAGGGAAGGGAAAATCCAATGCCCTTACTGTTCCGCTGCCCCGGGCGTCGGGGATGCCGTCTGGTCGACGAACTTGAACATGCGGGACAGCCCGCCCGGTGTCCTCAGCTTGAAGAGCCTGACGGCGTTGCCTCCCAGCATCAGGTTCATGTCGTCCTGGTTGATGTCGAGTCGCTGTATCTGCTTTAAGCTCCAGCCCCAGATGTCCACCTGGTGCCGGGGGATGCCCTGCTTGAGGTCCTGGCGGGTGTAGCCCGGCGG
>MGNQ01000055.1:26712-40906 GCA_001796865.1 Chloroflexi bacterium RBG_16_56_11
TGGGAATAAACGGGTAATGAAGCGCCCCAGTCGGTGCCCCAGATGAGCTTCTCGGCGCCCACGGACGGGTCGTTCAGGGCTTTGAAATAGAGCTCGGTCCACCAGCGTCCGGTCTCCAGGTAGATATTTTTATGGCTGGCGGCCACGTGGAGGCAGCACTCGTAGAACCATTCCCACCACCCTCCTTCGATACCCGAGTGCTCCAGGATTATGGGCACGTCCGGCATGGCCACGGCCAGGGTATGCACCCAGAGCGGGTTATAGGTGAACTGGGCGCCGTGGTAGGCGATGGCGTAGCCGCCCGGCGTGCCGGTGTGGTAGCGCATGGGCACCTTGTACTGCTGGCAGACCTCCATGACCTTGAGGCAGTTCTTGATGATGTCCGGCTCGGTCTGGAACCCCTGCGGCGGGCCGCCCCGCCGGCCGAGCATCGGGATGAGCACCATCTCCCCGATGCCGACATAGCTGCCAGTCTTGAGGAGGTCAGAGAGGGCGTCGCAGAATCCCTGGATGGTCCACTTTTCCTGTCCGGCCGCGCAGCGGTCCTGGTATTCCTTGGGCCAGCAGCAGGTGGCGAACTTGTCCGGGTACTTTTTCACCTGCTCGACGTCGGTCTTGTTGGTCATGCCGAAGGCCGGCTCGATGATGCACATATCCACGCCGTAGCATTGCATGTCATAGAGGAGGCGCGGCGAGTTATCGTAGGCCTCCATCTGGCCCATCACCTGGCCGAGCTTGTCGAAGTCCTTGGAGCCTTTCAGGGCCTTCCCGGCGGCGTGGCGCTGGGAATGGACGTGCGTGTCAACGATGAACCTGCCCAGTTTCATTTACCCTCCTTATTATTATTGCTCAATGGTATTGTCGACTGTATCCAGCTAATGTCACCATTATGATATTTAAAACTTTCTTAACCATACCGACAAAAGTCGGTATCCAGGTATTTCGGGAACCGGATTCTGGCTTTCGCCGGAATGGTCTAATAAATTTTCTTTATATAGTGACAGGCTAAAGCCCGGGCATGATCACGCCCTTGATATACCCCTTTTTCCGGCCCAGGTTATCCTCGAACGCCTGGCCGATGTCTTCCAGCTTGTATTTGTGCGTGACCAGCTTGTTCATCGGGAAGACGCCTTGTTGCAGCGCCCACATAGCCCGCGTGAGCTCGCTCTGGTAGTCCGTGGACATGCCGATGCCCTGCGGGCTGTAGATGATGGGGCACTTTATCCAGGAAAAGAGCTCGTAAGTATCCGGCGTCTGGTGCCAGCCGACCATGATTATCTTGGCCCGGTTCGTTTTGATGACATCGCCGACCATTTTGACCCCGGGCGGATGCCCGACCACCTCGATGGCCACGTCAACACCCCGCCCGCCCGTTATCTTCATCACCTCTTCGACGACGTTCACCTTGCCCGGGTTAAGGGTAACGGTGGCACCGAGCTCCCTCGCCAGCTTCAACCGGTTCTCATCGAGGTCGGCGACGATATATTCCCGGAGCTTGGGGTGGGCGACCAGAGCGGTAATGCCCAGCCCCATGAAACCGCAGCCAATCTGGAAAACGAAGTCGCCGACCTCCGGAGTGGTCGTCCTGGCGATGGACACCAGGCTCATCAGCGGTTCACCCAGGGCGTGCTCGAAGGGAACGCCATCAGGTATCTTCCCGATGACGGAGCCGTGGCCGCGGGCGGTACGGTCGGCCGGGTCGCAAGCGGTATATTCGGCGTAGCAGTCCGCGGGCCAGAACCCGGTGATTCTATCCCCGACCTTGAATCCCCTGACGTTTTTTCCTACCTCCACCACCGTCCCGGCCGGCTCGTGGCCGGCGCGCCTGGGGAACGGCCGGCGCATCACGCCGATGTCCAGGTAGCCGGGCATATCACTGGAACAGACCCCGCAGGCGACTATTTTCACCAGCATTTCGTTCTCGTTGATGGTCGGCATGGGGATGTCCCGTATCTCGAATCGTTTGGGGGCGACGATGAAAGCGGCTTTCATGGGTGGTCCCTCCTCAGGCATGAGTTACCGGGAGTCAACGCGGAAACGGGTTCATTATAGCACAATATAATTGTATATCCCACTCCATTGGAGCTAAGACGTTTCGTATTATTGTCATTGCGAGGAGCCCCGATGAAATCGGGACGACGTGGCAATATCAACCGATGGAGCAAGATTGAACATGGGATTGCTTCGCGCAGTTTACCCTGAGCGCAACATGAGGGCTCGCAATGACTGACGCTTCAGACGCAGCCCGTGGGCTTGGGTACTCCGGCCCACTTACAGGCAGACTGGGCCGGCCCGTTGGGAAAAAGGTCATACAGGCGTTTCAGGGTGAAGCCTGTTTCCTTGATAAGCCGCCTCACCATCGGGCAGATGCCGTTTTGCAGGTAGTAAGACCTGAGGTAGTTGATAGCTTTCCAATGGTCCGCGGTCAGCTCTTTGACGTTTTCCAGGGAGGCGTAGGCTCTGGCGACGTCCTCCGTCCACCGGGAAGTCTCCTGCATGAAGCCGTGCTCATCGACTTCGTATTTCTGTCCGGCCAGGTCCATCTGCGGCATAATCCAAGCCCTCCTTAACCCGTAGCATTAAATCACGCCGCCAGTAGTATAACCTATTCTTCCCAGGAGATAAAAGCCTGTTTTATGTCCGCCATGGCATTGACGATAAGCTCGGCCAGACCGCCGCACTTGATGCCGGACTTTTCCCCGGCCCGGTAGTAAGAAAACATATCGCGGAACTGCAGTTTGCAGTTCAAACAGGGCGCGCAGACATATTTCTTCACCTCCGGGCCAGGCCGGTCGCTGAAGGCCTCCAGCACCTGCTTGAATTTCATCCTGCCGGCGATATTCACTTTCCAGTTGGTGAAATTGACGCCGGACATCACACTGAAACCGCCCCCGCCGCCGCAGCAGTAGTTGTCCACGCCGTGCGGCATCATCTCGCGGAACTGGGGGCACAGGTAGCGGAGGATGCGGCGCTGCGGCCCGACGATGCCCAGGTTCCTGACGATATTACAGGGGTCATGGAGGGTCACCGGGAAGTCATTTTTCGACGGATCGAAGTTAATTTTACCGCTGAAGACGATATCTTCCAGGAAAGTCATGGCGCTCTCCCGCGGTATGTTAAGGTCGCCGGTCAGCACCCGGTCGGCCACGGTCATGAGCGCCTTGTGCTGGTGCCCGCATTCCCCCATGACGATTTTATTAACGTTGAGTTTTCTGGCTGTCTCGGCGTGCCGGACGGCAATGCGGGCAAGCTGGATATCGTCGTAGAAAAGGCCGTAGTTGACGCCGTCGTAGCCGCCTATCTCCGAGGAAAGAGTCCAGTCGATACCGGCGGCCTGGCATAAAATGCTGAAAGCGGCGGGGCTTTCCGGAAAAGATAAGATGTCGCCGGCGCTGTGGATGAGCAGGACATCGGCGCCTTCTTTATCCCAGGGGGTTGAGACATTGAAACCGATGGACGTGCTGAAGTCGTCGTCGAGGAAAGCGACGTTATCCCTGAGGACGTCGGGGCTCATGCCGGTAGGGGACCCGACCTTGAGCTGGAGGACCGTGCCCTTTTCGTGGAGCTCCTGCGGGGCCCAGCCCAGCTCCTGGCTGAAAAGTTTACGGATTTCACGGGTGATGAGACCGTTATCGACGCCCATGGGGCAGGCCTGGGCGCAGCGCCGGCACAGATTGCAGCGGTAGCTCAGCTCGTAAAGACGGCTGATGGTCGACCAGTTGAGGTCAACATTCTTCCCGCCGAAAATACCGCGTAGCTTCCCCCGGCGCCGCGCGTGCCTTGACACCAGGTTCCGGAAAATCTCCGAGCGGTAGGTGGGGCGGTAGAGGTCGTTTTTACCGCTGGCGACATAGACATGGCAGGCGTCATTGCAGGTCTGGCAGCGGGCGCAGTAGTCCAGGGAAAGCAGTAGCGGCTGTAAAAACGTCCAGTTGTTTTCCCGGCTCAACAGCTTATTCATCCCGCTGATAAAAAGTTCTGTATACTTTTTTTCTTCGGCTTCGTTCCGGGGCCGGGGCAGTCCCAGGGCCACGAAACCATCGAGATTGCAGACCAGCCGCTGCTGCTGGTCTGCGGTGAGCTGCTGGAAGTCGGCCGGCCATCCTGGTTTATCGTAAGGCGCCGGTAACGGTATCAGGTCATCGGGAACGATTTCGGTAAGCTGGCTGTCTTCCTCCCGGGAAATATCCGTCAATTTAAGGCGTTTTTTCATCGGTCGCTTTCTCAGTCGCGATTTCTATCCAGCTCCTATCGCCATCGGCCTGGACATGGCCCGCCGACCAGCTTACCGGCCGGCCCATCAGGCGGCGCAGTTCTGTATCCATTTTCGCATCTCTCGGCGCATCGTTCCATCGTACAGAGTGGTAGGTAAAATATTTAGCGATGAAATGGGACATGTTCGTCCAGGGGAGGTAGATGAGGAACAGGATGGAAATAATCACGTGCAGCGATAAAAGGAAAGGAATGCTTATGGTCGGGTCGAGCGTGATAAGGTCCTTTGCATACTGTCCGACGGTGCCAGTGAAATCGGGTAAAGAGAGGCAGGCGTTGATACCGCTGAGAAAGACCGCCCCCAGGAAGGCGAGGTTGAAATAACCCGAGGCGCTGGTGAAAGACCTGAGGTCATTCACTACCGAGCGAAGCACCAACAAGCCAAGCACTCCTGAGATACCGAGCAGATAGCCTGTCACACCAAGAACGTAAGTAACTTCCCGGAGTGAATTCGTATCGGACGACGGCATACCACCGGCGAGTATGATAGCAACCGCAACGTACAACGGGGCGGTTAAGATTATCAGGTAAACGCCCAGGTGCATGCCCAGCGAGAAAGGCCACAGCCTTTTGTTATTCTTAAATACACTTCGCAGGAGGAATATCTCCACGGCCATGTAGGCCAGCGGCGCGAGGAGAGACCTCCGGCGCGGTCCCTTCCACCACTCGAATTCCTCGAAATCCGAACCACCGTAGCTCCCTCTGCCTTTGACGTGAGGTATCGGGGACAACTCCCATCTCAGGTGGACCGGCTGACGGCTAAGAGACAGGACACGGTACGCCGTGCCGATGACGAACAGGGCGATAGCACTAAAAACGAAAACAGGCCAGAAAATACCGGATATCAAGGGACCCCCTGACGTGCGCCTTCACTTCATACTGTCGATAATAAAGTCGACGGCGAGCCGGGCGCCCATGCCCGGGGGCAGGCCGCACTTTTCGAATCCCTTTTCGCCAGCGAAGGTCATCATGGCGCCGTCGCTCTCCCCGGGGTTTAGCCGGTGCCCCAGTATCACCGTCTCGATGATATCCGCGCAGTACATATGGCCGACGGCGTCTTCGAAGAACGCCATGAACCTCTGGGCGATGAGGATGGGGCTCCTCCGCGGATCGCTCATTACGGATAGGTCAAGCGGGTCGTCGCTGCCGAAAAACAGGCCGAAGTTAATCAGGCTGCCGGTGATACCGCCGCACATATCGCCGGTCCCGCCGATGCCGGGAAAAGGACAAAGAGCCTTGATGATTTCCATGTTGCCCTGCCCGAGTTCTTCCATGATAGCCATGGCCGTGCCCTGGGCGCAGTTCTTGAAAATAAAATTGTATTCTTCGGCCCGCCGCTGCACACGATCGAGAATTTGTTCCTTGTTCGCCAGCATGACTTTGGGGTCGAGTTTCTTCCTCGGAATACCCGACCTGGCCATTTTGTTGACCCTGGCCCGGATACCGGCCACATCCCACGTTCTTTCCGCTAGCTCGTCCACCTTTTTCTTCAGGGCAACGTAATCTGGCATTAGTCTTACCTCCGTTTTGTCCTTCCGGGAAAATAGTATAACATGTCTGGCGGAAAAGTGAGTAGGGCGTCGCTCATGGTCAATATTATTGTTCCCACCACTCTCCGATGAAGAAAAGGGAATCGTCATCGGCGGAAAAGACCGGGGTGTGGCAGAGGAAGTCCGGAGGAAAATAATCGGGGGTGACGTTGGTAATGTCCGCGCCGTCCGGGTTCATGGTATAGATGTCATATCTACCTTCGCTGCCGATCGCCGCCACGGTAAAGACCATTTTCCAGCCGGAGTGTGACCAGCTTACCATGCCCTGGCTGTAACCGGTGTTTGTCAGGGATTTTTCGGATGAGCCGGTGGTCTCGCTGAGATAGATATTATAGCAGCCGTGTGTCGAGGTATCGCTTTCCAAGCGTTCGAAAGCGATTTCCCGTCCGTCCGGGCTGAACCTGGGGTCATAGTCCCCGAAGGGAAGGTTGGCTTTACCCCAGACCCCGGCCCGGGGTGGTTCGGTGACCTGGGTTAGGCCGGTCCCGTCATCGTTTATCGTCCAGACACGGCTACGGGAGGTAAAAGCTATTTTTTCCCCGCTCCAGTCGATATCGGCATCATGAGAGCCGGAATCGAAGAGCTTTTTTTGTTCCTGTCCGCCGGCATCCATCACATGGATATCCAGGTCGCGCTCGCGCCAGGACAGGAAAGCGATTCGCTTGCCGTCGGGCGACCAAACCGGATAGATATCCCGAAAGTCGTTGTCCGTAAGTCTGTCCAGGCGCCCGTCGGCTATGCGAAAGCCGAAAATTTCTTCGCTGCTATCGCTGTCTGCCTTGAGACGCCGGGAGAACACCAGGGTATCTCCTGCCTTGTTGAGGTTCAGATTGGATATTTTTTCCGGAGAGCTATAGAGTAACGCCGTATCGCTGGAGGCCAGGTCCAGCGAGTAGATACCCCATCTGTTTTCTCGGGCGACTTTTTTCGCGGTCGGTGCTGGCTCAAAAGCGGGGATTGAAGGTGTTACAGGCGTTGATGTCGTTCCGGCGCAGCTGGCCGTCGAGGCCATGGCGAAGATAAGGAGCAGGAAGGGCCAGGGAAGCCGCCGGACCGGTTGTAAAAATTTAACCCTGCCCATCACTTCTTCCTGGCCAGGTAGATATCGGCCTCGAGCATGACGGAGTCCCGGTAGTAATGATGGACGAAATAGAGGTTCCCGTCTTTGTCCAGGGTGGGCTCCCCGGCGAACTGCGAAATAATCAGCCCGGGCGCCGTCCATTCGCCATCGACCTTTTTCGCGCGGAACACCGCCGGACTGCCAAGGTATGTCCGGTTAAACCAGAGCTCGCCGCCGTCAGGGGAGATGTACGGCCAGCCCTCGGTCTCCGCCGTGTTGACCGCCTCGATATTCTGCGGCTCCTGCCATTTCCCGCCCACTTCCCGGGTGACCCAGATATCGTAACCGCCTTTTCCCCCGGAGCGCGAAGAGTGGTAATAGACTTCTTTACCATCGGAAGTGATATGCAACTCCCCCACCTCGAAGCTGGCCGGGAAGAGATCGCCGGCGAATTTCCAGTTACGCCACTCCCCGTCGAGAAGCTCGGCGGTGAACCAGTTGATGCCGTTGAATCCCGCCCGCGCCGAGCAGAACCACATTACGTCGCCCTGGACGAACTCACAGCCGTCCAGTGAAATATCGTCGCTCAAAACGACCTTCTCCGGTTCGCTCCAAGCTCCAGCAACCCGCCGGGTCAGGTATATCCCCGTGACGCCGTCGAGGAGCTGCTTTTCCACGGGGACACGCACGTCCGGCGTGAAGAAGAAATACAGGGCGTCACCGGTGGGCAGGACGAAAGGCGAGTCCTCGGCCCCGGCCGTGCTGACCGGATAGGGGACCGGCTCGGGTAGCTGGTACTCGTCGGAGTGAAGTACCGGCGGGAATAAGTCCGTCCCAGGCGTCATCTTGACGACGTCCGCGGGTATCGCCCGGTGCCTGTCCGCCGGGTTGATTCTGGTCGGGGTGCTGGCGCCTGCGGCGGGAAGCGACGTCGTCGTCGTTACCGGTAGTCCGTTTGACTCTGGAGAGGCAGAGCTATCCGGTTGGCAGGAGGCCAGGAAAAAGAAAACCCCCATCATGAACAAAATGATCATGCCCTGGATAGATGACATCTTCATTTTGAGACTATCCGCTGCCGGAGAGTCGTAGTAATTCTAGCATACTGGCAGTCCACGACTAAATAACGGGGCAAGCAAAACAAAGGGGGAGCCGCAACGCTCCCCCTGCTTGGTTCCGGGCCTGTTTTTTTGTTTATCTGGTCATCCTGGAATAGATATTCCAGGCCTGTTCCATGTTCTCGTCGCGCTGTTTCCAGATTTTTTCCAGCATTTCCTGGCGCTCGCGGGCGGCCTGGGACACGGCTTCGTCATGGTCTTTTTCCGCCGCTTCGTTGTCGCTCTTAAAGGACTCCTCGGCTTCTCTGACGGCCGCTTCCCTGGCCTCCGCGACCCTGGAGAAGGCTTCCTCGCGACGTTTCGCGGACTTCGCTACGGCGGCATCGAAAGAATCGTGGGCCCTCTTCTCGGCACGCTGGGAGGCCTGGTTGACCAGGATTTCATTTTCGTGATAAGCCCTCTCGACCTGCTGCCGGGCTTCGACATAAGCCGAGTAGGTCTTTTCCATCTGGTTCATGGACATATCGAGGGGGCTGGCCGATTTTTCTTCACGCTCCGGCATTTTTTCTCCGCCCATCATGCCGGGCGTCTCTTCGATCATAACTGTTTTTATTCTACCGTGCGCCTTTTTATTTTTCTGGACCGTGCCTATGACCATAGTACTATCTCCTTTTATTTTTACTCTAATAACATAAAGAAATATAGTTGATTATATTAAAACGGTAATGGGTATTAACCCTCATTTTCATAGCATGATAACCCGCAAATTTCGTATCGACCGGATAGCCCGTTCCCGTTGTTATCAAGGAAAGGTACGGCCGGTTTTCAACTCTGAGCGTAAACCTGTGACAACCAGATGCCAGTAAAACTCACTGTTTTTATACTTGACGGGAGTGTGAAAAAAGTAATATAATATATCACGTTATATCGGAATGATTTGTTGCCATAAACTGTATCTATGAAAACCGTATTCAGAATCATCGGCTTCGTGCAAAAATACTGGTTCATGCTGCTCCTGGCCTTTTTATGCATCGTCATCGGCACGGGATTCAGCATCATTGTTCCCCGTATGCTCGGCGACGGCATTGATACCGTCATCGGCATGGGACAGCGTCAAATGGTTGTTGTAGCGGCAGTGGTCATTGTCGCCGCCAGCTCCCTCAGGGGGTTCGCCGGCTACGGCCAGCGGTATTTCGCCGAGGTCGTCGCCCAGAAAGTATCCTACAATATCAGAAACGCCCTCTACGAACGTTTGCAGAGGTTGAGTTTTGCCTTCCACGATAAGAACCAGACCGGCCAGCTCATGTCCCGCGCCACGGTGGATGTGGAGGCCACGCGCATGTTCTTCGCCCTGGGGCTGCTCGGCATGGCCCAGGTTGTGATTATGTTTATCGGGGTGGCCTACATGCTCCTGGCGATAAACTGGAAGCTGGGGCTGATGACTCTGGCCTTTGTCGTCCCGGTAGCCTGGCTGGCGGCCACCTTCGGCAGCCGTATCCGCCCTATCTGGCTCAAGGTGCAGGCGGAGATGGGTTTCATGGGCAATACCCTGGAGGAGAGCCTTTCCGGCGTCAGCGTCGTGAAGGCGTTTTCCCACCAGGAAGAGGATAGCCGGAAATTCGCCGTCCAGGCGCAGAGTCTCTACGACGAACAGATGGAAGGCGCCCGCCTCATGTCCGTCAATATGCCGACCATGGTGCTGGCCATCAGCCTGCCGACCATCCTCATTCTGTGGTACGGGGGTCGCCAGGTAATCGCCGGCACCATGACCGTGGGACAGATCACCCAGTTTATCCTCCTGGTGGCCATGCTTATGATGCCGATACGCCGTCTGGGCATGATGGTCAACCTCTTTTCCCGGACCGCCTCCGCCGGTCAACGTATCCTGGAAGTTCTGGACACGGAATCGGACGTCAGGGAGAAGCCGGGAGCTATCGACCTGGGTAAGGTCGAAGGCCGGGTTACCTTCGAGAATGTCAGCTTCAGCTATGATACCCTCGGCCCGGCGCTGAAAAACGTCAGCTTCGAGGTAAAGCCGGGACAGCTTGTCGCGCTGCTGGGACGTTCCGGCAGCGGCAAGAGCACCATCGCCAACCTGCTCGCCAGGTTCTATGATGTCAGCGGCGGCAGGATACTTATCGACGGCAAGGATATCCGCGATGTCACGCTTTCCTCCCTGCGCAAGAACGTCGTCACCGCGCAGCAGGACGTGTTCCTGTTTTCCGCTACTATCCGCGAGAACATCGCCTACGGCGCCCGGGACGCCAGCATGGACCGCATCATCGAAGTGGCCAGGGCTGCCTACCTTCACGATTTCATCAAGGCCCTGCCCCAGGGCTACGAGACCTGGGTGGGGGAGCGCGGCGATACCCTCTCCGGTGGCGAGAAACAGCGACTGTCTATCGCCCGGACGCTGCTGGTAGACCCGAAAATCCTCATCCTTGACGACTCCACCGCCAGCGTGGACGCCCAGACGGAGAAGCTTATCCGCCAGGCCCTGGACAGGCTCATCAAAGGCCGAACAACGTTCATCATCACGCACCGATTGCCCATTATACAGAACGCCGACCTTATTCTCGTGCTTGAAGACGGTCATCTGGTGGAGAAAGGCAAGCACGACGAGCTTGTTGCCCGGGAGGGCGCCTATAAAGAGGTCTACGAATCACAGCTTCTGGTGCACCAGGATTCCGAAGAAAGCCTGGTTGATTAAGGAGTTATCATGTTTCACGGAGGCATGGGAGGAGGTTTCCACCGCGGCCCCGGCGGGCCGGGCGGACCCGGCGGCCGCTTCGACTCCGACGAGGTGCTGGGTAAAATCTACGACAGCCGGGTCATCGCCCGGCTGCCGCGGTACCTGCTGCCTGTAAAAAGGTGGATAAGCCTCGGGGCGGGTGGCATGCTCATCCGTACCCTCACCACCCTGGCCACGCCCTATCTCATCAGCGTCGCTACTGACAATATCGTGAAAGGCAACCTCGGCGGACTTAACATTGTCGTTTTATTTCTCGTCGGCATTGCGCTGGTGATGTGGGTGGGACAGTACGCGGAAAACCTTTATCTTTCCTATGCCGGCCAGAAGATAATCTACCGGATGCGCACCGAGCTTTTCTCCCATCTCCACCGCCTTTCACTGAGTTTCTTCGATACGCACCAGGTGGGTAAGCTCATGTCCCGCGTGCAGAATGACGTGCAGCAGGTGCAGGAGCTCGTCACGCAGGGTATTCTGGCGCTCATCACCAGCCTCCTCACGCTGGTGGGTATTACCATCATCATGATTACGATGAACTGGCGGCTGGGCTTAATCATGCTGATTATTGTCCCCGTCATGGTCTTTTTAATCTGGGTGTGGCAGAAATACGCCCGGCAGGCCTTCATCCGTGTGAGACGGGCCATCGCCACGGTCAACTCCCAGCTTCAGGAGGACCTTTCCGGCGTCAGGGTCGTGCAGAGCCTTTCCCGGGAAAATGAGAACATGGGTCAGTTCGACCAGGTCAACCGGGCCCACCTCGACGCCAATGTTACCGCGGTGAGGCTGGAGGCGCTGATGATGCCCATGGTGAACATTCTCACCGGCGTGTCTTTCGCCGTCGTCATTATCGTGGGCGGCTTCCAGGTGCTGGACGGGGCCATGAGCATCGGGTTTTTAATCGGCTTCCTCATGTACGTCCAGCGTTTCTTCGAGCCCGTCCTGGAGCTATCCATGCAATATACTGAGCTCCAGCGGGCGATGGCCTCCGGGGCGCGCATCTTCGAGTTGCTCGACGTCCGGCCTGATATTGAGGACCGGCCCGGTGCCATCGAGCTCCCCCCGGTGAAGGGGGAGGTCAGGTTCCGTGATGTCAACTTCGGCTACGAGCCCGGTGAGTATGTCCTCCACGATATCAATCTGACTATTAGACCGGGAGAGACCGTGGCCATCGTTGGCCAGACGGGGTCGGGCAAGAGCAGCCTGGTCAACCTTATCGCCCGTTTCTACGAGGTGGAAAAAGGCGAGGTGACCGTGGACGGACACGATGTCCGCTCGGTAACGCAGCAGTCGTTAAGGCGCCAGATAGGCATCGTACCGCAGGACCCCATCCTCTTTTCCGGCAGCGTCGCCGAAAACATCACCTATGGCCGGAAAGAGGCCACGCGCGATGAGGTCATCGAGGTGGCGAAGATGGTGGGCGCCCATAGCTTCATCAGCCGGATGGAGAAGGACTACGACGCCCCGGTCGGGCAGCGGGGTGGCAACCTCAGCGCCGGTCAGCGCCAACTTATCTGCCTGGCCCGCGCCATCGTCGCCGACCCGCGTATCCTGATACTGGACGAAGCGACGTCTAATGTGGACACTCATACCGAGCGTATTATGCAGCGGGCCCTGCGCAAACTGACATCAGGGCGCACCTGCCTGACCATCGCCCACCGGCTTTCCACTGTCACCGGCGCCGACCGTATTATCGTGCTTGATAAAGGCAGGATAGTTGAGGAAGGCTCCCACCAGCAACTGCTGGACAAGCGCGGGCTTTATCACGCCATGTTCCAGACACTGAGCTCGCCTGGTCTGCCAGCCTAGCGGGTTTTATTTTAAAATACCATACCGACGGAAGTCGGTATCCAGGTAGACAGATGTGGATAACCACTACGTCTATATATTGGCGAGTAAACGTAATGGGACGCTGTATATAGGCGTTACTAACGACCTTATGCGCCGGGTTTATGAGCATAAAAATAATTTTGTCAAGGGATTTACCAGAAAATATGGTGTTCATACTCTCGTATATTTCGAGCAATGCGATAGTTTCGATTCCGCGCTAAGCAGGGAAAAACAAATTAAAGAGTGGAAAAGAAAATGGAAACTGGAATTGATAGAAAAGGTAAATCCTTTATGGCAAGACCTTTATCAGGAGCTCATCGCTGGCAGATAAGGCAATATATCTGGATTCCGGTTTTCACCGGAATGGAATGCAAATTAGGTTATAGATACATTATTTCTTGACCGTTAAAATAATATGGCTGCCACTGTTCACCAGGCCGGGGTCGTGATTGAGTCTACGTTCCAGTTCGACCAGCGTTGACCATGCGGACGGATTTGAAGCTATTACTTCTACCTTGGGTAATATTTCTGGTATCGTAACATTAGACCCTGCTATTTCCAGCGTCTGGCAATCCTTGAAAAGGGTCGGCAATTCTTCGGCCGTAAACAGGTGCATCGTGTTCGTCCTCCGGGAAGGAAAACCCGGAAGGTCGCCCGTATCCAGCGCCGACCATATTACTGCGCTTCCCTGGTCAGAACCTCTGGATTCCTCGAGTGCAGCCAATCCAGGCTGTCGTGCCAGGTATAATATACCTCCGAACCGGCTCATGACGCTGACCAATATGGTACCTCCCGGCCGGGTGACTCTCATCAGTTCATAGGCTACTTTTTGCCGTTTTTCGCACACGTATGACAAGGCACCGCCGAAGCAGATTACCATGTCAAAATATCCGCCAGGGAATGCAGACAGGTCGCAAATATCGGCTTCGATGAATCGGTCTATCTTTTCGATGAGTCCGGTAGCGGCGATTTTTTCTTTGGCCAGTTTGAGTTGGCCGTCGGATATATCCAGGACGGTAACGTTTGCTCCCAAACGTACGACAGTAATACTGAATCGGCCCGGCCCGCTGCCGGCATCCAGAACGCGATCGCCCGGCTTGATGTAACGCTTGATACAGTCTTCGTGGATGATAGCTTGAAGCCGTCCGTAGGGCGATTCCAGCCGCGTCCATTCGAACTCGCCATAGGCGTTGTAGAAAGTCCTGGTATACTCAGCGTTGTACATAATACGGCATTATACCATGAATTTTAGCCGAGTAATTACAAGCACTTGACAGGTCAATGGCATCCGCTTAAAGTTAAGTGTATTAGCTATAATCGAAAGGGGAAACCATGAAACAGATCGCCGGTAGCGTCTATCTTGAAAATGAATTGAGCGTCTGTAATACCAGCATCGTGGTAACGAAGGATGGCGTCGTCGTCATCGATACGCCCATGGTGCCGGCCGATGCCAAAAAGGTGGCGGCCGAGATTGCCAGGTTCGGGCCCGTCCGCTACGTGATTAACACCGAACCCCACGGCGACCATATTTCCGGCAACTGCTATTTCGGTGGGACGTTAATAGGCCAGGAAGGGATACGCGAGGCTATCCTGGCGGCGAAAGCGACCGACATCGAAGGCATGTTGAAAATGATGTCGCCGGGCAGCCTCCCCGTCGATAAGGACTTCAAATACCGTCCGT
>MGNQ01000055.1:40926-41118 GCA_001796865.1 Chloroflexi bacterium RBG_16_56_11
AAATTGACCCTGCACCTGGGCGGACTTACCTTCCGGCTGATGCACCTGCCCGGACATAGTCCCCACCAGGTGGCCGTCTACATCCCCGAGGAAAAAATCGTCTTTACCTCGGATAATGTCGTCAGGGGTGTGCCGTTCTTCCGCCAGTCCCTCCCTGATAAATGGCTTAAAACCCTGAAGCAAATGGAAAAG
>MGNQ01000055.1:41146-44418 GCA_001796865.1 Chloroflexi bacterium RBG_16_56_11
GGGCCCGAAAAGCTATTTCAAAGAGATGGGCAACACGGTCCGGGCCTGGCTGGACGCCGTGGCTGCGGCCATCGACAAAGGGATGAGCTCTGAACAGGCGCAGGATAAAGTCACCATGGCTGACCGCTATCCCGAGGCCGCCCGGGACCAGCGCATGTCCGGGGTTATCCGCATGAACGTGGAGAGACTCTACGAGTATTTAACGAAAAAATAGAGTCCCGGACTATTTTCTTCTTCCCACCGCCGCCAGCGGCGCTACCGCTATCCAGAGGGTGATGGTTATCAGCATCGATGTTACGTAGCTGATACTGTCCACGCTGATTTTAGGGGCGATGACTCCCCACAGGAGCATGAAGAAAAAAGAGCTGAGAAAGAAACCGGGTATGGCCGCCATGATTCTGAAATATCCCATTTTTTGCCTCCTGTTTTTTAATCTGTTATCGTTTCAGCCTCCGGGCTAATATCTCGAGACGTCCATTTCCTCCATCTTGCCGGTGACCATGTAGACCACGCGCTCGCAGATGTTGGTCACCCGGTCGGCGCTACGCTCCAGGTTATGGGCCACCCAGGTGAGCCGGGTGGCGCGAGTAATCGTCTTCGGGTCCTCCGCCATGAAGCTGAGAAGCTCGCGGAAGACCTGGTCGTAGAGCTGGTCGACCTCGTCATCTTCGCTGGCGATTTTCCGGGCGGCCGCGGCGTCGCGGTTTATCAGGGCGTCCAGGCTGCGGTGCAGCATGTCGTTCACTTTGGCCGCCATGCGGGGTATGTCGATTAGCGGCTTCAGGGGCGGCTCGTCGCCTATCATCAGCACTATCTTGGCGATGCCCTCGGCGTGGTCGCCGATGCGCTCTATCTCGGTGATGATGTTGAGGACGCCCAGGATAGCGCGCAGGTCGCTCGCCATGGGCTGCTGTGTGGCGATGAGCTGGACGCATTTTTCCTCGATGTCGAACCGCATCTTATTGACTTTAAGATCGTCGGCGATTATCTGGCGGGCCTTGGCCAGGTCGCGCTCCTTCAGGGCCTCGATAGCGCGGCTGGTGGCCTTTTCCACCATGTTGCCCATGGCGAGGACATCGTCCTGTATTTCACGCAGTCTCTTGTGAAAAGCCGTCCTTATTTCCATTCTTTCCAGTCCTCCTGCCGGCGTCTAGCCGAACCGGCCGGTAATATAGTCCTCGGTGCGTTTATCTCTGGGGTTCGTAAAAATCTCGGAGGTTGAGCTGTATTCCACCAGTATGCCGGCCCGGTCCTCCTCCATCATGAGGAATGCGGCCATGTCGGAAACTCTGGCGGCCTGCTGCATGTTGTGCGTGACGATGACGATAGTATATTCCTTCGCCAGGTCTCTCATCAGGTCTTCGATTCTCAGGGTGGCCACGGGGTCGAGGGCGCTGCACGGCTCGTCCATTAAAATAACTTCCGGCTCGACGGCCAGCACCCGGGCTATGCACAGTCGCTGCTGCTGGCCCCCCGATAGTTCCAACGCACCCTTTCTCAGCCGGTCTTTTACCTCATCCCATAGCGCCGCCCGGCGCAGGGCCCGCTCTACGGTATCTTCCAGGTTGATTCCCAGGCCGTTGACGCGCGGGCCGAAGGCCACGTTATCGAAGATCGATTTTGGGAACGGGTTGGGCTTTTGAAACACCATGCCGATGCGGTATCGTATTTCGGAAGGATCGATGTTGGCCAGATAAATATTGCTGCCGTCGAAGAGCACCTCACCCTTGACTTTCGCCCCTGGTATGAGATCATTCATGCGGTTAAAGCACCGCAGCAATGAACTCTTGCCGCATCCGGAAGGTCCGATGATGGCGGTGATTTGATTCCGGGGTATGGCGAAGGATATATTCCTCAGGGCCTGGAATTTTCCGTACCACAGCTCCAGGTTTTTTACCTCTAAAGAGGCTAAGTTGGTCATTTTTTATTCCTCATGTCTTCTCTGGTAGCGGTTCCTGAGAAAGATGGCGATGGCATTCATCCCTAAAAGTACGATGAGGAGGACAATAATACCGGCCGCCGCCAGGTGCCAGAAATCTTCCTGCGGGCGGGAGACCCAGTTAAAAATCTGTATGGGCAGGACCGTAAAACGGTCCATGACGTTACCGGGAATGAAAGTAAGATACACCAGGGCACTGATAGCAATCATGGGGGCCGCTTCGCCGATGGCCCGGGACATGGCCAGGATGGTCCCCGTTAGAATCCCGGGGAGGGCCGAGGGCAGGACGATATGCCGCACCACCTGCCATCGCGTCGCGCCCAGGGCAAAAGCCCCGAGGCGGTGGGCGGCAGGCACGCTGCGGATGGCCTCTTGCGTGGCGATGATGATGACGGGTAAGGACATGAGCGTGAGCGTAAAAGCCCCCGCCAGGAGGCTCCGCCCCAGGGCAAGGGCCTGCACGAAGAGGGCGAGCCCCAATAGCCCGTAAACGATCGAAGGGACACCCGCCAGGTTATTGATGTTGGTCTGGATGATTCTCTTCAAGCGGTTGTCGGGTGCGTACTCCTCAAGGTAGATAGCCGCCCCAACCCCGACGGGGAAAGAGAACAGGCCGGTGAGGAACATGATCCATAGACTACCGAAAAAGGCCGAGAGTAGCCCGGCGTCTTCGGGTTTACGGGAGGGATAGCTCGTAATAAACTGCCAGTCCAGCCATCCCAGGCCATCCTTTAAAACATCAATGATGAGGACAGCCAGAGTGAGTATGCCCACCGTGGTGGCGGCCATGAAAAGGACTTTAAACAGGCCTGCCTGTCGCTGCCTTGTCTTGAGACGCCGACGAAACATCAGATGGCTATCCAATTTAGTATCGCTCCCGGTATCGCCTGACGAACCACTGGCTGAAGAGGTTCATCAGGAATGTCATGACGAAAAGGAGCAACCCCACCGCGAATATTGTATAATACTCGACCGTACCGTGGGGAGTCTCCCCGAGGCTTATCTGGGCTATATAGGCCGTCATCGTCTGGATGCTCTCCAGGGGATTCAAGGTCAGTCTCGGGGTGGAGCCAGCGGCGATAGCCACAATCATGGTTTCCCCGAAAGCCCGCGAGAGGGCCAGAATGCAAGCGGCGACTATCCCGGAGACGGCGGCCGGCATGACGACCCGGGTGGATACCTCGAAGCGGTTGGCCCCCAGGCCGAAAGCCGCATCGCGCAGAGAGCGGGGCACCGCCACCATCGCGTCCTCGCTGAGGGAAGATACCATGGGGATGATCATCACCCCCATCACCAGCCCGGCGCTCAGGGCGTTGAAGACTATCATGCTCGG
>MGNQ01000055.1:44462-47594 GCA_001796865.1 Chloroflexi bacterium RBG_16_56_11
AGCCATATACCACCGTCGGAATACCCGCCAGGATTTCCAGAACAGGTTTTACTATCCGCCGGACACTATCCCGCGCGTATTCGCTGAGGTAGATGGCGCTGAGCAGTCCGACGGGCAACGCGACAAGTATGGCGATACCGGCGGTAAGCAGGGTACCGGTCACCAGCGGCAGCACCCCGAAATTCTGGGGGTCAAACAGGGGTGTCCACTTTATGCCGGTAAAGAAATCCAGGAGAGACACCTCCCGGAAAAATCCCGCCGCCTGTACCACCAGCATAATGACGATACTGAGGGTAACGAGGACCGATAGCAGGGCGCACGCGAAAAGGAACCGTTGAATAACACCTTCTCTGAAGCGGTTTTGCCTTCTGGCCCGCCTCAGAGAGTGTCCGGTTCTGACGACAGATGTTTCAGGAGTCAGGGGCTGTCTTTTCTTTAGCATTCCACGCCCGTGCCCGGCACGGCTATTGAATCTTGGTCAGGTTCTCGGTGTAGGTTGTCGACGGTAAAGGAACGTACCCCACTTCGGAGACAAGGTCCGGTCCCGCGGTCATATAGAAGCGGATGAACTCTTTCACCTCGGGGCGCGTTAACGCCGCTTTGTTCACGTAGATGAAGATGGGCCGCGATAGGGGCTTATAGGTTCCGTTGCGGATGACCTCGACTGATGGTACCACCGGCCCGCTGCCGGCGTCAACGGCTACCAGTTTTAGCTTGTCCTGGTTCTCCACGTAGTAAGCAAAGCCGAAGTAGCCCAGACCATTGGGGTCGCCGGCGATTCCCTGCACCAGAACGTTATCATCCTCGCTCGCCGTATAATCGGCGCGGCTGGAATCCTCCTTGCCCACGATAGCTTCGGTGAAGTAGTCGAAGGTGCCGGAATCCGTGCCCGGGCCGTAGAGATGGATCGGCTGGTCGGGCCAATCTACGCGAATGTGGTTCCAGCGGGTTATGGTGGAGCCGGGCTCCCACAGCTTTTTTAGCTCCGCCACGGTCATTGACGTGGCCCAGGTATTCCTGGGATTGACCATCACCGAGAGACCGTCATAGGCGACGGGCAGCTCAATCCACTCGATGTTATTCTTTTGGGCTTGCTCCTTCTCAGAGTCCTTGATGGGGCGGGAAGCATCGCTTATCTGGATTTCTCCGACAACGAAGCGCTTGAAGCCGCCGCCCGTGCCGGAAATCCCCACGTTGATGCGCATCCGGGGATGGACCTTGCGGAATTCCTCGGCTACCGCTTCAGTGATGGGATAGACGGTGCTGGAGCCATCAATTTCGATAGTACCGGTGAGGGTTGGGGTCGGGGTGGTGGTAGAGGTCGGGTTCGTAGCGCCCGATGTCGTGGTCGTAGTCTGGCTGCCGCATCCCGCGGCGAAGATGGCCAGCGCCACCGTGAAGATTATGGCGGTGAGCCAGCTTTTCTTGATTTTGGTAACCTGTTTAAACAAATCCTGTAATCTCCTTTTTCAGTTCTCGTTTTTTCCTTGTTAAAGGGAGGTTCCCTGTAGATTTTTAATCCAATAGTCGAGGATCAATGTGTCCATATATTTCTTATTTCCTCCCGCTCGCCCTGAGCTTGTCGAAGGGCAGGGCATAGGCCCCGCTATGGTTAGACGGGCGTTCGACCGAGCTCACGCCGAGGTCTCACCATGAGCGGTTGCGGAACGCCCTCCCGGTACGACCATCTCCTGGACCAGCGCCTCCACCTTGGCCTTTATGGTGTCTCGAATAATTCTTACCTCTTCGAGCGATTTGCCCTCGGGGTCGTCGAGACGCCAGTCCTCGGTGGGGATGAAGCTGGCCGGGCAGGTCTCTTCGACGCCGCAGCCCATGGTAATAGCGTGGTCGGCCTTTTCCAACATCTCAAAGGTCAGCAGCTTCGGCCTCTGCAGGCTGATGTCGATGCCAAGCTCCTTCATCGCCACCACGACCGTGCGGTCGGTATGGACGGCCGGCCGGGTCCCGGCCGATATCGCCCTGGCCTTGCCCTCGGCCAGCCGATTGAAAAAGGCTTCAGCCATCTGGCTGCGGCCGGAGTTGTGTACGCAAACGAAAATTACTGTTTTCATACGATTCACCTATTATCATAATAGCGGCACGGAGTTTAAAGGCGTTTTAAGGAAATGTTAAAAATATGTAAAATCCGGACTATAAATAAATTGATGAATTGTCATTCTGAACCCTTCGGTCTAACTCAGGGTAAACTCAGTGAGGAATCCGTATTTTACATCGGGGTAACGGATTCTTCGGTCATCCCGATGAAGTCGATATTGCCTCAGAATGACATCTTCAGACATCTATCGGAAAAAAGGTGAGATTGTTTTATTTCAGCGGCAGGCTGAAGCTGAAGGTGGAGCCTCTACCTTCTTCGCTCCCCGCCCGGATAGTGCCGCCGTGGGCTTCGATGATGTGCCTGGCGATGGCCAGCCCCATCCCGGACCCCTGCCCGCTGCGCGACCCGTCGGCCTTGTAGAAACGCTCGAAGATGCGGGGCAGGTTCTCCGGAGAGATTCCGATGCCGGTGTCCGTTATTTCCACGGTGACCGAGGTGCCGGTGGTACCGGTCAAGCCCGTGACGCTGCCGCCCGGACGGTTGAACTTGATAGCGTTGTGCACGAGATTAACGATTACCTGGCGGAGGCGCTCGCGGTCGGCGGTGATGGCAGGGAGGCCGTCGGTAAGCCGTGTTTCGAGGGAAATGCGCTGCCTTTCCGCCTGGGGACTCAGCTCCGAGAAGACCTCGCGGACCAGGCCGTTGACGTCGACAGGCCCCTTTCTCATCCCGGCGCGCCCGGTCTCGATACGTGAAAGCTCGGTCAGCTCGGCGACCATCTGCGTCAGCCTGTCCACTTCGGCTTCGATGCGTGCCAGGAAGTCCGTGGCTACCTCCGGATCTTTGAGGGCGCCGGACTCCAGCGTTTCCACCATCGCTTTTATCACCGCCAGGGGCGTGCGGAAGTCATGAGAAATATTGCCGATCAGCTCGCGGCCCATTGTCTGGAGGGCGCGGAGCTCGGTAAGGTCCTGTAGTAGCACCAGGGCCCCCGCCCCCTTCCCGCCGATATTTATGGCTATAGCCCGGAGGAACCTCCCCCCGGCGCTCGTCTCGAACTGGACCTCCTGCGCCTT
>MGNQ01000055.1:47603-49645 GCA_001796865.1 Chloroflexi bacterium RBG_16_56_11
CAGGCAGCGTTTCAGTATCTCGTTCAGCTCATAGTCGCGGGCAACCTCGATAAGCGGCCGCGGCGCGCCTTCCGGTCTGAATCCGAGGAGTCTTTCCGCTGACCGGTTGGAGAGCACGACGTTGCCTTCCCGGTCGGTCATGATAATGCCGTCGGCCATGTTTTCGAGGACGGTTGTCAGGCGGTTCCTGTCGGCGGAGATGGTCGTCACCATTTCCTGCAAGCGCCGGGCCATGTCGTTGAAAGCCCTCGCCAGCTGCCCCGCTTCATCCCCTGAACCGGGTGTAATCCGGTAATTGAAATCCCCGGAGGCCAGTTGGCGCGAAGCCCTGGTAAGGTCTCTTATGGGGCGGGTGGTCACCCTGGCGGCGAGCCAGGCCGCCAGTATGGCTACTATCGCCGTCGCCGCCAGCGCCACCGCCATCACGATTATCAGGTGGTTGACGTAGCCGTCCACCGTTGACAGGGGTAGGGCCGCACGGGCTACACCCAGGACCTGGCCGTTGTCTTTTATGGATACAGCCACGTACAGCATCTTCTTTCCGAGCGTGGTGCTGTAGCGGCTGCTTTCGCCGCGTCCTTCCGCCAGGGCGTCAATCACCTCCGGGCGGTTGGCGTGGTTTTCCATGGTGGCGGGGTCTTCGGTGGAATCCCCCAGAACCGTGCCGTCCCGGGCGATGATGGTTATCCTCGCGCCTGTCTCCGCGCCGAGTCTTTTTGCCAGGCCGTCCAGGGTGGTAGCCCTGCCCGGTTCCTCGAGACCGGGAAGGGCGGCGACCCCGGCCAGGCGGGCTTCGTTCTCCAGTTGGAGGCGCAGGTCGGCTGTCTGCCTTTCCCGCACGGATATCGTGAGATAGGCGCCCAGCGCGGCCATGCTCACCACGATGACCAGCACGAACCAGATAGTGACGCGCCACTGGATGCTGCGTAACATTCTAACCTTCCAGTTTGTAGCCTGTTCCCCTGACGGTGATCAGGTACCTGGGTTTACGCGGGTCCGGCTCTATTTTTTGCCTCAGCCACCTCACGTGAACGTCCACGGTGCGGGTGTCCCCCGCGAAGTCGTAGCCCCATACCTTCTCGAGGAGCTGCTCCCGGTTAAAGACCAGCCCCTTGTTCGTCGCGAGAAACGACAGCAACTCGAACTCTTTTGGCGTCAGTGTCAGGACGTTCTCCCCGCGGGCCACCCGGTGCCGGGCCGGGTCGATTTCAAAGTTATCGATTTTTATGATGTCTTTTTCGCCGGGTACGACTACTCCTGTCATGCCGGTGCGCCTGAGCATGGCGCGCACCCTGGCGAGCAGCTCTCTCATACTGAAAGGCTTGGTGACATAGTCGTCCGCACCGCTCTCCAGGCCGACTATTTTGTCGATTTCCTCCGTCCTGGCGGTGAGCATCATAATCGGGACGGTCATTTCCTTGCGCAGGATGCGGCAGACCTCGAGTCCGCTCATCCCGGGCAGCATCACGTCCAGGATGATGACATCCGGTTTTTCCCGTCGGGCGGTCTCCACCGCCTGGATGCCGTCGGGGGCCGTGACCACGGCGTAGCCTTCGCGGAAAAAATTATATTTCAGCGTGGTCAGCAGGTTGGGGTCGTCTTCTACGACCATGATTTTGGCGGCCATCTTGCGCTCCCCTGATAGTATATGACTTATGAAAATACGTGGCAAATATTGAGGGGGTGCTTTTGCATCTGGTTGTTGAAGACCACCTCACCCCCTTTATCCCCTTCAGGTCGAGCCTTCTGGTCGAGACCTTCAGGATGAACCCCTCTTTGACGCCCCGTTTTAACTGAGGCAGTCATTCCCGTATTGTATGGAATCCGGGATAACAAAATCGACAACCAAAAGCAAACGGGGCCGAAAAACATCGTTTTGTTGCCGCCCATGTGAGCTTGTCGAAAAATAGCGCAGTATTCATATGTGCCCTTCGACGAGCTTACGGTGAGCGGTGATTTGAGATTGTTGTTCAATCAAAACTGCCTGCCTGGTCGACCATTGACCTTAAATAAATACCTCTGATACAATTCGGATTGCTGTA
>MGNQ01000055.1:49658-56191 GCA_001796865.1 Chloroflexi bacterium RBG_16_56_11
GAAAGGAGCCGTTATGCCTGGAGGCTACATGGGCAAAATCCTGTGGGTCGACCTGACGACGGGCCGGATACGGGAGGACACCCCGGACGAAAAGCTGTACCGCGACTTCATCGGCGGGTACGGTATCGGTTCGCGGATTCTCTACGACCGTCAGAAGGCCAAAGTCGACCCGCTTGGACCTGAAAATATCCTCGGCATCATTACCGGACCCCTTACCGGTACTCCGGCTATCGGCGGCGCCCGCTACCAGGCGGTCGCCAAGTCGCCGCTCACGGGAGGCTGGGGGGACGCTAACTCCGGCGGCCACTTCGGGCCTTATCTCAAGTTCGCCGGGTATGACGCCGTCTTCTTCACCGGCGTTTCTGAGAAACCGGTCTACCTGCTGGTGGACGAAGGCAAAGCCGAGCTGAAAGAAGCCGCCCACCTCTGGGGCAAAGATACCTATGAGACGGAGGATGCTCTCCAGGCGGAGCATGGAGCCGGCGCTAAGGCCATCTGCATCGGCCCGGCGGGCGAAAAGCTATCGCTGGTCGCCTGCATCAATACCCATAAGGGAGACGCCGCCGGGCGCTCCGGACTTGGTGCGGTGATGGGCTCTAAAAAGCTGAAAGCGGTCGTCGCCAGGGGGAACAAGAAAGTCCCCGTACACGATATGGAAACGGCCGAGCGTCTCCGCAAAGAGCATATCGAGGATTTGAAATCATCCGGCTTCCTTGAGAGGTTCCATAAATACGGGACCGGCGGGCACGGCGATATCTCTGCCCTCAGCGGCGACTCCCCGGTGAGAAACTGGGGGGGCGTCGGCGTGGTCGACACCCCGGATGTCTCCGGGCTCCACATGGACGTGATTATCTCCAACATCGAAAGGAGAGTCGGGTGCTGGCGCTGTCCCGCCGCCTGCAAAGGCAGCCTGAAAGCGGGCAACGCCGAATACAAGTACCCGGCCGGTAATCACCGCCTCGAGTACGAGACCATCGGCGCCTTCGGTGTCAACTGCGGCAACACCTATGCCCCGGCTATCGAGATGGCCAGCCACCTGTGTAACGCCTACGGCATGGATACCATCTCCGCCGGTTCCGTTATCGCCTTTGCCATGGAGTGCTACGAGAACGGTATCATCACGAAGAAGGACACGGACGGTATCGAGCTGACCTGGGGCAATCACCGCGCCCTCGTCGCCATGACGGAGAAGCTGGTGAAGCGGGAGGGTTTCGGAGATGTCCTCGCCGACGGCGTCAGGCGCGCCGCCGAGAGAATCGGCAAAGGCGCCGAAAAGTTCGCCGTTCATGTCGGCGGGCAGGAGCCGGGTATGCACGACCCCCGCGTGCTGGGACACCAGTTCGCCGGCATGCCCTCGGCCGCTATGTACTGGATGAACTCCTCCCCCGGCCGCCATACCCAGGCGTTCGGTCCGAATAGCTTTATCAGCCACCTGAACAACGCCATGGGGACCTGCATGATAATCTTCGGATGGCGGGCGGCCCGCGGTCCCTACGCCGCCAGGATGATGACCGCCGTTACCGGCTGGGACAGGCCCCTGGAGGAGCTGCTCCTGGCTGGCGAGCGGATCGCCAACATGCGGCACGTCTTCAACCTGCGCGAGGGAATCAATCCCCTCCAGCATTACATACACGGCCGGATCATCGGGCGGCCGCCTCTTCAGGAAGGGCCGCTGGCGGGCGTGACATCCGACCTTGAAGCCGAGGCCTGGTGGCACCTCGGCGCGCTCGATTGGGACCGCGTTACGACCGTCCCGAGTCGGGACAAGCTGCTCAAGCTCGGCCTCAACGATATCGCCGCGGAGCTGTGGCCCCCGGAAAAAATGCCGCGGATGGGACCGGGCGGGGCGAGGTGATTCTAAACGGGAGTGGTAGCATGGCAAAAACCGATAACAAACCCGGCGCAAGAACGATGTTCAAATGTGTCATTCCCATGTACGGCTTGCCGCGTGAAATAACCGAGTTGCGGCAGGTGGAGGTCGAGCTCAGGGACGGGGCGGGCATGGCCGAAGTCGTCGCCGCCCTCAGGGAGAAAGTCCCGCCTCTGGAAGGGCCGGTTATCCGCCGGGGCCAGGACCGGCTTATGGAAGAATACAAGTTCAACATCAACGGGCATTTTTATTTCGATGGCATGGACTTCCAGCTTCACCCCGGCGACCGCATCGCTTTGCTGGTGCCCATGACCGGAGGTTAACCCTCTGGTTTGAGGTTAACCTCTGGTTTGGGGAAAATGCTGTTTTTCGTCTTAGTCCTGGTCAGGGGGGCGGCGTTTGCCCCCGACCCATATCTGCTGGGGGTCTACCCGCTCACGGAGGATTTTGATTTCTTCATCGGTGGGGGGAACGGTGTCAAGAATCCCCGCTGAGACCTTGATATCCCAGCCGACCTCCGCCTTTACCCTGTCCAGCGTCACGCCCGCGGCGCAGTGCACCGATTTCACGACCATCTCCCGGTCGATAAACTCGTAGCAGGCGAGGTCAGTGATGACCAGGGCCGGGCCGGTGCCCGCGGGCAATCCTACCGCTTCCCGCCGCCCCTTCGTCCCGTCCAGATATCCCGGGCAGGTGACAAAATCCACCTTTTCCGGGAACCGCCGCCGGTTCTGGCGCAGCATGACAATGGTCCGCTTACAGAAGCTCATCACGTCGTTGGCGCCGCCGCTGCCCGGCCAGCGGTGTGATGGATTGCGGTAATCCCCGGCGACGGTGTCGTTGACGTTTCCGTGCCGGTCCACCTGTCCCGCCCCGATGAAACCGGCATTGATGTAACCTGCCTGTCCCAGGCAGTTGATATAAAACAGGCCGGTAAGCTGGTTGGCCATCATCTGGGAGCCGAGCGTGTCCGTGGCGGCGGGGAGGGGAAAGCCGGTGGTCCGGATAATACCGTTCTCGATGATGATGGTGCACCCGGGGGCGTGGGTGTAGTTGGCCAGCAGGGCGGACAAAAAGGGCAGCCCCAGCCCGACATAGACCACGTCTTCGTCTTTAATTTCATGCGCCCCGGCCACCACCATCTGGTCGGCGGCGCTATATTCACCCTGACTGCTATGGTTCATGCTGGCTCTCCTCGTAACCCGTGGTGATGGGTTCGCTTTTGACGGCCTTTATCTTGAAGCCCTCGAAATAGCCTGGCGGCTTCATCTCGGCCCGTTTTTTTAAATATTCTTCCCAGTCCCTGACGCCATAGACCAGGTTATCGACATAAGACTGGTAGCCCTCGGGACGGCCGGTCTCCCCGTAGAAGCCCCACATATCCCCGCTGTAGCAGCCGGCCAGGTGCATCGGATGGGCGCCCCAGGGCTGCTCGACGACGGCGCTCACCCGGAAACAGGGGATAATGGTGCGATTGGGATCGCGGCGGATGACATCCGCATCGACTATCTTTTCCGTGGTAACGATGACTGTCCGGCTGGCGTTGATGCCCTCGATGTCGACACCCATGGTCCCCCACTTCTGGGCGTTACCCTCGGCGTCCGCCCGCTGTACATGGATGATACCTGTGTCCGGGACAATCGCCCTGACCGCCACCACCGTCTCCCCGGTGAAAGGACAGGCCACGGTCGCCAGATTCGGATTATATTTCGGCATGTCGGACCCCGCCTGGCAGCGGGCCGGGATGAACGGTATGCCCATCTGACCGGCCAGCAACGCCAGGCTCACGCCGAAGTGAGAGTATTCTTCGAAGACGGGGTACCTGCCGGTTTCTCTGGCCTTGCGCATGGAGTAAGAACGCTTTTCATCTTGCTGCATGTAGGCCGTGACCATTTTATTGATGAGGCCTTCGCCGATGAGGAGGTTGGAGGTAGTCACCAGGCAGCTCACCAGCGTCAGGTGGCCGATTTTCTGCCGGATGATTTCATGTATGGCGGCGGAAGGTTCGCCGTGCTGCATGCCGGCAAGAAAAAGGGTGCTACCGGGCTTGACGAATCGAGCTATAGCCTCTTGCATATTCATGACTTTGTCCATGTCTGTTCATCCTTTCCGATTGTTGGAAAAATCCTGTACAGGATACATTAAAAGGCCGTGAAAAACAACCGGCAATCAACCGTGTCCAGGCTGGTTTGACATGGAAGCCTTACATGGATACACTTGTAGGGAATCTGCCGGGTTTAGTAAAAATCCGGAACTTCAATAAAGGAGCCGGCATGGAAAAAAAGACGGGAAAATCATCTTTCGCGAAACTCCACCACGTGGGAGTGGTAGTCAAAGACATCAAGAAAGCCGTCGCCTATTTCGAGTCGCTGGGCATCGGTCCGTTTGAAGGGCCGGGGGGAGCGCAGTTTTTTAAGATATCCTTCAAGGGTGAGCTGCACGGCAAACCGGCGGAATGGACCACCACGATAAGCAACGCCAGGTTCGGCGATGTCGAGCTGGAGCTGCTGGAGCCCACAGCCGGCCCGCAGTCCCTCAAGGAATCGCTGGACAAGACCGGTGAAGGACTGCACCATGTCGGCTTCATTACCGACAACATAGAGCGTGAAAAGGCTAATTTCAAAAAGAACGGGATAGGTATCTGGACGTCAGGAGGGGCCGGGGCCGAGTTTTTCTACTCCGACCCATCACCCGTCGGTGGTCTGGCTATAGAGTTCCGGACGATGGGGCCACCGCCGCCGAAGAAATAACTGACAAACAACAAGGAGGACAACCTATGAAAGCCGCCGTCACGCGGGCTATCGGAAATATTAATATGGAAGAAGTCCCGGATCCGGAAACGGGTCCGAACCAGATAAAAGTTAAAATAGCCTTCTGCGGTCTCTGCGGGACCGACCCCGAGAACCTGGAAGGACGTTTCGGTCTCATGCCGCCGGAGGCATACAAGCAGGCCAGGATACTCGGGCACGAGGCCTCCGGGACCATCGCGGCTATCGGTAGCGACGTCAAAGGCAGCTTCAAGGTAGGGCAGCGCGTGGCGATGAACTTCCGCGGCTCCTGCGGGGCCTGCTACTACTGTCAGAACGGCCTGGAACACTACTGCCGCCGCGGGTCCGGCGCCTCCGGCTCCTTCGCCGAGTACGCCGTCTACCCGGAGAGCGCCGTGTACCCCCTCTCCGATGATATCTCCCTTGAAATCGGCTCTCTCCTTGAGCCTGTTTCCGTGGCCGTCCACGCCATCGACCAGGCTAATGTCTATACCGGCAGCAGCGTCGCCATCTGCGGGGGTGGACCTATCGGCCTGCTCTGCCTGGAAATGGCCCTCAAAGCCGGCGCCGCACGGGCCTTACTGTCCGAGCCTATCGCGGAGAAGCGGGCGCTGGCCAGGAAACTGGGCGCGGACGTGGTGGTGGACCCGTTCAAGGAAGACCTCCTGGAAGCCGGGAAGAAGCTCACCGACGGCCGCGGTTTCAATACCGTCATCGATGCCAGCGGCAGCGTGGCCGCCGCCAAGCAGGCCGTCTACCTGGCGGATAACAAGGGCACCGTCCTCTGGGCGGCCGTCTACGGCAAGGACGTGGAAATCGGCGTCCCGCCCTTCCTGATGTATGCCAAAGAGCTCACCATTACTTCCACGTTCGTGTCTCCTTATTCGTTCCCGCGGGCGCTTGCCCTGCTGCCCAGGCTCGAGCTCAAGCCGCTCATCACGGACATCGTCTCCCTGAAAGATATTCAAAAAGCCTTCGAGCTGCACAAAAAGGGCAAATCGATAAAGATATTGATTCAACCGTAAAATAACCTCCTCTCCCCGTGCGGGAGAGGAATGAAGGTGAGGGGGCGCTGATTCTCACCCTCACCCGGCCTCTCCCCTCAAGGGAGAGGAATCTACTGAAAAAACAAGAGGAAAGCGAGGTTTAAATGACGGAGAAAATCCACTGTGGCAAATGCTGTATGCTCCTCTACTTCGGCGAGGAAATCAAGCGCCGACTCTACATGCGGGCGATACCTTCCGAAGAGACGGTGCTGGGCTATTATAACAATGTCTGCCCCCGCTGCGGCAGCCAGCTGACATTGAAAAGCGTTAACATCAAGACGGAGGGACGGAAGACATGGCACACGATGAAAAGCTAATCAGGGACCTGCAGAAAAAGGCCGACCAGCTGCGCCGTAACTGCTTCGACATCTTCGAGTCGACCCAGATGGGGCACGGCGGCGGCACGATGTCGCTCATTGAAATCATCACCGCCCTGTACTTCCACCACATCAAGTTCGATCCCAATAACTGCGACTGGGCGGAAAGGGACCGCGTCGTGCTCTCCAAGGCCCACTGCTGCGAGGCCATCTACGCGGCGCTGGTCGAGCTGGGAGTTTACTCCAAAGAGACGCTGAAGACCTACTACTGCTACCGCTCGCCGTTCCAGGGCCATGCCGACCGGTGGTGCACCCCGGGCATCGACTATTCCGGAGGTTCGCTGGGACAGGGCCTGTCTTTCGCCGTGGGCATGGCCTATGCCGAAAAGCTAAAGTCGACCATCAAGGACATCAACGTCGGCCAGGGCGGGTTCCTCCAGAGGTACATCGTCCGCTTCGACCCTCTCTACCGCTCCTACTGCATCCTGGGCGACGGCGAATGCCAGGAAGGGATGGTCTGGGAGGCCGCCAT
>MGNQ01000055.1:56262-58367 GCA_001796865.1 Chloroflexi bacterium RBG_16_56_11
CCACCAACGAGATTATGAACCTGGAGCCTTTCGTCGACAAGTGGAAGGCGTTCGGCTGGTGGGTCACGGAAATCGACGGCCACGATTTGCGCCAGATTGTCGATGCCCTGGACCTCACCGACCGCCTCTACGGGGACTACCGGCCGAAATGTATCATCGCCCACACCGTCAAAGGCCACGGGGTCCCGGCCTGGGAACGCGAACATATTCACCTCGGCAGGGGCGAGGTCATCATGAAGGGCATTAAGGAGGGAAGGGAAAAATATGCCGACGTTTAATAAACACGTACAGATAGAAAACAAGCCCGATATGGCGGCCGTGGGGTTGGAGAAGGCGATTACCGCCGCGGCGGCGAAAAACGACCGCATCATCGCCGTGCTCGAGGACATGGGGTTTCCGGGGATGTTGTGGTTCAAGAAAAACGCCCCGGAGCGTATGATGGAGTGCGGCATCGCCGAACAGAACGCCGCCGTGGTGGCGGCCGGCCTCGCCGCCGAAGGATTTATCCCCATTATCAACAGCTTCCTTTTCGCCGATATCGGCCGGGCTTACAACCAGATACGGCAGAGCATCCTGGTCGACCGCTTTAACGTCAAGTTCATCGGCCGGGAGGGCGTGTGGGGCGAGACCGGCATCTCCCACAACACGGTAGAAGGCATCGGGAGCACGCGGGTCCTCCCCAACCTGGTAATATTGAATCCATCGGACAGCGTCGAGGCCTTTAAGGCGGCCGAGGCCATGCTGCAGTACGTCGGGCCGGTGCTGCTCCGCCAGGAGTCCAGCCCGCCGTCGATAAAGATATTCGCCGATGACCTTCCCTTCGATATCGGCAAGGCCTTCGTGATAAAGGAAGGCAAGGACGCCACCATCATCGCCACCGGCTACATGCTGACCGAGGCGATAAGGGCGATAGATATCCTGGAAAAAGACGGGCTGGACGTGGGCATCCTGGACATGTGCACGCTGAAACCCCTGGATGATGAAGCGATATTACTGGCAGCGGCCAGGACCGGGGCCATCGTCACGGCGGAGAACGGCAGCGTCATCGGCGGGCTGGGGGACGGGGTGGCGGCGGTCCTGTCCGAGAACCTCCCGACGCCCCTGGTAAAGGTCGGCGTGGGGGACGAGTTCAGCCAGTCGGGTAAAATCACCCGGGAAATCGACGAGCTCAAGGTGCACTTCGGGCTGGGGGCGGAAGATATCGCCCTGTCCGTCAAGGAGTGCATCGCCAAGCGGGAGAAGCTCAAAAAGCGAAAGTAAAACGAATATTACCGGAGCTGGGTTACCCGAGACGAGTTTAAAGGAGGTAGTATATGGAGTACCCTATGGAGTTGAAATTCCAGTACCCGGAAAAGTTATCGAGGTTATCTACCTTTTTCAGGATTATCCTGGCTATCCCGCACTTCGTCGTCCTGTATTTCATTAATATCGCCGCCGGCGTGATACTATTCCTGTCGTGGTGGGCTATTCTATTCACCGGCCGTTACCCGAAGTCATTCTATGATTTCGTCGCGTGGTACACCCAGTGGAATATGAGAGTAACGGTGTATTTGAATCTGATGACGGACAAATATCCGCCGTTCAGCGGCGAGCCTTCCACGCTGCCCCCTCAATCTCAACCCAACCCGACTTAGCCAGAGGATGAGCAGATAGCAACCGGGAATTAAAGACCTGAACCATGGGCCAGATGATAAACTCCGGTCCCGAAGAATCGGCAGGTCCCGTGCCGCCGGTAATGGAAAGCCCCGCGCCAACAAAGGGGACGTGGGGATTCTGGCCGACGGTAGGCTTCGGGCTGGCGATTTTCGCCGTGTATTTCGCCGCCCAGTCCTGGGTGGCCTTGATTTTTACCGTTGTCCGAGCAGCCCTGGGCGACGAGAGCCTGGACACTCCAACGTTGTTCGGGATAAGCTCCGACGGCCTGATGCTGTCCATCGCTACAATCCTGTCAGCTGTAGTGGGTCTGGCATTTATCATCTTCTTCATCAAATTTCGCAAAGGCCCGGGGATAAAGGAATACCTGGGACTGCGCCGGATTAGCCTGAGAGCCGTAGTTGTCCTGGTTGTCCTCGGTTTGGTGCTGGTTCTCCTGTCATCCGTTTTCG
>MGNQ01000055.1:58439-58792 GCA_001796865.1 Chloroflexi bacterium RBG_16_56_11
CTATTCTGGTTGGCTGTGGTCATTTTCGCCCCGGTCTTCGAAGAAGGATTCTTTCGCGGTTTTCTTTTTGCTGGCCTGAGACAGTCCCGTCTCGGAGCGGTCGGCACCGTCCTGTTGACCGCCCTGGGATGGGCGCTTTTACATGTCCAGTACAGCCTCTATACCATCGGGATTATCTTCACTCTGGGTATTGTCCTGGGCATCGTACGCCTCAAGACCAAGTCGCTATGGGGCCCGGTGGCGTTACATTCACTCTGGAACCTGGTGGCCGTCATCAGCGCCGCTTTATATGTAGAGAGATTCGGGTAGTAATCGGATAATAACAGAAGAAAGGGGAAAATGGCTGAATTAAC
>MGNQ01000055.1:58798-63369 GCA_001796865.1 Chloroflexi bacterium RBG_16_56_11
CAAGTATATCATCACCGGACCCAAGCCCCTCCCGCCTGAGCTCGAAGCGAAATTGAAGGCCGAGAGGGTTAAACGGAGGTCCACTGTTAAATCGACCCGCCTGATGAGCGTGGATGACGAGGTAGTCAAGAGCTTCTTTTACGTGGACTGTAACTGGCTCTGGAGCGGGGCGGCGCAGGACACCGCCGAGGAACTCCATGCCCATGACTTCGATGAAGTCATCGGGTTCGTCGGGTCTAACCGGGAGGACCCCCACGACCTGGGCGGGGAAATAACAATCTGGCTGGACGGCAATAAAGAGGTCCTGCGCAAAAGCTGCCTGATATTCGTGCCAGCCGGCACCCGGCACTGCCCTATCCTGTTCAACCGGATAGATAGCCCGGTGTTTTTCGTGACGATTTCGCCCGCCGGGAAATACACGCGGGCCGGCAAAGACGGTACACCGGCCCGGCCTTCCGCCGTCAAGGCCGCGGACAAAAAATACTCGATTATCACCGAGACCAAGCAGAGGTTTACCGTGGCCGCTTCCGGTGGTTCGGGTCCGCCAACGCCGCCCCGCGATCCCCGTCTGAAATCGACGCGTGTCCTGCACATGGAGGACGACATGGCTAAGGGGTCGTTCTACGTGGACTTCGTCTGGATATGGGAAGGCACCGGGCAGGCGCCGGCACCGGAACATACCCACGAATGGCCGGAGCTGATAGCCATGGCCGGCTGCGACCCCGCTCACCCTCACGACCTGGGAGGCACGTTCAGTATCGTCCTGGGCGACGAAACCCATTTCATGACGAAGAGCAGCCTGGTGTGCATACCGGCGGGCCTGAAGCACTGCCCCTGGAAGTTCCTGGATATCAAGAAGCCCACGCTTATCTTCTCGGCCGGGCCGCAGGGTATGTACTCCGGGTCGCACAAGAAGGAGTGATAAAGGTTACGTATTGCTTCAAGAGTTCACCCTGAGCGTAGCCGAAGGGCTCGCAATGACAATAGAATTATACCTATCCCTTTATCGGCTTCAAGCCAGCTTCGAGCCGGGCGTCATTGATATGGATTAAGACCGCTTTTTCCAGCGGCAGGCAGGAAAATTTGAAGTCCTTTTTCGCCCGCTTCCCGCTCACCAGCCAGGGTAGGCCGAACTTTCCTTCTGGGTCCATCATCGGCCTCTTCCCGAAAGTGATTTTGGCGTCCGGTATATATTTCTTGACCACCTTGGCCATGTCCCTGAGCGACGTAGCCGGCCCGCCTACATTATAGACCGGATGGGGCGATGACGGGGCCTTGATGAGGACCCGCGTAAACTCGGCGACGTCGTCCGCGGCGACCAGTGAAGAAAGTCCCTTGCCATCGCCTTCCATGGCGAAAGGTCTGCCCAGGGCGCAGTTCGAGGGCAGGTCCGACCAGTACTGCGCCGGCGACCTTCCGCCATGCCCGTACCCGATGGTCGGGCGCAACCCCGTGAATTTCATCCCGAACTGCTGTGAATAGTCGTTCGCCATTATCTCGGCATACTTTTTACAGACGGCGTAGGAGTGGAGAGGATTCGTCTGGTCGTCCTCCGTGACCTCCCTCATCCCGTATTGGGCCTGGGGGCCATAAACAGTTTCCGAACTGGCGTACACCACTCGATTGGCGCCCATGAGTTTGGCGGCCTCGAAGGCATTACTCATCCCCAGCACGTTTACCCGGGTAACCAGCCGGGGGTCGATGCGCACATCGGCGGCCACCATGATGAAGGCCCAGTTGATAAGACGATTGACGGCGTACTGTTTCATCGGGCCCAGGATGTCCTCTATCTGGGAAACGTCACCCCGGACGAAATTGAACCTGTTTTTATATTTCGCGATTGTTTTGAGGAACCATTCCGGCGGCGGGGCCATGTCCAGAGACACGACCCTGGCCACGTCCGGGTCTTTTAGCAGGTACATTACGGTCTTTCGTCCGAAAAGACCGCTGCCGCCCATGACCATGATATTCATGACTGCCTCCTTACAGGAATTTTCAAAAATAGCCGCACCGATTATATCACTTTTTGACAAGTCCGCGCACAGGGACTAAACTAGTTCAGAATATCCGGGAACTGCCTTTTCCAGTCTCATCTTCTATTGGAGGTCCTATATGCAGCTGGAGGGAAAAGTGGCGATTATCACCGGGGGCGGCCGGGGAATCGGCCGGGCTATTGCCCTGGCCTTCGCCGCGGAGGGGGCGGATGTGGTGGTGGCCGCCCGGACGGAGTCATCACTGAAAGAGGTGGCCGGTCAAATCAACGCCGCCGGCCGAAAAAGCCTGGCCGTGGTCACCGACCTCGCCCATCCCGAGCAGCCGCTGTCCCTGGTGGAACTAACATTGGCGAGATTCGGCAGGATAGATATCCTGGTCAACAACTCCGGCATCGAAGGCCCGATTATGAACGTGGCCGAGATGGACCTGGCCGGCTGGAACGAGCTGCTGGCAGTCAACCTGACCGGCGCCATGCTCTGCTCCCGGTACGTCCTCGAAAAAAGCATGATCCCCCGTAAAACGGGCATTATCGTCAACATTACCTCCGCCGCCGGCAGACGAGGTCTACCCACGCGGAGTGCCTATAGCTCCTCCAAGTTCGCCATGATTGGCTTTACCCAGAGCCTGGCTTCCGAGGTAGGTAGATACGGCATCAGGGTGAATGCCATTGCCCCGGGGGCGGTGGAGGGCGAACGCATCGAGAGAGTGTTCAAAATAGCCGCGAAAAACGCAGGTATTACCTACGAGCAGATCGTGGCAAACTCCAATGCCCGTTCCGCCCTTGGCCGGATGGTCAAGTCCGAGGAGGTAGCGGCACTGGCGGTGTTCCTGGCTTCGGAGCAGTCCAGCGCCATCACGGGCCAGACAATAAATATTAATGCGGGAGCAAACTATAACTAAATTACCAAGATACAAGATACAAATGGAAAATCAAAACCACAACTTAAAAATGAAAAATGGGTTTAGGGAACGTTGTTACAATTACTCTATCACCATCATCAAGTTAATTAATGATTTACCGGAAAAGCGAATCTATTGGACGATATCCGACCAGCTGTTACGTTCCGCCACAAGTATCGGGGCAAATATCGTTGAAGCCAGATCCGCGAGCTCAAAAAGAGACTATATTAAGTATTTTGAAATCGCCTTAAAATCAGCCAACGAGACCAAATACTGGCTGGGACTCTTGAGAGATGCCTTGGATGCCGATAAGGAAGAGATCAATAAATTACTAAAAGAAACCGGTGAGATAGCAAATATCCTGGCAGCAAGTTTGCTAACCATGAAAGGTAAGAAACAGATTTGATTTTTACCTTGTGTTTTTGAGATTTGATTTTTGAGCTTTGAGTTTCAACTGAAAGGAGCCTATGACCGGTATCGTATCCTACGGGGCTTACGTGCCCCTGCGCCGCCTCGGGCCGGGCACGCGGGGATGGAACGCCCCGGTTGAAAAAGCAGTAGCCGGCTGGGACGAAGACAGCCTGACAATGGCGGTGGCCGCCGCTTCGGACTGCCTGGGAGACACCGACCGGGGAATTGTTGACGGCCTCTATCTCGCCACGACGACGACGCCCTACGCCGAGAAGCTGGTCGCCACGACCGCCGCCTGGGCATTAAATCTTCACCCCGGTATCTTGACCGCTGACCTGACCGATTCCCTGAGGGCCGGGACCGGCGCCCTGAGAATAGCCGCGGACACCGTCAAAGCGGGGTCGGCTAAAAAGGTTCTGGTCACGGCTGCGGACCTCCGCCCGGGCGCGCCCGGCAGCGGCCTGGACCAGGGTTTCGGGGACGGGGCCGCCGCTTTTATCGTCGGAGATAACGATGTCATCGCCTCTATCGAGGCAAGCGTCTCCCTCAATAACGAGCTGCTGGACGTCTGGCGGGCTTCTGGCTCCGGATATGTCCGCACCTGGGAAGACCGTTTCGTGTTCGAAGAGGGCTATCTGAAAATCCTGCCACTGGCTATAAAGACCCTGCTTGAAAAAAGCGGCGCCTCCATTAAGGACATCAGCAAAGCTGTCTTCTACGCCCCCGACCAGCGCCGGCACCGGCAGATGGCGGGGATGTTGGGACTCAAGCCGGAGCAGGTCCAGGACCCTTTCTTCGAAAAGCTCGGCAATACGGGCACGGCCTTCAGTCCGATGCTGCTGGTGGCCGCCCTGGAAGACGCCCGCCCGGGCGATAAAATCCTCCTGGCCAGCTATGGCGACGGCGCCGATGTTTTCCTCCTCCAGATAACGGATAAAATAGCCGGCCTCAAGGGGCGATGGGGCGTGAAACGGAGCCTTGCATCTAAAATGATGATGCGGAGTTTCGACGAATATCTCGCCTGCCGCGAGTTCGCCCGGTCGGACCCGGAGAGATACGGAGGGGCATCAGCATCGGTTATCCACCGGGAGAGGGACGCCATTTACGCACTACGCGGTGTAAAGTGCCTCACCTGCGGCACCGCCCAGTACCCGCCGCAGCGCATTTGCACCTGCTGCCACACCAGAGACAACTTCCAGCCGTACAGCTTCGCCGATAAGAAGGGAAAGGTATTTACCTACACACTGAAATACGGCGGCGATATC
>MGNQ01000055.1:63451-63616 GCA_001796865.1 Chloroflexi bacterium RBG_16_56_11
GAGGTAAAGGTGGGGATGGACGTCGAAATGAGCTTCAGGACGCTGGGGACTAGTGGCGGTATCCGCAACTACTTCTGGCGGTGCATGCCTCCCCGGGAAAGCTGGTTGGGGAAGGAGACGAAATAATGGAGAGCATCAAAGATAAAGTCGCCATTATCGGCATGG
>MGNQ01000055.1:63648-65809 GCA_001796865.1 Chloroflexi bacterium RBG_16_56_11
AGCGCCGAGGACATGCTCGTCGACGCCGCCGCCGAGGCCAGCCAGGATGCCGGTATCGACATGAAGGATGTCCAGGCGGTGTGGTTCGGCTCCACCCGGATCAACACCGCCGAGCCCTGCGCCACCGCGCTCAAGCTCGACTATTTGCCGGTCACCAGAGTCGAAAACCTCTGTGCCACCGCCACCGAGGCACTGCGTAACGCCTGTTTCGGCATCGCCTCCGGCGTCTATGACGTCGTCATGGCCATCGGGGTGGAAAAGCTGAAAGACCAGGGTATGGGCGGCCTGGGGACAGTCACCGGCGCCGGCGGCAACGGCACGCTCGAATGGGGCATGTCGGCGGCGATGTTCTTCGCCCGAATGGCCACGCGGTACATGGCCCACTACGGTCTGACCTACGAAGAACTCAAGCGCATCCTGGCCAAGATATCCGTGAAGAACCACCACAACGGTTCGCTCAACCCCCGGGCGCACTTCCAAAGGGACATCACCGAGGAAATGGCGATTAACGCCCCGATGGTCTCCTGGCCGCTGGGACTCTACGACGCCTGCGGGGTCAGCGACGGCTCGGCGGCGGCCGTACTCTGCCGGGCGAACCTGGCGAAGAAGTTCCGGGACGACTATGTCCTGGTCAAAGGTCTGGGGCTGGCGGTAGGGGCACGGCAGGGGTATTTACAGCCGTCTTACGACATGGTCCATATGGAGGAGACGGTACGGGCCGCCGGGCAGGCTTACGCCATGGCGGGCATCAAGGAACCGTTTAAAGAGATTGACCTGGCCGAGGTGCATGACTGCTTCACCATCACCGAGCTGGTCATCATGGAAGACCTGGGATTCGCCCCGCGTGGCAAGTCCCCGGAATACGTCGAAGCGGGGACGTTTAAGCTGGATGGCCAGCTGGCCGTCAACCCCGACGGCGGGCTGAAAAGCTTCGGGCACCCCATCGGCGCCAGCGGGCTGAGGATGATTTACGAGATATACAAGCAGATGCAGGGCAAGGCCGGCCCGCGCCAACGGAAGAACCCGACTCTGGGGCTGACGCATAACTTCGGGATGAACCCGGGCAGCGGCGTCGGCAGCGTGACCATACTGGGGCAGAGGGACTGACAAGTTATTGCGAGCGGTAGCGAAGCAATCCGTTTTTTCGGGCGGGCTGCTCCGGTTATCGCCCTCGCGATGACCGACCCGAGCAAAGGAGGCCTGAATGATAAACAAGGTCGTTGCCAGCTTTGACGAGTCCGTGGCGGATATTTACGACGGAGCCGTTATCCTCATGGGCGGCTTCGGTCCGGCTAACGGCACCCCTACCAACCTCCTCGGCGCCATCGAGAGACGCGGCGTGAAAAACCTGACCCTCGTGGCCAATACACCCGGCTACGGCCGGACACCTCCGGGCGTCAAATCGTTCCGCAAGACCCCGCCCGACTATGACGATGGCGGCATCCTCATACAGTCCGGCCAGGTACGCAAGGTCATCTGCGCCTTTCCCGGGATGGCCCGGCCGGGCATGACGGCCCCCGTTCACGAAAAATGGGCCGCCGGCCAGCTCGAGGTCGAAATAGTGCCTCAGGGGACCCTCGCCGAGAGGATCCGGGCGGCCAAGGCGGGTGTCGGCGCGTTTTTCATCCCGACGGGCGCGGGCACCATCATGGAGAATGGAAAGGAAAAAAGGGTCATCGACGGTCGCGAACACATCCTGGAATATCCCCTCAAGGCCGACTTCGCCCTGGTGCGGGCCTACCGGGCCGACCGCTACGGCAACCTGGTCTACCAGGGGACATCGCGGAACTTCAACCCGGTCATGGCCGGCGCGGCCAGGGTGACCATCGCCGAGGTCGACGAGCTGGTGCCCCTCGGCAGCCTGGACCCCGAGTCTATCATCACGGCGAGCATCTACGTGGACAGGGTCGTAGCGAGAAACCCTCACCCTTCAACAGGCTCAGGGTGAGCGATTACAACAACCTAAGGGAGAATAAAAATGAAAGCAAGACTCGATGAACCGACGATGGCCCTCAGGGTAGCCCGGGAGTTCCAGGACGGCATGGTCATCAACCTGGGATTCGGCATCCCCACGCTGGCCGCCAACTTTATCCCCGAGGGTAAGGAGGTCCTCTTCCACGCCGAGAACGGCTGCCTGGGCTTCGGCCCCACGCCCACCCGT
>MGNQ01000055.1:65817-66036 GCA_001796865.1 Chloroflexi bacterium RBG_16_56_11
CGAGGACTTCCACCTGGTCAACGCCACGGGGACATTCGCCACTCGCAAACCGGGGATGTGCTTCTTCGCCCACGACGACTCTTTTGTCATGATAAGAGGGCGGCATATCGACCTCTGCGTCCTCGGCGGCCTGCAGGTATCAGAAAAGGGGGACCTGGCCAACTGGACGACTGGCACCGGACCGGGCAATATCGGCGGGGCGATGGACCTGGCCTTTGG
>MGNQ01000055.1:66051-69205 GCA_001796865.1 Chloroflexi bacterium RBG_16_56_11
TGTCGTCATGACGCACACCACCAAAGACAACGGGCGTAAAATCCTCAAGCAATGCACCTATCCCCTGACGGCGCCGCGGTGTGTGAACCTCATCGTGACCGACCTGGCCGTCATCGAGGTGACGCCGGAAGGCCTGCTGCTCAAAGAGAGGGCGCCGGGGTGGGAGACGGAGGAAATACAGGCCTTGACCGACCCGGAACTAATCATTTCCAGAGAGCTGAAGCTGATGGAACTATAGGTCAAAAATCAAAACCACAACTTAAAAGGCAAAACCGGCAGCCAAGCTATTATTTAATGACCTGATGATAAAGAGGCGAGAAATGGAATGGCAGCAACTGGTGCGGGACTCGTTTCGGAGGCAAACGCAGGAGCTTGAAAAAGTCGTCGAGGGGCTGACGAAGGATGATTTAGACCGACAGCCCGTTCCCGAATGTAACAGCATCGGCTGGCTGGCCTGGCACGTCGCCCGCAGCGTCGACCGGAACATGTCCGAGCTAATGGGAGAGGAACAACTCTGGATAAAAGATGGGTGGCACGCCCGTTTCGGTCGCGAACCTGACCGCCACGAGACCGGTGTCGGGCACACCGCCGAGCAGGCAAAAGCATTTAAGTCGCCCTCCGAGGAAGTAGTAATGGACTATCATAAGGCAATATTGAACAGGGTGGAAGACTATATCGACCGCCGACTGACGGAGACCGACCTGGCCCGTGAGGTCTACAGCCCTACCCTTGAAGTCACACGCACGGTTGAAGAAATCCTGGCGGGGCAGTTCTGGCACGGGATGCATCACGCAGGGCAGGCGGGTTATGTCCGCGGTTTGCTCAAGGGCAAGGGATGGTACGGACATTGAACCCCTTACCCGGCCAACCGGAACACTGCCCCCGTTCCCCTGGATTCCGGCCCTCGGGCTGAAGCCTTCGCCGGAGTGACAACGGGCACAGGCTGGATTCCCGCTTTCGCGGGAATGACGTTAATATTTGGAGGTACATTATGGGACGGCTTGACGGGAAAATCGCCCTGGTAACGGGGTCGAGTCGCAGTATCGGCAAGGCGATAGCTATCGCCCTGGCGAAAGAAGGGGCGAATCTCGTGCTGGCGGCACGGACGGTCAGCGGCCTCGAGGCCACCGCCGCATCGGTCAGGTCCGCCAGCCCGGAAGCTTTAGCCGTCCCTACCGATTTAAGGATAGAATCGCAGATAGATAATTTGTTCAACAAAACGATGGAACGTTTCGGCCGGCTCGACATCCTGGTGAACAACGCCGGGGTCTTCGACGGCGGCCCCATCGATAAGCTCACCACCGCGGCCTGGGACAACGTCATCGGCGTGAACCTGCGGGCGGCGTTCCTGTGTACGCGGGCGGCCTTCCGCATTATGAAGCAGCAGGGGGGCGGGCGGATTATTAACATCGGCAGTATCTCGGCCTCGCGCGTGCGCGCCGGGAACGCCCCCTACAGCAGCGCCAAGTCCGGACTGGTGGGGCTGACCCATACGACGGCGCTGGAGGGCCGGGACTTCAATATCACCTGCGGCATCCTGCATCCGGGGAATGTCGAGCGCGACCAGAAGCCAGCCGAGGGCGCCGGTTGGGCCGGGGAGCCGAAGATGTCCCAGGAGGAGATAGCGGCCGCCTGCGTCTATATGGCCTGCCAGCCGCCGGACGTCAACGTGCTTGAGCTAATACAGCTGCCGAAAGACCAGCCGTATTTGGGAAGAGGATAGGGCAGTTCAAATATCAAATCTTAAAAATCAAAACTACTGCTAAAAAGTCAAAACCGGAAAAGATTCAGTCTGGGGCGGTGGTTTTGAGATTTGAATTTTACTATTTTTATTCCAGCACCACCCGCGCGTCCACGGCCACGGCGCTGTCCTTATAAACGATGAGGGGATTGATATCGAGCTCCTTGATCTGAGGGTTTTTCTCGATGAAATCGGATACCTTGACAATCAGTGATTCTATGATGTTTATGTCAACCGCCTCCTGCCCGCGGTAGCCCTGTAAAAGGGCGAAACCCTTGATTTCCCTGACCATTTCCGCGGCATCGCGCCGGGTGACCGGGACAATCCGGAAAGACACATCTTTCAAGACCTCCACCCATATCCCGCCCAGACCGAACATGAGGAACGGGCCGAACTGGGGGTCCTTGCTCATGCCGATGATTATTTCCACGCCGGGAGCGGCCATTTTCTGCACCGAAACGCCTTCTATCCTGGCCCCGGGCTGCTTTTCCCGCACGGACGCCATAACCTCGCCGTAAGCCTTCAACAATCGGGCTTTGTTGGCCAGGCCGACCTTGACCCCACCGATGTCGCTCTTGTGAATGATATCCGGTGAGAGGATTTTCATGACCACCGGGAAACCGATTTCCTGTCCCAGGGCGGCGGCCTCTCTGGCGGTTTTTGCCAGCCTGGTGTCGACGACTGGCACCCCGGCCTTTTTCACGAGCTTCTTGGCTTCGATTTCCGTCAGCATTTTCGTTTTACCCTGTGTCAGACTATCCATGTGTTTACACCCCCTTTATCACATCTCAGGGGAGCATTCAGGACCCCGTTTCCTCCAGGTACCGGCGGTACCAGGCGAGGTTACGCATCACCCTGGCGGCGCGGCGGGGATGGTTGTACTCCGGAATGGTGCCTTCCGCCACCGGGACGAGCACCCTGGCGCCGCCCGCGCCCTGGAACGTAAACCGGCTGACGAACACTAGCGGCTTATCGTACTGCTTGAGCTGGCGGTTGAGCTCGGCAAGGTTCTGCTGCGCCTCAACGCGCATCTTCTGCAACTGTTCCGGGGAAAAGTCGCGGACCGGGCCGTGGACGGTGACCATCGGCGGGAGAAGAGAAACGACGGCGTCGACGCCCCCGTCCTCCATGAGAAACCGGATGCAATCAACGATGGTTGTATCACCGGCCGTCGGCCGTATACCGACGAGGTCGACCGGATTGCCGTGGGACCAGCGCGGCGGCAGTATGCCGTCGAGCTTTTTCAACGTCGCGGGGTGGAGGGTCGCCAGGGTGAGCCCCTCCTTCTCGCAAATTTCCGTGGTGACCACGCCGAAGCCGCCGCCCATGGTAAGTATGGCGACGCGGTTGCCCCCGGGGAGGGGCTGATTGAGCAGGGCGAGGACCGTGCCGCAGAGCTCTTCCTCGTCATCC
>MGNQ01000055.1:69363-69587 GCA_001796865.1 Chloroflexi bacterium RBG_16_56_11
GCGGCGGCCCTCCCTCAGGCCTTCGATATAGGCGGCGATAACGCGGGTATCGCTATCGGCGGCGAGGAACTCCAGATAATCCTCGAGGCGGAGGTCGGCCTCGTTCCCGGTGGAGATGAACTTGCTCAGCCCGATGCCCATGCCGGCGGCTATCTGCATGATGCTCGCGCCGAGGGTGCCGCTCTGGCTTATCAGGGCCATCGGGCCGGGTTGAATCATGCCGA
>MGNQ01000055.1:69820-79637 GCA_001796865.1 Chloroflexi bacterium RBG_16_56_11
AGCTCCACCGGGCCGGGGATGTCCAGGATATTTTTGTAGGCGGTAACACCGAGCACTTCGCGCACGTTGGGATTAACCGCGTAGGCCCGCCGGCCTTCCCTGGCCCGGGCGGACTCGAGGGCGGCCCTCATGGCGTCGTATCCCCACGAGCCGACAGCGTCCCTGGCTCCGACGACGGCGATGGAATCCGCGGCAAAAAGGGAATTCCAGAAGCTGTTTTCAAGCGGCGCGTGTGAACCGGGAATTTTCATGAGGATATCTAATTATACGTTAAACCGTTTTGCTAAATCCAGTGAACATCAGCTAGGCCTTTACTCATTCTTAGTTGGAGAACACCGGTATCCGCTCGCACCCTTCGACAAGCTCAGGGCGAGCGGATATTATATGCCGCTCATGGTGAGACCTCGGCGTGAGCTCGGTCGAACGTCTGTCGAACCATAGCGGCAACCAAGATTGAGTAGAACCTCATCTAGGGTTTATTGACCGGAGGTCCAGTATACAGACAAAACCAAGAGATTGCCACGTTGTCCCGAATGCACCGGGACTCCTCGCAATGAGGGGGGGGAAGGGGGTGGATTCCGGCCCTCGGGCTGAGCTCGGGCGGAAGCCTGCGCCGGAATGACGATGAGGTGGGACTCATTCAGGGCAATGTGAGATAAGGAGTTAGTTGGAAAGCCCGTTTCAGGACTCGGGGGTGTCGGTGATAGGGTAGTTCATGATGAACTCTTCGACGTCTTTGAGCTTGAAGCGCCGGTCCTGGCGGGGGCCGAGGCGGAACGATTTAAGTATCCCGAGGTCGCTCCAGGCCCTCACGGTGTTCACGTGGATGTGGAGGACGCGGGCTACCTCGCTGGTCGTCAACAGGGGGTCGGTCAGGCGGGTTATTTTGGGAGGAGTAAAGTCAACCGGCGGTACCTCGGTCCCCGGTACTGCCCCGGCCGTGGCTGCCTTTTCGATCGACATATCCCTCCTGAATCACCCGGTTGTATGTCCCTGGCAGATAACAGAAGTTTTCCAAGAAAAACCTCTCTAATTTAATACAAGTGTTAACAATTTGTCAATAGGTAACTTCACGCGTGGTTTCAGTAAAAGGAGCTTCCGGCAGAGATAATTCAGGCACAAAACGCCTTTTTTCCGCCGAGGGTGCGATAACAAATATTTTTTCCCGTACGAAGCCCCGGGGATATTTTTCCTCCCAAAACGGACGTTTTTAGTACGTGCCGTATTCCACGGCGGCTTCCATAAAGGCGCGGAAGTTAGCCGGGTTTTTCGTTTCGGTCGCCGTGCAGCCGCCGGAGAGGACATAGCCGCCGCCCGGAGCGCAGGTCTCGATGAGCTTCCGGCAGCACTCCTTGACTTCTTTCGGCGAGCCGGCAATCATTAGCGAGGCCGGGACGTTCCCGGTAATGCAGCACCGGCCGCCGACCAATTTCTTGGCGTTGGCCATGTCCGTCTGGTCGAACATCCAGGTCACCCAGCCCTTCGGGAAATCTCCGATGTAGTCCAGCCGCTGGTTATAGCGGCCCTCGGCAAAGAGCGTGACCGAGATGCCCTCGTCAATCAAAGCGTTGATAATCTTCTTCAGGCTGGGCCAGTAAAACTTCTCGAACTGCTTCCGCGACATGAACGTGTCATCGCCCCGGTGTAAAGGAAAGCTCACCGAGAAGCCGCCGCCGGCATTGACCATGTTAATGGTGCGGGGAATGTACTGCCCGGTAATCATGTCGATGCATTCCAGGAGCTTCTCCGGCTGCCGGAACATGTCGATAGCAATCCCCTCGGTCCCCCGGAGGAAGTCCCCGATGACGTCAAAGGGGGCGATGCCCATACCGCCCCGCCCGGCGGGGAAGCCGGCCTCGACCATCTCCTGGTTGAAGGCCATGAGCTCTTTCTGCCACTTTTCCATCTCGGCACCGGCGTCAATCAGCTTCTGAAAAGTAGCCCTTATCTCCGGCCGGGCGAAGGGATAGGCCATGACCATGGGAGTGCCCATCAACGAGTTCAGCGGCGGGAAATCCCGCAGCGCCGCGGCGGCGCCCATGGTGCGCGGGGTCAACACCCGGAAACCGAAGTCGGATGGGTCTTTCATGAGGGCGTCGTATTCGTCAGCCTTCATGTAGGCCGCCTCGACAAACTGGAAGGTATTGACGTCATCGCCCAGCCCGTGGCCGGGCCAGGCGTAGTTCTTGTAGTCGAGGGTGTCCATCACCCTTCCGGAAAAGACAAACCCCGGCCCCATGAACATGTCCATGTCCTCGTAAAAGTCTTCCATGAACTTCTTCCATGATTCACTCAAGGCCTTGTAATCGTACATCATCCTCTTGAAGTTATACCCGGCGTAATAGGCCGGATAGTTGCCGATAGGCAGTGACACCGGCACGCGGTCAGGCTCCTCGCAGCGGGAGGCCTTCAGCAGGCGGGTCACCCGCTCTTTATAGAACTTCTTCGCCCGGGCGTCGCGGAACTTCATGCCGGGCGGATTGATGTAGTTCTTCAGACGTTCTTCCCGCTTTTCTTCTTTTGTCATCTGTGACCAGTTTTTCTCCATGCCATGGTTTCTCCTTCGGATAAGATTAACCCGGTTTCCAGTATAGCATAGCCGGAAAGGTCGACCAATATTTATAGTTATTTATGCGTCCCTTTCGGATTTTTTCAAAATGTTTACATCCATAATTCATTGACTTTATCGCCGGGGAGGCGAATAATTTTCTTGAGGACCCGGTTGATTCCGGGAGGGACGGGTATGTCACAACCAAGGAACCCGCGCTCGAATATCGAGATAATCGCCGATATTCTCAGGGTCTTGCGCCTGGGGGAGACCGGCAAAACGGAAATCAGGGCGACCGTGCAGCTGGACCGTGAACAGGCGGGCAACTACCTGAACTGGCTGTTGGAGACCGGGCTGCTCGAAGAAGCGGGCAAAGAGATTGACATGCCCGCCTATAAAATCACCAGAAAGGGGCTCAACCTGCTCAGCAAGATAGAACAAATCCGGGAAATGCTGCCGCCGGGCGAAGCCATGGACACCCTGCGCCGCTCCGGAATAATCGAAACTATCGGGCTGGAAAACGGGGCGGCCGAGCCTACACAAAAGGACTGATAGACCGGCCCTTGTTTTTATAGAAGGATTCAGCCCTCCCCGCGACGGGACAGGACTCAATAAGTCGTTTCCCCTTATTGCCGGCGGCTATTCTGTTTTCAGGGGTTTGAGTCGGGCGTTGCGCGCGCCCTCGGAAGTCTCCTTGCCGGTCACCGGGTGTTTGAATTCGTGACGTTCTGCCTGCTATTCATGTCCGGTCGCCCGGGTGTAGGAGGTGCCGTTGCCGGCGGTGAAAAAGAGCACCGGGCTGGTCAGCTTCCGGAAATACAGGGGCAGGTGGTCCATTCCTTTGGGGATGAAGACCAGGGCGCTCCGGGTGATGAAGTATTGTTCGTCCTCCAGCCAGAGCTCAATCTCGCCGCCGAGTTCGCGGTAGTTGTCGCGGTTGCCGCTGAAAAATCCCAGTACCTCGTCGAAGTCATGGGAATGCCGTATCTCGACCTGGAAACCGTGCGTGCCGTGGAGCCCGGTCATCCAGACGGCGTCAAAATAGAGCGCGCCCCTGGCTACGCTGTCGTTGAGGCTGAGCAAATGGAACGAGTCCAGGTAGTCGCCGGCCTCCCGCTGGGCCTGGAACCTTTTTAACATTCCGGACGGGGTCGGCTGGGAGGGCCGGATATCCTGGGTGACGATAAGGTGGGCATGTTTTTTCGCGGCCATATCTCTGTTTTTCCCTGGGTTTATTTCTAAATCAGTTTCAAGCTTTGGGCGACGGTTTTCGGACTATCCTTCCGGGTGATTTCCGTTTCTTTGTGGCAGCCGCCGGCTTTCCGGCGTCTTTCAACATCTTGGTATGGTATTTACGGGTGAGCATTATCTCCAGGAAAATGATGGGGGTGGGGATATGTTTGAAATTCAGGGGGCCGTGAATGAGGCCGGGGCTGACGGACACGATGGCCGGGGAATCGATGACATGTTTTTCGCCCTCCGCGCCGAGAGATATTTCCACCACCGCCCCGCCGAAATCGCGCACGTTCATGGGGTTGGTCCCGAGGAAACAGAGCAGCTGTTGGAAATCATCATGGAAATGGGGCTCTTTCAACATGACCTCGGGCTTGTAGATGACGTGGTGCGTCAAAATACAGTCGCAGTCCATCTCGTCGCCGTTGGCGGATAGCCCCTCGAGCTGGTGGTGCGTCTTGAAGGCGTTCCTGAGGATGTGCTGGCCGTACTTCGTCCTGGTCTTGGTCATAATGCTCCTTTTGGTCGTTATTTCCTGGGTTAGCGGGTCCCTTTTTAAGGTACGTTGCAGCAATATTACATCCCGTCACGCTGCCTGTCAAACCTGCCGGGAAACAATCGCCTCTGACGCTAATTGCTCCGTCCCGCGGTCTTTTTGACAGAAATTAAAAAGCGTGCCTATACTTAAAATAGGCTTAAAGACCACCCGGGCAGACGCGCAACAGCAGCATATTTCCGCACGATTTCACCCGTGGTTTCTTAAAATTTTGTAGAGAAGGAATGAATGTCTTCAGGACGCAGGTGACAGCATGAGCATACTGGATAGCATGGGTTTGATTTTCAAGGGTCGCAAGAAGGAAAACGGGGTCGCCGCGGCGAAAGATGCGAAAGGAACTACGGCTGAACCGGCCCCGCCAGCTACCGGCGTCGAAACCGGGGCGCGAGAAGCGGGAAGGGAGTCCCCGGTAAAAAGTGAGGCAGGGGGAAAGTCCCGGGCCAGGACCATCGGCGAGCTGCGGGCGACCGGATACCGGCAGGTGCCGGTCAGGGAAGAAATGCGCCGCAACCTGATATCCATGATAAAAGGAAAAAAGGCCATCTTCCCCGGCATCATCGGCTATGACGACACTGTCATCCCGGCGGTGGAAAACGCCATTTTATCCGGCCAGGACATCATCTTCCTGGGCGAGCGGGGTCAGGCGAAGTCGCGCATCATGCGTTTGCTGGTGAACCTGCTCGACGCGGAGATACCGGCCATCAAGGGCTGCGAAATCAACGACGACCCCTTCTCGCCGATATGCAAGTCCTGCCGGGAGAAGGTCGGCCGGGACGGGGAAGCCACGGAAATCACCTGGCTGCCCCGGGAGGAAAGGTACGGCGAGAAGCTGGCCACCCCGGACACGACCATCGCCGACCTCATCGGTGACGTCGACCCCATCAAGGTGGCCGAGGGCAGGTACCTCTCCGACGAGCTCACCATCCACTACGGCATTATCCCCCGCACCAACCGCGGCATCTTCTGTATCAACGAGCTCCCGGACCTGATGGAGAGGCTGCAGGTCGGCCTTTTCAACCTCATGGAGGAGGCCGATATCCAGATAAAGGGGTACCGCATCCGGCTCCCCCTGGATATTTTTATCGTCGCCAGTGCCAACCCGGAAGACTATACCAGCCGCGGCCGAATAATCACTCCCCTTAAAGACCGCTTCGGCTCGCAGATACGCACCCACTACCCGGCCAGCACCGAGGACGAAATCGCCATCGTCGAACAGGAGTGGCAGCAGTTTAAGGCCGACGAACTCGACTACTACGTGCCGGAATACATGAAGGAAATCATCGCCGAGATAACGCACCTGGCGCGCAAGAGCGCGGACATCGGCCAGCGCTCCGGTGTGAGCGTGAGGGTGTCCATCGCCAACCAGGAAACGGTGGTCTCCAATGCCATCCGGCGGGCCATCCGCCTGGGGGAAAAGCTGGCCGTGCCCCGCATCAGCGACCTACCCTTTATCGTCGCGTCCACCACGGGCAAGGTCGAGCTCGAAAGCTTCGAAGATACCAATGAGGAAAAGATAATCGACGACCTCACCAGGAAGGCCGTCCTGAGCGTCTTTAACCGCTACTACAAGTTCGACGAGCTGGAAGAAATCGTGGGGCAGTTCAACAAGGGGTTCAGTGTCGAGACCTCGGACATGATGAGCGCCAAATCCTATTTACGTAACGCCAAGGAGATGATCGGGCTGGCCAAGGCGGTGAAGAAGATGAACGACTCGGACAAGCCCGAAATCGTGGCTTCGATTACCGAGTTCATCCTCGAGGGACTGCACCTGAATAAGAGGCTCAACAAGTCAAGGGTCGACGGCAAGACACTCTACCGGAAGTAATAATGGGCAAATTTCGCTATTCCGAGTGGGACGGGACCCAGAACATCTTCGAGCCCGACGCCGATGCCCTGATGCAGGACCTGGAGCGCCAGCTGATGTACGACGGCGACCTGACCAGCGCCCTGCGCATGATGCAACGAAGCGGCCTCATGGACGACCAGGGTCGGCGCCTGCCCAGTCTCCAGGACCTCATCCAGCGGCTGCGCCAGCGGCGGCAGGAGCACCTCGATAAATACAAGCTTGGCTCCGTCCTCGACGAGATACGCCAGAAGCTGGACGACATCCTAAAAACGGAGAAGCAGGGGATACAGGACCGGCTGGACGAGGCGCGGCAGAAAGCGGCCGATACCGGCGGTGACCTCAGTTCAGAGACGCGTCAGAAGCTACTAAAGTCCGTAGAAGACCGGGCCTCCCATAGCCTGGACAAGCTCAAAGACCTTCCGCCCGATATCGGCGGGCAGATAAAGGAGCTCAGCCAGTACGATTTCATGGACGAGGACGCCCGGCGGCAGTTCCAAGAGCTCATGGAGATGCTGAAGCGCAACGCCATGTCGTCCTTCGCGCGCGATATGACACAGCGACTGCAAAGCATGGACGCGGAGAGCCTGGCGGCGATGCGGCACTTTCTCGAGGCCGTGAACCAGATGCTCGAGGCCCGTCGGCGCGGCGAAGAACCGGACTTCGAGGGTTTCATGCGGCAGTTCGGCCAGTTCTTCGGGGATAACCCGCCGAAAGACCTGGACGAGCTCATCGACCGTTTGCAGAAGCAGATAGCCCAGGCGCAGTCGCTCATGGAAAGCCTTTCCCCGGAGGACCGGCGACAGCTCGAAGACCTCATCAAGTCCATGCTGGACGAATCGACCCAGTACGAACTCTCCAAGCTGGCCTCGAACCTGGAGTCGCTTTACCCGGGCTGGTATAAACCGCAGCCGTACCCCTTCTCCGGTGAAGAATCGCTCTCCTATAACGAAGCCCTGAAGCTGATGGAGCAGCTCCAGAAAATGGACGGGCTGGAGGACCAGCTCGAGGAATCGCAGCGGAGCCAGTCGCTGGAAGAAATCGATAAAGAGCTGCTCAAGGAGCTGATGGGCAAGGAGGCCGCCGAGGAGCTGGAGAGGATGCGCGCCATCACCAAGGTGCTGGAAGAGGCAGGCTATATCCGCTGGAAAGACGGCAAGTACGAGCTGACGCCCCGCGGGATGAGGAAAATCGGGCAGAAGGCCCTGCAAAACATCTTCGCCCGGCTGCGCCGGGACCGCACCGGCGGGCACCGGCTCGACACGATGGGGAGCGGCGGGGAGAGGACCGACGTCACCAAGAAATACGAGTTCGGCGACGACCTGAACCTGCACATCCAGCGCACCATCATGAACGCTATTTACCGGGAACCTCAGAACGTACCGGTGAAGATGCGCGTCGATGACTTCGAGGTGTTCCGGATGGAAGCCGCCACGCGCTCCGCGACCGTGCTCATGCTCGACCTGAGCCTCTCCATGCCCATGCGCGGCAACTTCGAGGCGGCCAAGCGGGTGGCTGTCGCCCTGGACAATCTCATCCGCGGCCAGTACCCCAAGGACAGCCTGTATATCGTCGGTTTTTCCAGCTACGCCCGCCAGATCAAGAAAGAAGACCTCACCCGGATGAGATGGGACGAGTTTGACCCCTATACCAATCTCCAGCACGGCCTGCACTTCGCCCGGAAGCTGCTTTCCAGGGAAATCTGCACCAACAAGCAGATAATCCTGGTGACGGACGGCGAGCCGACCGCCCACTTCGAGGGGAAATACCTGTATTTCCGATTCCCGCCCAGCCTGCGCACGCTGCAGCTTACGATGAAAGAAGTAAGAAGGTGCACGCAGAAGTCCATCGTCATCAATACCTTCATGTTGGAGGGTGGCCGTTCTTTCAGCGCTTTCGTGAGGCAGATGGCCCGCATCAACAAGGGGCGGGTCTTCTACACCACCGCCGATAATCTGGGGCAGTACCTTCTCGTGGACTTCATCTCCAACAGAAGCAAGAAGGTAAGATAAGACAAAAGGATTGTTGTCCGCACTGGAAGCATTCCGAACTCATTTTGACAGAATACGGCATATTCCATAATTGCAGCAATACGCGAGGAACTGTCTATTCGAAAACTTTCCTACTTCTTTCTTGCCTTTTTCATATAACTACTTGACAATCCTGACCGATACTACTATGGTTTGATTACCATAATGAAATTTTTGCAAAAAACGGCCTTGGTACCCAATAAATAAAAACGATACGGGGGTTATCTATGTTTTTGAAAAACAAGATACTGCTGGTTTCAATCATTGTCCTCGTTGTGATTACAGGCACCGTTGGCGGTAGCGCCCTCATATCAGCAGCCACCGGAGATGACAACGTTATCTACGCCGCCTATACAAAGGGTATCGGCATATTAAGAATCATCAAAAATCCCGGTGACGCCAGGAAATTTGAAGCGGTAATTTCCTGGAACAAGGAGGGTCCACAAGGGCCTCAGGGTGAGCCAGGACCTGCGGGCTTACCGGGGCCTCAGGGCGAGCAGGGACCTCCAGGGTCGGCAACGCCTAAAATTGCCTTTTTTGTGGGCAAGAGCACAAAACAGGTAATAACCGATTCCGCCTATCATATCGTCGAATTTGACACAGGTCCATACTACACGGGGCCATACTACTTCAACGACGGCGGTGGCTGGGACGATGAAACGAATAAATTCACGCCACCCCAGCCCGGTGTCTACCAGCTTAACATAGTCATAGCATATTATGGAAACAGTTTTCTTGTCAACCTGATGTCCGATGATGGGTATGTATATATGTCAGAGGTCTCAGGTGGGTTCGTTGGAACACATACAGTGAGCATAACACACAAGAGCGACGGCAGTCCCTTGTGGGTAGAGGTAAAGAGTTCGAATATAGAAATATTGCCGCACTATAGCTCTTTCTCCGGCCACCTGGTCTACCAATAACAGTTAACTGTTATGCGGCGTGAATATTGATTCTGCGTATATACAATCATGACTTGTTTTAACGAGCAGTAGCGGGGGTCAGGTTTTAACCAACGGCCTATATCCCGTTAAACTTCTACTTTACCAGTTCTTTTTGTTAAAGAAAGTTTCTCGCCCATTTCTCTCCCACCTCCCACCATTCTCCAACATCAAATGGTGTAAAATGTACATAAAGCATTTAAGGAATATCTTTGCCTATAATCCAGGCTATCGTCCTAGGCATCGTCCAGGGGTTGACCGAGTTTATCCCGATTTCCAGCTCGGCGCACCTCGTCGTTGTCCCCTGGCTTTTCGGCTGGGACGACCCCGGCCTCGCGTTCGATATCGCGCTTCACCTGGGGACGCTCGTGGCGCTGCTCTGGTTCTTCTGGGCGGACTGGGTGAGGCTGGTCCGCGCCGGGGTCGCGAGTATCATCGAGCGAAAAATCGGCGACGACCTTGACCGGCGGCTGGCCTGGTTCCTGGTTATCGGCACCATACCGGGTGTTGTTGTCGGCTGGCTCGGTGAAGGCAAGATAGAGGAGCTGTTCCATCACCCCGACACGCCGCACGCGCTGTGGGCGATGGTCGCCATGGCCATTATCATCGCCCTGCTCGGGGCGGGGCTGTTCATAGCCGAGCGGACCGCCCGGCACCTCCGGGGAC
>MGNQ01000055.1:79670-79816 GCA_001796865.1 Chloroflexi bacterium RBG_16_56_11
TCGGGCTTTCTCAGGCGCTGGCGATTTTCCCGGGCGTCTCCCGCTCCGGGAGCACCATCACAGCAGGGCTGTTCCTGGGACTGCAGCGGGAGACGGCGGCGCGCTATTCCTTCCTGCTCTCCGCGCCGATTATCCTGGGCGCCGGG
>MGNQ01000055.1:79900-93862 GCA_001796865.1 Chloroflexi bacterium RBG_16_56_11
CCGTCAGCGGCTACCTGTGCATCAAATTCCTGCTGCGTTTCTTGCAGAAAAACTCCACTGATATTTTCGTTTATTACCGCTGGCTGCTGGCCGCCCTGATAATCACCGTCGCCTTCATGAGGGGCTAAACCCCCGCCGATAGCCCCTGCAGAATACGGGCGAAAACAGCCTTTTTCACATTTTCTTCGACAAAAGTCGCATACAAGCGAACGAGGTTTTGTTATTATTAGCTCAAAATCTGGAAACGGGAGCTAAAAATGCAGGTAAAACCATGGGATTTTATGGTAAAAGACACGCCATCGCGGGACTGGGCTGAAGGGAAAGGCGCATTTATCGTCTTCGCCTTTTTCTGCGGAGGCATCGCCGGCGGTCTGTACCTGACTTCACTTTATTTCAACAACCTCTGGGGGATGTTTCTCGGCTGGCTCTTTGCCCTGAGCATGGGCATCTTCGATATCGCCCACCTGGGAAACAAGGCGATTGTGTGGAGGATAATGATGCGCCCCAACTCGTCCTGGATATCGCGCGGTTTCCTGCTCGTATTGCTCTTCATAGGCTCGGCGGCCGTGCAGATGGCCCTGAACTACTGGTATCCCGGGACCGGCCTGGAGACTGTCTTCAAGGTGATATCAGGGATTGCGGCCTTCGGGGTGGTGACCTACAGCGGCTTCGTGCTGAGTTACGTAAGCGGGATAAAATTCTGGAACTCGACTATCATGCCGGTCCTTTTCATCATCAGCGGATTCGCCGGCGGCTCGGCGATCCTGCTGGTAATCAGCTGTTTCGCCGGCACGGACCAGTTCGGGCCCATCAGGCTGGCCACCATCTCCTTCCTGACGGCCTACACCGCCATTATCGGCCTGCACCTGTGGATATCGACCTATAACAGCGCGACCGCCCGGAACTCGGTCAAGCAGATAGTCGCGGGCAGCCTGGCCGGGATTTTCTGGCCGGTGGTCGTCTTTGTTGGACTCGTCATCCCGTCAATCCTTATCGCCGTTGCCCAATCCGGCTCTCACGTAACGGTGATAATCAACGCGGTATGCATCCTGGCGAGCAACCTGGCGCTGCGCTACACCATACTGAAAGCCGGGATGTACGGCCCGCTATTGCCCGCCCGATAATACGGGCACTAGCCCGAGACTTTTTAGAAAACCGGGAAGGGGAGGCGAAAAAAATGACACCGCAGCTTGACTTACCCGTGGCGGAATACCTGAACAGGGACATCAAGGCCATCATCACCGAGTTCCCCGCGGTGGCGGACATCCTGGGCCGGTACGATATCGGCTGCGTGTCCTGCGGGCTCGGTACCTGCCTTTTCAAGGATGTCGTAGCGATACATGACCTTTCCGCGGAGGAAGAGGCCGCCCTGATGGCCGGAATCGCCGGTATTCTCTACCCGGGTCGCGATGTGGTCATACCCGCCACCGCCAGGCAAGACAGGCCGAAAACAGTTGGGACGCGCTACTCGCCGCCGTTGCAGAAGTTAGTAGACGAGCACGGCCTGATAAAAAGGTGGGTGGCCATCATACCCGAATTCATCGAGAACCTTGACATCGCCACGGAGGCAGGCCGGCAGGAAATCCGGCAGGGAATCGATTTCATCCGGTCGTTTGCGGACAAGTACCACCATGCCAAGGAAGAAGCCATCCTGTTCAAATACTTTGACGAGAGCCTGGATATTATCAAAATCATGTGCGCCGACCACGAGAATGCCCGGGCGCGGGTGAGGGAAATGCTGGCGGCCCTGGAGAGACAGGACAGGGAGACAATCGCCACGCATCTGAAGGCCTACCGCGACCTGCTCACCGAGCACATCAAAAAAGAGGACGAGGTATTGTACCGCTGGATGGACAGGAACTTATCGACGAGCCAGGTCGGCAAGCTGTTCGCCGCTTTTAGTGAGAAAGACGGAGAGTTCGGCGGCGCGCCGAAAAACTACGAAGATTTTATCATCCATTTAGAAAAGAAATATAAGATCATGGAGGTATCGAAATGAACGAGTCAAGTGGTTGCCCCGGTTCCAGGACCCAGGACTTCCGGGCCGCCGTAACGGCCGTGGAGGAGAACCAGGGGAAAGTGAAGTCCCAGCTGCAGCAGTGGCCGATACAGATGCATCTCATCTCACCGGTAGCGCCTTATTACCAGGGAGCGGACGTCCTGCTCGCGGCCGACTGCGTGGCGTTCGCCCTCGGCGGGTTCCACCCCGATTACCTTAAAGGCAAGGCCATCGGCATCGCCTGTCCCAAGCTGGACGAAGGCCAGGAAGTCTACATCGAGAAGATAAAGTCCTGGCTGGATGACGCTAAGATAAACACGTTGACGGTGCTGATTATGCAGGTCCCGTGCTGTCGTGGGCTTCTAAACCTGGCCCAGCAGGCGGCGCAGCAGGCCCAGAGAAAGGTCCCCATCAAGGCCGTTGTAGTCGGTCTCCAGGGCGACATCCTTTCCGAAGAATGGCTCTAGGAGCAGAAAAGCCCCGTACCAGAGAGCGGGAACTGATAGCGCTTTTGGCGTAGACGACTTTTACCGATAGATTTATATCAATTCCTTGAGCTTTTCCGGCGAAACCACCAGGGCACGGTTCCTCTCGATTTCTGTCGCCCCGGCCGTTTGCTGGCGCTTGAGCGCCCGACCGATGACGTCCCGGACCGGGCCGACGATGGCCGCCATTTCCGGGGTCTACGAGGCGATGCTGAATTCCATCAGAGAATACGGCCGGTATCAGGATGGGGCGCTTGCTGGCTAGCCTAAGGCTTCCACCAAGGTCGCGGTTTCGGTCACCCAGCCGAAAACGTTGGTGACGTTCCAGATGGTGGCATCCTGGATAAAATCCGGGCCGATGTTACCGCAGCCATCGCTGACCAGGACGGGGAAATACTCGTGAAAATAGGCCTCCCTCAGCGTGGACTCGACGCAAACGTTGGTAGCCAGCCCGATAAACAGCAGGTATTTTATGTTATACGTCCTCAAGATAGTGTCGAGCTCGGTGTTGGCGAAGCCGCTGTAGCGGTGCTTATCGACGATGATATCCCCGCCACGCGGTTGAAGCTCGTCGATTATCTGCCAGTCCTGGCTGCCGCTGACCAGGAACTTTCCTTTTAGCTCCGGATGCCCGCGCATGGCCGCCACGCCCAACTCCTTAAAATAGTTAGGAGATTCCACCCCACCCGCGTTGGAAAGATCGGGCCGGTAGCCCATCCTGAGATAAACTATCTTTATCCCCCCGCGCCGGCAGGCTTCAATGACCTTCTTGTTTTCGGCGATAACGCGCTCGGCTTTCTTTTCATCAAGATGCCCCAGGTAATCAAAAAGGCCGCCCTTCTTGCAGAAGGCGTTTTGCATATCGACGATGATTAACGCCGTCCGGTTAGTGTCCAGCTTGATAGCTTCCGGCCTGGCCGGTAATGTCAGCTCCATGCTCGTTACCTCCACCCTGTTGTTTTCCTAAAACCTTCATGACGAGGTGCATATTGTCCGGCGGCATTTCCGGCGGCACTTCCCAATCGGTGGTAATAAACACGCCGGGGCCGTCCTGGTCTTTTATGAAGGAATCCAGATACGCCTGAATCTCAGGCGGTGTTGAATTAAGAATACGGGCGGGGATAGCCTTTCCCAGGACGCAGCGTCGCCCGCTTCTGACATTATTCCAAATATTTATGTCTACTCCCGCGGCGACGATACCGTCAAAACCGAGGTCAATTAGATTGCCCGTATTTTCTGGTACAACGTCCCCCGGCAACAGGACAGAAAAAGCGTTATAAAACCGTATGACGTTTAGTACCGGCGAGAGAACCGGCTTTAACATAGATATTTGAGCGGCCGGACCGGACGCTATCGACCTATCGGTGAAGGCAATAATATCCGGCTCCACCTGGCAATAGACCTGCACCAGTTTGAGGAGAAACCCGGCGGCCGCTTCAAGCACTCGTAAGGATTCTTCCGGTCGTTCCGTCAGGTCTTTGATAGGGTCCCGTCCGGTCAGGCCCGCCGCCAGGGTCAGCGGGCCGGTTAGTACGGCGACCGTTGCCAGGCTTTGTCCCGAAACGCGCTTGATACGCCGCAGGGACTCGATAACCGTGCCGGACCGGCCGGTCTTAGCGGCGGCTTCAACGTTAATGTTTTTTAGCCGGTCCAGGTCAAAAGTTTTAGCCGGTGCGGTAACGGGCGTTTCATATTCGCCGCGCCACACCACGGGGCTGCCGCAGACTTCCAGTTCCAGCGATGGGTCAAAGCCGCTGATGACGGCGTCATAGCCGTACAGTTTTTGGGCGTTCTGGAGGCACCTGGTATATTGGGTGGGGTCAGAGTACATCCGGCGCAGCGGCATGTGCTCCAGCCGGGCGGCGTGGGCAAAGACCCAGGGTATAAAGGGCGGCCGCCTCTTCTCCACCGCTTCAAAGGCTTTTCTGACTGATTGCTTGGGCGTTAACATTTCCGCAAGGCGCTTACATCCTTATTATTTCGCGGGTTTTCTTTCCGTCCGGCCAGGAGCCGTAATATTCCAGCACCTCCTCTGGCGGGCGGAGCTTAGACCATTCTTTCTGGAACTCGTCCCAGGTCAGGCTGCGGGAAATCCGGTCCTCTCTCTCTTTCCGGCGGAACGCTATTGTTTCTTCCTCGTCCAGGTCGAGTGTTTTCGGGTCATAGACTACCCGGTAAACGTTTTCCGCCGTCCAGGGAGAAATAGCTTGCTTCTTCAAATCTTCAATGACCGCGCGCGGGTCCCTCTCCAGCGCGTCACCGTAGCCGCCGCCGCCGCCGCTGAATACCACCCACATGTCGCCGTTTTCCATGACGTGTACTTTCTTAAAAATGCTGCTTATCTCGTAGTCGCCTTTGATGGCCCGCTCGGTGATGAGCTGTACCGCGCCGGTGGGGATGTCTTTATCACCCCGCTTCATTTTTTCCCAGAGGTTGGTATGCTTGACCTCGATGCCGGGCAGAGTGGGTGGTGGATAACCCCCGAAAAGTCCCAGGCAGTTGCGGATTTTACTGCCCTTGACGTGGCTGTTATAGAGAGCGTAATCGACATAGTTCACGGCGTAGATGGTTTCCGTCCCGGAGCCGCCGCGGAACTTGCCGAAACCGCCGCTGTCCCGGCTGAGCTTGGCCACCAGATTGAGGAATTGGAACTCGTTCTCGATATCTTCGACATCCGGCGCCCGGCCGGAGGGGCAATGGGAAAAGCCGAAGGCGTCCACCCCGTCCATGTCCGACCTGGCGCCGTGTCCCTCGGTATTGAGACCGAACGCCAGGAAGTCGGCGACGGGCACGCCCCATTGGTTGACGCCGGAAATCAGCACGCCCACGCCGGTGTTGCCGATGGCCGCCGCGACAAGTTCGCGTTGAGGGCTATCGAACATCAGCTTGCTCATGCAGATAGTGCCCAGGGTCATGGCGCCGTGGCAGGAGGGAGCGCTGTTGCTCTGGGCGGCTTCAAAGTGCGGGTTAAACATGCAGCCCTCGGGCACCTTCCAGTCCATCGGACCGAAGATGCCCGCCGAGACCGGCAAATCGGCAAAGGAATAGGACATCAGGTGGATGGCCACGTTGGCCGCCAACCCGTGCGGCATGCAGTGCTGCGGGCTATCGGTCTCCGGGGAGGTGCCGGTAAAGTCCCAGGTAAGTGTATCGCCTTCTTTTTTCAGGGTGAGGAAGTTGCGCACCAGCCGGTGTTTTTCACCGACGATGTCCATGAAGGTCACGGCGCGGTAGGTGCCGTCGTTCCACTCGCGGATGCGGCGGCGGGTGCCTTCCTCCGCCTCGATGATGATGCGTCGGAAAAGACCTTTAACGAAATCGTTGCCCTTTTCTTTAGCCAGCGCGACCAGGCGGCTGCGCAGGCGGTCAGCGGCGCTCAACCGCGCCCGCATATCGATGGCCTGCATCCGCGGGGCGCGGGACATGAGGTTGACGCACATCTCCACCAGGTCTTCACGGAGGCGGAAATTCTCCCCTATTTTTATGGGTGACAGGAGCATCCCTTCATCATGACGGGTCTTGGCGGTGAGGGGCATCCCGCCGGGTTCGCAGGCTCCTGTTTCCGGCTGGTGGACAGCGGCGTTCGTCCAGGCGATAAGCTCGCCCTCGTTAAAGACCGGCATGACGACGATCTGGTCGCAGTTATGGATGCCGCCGTAAAGAGGGTCGGAGCAGTAAAAGATATCGCCGTCTTTGCAGCCCACCGTAGGGTCTTTCAGCCAGGTCTCGGCCACGTATTTAATGGGCAGCTGTCCGATGACGGCATGGAGATAAGTACCGCACCAGGCGGCCACCATTTCTCCGGAAGGGGCATATATCCCCGTGACCAGGTCACCGGAGCGGAGCATGGAACTGACGCCCAGCTTGAGGAAGACCTCCTTGGACTCCAGCAGGAAGTTGTTAAGCTTTTCGGTATAGATTTCGTAGTCGCCGGGCTGGAGTAATTTCAGGCATTCCAGCTCTTTTTCAGTCGGCTTGTTGGGTTTAATCCACTGCAGCAGCTTTTGCGGGTCCGGCCTCATCTCAATTCTCCCTCTGACCTCACCGCCTTTTATTCCCCCCTTTTCCGTCTAAAGGGGCTTGTATCAAAAGTGCTTCCAATGTCACCCTGAGCGGAGCGAAGGGTCTCGGAGTGGTGGTGTCTAGGCATGTAATGTCTGTCCCCACTCCGAGATTCTTCGTCACTTCGCTCCTCAGAATGACATTTGATATAAAGCCCGTCTAAAGAAAGGGGGCGAGGGCGAGGTCTCAGCTAAATCTTCTCCAGGATAAAATTGTGGTATTTGTCAACCGTAAGTTTCATCGGCGGCGGCAGGACGATGGTGGTATCTTCCGCTTCAATGACCGCGGGTCCCTCTATACCGTTGCCGTGCTTCAATGCCCTGGCGTCATAAACTTCGGTCTGGCGGAACTCACCGTATTCCACCCAGTAGGCGTCCCTTTTTCCTTTCATCGCTTCTGCGTCCGGTGTATCGCCTGCCCGCGGGTATTCCGGAAGCCGGGGTTTTGGATGATACACGGTAGCGCGCAGTATCATGTTCAGCATGTCCACGCCGCCCTGGGGATAAGCCGAGATGCGGCTGTAGACACGGCAGTACTCTTCTTCGAACGCCCGGTAAACGGCCTGTACATCTTCCGGGCTATTGATAAACAGGACGGGCGACATAAAGCGCAGGATATTGAGCTGGCCGCCGTACTTGGCCTCAATTTCCAAACCGAATTTAATCGACTCCAGGGCGAATCCTTCGTTAGTGATGTCTTTAATCGCCCTTTCCTGAAGGCTTTTCACCGTGTTGTTAAAAACGTCGTAATCTTCGAACGTTTTCAGGGACACCGGGGCCAGCAGAGGCAGGCGGAGCGACTGCTCGTAAAGATGCAAAATATCCATGGTGCAGGAGCCGAAGGCGCAAAACACGGGGGAAAAGGGAAAGACCGCAATTTTGTTTATCCCGGCGTAAGGCCCGTAAGCGCAGCAGTGGGTCGGCCCCGCCCCGCCGAAGGCAAACAGGATGAAATCGGCGGGCTTGAAGCCGCGCAGGAAGGTCTCCTTGGCGATGGTATCGCCCATGTTGGCGTCGACGATTTTCTTTATCAGCAGCGCCGCCTCTTCCACGGTAACGCCAAGCGGTCTGGCGATTTTATCCCTGATGGACGAGACCGCCTTGCCCCGCTCCAGCTTCATTTTACCGCCGTGATAATAGTCCGGGTTGATATAGCCCAGGACGATGTCGGCATCGGTGACCGTCGGGTCGGTCCCTCCTAAATTATAGGAGGCAGGCCCGGGCATCGAGCCGGCGCCCTGCGGGCCGACTTCCAGCCGGTTGCCCATGACCGGATTCAGCCAGGCGATGGAGCCGCCCCCGGCGCCGATGGAGCGCGTTTCCAGGACGGTCATGTCCACCCACCACCGGTCGATAAGCGGGTGGTATTGATAGAAGCGGCTGCTGCCGGCCACCACCAGCCCGAGGTCGAAGCTGGTGCCACCCATGTCGCTCACGACGATGTTGTCGTATCCTAATATTTTGCCGACGTTCGCCCCGCCGATGAGACCGGCCACCGGCCCGCCGTTAAAAGTCTGGATGGCGGCGGTGCGGAAGACCTCGGCCATGCCGCCGGAGTTATGAACCATCATGATAGTCTTCTCGTAGCCGGCGTTGCGCAGCTCGTCCCCCGTGCCGGATATCTGCTCCCACATGGAGTAATGCAGATAGGCGTTCAGAATGGTGGTCACGGTGCGGGTGTATTCATTCTGCTTGGGTGTCACCGCCGATGACAGCACCACCGGCATGGCTCCCAGGTAAACATCGGGGTATTCCCGGCGGATGATTTCGGCAATACGCTTTTCATGGGCGGGGTTGGCATAGGAGAAGAGCAGGCTGACCACAAAGCCCCGGGCGCCCCTATCGACCAGGTATTGCAGCTTTTTGAGAAAATCCTCTTCGTCCAGGGGGCGGATGATTTCGCCGCGGGAGTTGACCCTTTCTTTAACGCCGATGGTCATTTCCCGGGAGATAATCGGCTCCGGTTTTTGGATGCGGGCCAGGTTCCGGATTTCACGGAAGGTCAGCTGGTCCGACCACGAAGCTCCCTTTCCGATGGGCACGATGTCTTCAAAGCCCTCCGTGGTGATTAACGCCAGTCTGGGACCGGTGCGCTGGAGCAGCGTGTTCATAGCGATGGTCGTGGAATAGCGGACAACCTCGGTGCTGGTGAGAAGCTCTTTGACGGTAATTCCGAGCATGCCGGCGGCGTCTTTCACCGCCCGCATAAAGCCCACGGAAAGATTGTAGCCGGTGGTGGGCGTCTTGGTGAAAATAGTCTTACCGTCATAGCTCAGGAAAAGGTCGGTGAACGTTCCGCCGATGTCGACGTCAAGGGAGACTTTCATATTAAACCTGCCTTAGAAGATATTTCCGTGTCTATCACCGCGAGGACGATCTGCGTGCTGAGGTGAATTTCTAGCTTGCGAGAGCTCGTGGTGACCTCCATTATCAGCCTGAATCTGTCAACGGTATTACCATGCTTCGCTCGCCACGACAGGCGAGCCTGTTCCCGTTAAAAACTCCTTTTATTTCTTTTCCGCCTTCAAATACTTTTTTTTCAATTCATCAATATCCAGCTCGATGTCATAGGTAACGGGGTGGCCGGGGGGCAGCATTTCGTTTTCCACCATTACGCCGCAGCCCGGGCAGTAAAACTCCACCAGCATCGCCCATTCCGGGTCCGGGGCAAAGGTAAATGGCCCTTTCAAAGCCGAGCCGTAGATAGTCGTCAGGTCTTTGCGGACATATACCCGGCAGCCTTTTTTGTAGTTTTCCCGGGCGGAGATAAGCTCGCGGCCACAGCGGTTGCAGCACCAGAGCTCCTTCTCCAGGTCGATGTCCAGGTATTCGGTTATCTGCCTTTTTGTTCCCATGAGGCACTCCTTTTTACGCCGCTTCGATGATGCCGTTCAGCAGATTGTCCACGGTGTATTTTTTACCCGGGGGTATCAATATGGTGGTATCGTCGCTTTCAATGATAGCCGGCCCCGTGACGACATTCCCGCAGCCGAGGCTGACCTGGCTGTAAATAGTCGTATCGATGAAGCTATCTTTCCAGTAGACCGGCCGGCGGCCTTTCAACGCCTTTTCCGGGCTTACGCCGGCAAACTCGTGCGTGCCCAACTCCGGGTGGACGGCGGGGCTGGTCGCCCGCAGCCGGAAAAGGCGCAACGACAGCTCGTCAACGTGGCCGAGGCCGTTTTGCGCGGCAAAAGCATCCAGAATCCTGCCGGCATCCGGCGGTCCCTTAATCAGAGTCACCGGGGAATCGACTACCCGGTTGGCGCCATCCGAGGACGCTTCCATCTCCAGAGAAAAAATGACTTTATCCGGCGGGAAGCCTTCTCCCCTCATATCCGCCAGCAGCGTTTCCATCAGCATTTTAACAACACGGTTAAATCCCTGTATCTGCGACCGGCTGGCCTGGCGCCTGAGTGACAGCTTCACCAGAGACTCATAGGCGTGGAGGACGTTGGCGCAGGAGGAGCCGAAGGCGCTGAAAACGGAGCTGAAGCGGAAGCAGTAAATTTTAGGTATGCCTACCTTATCGGCGATACCGGAGCAATAGATGCCCCCCGCCCCGCCGAAAGAAAACAGGACGAAGTCGCGCGGGTTGAAGCCGCCGGCCTTAATAAGATTGCCGATGTCCTTGGCGCAGATATCTTCCATCGCCTCGGTGACGAACCGGCCGCAGGCTTCCGAAGAGATACCCAGAGGTTTGGCCAGGTTTTCGGTGATGGCTTCCCGGGCGAGGTCGGCGTCCAGCTTCCGTTTGCCGCCCAGAAAATAGTCGGGATTGATATAGCCCAGGAGGACGCAGGCATCGGTGGAAGTGGCGTTATCGCCGCCCAGACCGTAACACGCCGGCCCGGGCATGGCCCCGGCGCTATCCGGCCCCACCTTTACCTGTTGTTTATTGACCGGCCGGGCTATCGAGCCGCCGCCCGCCGCCGCGGGGTAGACCTCGATTACCGGCAGCTTCACCGCCAGACCTTCGAGCAACGCCTCGCGCCTGTAGCCGTGCCGGCCGTTGACCACCAGGCTGATATCAGCGCTGGTCCCGCCGATATCCATACCGACCACATAAGGCAGGTCGTACATTTTGCTCATGAACGCCGTTCCGAGCACCCCGGCGGAAGGCCCGGAGTTGTGGGTCATGATGGCTGTCGTCTTGGCTACCCGGGCCACGCCGCCATCCGCGTGCATGATTAATAGAGGTTGGTGGTAGCCCAGCTTTCTTACCTCATCTTCGGCTTTGTAAAGAAAGCGCACCATGTCCGGGTGGAAATAGGCATTCAGCAGCGCCGCGTTGGTGCGGGGCGCGTCGTCTGCGGTGGGGCCGATCTCGCAGGAAAGCAACAGAGGCACGGCGCCGAGGTAATGCTTGGGGTAGTCGTCATCAGCTATCTCTCTAACGCTTAGCTCGTTCCCGGGGTCAAGGTGGGTGCCGCAAAGAGCTACCACGATTATCCTGGCCCCGCGTCCCAAAAGGCTGCGTATCACCGTCCTGACCTGTTCTCTATCTACCGCGGTCTTTCCCGCCTTCTCTTCAATGCCCACGACCATCCCGGATGGGATAATAAAATCGAGCGCCGGGCTCCGGGCGGCCGGGGAATAAAGACTTGCTTCAAAACCTTTGGTCACGATAAGCCCCAGCCGCGGCCCCGACCGCTGGAGAAGGGTGTTGGTGGCATGAGTTGATGAAAACCTGATTACCTCCGTCTGGCGGAGGAACTGCGAGAGCGAAAGCCCGAACCTGGCAGCCCCTTCCTCAATGCACTTGACAAAGCATACCGTCAGGTCATGAGGCGTCGTGTCCACCTTGACCCATTCGATGCGCCCATCGCCGGTAAAAAAGCCGTCGGTAAATGTCCCCCCGTTATCGATGTCAACCGTGAATTTCATTCTGCCCGCCTTACTTGTCAAAACATATAAGGTATTTATAAGACTATCCGGCGGTTATTGTCAAGAAAGAATTGGAGGGAGAAGAAATAGCTTCGTCGAAAAAAGCAAAAGTAATTTATTGACTCGTCAGTCCTTCTCGACTGTGTCTCTGGCAATCAGAGCGGCGCCGATAGCCCCGGCTAGCTGGGGGTCGTATTCGCTGGTAAGTGCCGTCATCTTCATGTCTCTTTCCAATCTTTTGACGATGCCCGCGTTCTTGGCCAGGCCACCGGTAAAAGCGAGTTCTTTTTCGGGATTGACCTTGCCGACCGTGCCGTGAATCCGCCAGGCGATGGCGAAAAGGTAGGCCGCCAGGACTTCGTTCTCCTTATAGCCTTCACGGAACAGGCCGATAGCTTCCGTATTGGCGAAGTCATAGCAGGTGGTACTGACCGGCTCCGGGTCTTTACCGACCGTGAGTGACCTTTCGCCCATTTCTTGAATAGGGACCTGTAAGAGGTCCGCCATTACCTCGATGCCCCGTCCCATGCCGGTGGCGCACTTATCGTTCATCATGAAGTCGCTGACTCTGCCCCAGTCGTAAAGCCTGATGGCCTTGCAGGTTTGAGCTCCCAGGTCTACCACGGTTTTCACGGAAGACCCGTAAATAAAGCGGGCGCCCCTGGCATGGCAGTTGACTTCATCAACAATTTTTTGCGCGAAAGCAACATTCCGGCTACCCCAGCCGGTGGCTACGGTATACTTGATATCTCTGATCGTCATACCGGACTTTCCCAGCGCCTGCTTCATGGCTTGTCCGGCGCTTTCGCGGTAGTCCGGCCCGGTGCGTAGGTTCGCGTAACCGAACAGCGAATTATCGCACATCACTACTGCCTGGGTGCTATTGCTGCCGATGTCAACCCCCGCGGTAATAGTGCTAGAGTTTTTCCAGTCGATATCTTTTGAAGTCCAGGTGGACTCCGGCCATCTCCAATAATCCTGTGTCATTTTATTTGCCTCCACCGATGAAATTCTTGAGCTTATTGCCTTTATCCCCTCAGGATTCCGGCCGGAGTTTATCCTGAGTGCAATCGAAGGGCCGGAATGACAGACCATACCTGGCGCTAACCCGCTGCCATCAGGGCGGCGCCGAGCGCCCCGGCGTATTCCGCGTACTCGGGAATGATAAAATTAACACCCGACCTTCTTTTCAGGGCATCAACGATTGCCTTATTTTTGCTTACTCCCCCCACCAGGACGGTCGTGTCTTTAGCCGGCTTAACCTTATCGTTCAGAATCGAGTTAATCCTTACCGCGACCGCTTCCATTACGGCCAGCGCGACCTCTTCCCGCGGAACATTGCGGCTCAGTAGACCCAGGGCGTCCATCTCGGCAAAAACGCCGCACCCGTCATTGACCGCGATATCGCTACGCGAGTTCCCCGCCTGGCGGCTCATCTCATCCAGCGTCATCCCGAGCGTCCGGGACATGGACTTGAGGGATATACCGAGACCGGCGGCGCATTTCTGGTTCATCACGACCTCGGCGATGCCGTCCCCTTTGCCCAATGTCACGACGCGAACCTGGTCTGCCCCGACATCCACCACCGATGTAGATGCGGGATAAAGAAAGCGAGCCGCCCGGGCGTCCGCTACAGGCTCGACGACACGGTCACCGGCAAAGCTAACGTCACCTTTTCCCTGCCCGGTAGCGACGACTTTTTCGACGTCCGAGGGTGAAAGCCTGGCGGCTGCCAGCGTGTCCTTCCATACCTTTTCCGCGGACATTGCCCGCTTGGCCCCTCCCGATCGTACCGTCCCCCGGGCAATGACTTCCCCATCCTTTAGAATAACCGCCTTTATGTTTTCTATACCCACGTCTATTCCGGCCGTTATCATTTCAGCCTCCTAGTCCTCGAGTTTCCTCAATCCCTGGCTCTCCATCCAGACATCGAGCTGGTCCATGAAACGGTTTTCATCGAGGTCAGTGCGGTCGCCCGGCTGGGAGCCTTCATAGTGCAGGACGCGTACGCCCATCTCGCTTAAGCGTAAGCCCTGCTCTTTCCGGGTCACCGTACAGCCGACGCCGCAGCGCCACAACGGCAGGATGGCGCCGTCCACTTTATAGGCTTTAGCGAAGTCGTTGAGAGCGTAAGGGCGGATCACCTCGTCATCCTTGAAGCGGTGGCCCCGCGCTTCGGTTCCTATCATCGCGCGGATGGCGTCTTCTCGCGTTTTAATCGGCTTATCAAAGGCCTGGACGAAACCTGCATTCCCCATCCTTGGCCCCCAGGTGCCGTCCTCTTTAAGCTCGAAGGGACCGGCCATCATGTGGCTGTACTGCGAGCCGATGCAGACCGCGCCGTATTTCTCCATGTAGCGGTAGTATTTCAGGAAATGCCAGGGCGGCGGATGCGCCTCCATCCAGCGATACCTCTCGTTGCCCACGGCGGCGATGTTGTTCTGCACACGCCATTCCACCTCGTCCCTTAAAGTTTTCCAGATGGCGACTGTCTCGCCGGGGTCGCCCTTGGTCAGGCCGCCGAGTGTGT
>MGNQ01000055.1:93897-113990 GCA_001796865.1 Chloroflexi bacterium RBG_16_56_11
GGGATATGCTGCATAAAACGGGAGACGTCCTGCGCATACGGACGAATGCCCCCGCTTACCCTGACGCTTTCAATAAACTTTTCATCGTCGAACTTTTGCCCGAAAATCCTCTCTATTTCTTCAAGAATGTAGAGGGTGGTGTAGACTTTATCTTCCAACATCGCTTTTTCCCTGTCGGGGTCGCGGGGGCCGGTGTAAAGGGGGTAGTTCTCCTGGAAACGGGGGATGGGAGAATAGTCCATGGGCGCCTGGCCTCGCTTGGTATGCTGGTCGCACGGGTCCGAGAAAGGAATGACTAAATCGCGGAACGGAAAAGGACTGCCGTCCATCTGGTGTCCCAGGTACATGGCACCCCAGCAGTTGAGCTGGTATCCGCAGATTTCCCGCCCCCACCCCAGCACTTCGCCGGCCAGCCGGCAGATACGGGCGAACTCATCACTCTTGTTCGCCATCATCGCGCCCACGGGGTTATCTTCAATAACGCGCAAGGCCGGAAAGCCGATGCTCCACTGGACGTTACCCTGAGCCAGAAGGACACGCTCTGACGAAGCGGTATCTATGGATTTCTGCCACTTCGCCCTCATCTCTTTAGCCTTGTTCCAGACCTCCAGGGGCTTTGTTTCCCACCTTTGTTTGCTCATATTTGCCTCCAATAAAGGCCTTACTTATATTCTTCTCTCCCCTTGTGGGAGAGATAAGAGTGAGGGGAAATCATTAGGCTTCACCCTCACCCTGTCCTTCTCCCCTCGATAAAGAGGGAACAAAAATTATTTCAATACCAGTTCCGGTTTCAGCATATTGATAAAAGCCTCCATGCGCAGCCGGGTTTCCTCATAAGGCAGGGTGGTATCCCGTTCAAAGTAGTGGAAAGGAATATTCCGCTCCCGGAGGACTTTCCAGATAAGCGGGTTATCCGTCCCGTGGGGATGACAGTAAATCTGCTTGGCGATGATGACGCCGTGGGCCTGGAAATCCTCGTAGAGCTGGTAAATATGGGCCGGACGGCGCCGCCAGTTATTGTCTTTCAGGGCGCAGTGAGGCCGGCCAAGATATCGTAGAGAGATAGCCATGAGGCGGTCGGGTTGAGGGATAACTTCGTTCCAGAAATAGCAGCTCCCGGTGCAAATCTCGTCGATAACGACGTTCGCGCCGAGCGATTCAACGAGCTTTTCAAGTTCGACATCGGAAGTCGGGCTGCCGACGAGCATCAGGCGGACGCCCGTATCGCTCCGGGGCTTTCGCTCCGCCAGTTTAGCGATGGCATCCCGGAGCATATCGTTCATCTCTGCCTTGTCCATTACCTGGCTGGCCAGCACCATCTCCATGGCCTCCGACCCGAGAACGACGGGACTATCCGCCCGGCGTAGTTCATACACCTGACGCATCAGGCGGCGGTTGGTATTATATACCTCTATGGCATGGTCGAGGGCGCTTCCGGTGATGGCTTTACCCGTCCATTTTTCTAAAGCCTTTTTAAAGACCTCAAGCTCGGAGCGCATGACATCCTTGGAGGTTTTTCCATCCACGTAATCCGGAACGAATACATAATGGTTGAACAGCGCCGTTTTGAAATTCAAGGTAGTCTGGAAGGCGTTAAGCATCCACTGGCAGCCCTCGGCGTTGACCAGGCCGTCGACATAATCATACCTGCCTTTGATGAACTGGTTAAGCAAGTCCCGCGAACAGGCGCAGTTACCGTACATCTGCCGGTCAGTGGTATCATCCGGCTCATGTTGACTTAAAAGCCGAACGGGCAGGATGCCGGCCGCGTAGACGATCTCCTCCGGCATGTAAGGTTCGTAATAGCCCAGGACCTTACCGCCGGTACGTTTCTTCCAGGCACGGGCATATTCATGGCGGTCCTCCAGGATTTCTTTAAACCTTTCCAATTCCTTCACCTCCAGCTATCAACCATAAGATTCTGATTGTTCAAATCGAATCAAACTGGAAATCGGGAAAACAGGAGTTGTCTTCCCGGATATATTATTTTATATCATATACGATATAATTTTTCAAAGACGTTCCATCCCGGCAACTATACCGGTGCCCTTATTCTCAAATTATGCAAAATGTCACCTTGTCCGTCAAAATGATAGCGGTTATATCGCCAGGGAAATGGTGGAGGCGGGTTACATGAGAACTATAAATGAGACTTATTCATGAAGCCAATACTCCTTCCAGCGTATTTTAGTATTCCGAAAAAATTTCCTCATCTTTGGCCCAGCTTCCGGGGAGCACGTCAACAACTGGGAGCAGATCATTTGACATTTATACCGGATTTAGCTAGACTGAGTTACTTGAAAATGAAAATTTTCTCCGTTTTAAACAAGTGGGACGGAATGAGGTCAAACCAGAGCAAGACAGTGTTTTAGCTGTGTTAATATTCATCAAAGATGAAAGGAGGTACGGAAAGCAAAAGCTCAATCGTTCCAGGTCTGAAGCGTTCTTGAAGGAGGTAAAGTGAAGTGAAAAGGGTATTTTTTATAGCGCTGATGGTTATCCTCTTGACCGGTTTATTTTTAAGCGCCTGTGGGGAGGATAAGACTACTTCTGCGACTACGCCAACAACCACTACATCGGCGCCACCTGCGCCGACGGCTACAGCCACGACCCCTCCGGTAAAACAGCCCCAGTACGGCGGTACTTTTACCTGGGTCCACAACGGAGGTATCTCCCAGATTGGCGCCATCGCGGATAACCTGGGAATCGCTGCGCAACGAAACACATATCCTATGTTCGAAGGGCTTTTGATGACCGACGAGCAGGATAATATCCGGCCGTGGCTGGTCAAATCATGGGACGTTTCTGCTGAAGGCAAAACGATCGTCTTTCGTCTGGAGGAAAACGTCAAATTCCACGACGGCACCGATTTTGACGCCGCAGCGGTACAGTATAACCTGGAAGCATGTCTGGCAGCGAATATCGGCGGCACCGCTTTCCTTAAAAACGTCTCATCATATGAAATCCCCGATAAATATACCCTAAGAATTAACCTGACAAAAGTTGACTCGACGTTTTTATTGCGCCTGGCACAGGGCGTTCTCGGCCTGATGGCATCTCCCACGGCGTTACAAAAACCCACAACCCCGGAAACAATAGCCCAGGTGCACTCGGTAGGTACCGGTCCTTTCCTGTTCGATAGCTGGGAGAGAGACTCTTTTGTAAGATATAAGAAATGGACTGGATACCGCAAACCAGGTGTACCTTATCTGGACGCTATCGTACTCCGCAACACAGCCGACCTGACCGTCAGCATCATGTCGCTCAAGGCGGGGGAGGTCCAAGCTGTCGAGAACGTCGATCCTGTCGATGCCAAACAGCTTAAGGATCTCGGCTATACGATATATCAACCGAACCTGTATTTCCTCCATAGCGTCGTTCCTTCCGGAAACAATCCTGATTCGCCCTTTGCAAAAAAGGATGTCAGGTTAGCCCTTGAATATGCAATCGACAAGAGGACAATTGCACAGGGTGTTGGCATGGGCTATTACGAAGCCCTGAACCAGCTTGGTACCAGTAAAGACCCCTGGTATAATGCTGCCCTACCCTTCCGCGAGTACAATCCTGCTAAAGCCAAAGAATTACTGGCCCAGGCCGGGTATTCGAACGGGTTTACCACCAAGCTCACCTCCGACGTGATGGCCCGCAGGGACACGCTAACAGCAATACAAACCTACTTGAACGAAGCCGGCATAAAAACCGAGCTGGAAATCCTTGATTTCGGGGCGGCCTTCGGCTTGCCAAGACAGGGCTGGGAAGGCGTCTACTTCCCCGGCTTCCCTAATGTCGGCACGCTCCTGGGAATACAGGGACGCTGGGGCGACGCGACGACCTACATCAGCATTTACCAGCCGCCAGGATACCGGGAAAAATGGGATGCTCTTTTTGCCGAGCTGGATACCGTTAAGCGAACCGCAATACTAAAAGACATACTGAAGACGATATACGATGAAGCTATCGGTATCCCTTACCAGGGTGATGCACCCCTGGTGGCTATGGTTCCGGAGCTACACGGGTTTGCACATCATGCCTTCCATGTCACCAGCTTCTGGGCTCCTGGTGAGGTTTGGCTGGAAAAGAAGTAGACTAACAGGAACATAAACAAAAAAAGAGGGCTGGCTGAAGCCTCCTGTCGGAAACAACCGCTCGCAGGTTTTCAGCCAGCCCCGGTAAAAAATCGTCAACGGTACATTATTGTATCAGGCGCAAGGGAATCCTGATATGTGGCACCGGCCAAACCCGTGTTAACCGGCCGAGGCTTTGTATGACATCTTATATCATTCGCCGTATATTAATGGGCGTAATCATCATCTTTCTTGTTACCGTAATGGTCTTTTTATTTATACGCCTGTTACCCGGCGACCCCCTGACGATATACCTCAACAAGACCGACATGCAGCAATTGACCGAAGAGCAGCTTTTCGAATTGAGGGTAAAGTTCGGCCTGGAAAAAACCCTGCCGGCGCAATATATCGACTGGTTGGGGGGACTCTTCACCGGCGACTTCGGGAGGTCGATATATTACGATATTGATGTCGGGCTTCTCGTGCGAGAACGTTTGCCAGTGACACTTTACCTCGGTGCGCTGGCGTTCATCATCTCCGGTGTTCTGGGGCTCTCTTTCGGCGTCATATGCGCTCTCCGGCGCGGCACCTGGATAGATACGCTGGTGACCCTCCTGGCCAATATCGGGATAACCATGCCTTCGTTCTGGGTAGGTATCATCCTGATTTATTTACTAGCAGTAAAGGCTGGCTGGCTGCCGGTAAGCGGCTTCACATCGCCATTTACAGATTTCTGGAAGAGCACCAGGCAGATTATCATGCCGGTGACCTGCCTGGCACTTTTTCCCATCGCTTCTCTAACCCGCCTGACCCGCTCTTCTATGCTCGAGGTGATCCAGCAGGATTACATCCGCACGGCCTGGTCCAAGGGATTAAGAGAAAGGCTTATTATCAGCCGGCACACCATCAAAAACGCGCTGATACCTGTCGTTACGGTAATCGGCCTGCAGGTAGCCTTTATTTTCGGCGGCTCGGTGCTTATAGAAACGGTTTTTAACATTAACGGGATCGGCAGGCTGATGACCCAGGCTGTACAGAATCAGGACTATCTGATAGTCCAGGCCGGTACACTTATTATTGCCATCATGGTGGTATTATCAAACCTAACCGTGGATATTTCCTACGGATGGCTCGACCCCAGGATTAGATATGATTAGGGAGCTTTCTGATGCTGGAAAAGACAGGCCGTGACGCTAAGCCAGTTGATCTTGCGAAATGGTCGGAAACAGCCCCTCGCTACAGCGAAACAAAACGTATGATTTCCGTTTTCGCCGGTCGCCCGCTGCCGGTCATCGGGTTTGTCATCATTGCGTTGCTGATACTGGTAGCGATTTTTGCCCCTTTCCTCGCCCCCTATCCACCTAACCAGATGGACATTATCAATAAATTACAGCCGCCCAACACCACGCATCTCCTGGGGACGGACTCGCTGGGCAGGGATACTTTGAGCCGGATTATTTACGGTTCCCGCACCTCGTTGATTATCGGCATCTCGGTTATCGCGATATCTTCAGCGGTGGGGATTGCACTAGGCTTGTTCGCGGCTTATTTCGGAGGCGTCATTTACCACGTGATCATGAGGTTTATGGATGCCCTGATGGCCTTTCCGATGCTGCTCCTGGCCCTCCTGGTTGCTTCACTGCTAGGCGCCGGCATGAAGAATATTATCATCGCCCTCGGCATCGGCATGATCGCGGCGCCGTGCCGCTTGATGTGCGGCGTAGTTTTATCCGTCAAACAAAATGATTATGTGATGTCCGCCCGGGCGATGGGTATGAGTAACCTGCGGCTGATGCTCCAGGAAATCCTGCCCAACGCTTTCCCGCCGCTGCTGGTAATGATTACCATCGGTCTGGGTGCCGTGATTCTCGCGGAGGCCGGCTTGAGCTTCCTGGGCATCGGAATTACACCGCCTACCGCGACCTGGGGGGGCATGGTCAATGACGGCTATAAATTCGTCATGACCAGCCCCGTCCTGGCTATCTCCCCGGGTATTGCCATCATGCTCGTTGTCTTCGGCTTTAATATGCTGGGTGACGGCTTAAGGGACGCACTGGACCCGAAACTGAGAGGCGTGATTTAGTCCAATGAGGGAGTTTTTGAGTAGTTTACTGTCCCTGGACTTTTCGAGGAATATGCTATGCCGCCCTTGTTGAGCGTCTACAACCTGAAGACCTATTTCCACACTTATCGCGGTCTTGTTAAAGCCGTGGACGGGGTCTCTTTTGATATTAATGAAAAGGAAATAGTAGGCGTGGTGGGGGAAAGCGGCTGCGGCAAATCGGTCAGCATGCTTTCGGTCCTGCAGTTGATTTCCAGCCCTCCGGGAGAGATAGTCGATGGCAAAGTAATCTTTGAAGGCCAGGACTTGCTTCAATACCAGCCCAAGGGTGAAACGATGAGTTCCATACGCGGCGCCAGGATAGCCATGATTTTCCAGGAACCGATGACCTCGCTCAATCCGGTCCTTACCATCGGCCGGCAACTGACCGAAGGTCTTGAAGTCCATCTCAGCATGAATCCGCAGTCGGCCAGGGAAAGGGTGGTAGAGTTGCTCCGACTGGTCGGCATCCCGGATGCGAAAGGCCGCCTCGATGCTTATCCGCACCAGTTCAGCGGAGGCATGCGCCAGCGGGTAATGATCGCGATGGCGCTTTCCTGTAATCCCCGGATATTGATTGCCGACGAACCGACGACGGCGGTTGATGTCACCACCCAGGCGCAGTTACTGGAATTGATGCAGGACATGGTTGTCAGGTTTAAAACTTCCCTCGTTATCGTGACCCATAATCTCGGCGTGGTAGCCCGCTATGCCGAGAGAATCTATGTGATGTATTCAGGCCGTATCGTGGAATCCGGGCTGGCCGATGATATCTTTCTTAATCCCCTTCACCCCTATACCATCGGCCTGTTGAAATGCGTACCCCAGCTCGGTGAAACACGGAAGGAAAGAAAACTGGTGCCTATTCAAGGCCTGCCCCCTAACCTGATAAATATGCCTTCCAGCTGCGCCTTCCTGCCGAGGTGCGATCGTGCCCGGGACATCTGCCGGCAAAAACCCTGGCCATCGCTCGAGCTTATCGAGGGACAGCATTACGTGGCCTGTTTCAGAGACGGACCGGAGACACCATGAACCAGGAAAATCCTGGAAACGTTATCGAGATAAAAAACCTGAGGATGTATTTCCCGATAACCCGAGGGCTGCTGCGCCGCAGGGTCGGCGAGATAAAAGCCGTCGACGATGTGAGCTTTGCCATAAAGAAAAACGAAACGCTCGGTCTGGTGGGCGAAAGCGGCTGCGGTAAGACGACGACCGGGCGATGTATCCTGCGCCTGTATAAACCTACGGCCGGTGAAATACGGTTTAACGGTACCGATATTTCCGGTATGAATGAAAACAGGCTTCGTCTGTTTCGCTCCAATATGGGGGCCATTTTCCAGGATCCGTATGGTTCTCTTAACCCCAGGCAAACGGCGCGTACCATCGTCGGAATGCCGTTGATCGTTCACGGGATGAACGACAAAAGGCAGCAAAATAATAGGGTTGAAGAGCTCTTTAAACTGGTCGGGCTGGACGCATCCATGATGACACGCGTCCCTCATGAATTCAGCGGCGGGCAGCGTCAGCGTCTCGGCATCGCGCGTGCCCTGGCCTGTCAGCCCGCTTTGATAATCTGCGATGAGCCCGTGTCCGCTCTCGATGTCTCCATCCAGGCGCAGATTATCAATCTGCTGGAAGAGTTGCAGGAAAAACTCGGTCTGACATACCTTTTTATCGCTCATGACCTTTCCGTTGTCCAGCACATCAGTAACCGGGTGGCGGTGATGTACCTTGGGCGTATTATTGAAATCGCTAATTCTCGGGAGCTCTATGAAAATCCGCTCCACCCTTATACCAAAGCCCTGCTTTCCGCCGTACCGGTGCCTAACCCGGTGATAGAAAGGAAGCGCACACGCACCGTACTGAAAGGCGAGGTACCTAGCCCAGCCGCGCCGCCCCCCGGATGTCATTTCAATCCCAGGTGCAACCTGGCCACCCCGGATTGCGCGGAGAGCAGCCCGGAATTGAGAGACACCGGCAACGGTCATCAGGTTGCTTGTTTCAAGGTCCAGGCCTAACCGTTCTGCAAACGGGACACTTTCGAAACTCCCGGCGAGTCGTAACGTCTGATAATCGAACGGGAAGAAAGGAGCGAAATTACAGGGAATCCACCCCGAGATAGTCTAAAAAAGATTGGCACTCAAGTATACAGATTACTCTTGATACTTATAGTCAGGTAGCGAAGGGGCTTCAAGAAGCAGCGGCTAAACGATTTGATGAAGCTCTAAATACAACCACCAAAATAATGATTTAAAGATTGGTTTGACATTAAATATTGATTCGAAAAAGGAGTCGCCATGAATGTCGAAAAAATTGTAGAGAAATTGGAGGCAAGGATCAAGAGTCTGGAAGACCAGAGCAGGACGGTGGAGGACATCGAGGAGATAAAAAAACTACAAAGGGCTTATGGTTATTATCTCGAACACTGGAACGTCGCGGACATAATCTCGTTGTTTTCAGAGAACCCCGAAGTCAATGTAAAGGTGCATGCCGGAGAGTTCCGCGGTATAGAGAGCATCAGAAGGTTTTTTCTCCATGGCAAGGATGTCAAGCCTGAAAAGGTGGCCCATCCTCCGGAGTTCCTGCACCAGGTGATGCAGCTCTCCCCCATCATCGATATAGCTCCCGGCGGTAAGAGGGCCTGGGGGAGATGGTACGGGTTCGGGGCTAATTCCTTCCCTGTTCCGGGTGGCATCGCCCCGGGATGGATGGACGGCGTTTACGAGAATGAATATATCAAAGAGAACGGCAAGTGGAAGATCCTTAAACTCCGCTGGTGCATGTTCTTCCATGCTCCATACACACTCAGTTGGGTAGACCCGAAAAAACGAGTCGATATACAAATGGAACCGGACTTCAGTTCCGTGCGACCTGACGGACCTTCAGAGGACACGTTTTACCCGTCCGGTTTCCTTGCGCCTTTTCACTATAAAAATCCCGTTACCGGGAAATGAACCAGAGGAGATTAGCGAGAAAAAGAAGTTACCAGCCGTTACTACATTACCGTTAAAACAATATCAGATATAATATACTCGACAGTAAAGGGTAAGAAAGGAGATATTATGGCCAAGACCAAATACGGAAACTTAATCATTAAAGAGGACAAATTGGTAAGAAAAGGGCATTTTGTCGATTCTATCTTTTCATCATATGATAACTTAAAACTTGATATGCACTTTAATTATCATTGTATGACCAAACCCTTGTTAATGGTCACAAAGCCACATGCCCATCCTAGTTATGAGATCCTGGGTTTCATCGGCGGCAATCCGCTGAATATCCGTGACTTTGGAGGGGAAGTTGATTTGGATATTGATGGAGAAAGACACCTTATTAACAGCACGTGTATGGTAATCTTACCTCCGGGAATACTTCATTGTCCGATCAATTTCAGGAGAGTTGACAGACCTTTCATGTTTTTTGTATATCTGGCCACAGGCAAGTACGCGACCTTACCTGAAGAACCCAGGCCTGTTGATGCCGATGGTAACCCGCTGCCACCGCCTTAAAACAATTTGGTTGGTCTTATCGGTCAGGCAAAATCCTGCCCGGTGGAGATAATTTTGAGCGGCGTATGTAGTTGAGACCTCGGGTAAAAGCACCTTTTCACGCTTACATATGGCATGTCATTGTTATTCTGATATAAAAATGACCTGCTAAATAATCGGAAAGCGAAGGAGGAAGCCAATGGCAGTATCAAAATACGAGAAATATGTCACCCGAAAAGCGGAGATCATTCTCGGGCCTAAGCCTGATGGAGGTTTGAAATTTGGGGTTCCCAAAACATATAAAATTTCTCCCCAAAATAATACCACTACCGGGCCGCGGTTAATATTTTCGAACGACGTCATGAAAGAAGCCACATCTAAAATCGAGTATGGTTGGATATTTAGCGATATGGTTCTGCTCAACAGCAGCAAGAATTTCGGGGCGCATAAACATGATTATCCGGAGATTTTTATTTTCTTCGGTAACGATCCATACGACACGAGCTATTTAGGGGGCGATGGTGAGTTTTGGATGGGTGAAGGAGATGACATGGAAATAATTAAATTCGATAAATCCTGCAGCATTTATATGCCCGCAGGCGTCGGCCATTTCCCGTTATATTTCAGGAATGTTAAGACTCCAATCATGATGGGTGTTGTCGTGCCCAAAGTGGGTGATTTTATATTGACTCCCGTGTCACGTCCCTGAGTAACCTTAGAGGAAGACAGGAAGAATCGAATCAGAGGTTTTTACCAGGTAACTTTACTTCTGTATTATAGATTGCATGGGCAGGGCAGAGGTTAATTGTGTGACACACAGAGATCGTTTCAATTTCAATAGCCTAACATCCTTGGCATAGTCATACATACGAAGGAAATCTCTAGAAGAATCCTAAATAAGTATAGGATGGAGGGAATGATGGATTCAGGTTTGAAAGAAAAAGTGGCCCTGATTACCGGAGCCGGCAGTCAAATAGGGTTCGGCAAAGCTATTACCCTGGCTTTGGCCAGAGAAGGCTGCCATGTCATTGTCACCGACATAGACCTCAAGGGAGCAGAACAGACCGCGCGTGAAGCCAAGGCTCTGGGCCGGAAAGCGATGGCGATGAAACTGGACGTGGCCAATCACAATGAAGCGAAAAAAGCCGCCCAGGCAGCCACAGCGGAACTCGGGAGGATAGATATACTGGTGAATAACGCCGGTGTATGCTCCGGGTTAAAACCGTTCATGGAAACGACCGAAGCGGACTGGGACCTGGACATTGGCGTCAACTTCAAGGGAGTGATGAACTGTACCATGGCCGTTCTACCCGGCATGATAGAGCGCAAGTACGGCAAAATCATTAATATATCATCCGGCGGTGGACTGGACGGAGGGGCGAGAGGTGTTACATATGCCGCGGCAAAAGGGGCAGTTATCATATTTACCAAATCGATAGCAGTTGAAATGGCGGCTCTGGGAATAAACGTGAACGCCATTGCGCCGGGTTTCGCAGACACCGGTTTTGCGCGTTCAGCACCACCAGGATTGATTGAGAGAGTCCTCAAGACGATACCTATCGGCAGACTCACCGATGTGCAGGATATAGCCAATATAGTGGTCTTCCTAGCATCCAACCTCTCCAACGACATCATCGGGCAGACCATCCGGGTATCAGGAACCGTATAGGCGATAACGAAGGCCCGATCATAGAAGTCTGCTAAAATGAAGAGAGGCATCAGCCATCTTCGGGCGAATGCCTCTTCCTTCGTTAATTAGTAATTTATTATTTTAGAGCGGACTAGTCAAATGTAATCGGAAGCTGCTTGTCCCATCCGGACGACGGAGACAAGTATAGACTCTTCCGGCACACGCTGATTCCATAGGCCCTCTTCAGGTCGACCATTGCCTCAGCCATCTTTATCGAGGCCGCCAGTATATCGATTACAGGGACTCCGGCTACCTCCCGGACCTCTTTCATATTGAGCAACGCGCTGGTTACGATGCATGAGACAAAAAGCGCTTCCGCTCCGTCCTCTTTGACAGCCTTGGCCATCTCCGAAGTCAACATTTCGATAAGCTGGTCCTGTTTGCCGCCGTAGGTCATCTGGAAGGCCTTACCGGCGGTCAGTCCGTCGGGATACCTGATGCTGGCAAGTTTACTCGATAACCCGGCGTTCCTTATCGCACCTTCGATAACGGGCCTGGTGAAGCCCTGTAAATCGATCACAGAAAACTTGTCACCCAGAGTGGAAGCCACCAAACATGAGGCTTCGGTCGGTGCCACTACAGGAATACCGGTCAACGCCCGGCACTCCTTCAAGCCCATGTCCGAAGCACACCCTATAATAAAGGCATCGTAGCCCTTCTTTTCAGCCTCGAAAGCTCTCTGGGCCATTTCTACACCATTATACGCCTGTTCATATGTGGTTATTCCAAAATACCCTTTCTTGAGGCCTTTAAAATCGAGGGTTACCCCCGGTCTGGCCACACGTTCGGCGGTTTTTTGCCACCAGGCGCGATGAGCGGGAACCTCCGGTCTTTCAGGGACAGGCTCACACATCAGTATTTTTATCCCGGCAGATTTGCTAGGCGTCATATTCTCCTCTCTTTTATTTTTATTAACCACAATGATACGTGTTCATTGAAAATATTTATACATGTCATTTCTGAAACCGGGTTGAGTGTACAAACCTAATATCAATAATGTCAAATACCTTTTCTAGCGATAACTAAGAAGTTTGAGACTTAATGAGGTTCATATTTCACACAATATTAGACCGATCCCTATCGTCAAGATACGCTTTTCTCAGTTTCCCACGAAATATACTGGAGAGGCGGTAAAAGTGTGTCAAAAGTTAAGAATTTTGATACCCCTGCCGGGGATCCGAGATCAGACAAACGGTTCCATGAGTGTGTGTTTCGAGGCGCTTTTAGCCTCGATTTACCTATATTATGCCTCTTAGCCTGGGATCAAGAGCATCTCTCAGTCCGTCCCCGACCATGTTAAAGCTGAACACCAGCAGCATGATGGCCACGCCGGGGGCGATGGAAAGCATCGGGTTGGTGAGCAGGTAATTACGCCCGTCGCTGACCATGCTGCCCCAGGCAGGGGTTGGTGGTGTTATCCCGATACCGATAAAGCTCAGGCCGGCTTCAGCCAGGATAGTCGTGCCCATCATCATCGTGATGACCACCAGAATCGGCGAAAAGCAATTGGGAACAATGTGACGAAAGATGATACGCCAGTTACTGGCGCCCATGGCATGTCCGGCCATAACATAATCGGTCTCCTTGGCAACCAGCACCTGGGCACTCATCAGCCTGGCGTAGCCGGGTATCAGTCCGAAACCGAGGGCGATGACGACATTTTTCAGGCCTCCCCCGAGCAGCGCTGCAATGGCCAATGCCAATATCATCAGGGGAATAGTCATGAGTGTATCCATCGACCTCATGATGACGGCTCCGATGATACCGCCGAAATAACCGGCAATTGCTCCCAGTATTACTCCTATCCCGCCGGCAATACAAACCACCAGCACACCGACAATCAGGGATATCTGTGCGCCGTAAATAAGGCGGCTCAGGGTATCTCTGCCGATCGCGTCGGTACCTAACAGGTGCTGTGCGTTGGGTTGTTGCAGGGCTTCGCTCAGGTTTCTCTTGAGGGGGTCATAGGGCGCGATTTGAGGCGCGAAAATCGCGGCAACCAGGAACGCCAGGATAACGACCATGCCGAACACGACCAGGCCGCGGCCCAGGAACACCCTGAAAAAGCGCCTCCACTCGTTGACACGAGGAGGCGCTTCCTTTGCCGACGAAATACCGATTCCCTGCGCCATATTGTAAGCACTCTCTTATTTGTACTGAACCCTGGGATCGAGCCAGCCGTAAGACAGGTCTACAAGCAGGTTGGTCACCAGCACCATGACCGCGAAAACGAGAATAACACCCTGGATTACCGGGTAGTCCGAGTTACCCATGGCCTCGACTGCCATTCTCCCCATGCCGGGAATCGCAAATACCGTCTCTATCAAAACTGAGCCGCCGATAATCCCGCTTAGCCCCAGGCCTATAATAACCACAACCGGTATCAGGCCGTTTTTTAATGCATGTTTTATTACCACGCCCCTCTCTTTCAGCCCCTTGGACCAGGCCGTGCGAATATAGTCCTGATGCATGACCTCAAGCATACTGGACCGGGCCTGCCGTGCAATCACCGCGATACTGGTGACCGCCAGGCAAAAGACGGGCAAGATAATCTGTTTAAGGTTCATCCAGAAATCGGTAAAAGGGGAGGTATAGCCAAAGACGGGCAGCCAGTGCAATTTGAGCGCAAAAAAATACATTAGCACGAGCGCGAGCCAGAAAACGGGAATGGTTATGCCGATGTTTGCCAGCGAGGTCACCACCGTATCGATCCATGTCCCGCGCCTCACCGCGCAGATGACACCCGCCGGGATGCCGAGAACGAAGCTGATGATCAGTGCCAGAACACCAAGATGAAGCGTGATGGGCAAGCGCTTCATTAGACTCTGGCGTATATCCGTGTTAGTAAGGATTGAAACCCCGAGATCTCCGTGGAAGACCCCATTCAACCAGCTGAAATATTGCACCATCATGGGCCTGTCCAGGCCGTACTGGTGCCTGAGTTTGTCCAGCTGCATTTCCGTGGCCGTCTCTGACGCTGCCCTGGACATTATCATGTAGATCGGGTCCCCGGGCAGCAGGCGCATTACCAAGAAGACAAAGAGAGTAATCATAAAAAAGACGATGGCTGACTGAACTAACCTGCGAATAATATAGCTTAACAATAGAATACTTCTACTTCAAGGAAATTCTGCCCGGCGATCACAACATACGTATATACCTACAACCTTGCGTCATGCCGGAATAGCCGGATTGTCCGAGGACCGTTACATTCCGGCGATGGCTTAAAAGCCATCGCCGGAATGCATGAACCTTAACTCACATTAATTTACTTGCTCATCCAGGCTTTTTCGGCATCGAAAGCGCCCCACTGGGCATAAGTACCAAAGTTGATGCCATGGACTTTACTGGTGTAGGCATAGTTGTCGCCGTGATGCTCGATGGGAGCCCACAAGGCCTGGTCGTATATATATCTGGCGGCTGCGTTTGTCTTGACAGGATCCGCCGGGATGGCCCTGACCGCGGCTAAAACAAGCTCAGTCAATTCAGGCGTTCTATCTATGCTGTACATCTCGGTATTGCCCGGGCGGAAAAACGTCCACAGGAGAGCGTTAAAGTCGGAAATTATCCCGGACCCGGCAACAAAGACGCCGTCCCAGCCCTCTTGCCGCATGGTAGCCCACTGGCCAAATTGGACTCCTTTTATTTCGGCCTTGATACCGACGTCTGCCAGATCGGCCTGAACGGACTGGAGGCCATCTTGGAAGTCCCAGACACCAGAGACGAGTGTAGTACTAAACCCGTTGGCATATCCAGCCTCGGTCAGCAGCTGCTTGGCTTTCGCGGGGTCATACTTGCGGGGGACTATATCCGAGAGATATCCGGACAGCCCCGGAATGGGGAACTGATAAGCGACTTCCCAGTAGCCGTATCCCAGAGCATCTATGATGGCTTGCTTGTTAACAGCATATTCGAAAGCCTGACGTACTCTGGCGTCGTGGAAGGGAGAATTAACATCACGGCTATTGAAGTTCATGGCTTCCATGCCCATGTAGTTCTGCAGGACGTTAAAGCCGGCCTGTTTTAGGCTATTCATCGTTTTGGCATCTCTGGAGTGGGTAGTATCACCCTGTCCCGCCTGCATGGCCAAGACCTGGGTCACCGGATCGGTAATAAAAATGCCCTCGATAGCATCCAGATAACCCTTTTGGCCCCAATAGTCATCGAACCTTTCCAGTCTTATCTTGGTCCCCTCCTCATAGGAGACCTGTTTATACGGGCCCGTTCCAACGGCATGGAAGGCGGCATCGGTATCGCCGTTCGCTTCCCAATACGTCGGCGATGCTATCATCACACCGGCCACGGAACTTAAGTTGACATTCAAAGCTTCTGCAAAATTGAATTTGACCGAAGAGTCATCGATAACATCGCAGCCTAAATAGGTCTTAGATGCCCGCCCGGCGGCTGCCCACTTGTCGAAGTTATACTTGACCGCAGCCGCGTTGAAGGTTGTACCGTCATGGAATTTCACGCCTTTTCGTAATTGGAAGGTGATCGTTTTTCCGTCAGTGGAGATATTATAGGAAGTACCCAGTCTGTATACGTAATCCCCGCCTATGAATTTCGCTTCCATGAGTGATTCCATAGCCGGTTCCCCATAGGCGGCCTCGCCTCCGAAGATTGCCACGGGTGTTCCCCAGCCGGGCCCGGGACCGGTACTCCAGATTATCCGGAGGGTACCGCCCTTCTGCGGGGTATCCGCAGCAGGGGTGGTGGGCGCGGTTGTTGTTGTGGCTGTTGGAGTGGCTGTTGCAGTGGCTGTTGTAGCTGGCGGGGTTACTGTCGTCGTTGTACCGCCACAAGCGGGTAACAACAACACTACCAGTAAAACCAGGGCTACCATTGCGATTGACCAGTGCCTGACTTTCATGATGTCATCCTCCTTTTTTGATACAATATTCGACCGCTGGCATGGTACCATTGAAAAACAATACGTGGTTTTATCGTGAGAAGGACGTTAAAATCAGAACAATACCCAGCATTGTTAGCTTATTATAATATACTTGTCCATACGCTTTGTCAACTTGTTTTGGAGATACCAAAGATAAATATTTGAAGCAATGACAGGAAAAGGAGTAAAATGGGTTCACATAGACGGAACTCATGGCCCGCCACAGTTATATGAATCGTTGCTCAAGTGGGGATCTCTTACCCGGTGTATTCACTTTCATTCTACCGGCGAGTGGCAACTATTTAGTGTGAAATATTAAAATAAAATGAATATAATACGTAAGGAGTAAAAGATGGACCTGGGTTTGAAAAACAAAGTGGCCATTGTGACCGGTTCCGGAAGCCAGATAGGGTTCGGCAAGGGCATCGCCCTGGCATTGGCGGCAGAAGGGTGCGATTTGGTCATAGCCGATCTGAACCTTGAAGGGGCAAAAAAAACAGCGGCGGAAATTGTGGCTCTAAAACATCAGGCAATCGCTGTCAAAGTCGATATCTCCAAGCTACCCGAAGTGAATGATATGGTAAAAATATCCCTGGACAAATTCGGCAAGGTGGATATCCTGGTGAATAATGCCGGGACCAGCGCCAAGCCGAAGCCCTTTCTCGAGATGACAGAAGCAGAATGGGACTTAGATATCAACGTAAATTTAAGGGGTGTCCTGAACTGCACTAAAGCGATATTGCCCCACATGATTTCGCGAAAATACGGAAAAGTTATCAGCATATCATCGGGCGTCGGTGTGACAGGTATGCCTATGGAACCTGTTTACGCCGCAGCGAAGGCGGGAATCATCGCCTTTACCAAGTCGATGGCAAAAGCGATGATATCTCAAGGGATATATTTTAATAATGTGGCGCCCGGCGTCGGGGACACCGGTCTACTACGAATCAGCCAGATGCCGCCGGACTTCATAGAACGCGTGGTGAAGACGGTACCGCTGGGAAGGGCGACGACGCCCCAGGATATCGGTAATATTATTGCTTATCTGGCTTCGGATATTTCCAGCGATATCGTCGGACAGACCTTCAGCGTCGATGGCGGCGTCCTGATGCTTTAACAGCGGAGCAACGTCTATAGCAACCAGGGATTTACCTGGGCGACTTAGTCCTGACCCAGTCTTTGCCCTGTTTCGCTGACGGGTCGGACACGTCTCTGATTGTAGCGGCGGGCGATCATCATGGAAAGGAAAAAATCCGGAACTTTTTCCATCGTGGTCGAAAAGGCATGGAATCGAGGAAGGCCGATAATCCGGAGTTCCTTCACCGGGATATTTTCTAAATGGAGAGGAAAATGGCTGAATTAAAGTATGAAAAATATTTCATAAAAGACACTGGTTTTAAGCCATTGAGAGATGGTGAACGCCCATTCGGTAACAAGGTTCAGGTTCCCAAATTGCATCACATATTGGGCATAAACCGAAGGAAAATAGAGGGAGCTATCACCATGAATTGCTCCTGGATGTTAGCCGGGGAAGACGCTGGTAAGATGGATGGTCACACCCATCCTTACCCCGAAATTATTGGTTTTGTGGGTACCAATCCCGATGACTTACATGATCTTGGAGCGGAAGCCGAGATATGGATGGATGATGAAAAGTACGTTCTGACAAACTCCTTCCTGGTGTATGTCCCATCTGGACTCAGACACTGTCCATTGACAGTTAGAAACATAAAGAGACCGGTTTTTCATTTTGACCTTCAGATAACCACAGGTGATTTTAAGTCAGATTTTTCGTAATAAAACACACTACTTATTTAGAGCTGCACTCCGAGTATCCTATTGAGCGAATTGAAGGAACAATACGAAAAAGGTGAATCGCCTTGGTAAAACCAGAAGTAAAATGAAACAATAATAACTCTATACTTAATCTGGCATTTAAGATGAAATAATCAAGATGCGTACTTTTTCGGCTCTGCTTTGAACTTATCGTGACAGGCAGTTGAGCAGAAGTGATACGTCTTTCCCTGATATTTCTCGCTGGCAACCGCTTGCTTCGGGTCAATCTCCATTCCGCATACCGGGTCCTTCACTTTTGCCATTTCTTCCTCCTTTTCCACTCTACGTTCGCTTATCTCAACCCCGGGTTTACCCGCAAAAATATCTGTTGGTTTTGCCATTGCCATCGGTTTGTAGCCACGCAGGCGGTTGGCGTTGGTGACTACGGAAAGAGAGCTTAACGCCATCGCCGCGGCGGCGATCATGGGGCTTAATAGTATTCCGAAAGGAGGATACAGCACCCCTGCTGCTATCGGGATGCCTATCGTATTATAGAGAAAGGCGAATAATAGGTTCTGGCGTATGTTCCGCATGGTGGCCCGGCTGAGCGTAATCGCGGTGATGACACCCCTCAGTTCCCCGGAGATGAGGGTGATATCCGAAGATTCGATAGCCACATCGGTGCCGGTGCCGATGGCGATACCGACATCTGCCTGAGCCAGAGCCGGGGCGTCATTGATGCCATCGCCGACCATGCCGACCAATTTATTCTCCTGCAACCTTTTTACCTCCAGCGCCTTATCCTGAGGCAATACCTCGGCCAGTACTCGCTCGATACCCACCTGCTTAGCGATGGCCTCGGCAGTGTGTCGGTTGTCTCCTGTAATCATGACTACATCGATGCCAAGGCGACGCAGCGTGGCGATAGCAGTTGCAGAATCTTCTTTCACCGTGTCCGCCACGGCGACTACGCCCGCGGGTTTGCCATCCAGAGCAATAAACATGGAAGTCTTACCATCGGCTGCCAGTCTCTCCGCCTCCTTTTCCAGAGTAGCAGTCGCTATACCGGCATCGTCCAACAGCCGCCGGTTGCCTACCAATAGCTTCTTACCGTCGACAGATACTCTGATTCCCTTGCCGGTGACCGATTCAAAATCACCGGGCTCGGTTAATGCTATGCTTTTATCTTCGGCGCCCCGTACGATGGCCTGCCCCAGTGGGTGTTCTGAGGAGCGTTCCGCCGAAGCTACCAGCCGCAGCAGTTCGTCGGCATCGTTGCCGTCAACGGGGGCTACGTCCGTGAGAGATGGCTTCCCCCTGGTTATCGTGCCGGTTTTATCCAGCACCAGGGTATCCAGCTTATGCGCTATTTCCAGCGCCTCCGCCGAGCGGATGAGGATGCCGTTCTGGGCTCCCTTGCCGGTGCCCACCATAATGGAGAGCGGCGTGGCTAGCCCGAGTGCGCAGGGGCAGGCGATAATGAGTACCGCCACCGCGTTGACCAGGGCGAAAATGAGAGCCGGTGTCGGCCCAAAGTCGAACCAGACAATAAAAGTAGCGATGGCAATGAAGACCACTATCGGAACAAAACGGCTGGCAATAAGATCAGCCAGGCGCTGAATGGGCGCCTTGGACCCCTGTGCCTGCTCGACTAATTGGATTATCTGGGCCAGCATGGTATCTTTGCCTACTTTAGTAGCCTTGAAACGAAAGGCCCCCGTTTGGTTAATAGTGGCGCCAATGACGGTATCTCCTCCACTTTTGGTTACCGGCAGGCTTTCACCGGTAACCATAGACTCGTCCAGTGTGGAGCGGCCCCCGATTATTTCGCCGTCCACAGGCACTTTTTCACCGGGACGAACGATCACGATATCACCCATCTGCACCTGCTCTATCGGAATGTCAATCTCAGCATCGTTTCTTACTACCCGAGCCGTCTTGGCTTGAAGGCCGATGAGCTTGCGGATGGCTTCAGAGGTACCGCCTTTGGCAATCGCCTCCAGGAGCCGTCCCAGCATAATGAGGGTAATGATGACGCCTACCGCCTCGTAGTAGACTTTGCGCAGGCTCTCCGGCAGCACTC
>MGNQ01000055.1:114090-115275 GCA_001796865.1 Chloroflexi bacterium RBG_16_56_11
CGGTGCGGTGGATCGGCCAGCCTGCGTAAACCATTACGGGGGTAATGAGTGCCAGCTGGAACCAGCGGTTGAGCAAGATAGAAGGGATCCATTCGGCACCAAAGAACTCATGCGTCATAACGGCAAAGGCCACGGGGATGGATAGAATAGCCCCGATAATCACCCGGCGTGTTATATCCCTCCGCTCGGCTGAGCGCTCGGCGGCCTCACGATCCTCCGTCTCCTCAGAACCGGGGACTCCCCGGAGACTGACCCTGTAACCGGTATCCTCAATTATTTTCTGCATTTTTTCCGGCGATGTCTGCTCAGGGTCGTAGCGGGCTGTGATACGTTCGGCACCAAAGTTGACCTTGGCATCATCTACTCCATGAAGCCGATGTAAAGCCCTCTCGATGTTGACAGCGCAGGTGGGGCAGGTGACACCGCCGCCCCTAAGGGAGAACTCGGCCCGTGATGTAGGCGTTACGGGCAGGGTCGGCCCCACGCCGACGGCCTGGGCATGCTCATGGACCGGTTCTTTAATCTCAGTTTTTACTGGTTGCTCCGTTGTTACTTTTACCCCGTCTTCTTCCACGATCAGGGTTCCGTGGAGCATATTCATACCGCAGGCAAAGCCGAATTGTCCGACCTTGTCCGGCGTGAACTCAAGTGTTGTCTTGGCGAAGGGTGCCAGCGTCTTGCTGGCTCCAAAATCCGGGAACACCACCCGGGAACTGCAATCGCCGGCTTCCTTACGATCGAAAATCAGGCGGAGGGGGACGCCTTTTTTAACACGAATGATATCCGGTGAGTAGCCACCCTTAACAGTAACCACGATTTCCTGTACATTCCCTTTTACCTGGGCAGCACTGGACTTTTTAGAGCCGAAGAAATACCAGGCCAAAAAGCCGATAGTCCCCAACCCGCCCAGAGTAACGACAATTTCCGCTACGTTCATGGTAAGACTCCTTCTCCCGGCAATAGCTCAATCTTCAGGCGTCAGGGGTATGGCATGCCGAGTAATCTCCAGGTTACAGCTGTGATGCTGTTCGCACCACTGCTGGCATTTTCAGCCCACTCCTTTTCCTCATAGGCGAAACCGCATGCTTCACAAATGTAGAGCCTTTTCCCCTTATCCTTAACCTCTTTAACCATTTCACGGTTTTTCTGAATCGAGGGGCATGAGAATTTATTATAGAGAAATCC
>MGNQ01000055.1:115291-119091 GCA_001796865.1 Chloroflexi bacterium RBG_16_56_11
TAATTATGGCAGCTTCGAACATGCTGGCGATAATCCCGCCTGTGCTGAGCGAGAAGAACATGTGCCACCTATACAGATTTCAACCGCACCAGTATAGACACCGATGTTCCCCAAAATACCAAGGAGAGGCATGACTACCGCTGCTACTATTGCCGCCGAACCGCTAATGCCAACGTCCTGAGTTTTTTATTCTCTATTCTACCATACCTCCAGTCTGACGATTTGTCCTTATCGAGGCACTAAACATCCATCTTAATGGTTTCACCAATAACAACCAAGTCTGCCTGTCCCAGATAGTCTCTAATGTTCGGTCAACTCTTCCATACCGATGAAACGCCCGTGCCAGAAGTGATACCAGACCTGCCCAGTATTGCCGTTAACACTGAGCATACCGGAGATGGCCCCGTCTTTGACGATGTGGAGTGTGTAATACCGTAAAATCTGTCCGGTTCTTCTGTCTTGGCCTCCAGCAGGTAGTCATCAATGAAGGCCTGGCCATTACGTGCTACACAGTATGAACTTAGCAAGGCTAGAGTTGTTGCTGAGGCGGAAATGACGTTACAGGGTTACCAGCAACTCGATATTGACACTGTTCGCCCCGTAGTTGTGGACTTTCGAAACTTGCTTGATGAAAGCGATGTTGCCCAAAGAAAGGCTTTTTAAAGGTCCTTCGTAAAGAAAATAGTCGTCGAAAAAGACTCTATGAAGCTATATTACAATATCCCTGTTCCTCCGGATGGAAAGAAAATGGAGACGGTGGGAGTTCTGCTTATTGACACCCCAAGTGGAGATAAGATGATTTTTCCACACTGAATATTATCACTTCCACCAGATACAAAACTGACCCCACACCTTACTCGCATAGTTTTAAGATCCTCTGAGAGATATACCCGGACATTCAATTTATCGATGACGTTCTGTTAAAGAGCCTGTAAAAACTGTTTTGCTTAGGCACGACCCCAGACGTTACTCACACAGACTCCTACTCAACCTTAAATATGTGAGCGAAGTAATAAATTGCAAAATGGCTAAACCTGCCATAAAGGCGACGACTATAAGAATGGCGTCATACCAGAATCCCCCGAAGAGGCGAATCATATAGCCTTCAGCGAACCAGAAATCGTTAGAGAAAGAAAGTAAATGGAACTGTAGCCATAGCCAGTTGAAGTCTATCAGCACAGCAATGCCGGCAACCAGGATTAAGCCTAAAGATAGGCTACTCCCCCATATTATATTTCGCACCCATTGCCGCCGATACACTCCTCGATGCCAGACGATAGAAATCACGGAGTAGCTCAGAACAAATATAAAGCTTATGATTAAGATTCGGTAATCCAGCCACACTAAATGCTTGACGTCCTTTAAATGGATTTGTTCTTCAAAGGCAAAAAGTTCAAATGGCACGCCGTCTTTGGTTACCGTGATCTGAACATACTCGCCACCGGAGTTGAAATAGCTTATCATGCCTTTGGCGACCTTTTCCAATTCCTCTGACGGTAGTCCGCTCGTCTGGCTGACATTATTCTTCTGGAATCCGTATTGATAAATCCAGAGGCTATTAAATCCCCAGGCAATACTGGCCGATAATAAGAGGACTGGCAGATACAGGATAAAAATCCATCTACCGGCAATGCCAGCTACTTTTAATATCATGCTCTCTCCTCAGGTATCCATTGCCCTTAGGTGTCAAATAGCCTGTATCTTTTTCCCAGGATTCCTATCTTATAAACCGCTCCATTAACTCGTAAACAACCTTTTCATTAAGCTTTTGCTCAGCATACTGCCCATGCCCTGCCATTATCCGCTCGATTGCCTCACTCTGGTCGGGGTCATTCAGATCATCGAGGTGGCTGTATACGCCAAGCCTCCGGCCCATTTTGAAAATATCACGCTCAACCGGGTCAAGGGACTGGAATCTGTCGATTATCCCCAGGAGGTGGTCCTTGTCATCGGGCAGTCTACCCTCAACTTCATGAAGCAGGTTGGTGATGCTGTCGCTCACCAGATTGGAATGGCAATTAAGGTTTTGGATGAACAGCTTCTCCTCTTCGATAATCTGTTCGTCGGTCATTCTTACGAAATTACCGGACAGTACTTCCTGATGAAGAAGCATATCTCCGGTAACGACCAGGGTTCGTAAGCGGATGAACTCCGGAGCGATCTCATTGATGACCCTGGCGGTCTCGATGGCATGCTCCCGCCACATTTTGACCCCGCCCAACCCCAGGACAACATACTCACATAATGAAATGCCGGAGGCCACTACATTCCGGCCTCCTTCAATGTGGTCGGCGGCCGTGGCTCCCTTCTCCATGAACGCCAGCAGCGGGTCGTAGCCGGACTCAAGTCCAGTATGAATACGAGAGAGTCCGGCCTCGCGCAGCCGGGCCAGTTCTTCGATTTTACGCCTGGCGGACGTCTTGGAGCTGCTGTACGTGGTAACGCGGTTGATACCGAGAAAAGTCTCCTTCAGGAACCGGATAACCCGCTCCAGATCATTCACCGGCATGATTAGTGTGTTGCCGTCTTGCAAGAAGGCATTCCGGCCTCCTCCGTACAACCAATTGGCGACAGTACGTACTGCCTGGTTTGGTTGTCCCTCAAAAGCACCGACCTCGATTTCACGGAGACCGTCCCGGTCGAATCTCGGAGAGAGATTCAGGAGCCTGTCCTGAATCACTTTCGCACTGAGGATATCCTGCTTAACCTCTTCCAGTGACCTGAGCTGAAACTTCTGACCTTTGAAGCTGCGACAGAACTTGCAGCGGTTCCAGGGGCAGTTCCTGGTGACCCTGACCGGCAATGAACGGGTTTCACTTGGCGGACGGATCGGCCCTAGTTCGAAATCTGACACGTTCACTCCCTTCAAACAGGGCCTAAGCGGACTGGACTTCTTCGGGGATTATTTCATCTTGTTGATAATCATCAATTTCCAACCTGAATAGATCGATGATGGCTTCCTCAACCTCGCCTACCGAAGCGCCCCAGGGCACATAGGCGGCGTTCCCTTCAATCTCATGTCCTTCGTCAACCACACAGCACCGGCATAGAGCAGCCTCGGAGACAGTGTGGAGCAACTTTTTCGGGCAATGGTCTATAAAGGCGGGCTTTTCTCCGTAAAGAGAAGTAAATATTCTCAAAGACAGTTCACACCCAACGAGGGTGATTTCACTGGCGGGAACTTTCAAGCCCTGGGCCTGGTCGAGATACAAGGCATTTTGCCCGCCTTCCAGGCCAGCCAGGCTTACCGCATAGCAGGGAAACATCACATACCTGGTGTTTCTTGTTCGAGCCATTTCGTTTAAGTCCACGATTTTCGGGATAATCCGGATGGGCTTCTTTATCCTTCCTGTGCTCAAAGCCGCTTCGACAAGTTCAATGATTTTGGGTGGCTTGGGAGGGACTACATCAAATACCACTATTGGTGTCGTCTTTTCCTTATAAACAAATGAGATGTGCTCAAATTTACCCTTGACCACCAGGGCATCTTTTCCCACCTGCTCCGCCATTCTCACCATGAGGCTGGGATTATTGACATCCACTTCCGGCTTTTCTACGTATCCCGTGTCCCCCGGCATGGATATGATTTCCACCCCCTCAATTTTCCTGAAAAGTCCTTGCTCCAGCACCTTTTCGACTTTCAGAACCATCCAGTCCGCGCCGCTGTTAAGCACCATGTAGTTGGTGGTGGCATATGCCGGTTTCTTTGAAGCTGCCTCCAGGATGTTTTTTTTATTCAGAGGAAAGGCGACTCTTCTGACGGAAACCTGGCGGCAATGTCTTGGTATCATTGTTCTCAC
>MGNQ01000055.1:119110-120369 GCA_001796865.1 Chloroflexi bacterium RBG_16_56_11
TTTCCAGCATTCTCTCCAGTGGCCGCTTCGCCAGTTTAATGACTTCATCTGATAAATCAACCTCCGGCCTCATTTCTTCCAGGGCTTCCATGACATGTCCGAGTTTAATCTTTTTTTGTGTCTGGCAAGAGGCTTTCTCGATGGGATAGAACATTTTGTCAGGGTAGATGTCGGATAGTGTATTAACCACTTCCATTTCAGTAGCGACGATAAATTCCTGAATGTGTGGATCTGCTCCGTATTTTCTTATACCATCAGTGGAGAGCACGGCATCCGCTAGCTCAACCACCTCGGGCGTACACTCCGGATGTACCAGAATTTTAGCGCCCGGGTGTGCCCGGCTAAGTTCGAGGATATCCTCTTTCCGTATCCTTTGGTGCACATAACAGAATCCGGGCCATAATATCAGATTCTTTTCCGGCACCAAGTCTCTCACATACGAACCCAGGTTTTGGTCCGGGACAAAGATAATATTCTGAGAACTAAGCGACCTTATTACCTTAACGGCATTGGACGAGGTACAGCAAATATCCATCTCGCACTTTGAATACGCGGAGGTATTGATGTACCCGACGACATCAGCGTCCGGGTAGGCTCTTTTCAAATCTATTAGTTCTTTCGGCGTTATCATGGCCGCCATCGGACATCTGGCGAACTCGTTAGCGTAGAGAACTGTCTTTTTTGGCGCCAGGATTTTAGTGTTCTCGACCATGAAGTCAGGGCCGCATACTATGATGACGGGGTGTTCCACCTTCGCGGCCTGCATTGATAGCGAAAGCGCATCACCGACGTAGTCGGCGACAAATTGAATCTCCGGACTCTGGAAGTTGTGGGCTAGAATAAAGGCATTTCGGCGCTTTTTTAATTCCAGAATTCGCTCAAAAACGTCGAGGGCTGGCGAGTCATCCCAGACAATCAAGCTCATCTCATTACCTCGTAAAACACCAGGATAATTAGTGAACCGGCGCAGCCGGAATCGGGGCAGCTTAAGATAAGGTTTAGTGGCAATTGGATTTTCCTGGCGAACTCTGGTCGTTCAGTGAAGTCAAATCTAGCCCTTCAAGGCTCAATTTCTTCATGACCAGTCCTTTAATATTTATCGTGAGCGGGTTTCCGCTTTCCCGGCTTACATCATAAACCCCCTTAGCCAGATAGACCGGGATTCCAGCGGCGGTGTCAACTTTTACGAAACGGTCGCCCGGCTTGCCACCGTCGACGATAATAGCGCTAATGTAGGCCACCTTAGGGCCGGAATTGCC
>MGNQ01000055.1:120403-126819 GCA_001796865.1 Chloroflexi bacterium RBG_16_56_11
GATGACCTGAAGCCGAAGTTGACCAGAATTAACGGGTTGATTAACCTTTTTGACTTGATAAAGGCTGCGGCCTTGTCGGTGATGAGAATGTTTATACCCTTTTTAGAAGATTCCATTTGATCTTCTCCTCTACGTGATTAATTCCAGCAGGCTAATCTTGTCTCAGCATAAAAAACGCTTGAGCTCAGGTTAAATTATGTTTACAGCTAGCCGGGATCAATTCCTCTGCCGCCTAAAACTCCTGATTTGTTACCTTGTCTCTGTGTCAAGTGACAATTGTCGGCCGTTCTTGCCCGGCTTGGCAATGATTAACTTCAGTATTCCCCCCAGGGCCAGATTCTCTGCAGCTTCGATTTCCATCCCGGCTTGGCGGATATTATCCAGGGTGCGCCGGTTGATGGCGGGGCCGGAAAGCCATACCACGAGTGGATTGACTAAATCCATCACTTTCCCAACAACCTTATTGCTGTGTCGCATATGCTCCAGGACTACCAGCCGGCCCCCAGGCTGGAGAACCCGCTGGATTTCTTGGAAACCCAGGACAGGGTCAGGAACGGAGCAGAACACGCAGGAAGCCACTACCGTATCAAAGCTGTTATCAGCGAAGTCCAATTTCTGGACATCCATCTGTTTCAGACTAACAGAGCGACCTAATTGATGAGCCTTTTGTTTAGCTCTGACCAGCATTCCACTACTGAAATCGACGGCGGTGATATCAAGGCTGTCAGGATAGAAAGGAAAGCTTCTCCCTGTCCCTACACCAACCTCTAATACCTGCGGGCCTTTGACGTTACTCCATAGCTTAACAAACCATTTCCTGGACCGCTTTCCTTCCATAAACCGACTCATCAGATCGTAGAATCGAGAGCTCCTATCCCACTTCGCTTTAGCTTTGGCGGTTTTCTTCGAATCAATCACGCCGGATGGCTCCACAGTCTTCACCTTAATCACCTCTTTTCATGTTCCGGGTTGGTGCATCCGCACTCTTCTACGCATCCTGTCTGCCTGGCAGTGCTCGAAGCAGAATGGTATTGAGCCAATCTGGTTTGCAGACTTTCAATATCAGAGCGCAGGTTGCCACCCCGAGCATGGTCGCGGGCGACTACTCCCAGACATAGGTTCACTAGAGCTACGTCCCTTCTGGTAAGTGTCACCATAATCCTGTCGAGCATATTTCCGCCAGTCTGTAAGGTCGTATCCATGTTCCACCTCCACTACATCTGGTGTATTTTTTCTTCACCAATGGTATGATCACCGGCAGTCGGAGTATTGATGGCAAGGTGTTCCCGGCCGCCGCCGCCAATGCTCCCCGGTTTTTCTTCCCGCTTGAACCGATTGAGCAGGGCGGCGTTCCCGACCACAGATAGAGAGCTCAAGGCCATGGCTGCGGCGGCGATTATCGGGTTCAGTAGCCCAAGAGCCGCAATTGGCACACCCACCGAGTTGTAGATTAACGCCCAGAACAGGTTCTGTTTAATCTTTTTCATGGTGGCCCGGCTCAGCATGACGCCCAACGGGACGTCTCTCAGGTCGTCCTTGACCAGGATGATGCCGCCGGTCTCCTTGGCCACATCCGAACCGCTGCCCACAGCGATACCGATATTCGCCTGTGCCAGCGCTGGTGAGTCGTTGATGCCGTCCCCAACCATAGCCACGATTTTGTCTTCTGCTTGCAGTTTCTTGATCACATCCACCTTACCGCCGGGCAGGACATTCGCAATCACCTTGTCAATGCCTACCTGTTTGGCCATGGCGTTGGCCGTTCTTTCGTTATCCCCGGTGAGCATGATGGTTTCGATGCCCATCCCTTTCAACTGCGCCACCGCTTCAACAGAGTGCTCCTTCAGGGTATCGGCCACCGCGATGACACCAGCCACCTTCTTATCAATAGCCACTATCATGGCTGTCTTGCCTTGAACCTCGAGACCCTGGATGTTCTGCTCCAGGCCATCCATGACGATATTATTGCTCCTCATCAGCCGCCGGTTGCCGACCAGTACCTCTCTGCCCTCGGCGGTTACTCTAATACCGTGGCCGGGTATCGCCTCGAATGCTTCAGCATCCTTTATTATCATCCCATGGTCTCCAGCAGCCCGCACAATAGCTTCGCCAAGCGGGTGCTCCGAGCCTCTCTCGGCGATGGCGGCCAGCCGGAGGATTTCTTCCTTGTTCTCGCCGATGATATCCGTGACTGACGGCTCCCCTTTAGTGAGGGTTCCGGTCTTGTCAAAAACGACCGTGGTCAATTTCTGTGCCCGTTCCAGGTATTCACCGCCGCGGATTAGTATGCCGGATTGTGCCCCCTTGCCGACACCGACGAATAAGGCTGTAGGAGTGGCGATGCCGATGGCGCACGGGCACGCGATAATTAGTACCGCTACAAACGCCAGCACCCCGGCGGTAAGGTCACCTCCGATGAGAAACCAGCCTAAGAACGCCAGAAGAGCAATACTGACAACCACCGGCACAAAAACAGCGCTGACCTTATCGGCTATTCTCTGAATGCGAGCGTTCGCCACCGATGCCTGTGCCTCCTCGACCATCTTCACGATCTGCATCAGCGTCGTGTCGGCTCCAACCTGGGTAGCCTTGTACTTCAGGGCGCCCATTTTATTGAGCGTGGCGCTGATGAGTTTGTCGCCGGTCCTCTTCTCTACAGGTATACTCTCCCCGGTGACCAGTTTCTCGTCCACAGCCGAACTCCCCTCGGTGACGACGCCGTCCGTGGGTATCTTTTCGCCCGGCCGGACCACGACAATTTCATCAACCATAACGCTTTCGGCGGCAATCTCGACTTCCTGGCCATCCCGTATGACACGGGCTTTAGCCGGGCGCAGGTCCATGAGTTTCCTTACCGCCGCTGAGGCGCTTGTCCGCATCCAGTCCTCCATGAACTTGCCGGCAAGCACGAACGCGATGATGACCGCCGAGACCTCGAAGTACACGTTCTTATCATCTACGGGCAGCAGTCCGGGGAAGAAGAGCACCAGCAGGCTATAGATATATGCGGTGGATGTACCCAAGGCGATGAGGAAGTCCATGTTGGCTCTCCTCGCCTTGATTGCCGTCCAGGCGCCCTTATAGAAACTCCAGCCTCCGAAAATCTGTACGGGTGTGGTCAGGATAAACAGCCAGTACCCCCAGGTAAACCACGGCAAATTAGGTATCGGCGCCCAGGTAACTATTGATACTCCGGCCGCCAGAGCGAACAGAGCGACTACCCTGAGGAAGGCTATCAGTAGCACCCCCGTCAGGGCAATAGTGACCCTGCGCTTCATGCTTTTCAGTTGTTTTTCGGGGCTTAAGAACGTCTGCAGGCAGTCCTGGGCGCAGAAATAGTACATCCGCCCCCCCAGTTCCGCCTTAAACGGGGTGCTCTCGTCTACTGTCATTTTGCAGACTGGGTCTATTGGCATAATTACCTCCAATATGGTTACTTAGAACCGTCTCAAATTATTCTTTTTTAATTCTCGCCTTGGGGTTCCTCGGTACGCAGAACCTGCGCGCTCAAACGCTTAAGGCACCTTGCACATATTGGGGGGTCCTTGGGTATGCGAACCCTGCATATACGCCAGCAGATAACCAGGTCAGCTACTAAGAGAAACCCCGCCAGGTAAGCCGTGACTTTCCAGCCCAGGAAGGGAGCTGCCAGTAATGACAGCAGGGGTAAAGCACATAACCACATAATCAGGGCCCAGAACATGGGAGTGCTTCCGGACCTTGGGGTCCCCAATCGTTGGCATGGGTCACTTTTGTTCTGATATTTCCACCACATCTCCTCGTCCTCCTAGTGACAACCTGAACTTTGCTTCGCTGATTCCTGTTGCCCCTCTTTCTTTTCTGACCCCTCCTGCTCATGTTGATGTGTACTACCACAGCCCCCGCCGCCTCCATGAGCGTGACGCCGGAGCATGAACAAGAAGAGCAGTCCCAGGACTATCCAGATGCCATAGCTTCGCAAGAATTCCAACATTTCTGTACTCGCTTCATTGAATGTTCAAATACTATGTGCCGTATGCCCCCTATGGGCATCTCTATATCTAATATATGCTTAACCAGGGGCGCTGTCAAGCCTGTCACACCAGACTTAAGCACGACGAGAAGATAATGTTTTCCTTAGAAGAAGATAAGATTTTCCTTAGAATATTAAAAATACCCGCTGTTAGAATGGTCCCAGTTAGTGCAGGTCTTGACACAATCATTAAGAGTCTCTTATAATGAGGCTGATGCCCCCATAGGGCATATATAATATAAACAGGGAGGTAAACGATGCCATCGTATGTAAGCGATAAAGAGAAAATCTTACTTCGCCTGAGAAAAATGGAGGGGCAACTTAAAGGCATCCGGAGGATGGTTGAAGAGGACAAGTACTGTGTTGATGTGCTTAACCAGCTCTACTCAATAATTGCCGGGACGCAAAAAGTCGCGGCGATCATCATGAAGGACCATATCAAGGGTTGTGTCAAGGATGCCCTCACTCGAAATGACCATAGCGACGATTACGTGAACGAACTGGTAGAGGTAGTGGAGAGGTACACCAAAAGATAAGCCAACTCCAGCGATACAACAGCTAGAGATACCAAAGGAGGGTAATATGGGACTGTTCGACAACCTTTTTGGCAAGAAAACTGAAAAGGGGGAAAGTATGAAGATGAAACCAGCCGGGATGAAGGCGCAAAATCCGACGGCCAGTGCGACAAAAGTAAAAGACCCCGTCTGCGGCATGGACGTAGACCCGAAAACAGCAGCAGCCAAATCAGAATACATGGGCCAGACCTACTACTTTTGCTCTCAGGGATGTAAAAAATCCTTTGATGCCAACCCCGCCAAATATGTGGGGGGAGGCGGGCAGCTAATGGCCGGTCACGGCAGCCACCACATGATGTAAACTGGCAAACCTTTTGTACGTCACCCAGGGAGAGGGGCAACGACCTGGCCCCTTTCCCTGGCGCCATGGAAAAGGAGAGATTACGGCTAAATATAAAGGCGTAACCAGACGTGATTTCATAAAGAAGTCAGCAATGGGACTGGGCATCGTTGCAGCCGCAGGGTTACCAGTTTGGACAATGGGACAAGTCCTTGCGGCAAATAACGAAGCTGTCCACCCGAGGGGGAGACGCCGCGCTTGGGCTTTCGTTATTGACTTAAGAAGATGCGAAGGATGCGTTACCATCGACTCGCCGCCGCAGTGCCTTCAGGCATGCATCCAGGTGCATTACATCCCCAAAGGCGAAAAATGGATTGAGATTTATGAAAAGGGGCTTCCTGGTGGAGGCAAATATTTTATACCCTCTCTCTGCTACCAGTGTGAGAACGCCCCCTGCGTTAACGTTTGTCCGGTAGCAGCAACCTATCATACAGAAGAGGGTGTCGTGCTCATCGACGCTTATCGGTGCATTGGCTGTCGATTGTGCATGGCGGCTTGCCCTTACCAGAGGCGCTTCTTTAACTGGGGTGAACCAGAGCTTCCCCCTGAGGCTTACTTCACCAAATATACTCCGAAGTATCCCGTGCCAGCGATAAAAGGAACGGTGATAAAATGCGAGTTCTGCCCCCATTTATATGAAAAGGGGTTACTTCCAGCCTGCGTAACCGCCTGCCCTATGAAAGCTCTCTATTTCGGCGACCTGGACGAAGATGTGGCTACCAATGGCGAAGAAATCGTGATGCTATCAAAGTTCCTGGATGACAACGACGCCTACCGCTACAAAGAAGAACTGGGCACCCAGCCGCGCACATGGTACATTCCCGGTCACGGGCAGGCCTTTGGAAGGCAACCAGACGATATACGGAACGTTAAAGAAAACGAGTGGCCATGGGGCGGCGACGGCTGGAATCGGCGTGTAGGAATGTGGCCCTGGGGAAATGATTTCTAGCTAATCAGATGACGCACGAGTACGAATAATTTTATTGTCGGTAGTAGCTTTGCCAGACTGGCGATGGCAAGCCGGCTGAAGGGCGATATTCTTCTTTTAAACAGGAAAGAGATAGGAAAGGAGCCATCCTGTGGAATTGATGGGGGCCACTGAGCCTGAAACGAAATTACAAGGAACAGGACTAGGTGAGGGCTGATGAACGGGATAGTAATTAATATAGACCCGGTAGCATTACATATCGGACACTTCATGCTTAGCTGGTACAGTATCTTCGTGATACTGGCGGTCATCGCCGCCGTTGTCATATCGGTAAGAGAGGGCAAGAGAAAAGGTATTTCCAAAGAAATAATCTTTTCCCTGGCTCCCTGGGTTCTGATTGGAGGCATTGTGGGAGCCAGGCTGTTCCACGTCATCGACCGATGGGAGTTGTATGCCGGTAACCCGCTTCAGGCATTTGCGGTTTGGGGGGGTGGCCTGGCCATCTGGGGTGCGCTGGCAGGGGGAGGTATAGCGGCTGTCATCTTTACCAGGATAAAGCGG
>MGNQ01000056.1:0-4381 GCA_001796865.1 Chloroflexi bacterium RBG_16_56_11
TGACGCCCTTTATCTCGGCCGAGTCTCTTGTGATCTTAGGGTTGCCCCTGACGGCGGCCGTGTTATTATGGTCGCCGTGCTCGTGGCTGACGGTGACGATGTCCGCCGACTCGTTTATCTTGCCGTGCTTCAATCCCTCCGATATCTCGTAAGGGTCGGTGATGATTTTCATTCCGGAGTCCGAGGTCAGGAGAAAGCTGGCGTGGGCGAGGTATTTGATTTTCATAGATTCCTCCTTTATCCGCTATTTCTTCGCCATGGAGAGAATAACATTAACCAAGGTGCGCACCGGCACGCCGGTAGCCCCTTTTACCTGGTAGCCTTTTTCTTTATCCGTCTCGCTGGTGCCAGCGATATCCAGGTGCACCCACGGGGTGCCGTCGATGAAGTCGGCCAGGAACTTGGCGGCGGTAATCGCCCCGCCGTACCGGCCCCCGATATTCTTAATATCCGCGATATCGCTCTTGAGCTGCTCCCGGTACTCGTCGAACATCGGCAGTTGCCAGGTAAGCTCGCCGGTCTCCCTGGTGGCGGCCATGACTTTATCGAGCAGGGCCTGGTCGTTGGTGAACGCCCCGGTGCATATTTCCCCCAACGCCACCCGGCAGGCGCCGGTCAGCGTGGCGACGTCGATAATCGCCTTCGCGCCGAGCTTTTTGGCGTAGCTCAGCGCGTCGGCCAGGATGAGGCGTCCCTCGGCGTCCGTGTTGAGCACCTCGATGGTCTTGCCGTTCATGGCCGTGATGATATCTCCCGGCTTCATCGCCGTGCCGCTCGGCATGTTCTCCGTGGCCGGGACGAGGGCGGTCACGTTGATTTTCGGCTTGAGCCGGGCCAGGGCGATGAGTGTCGCCATGACCGAGGCGCCCCCGGCCATGTCACCCTTCATCTCCTGCATCCCTTCCGACGGCTTGATGTCGATGCCCCCGGAATCGAAGGTTATCCCTTTGCCGACCAGCGCTATATCCAGTCCGCTGGCGCCGCTCCCTTTATACCGGAGAATAATGAACCTCGGCGGCTGCTGGCTGCCCTGCGCCACTCCGAGGATACCACCCATGCCGAGCTCGGCCATCTGTTTTTTCTCGAGCACCTCGACCTTCAGTCCATATTCACCGGCCAGCTTGCGCGCGGCCGCGGCCATGTCGCTCGGTGTCATGAAGTTGGACGGCTCGTTGACCAGGTCGCGCGCCCAGTTGACGGCCTCCCCCAGCACCTGGCCGCTGTCGATGGCCCGCTGCATCGCCGCCCCTTCCCGGCCGACTATCCGGAGTTCTTTGATTTCGACGTTGTTATTTTCTTTCTTGGTCATGTGGCGGCGGAATGTGTATAGCCCGAGTACCGCCCCTTCGGTTAACGCCTGGACGGCCTCTTCAGTTTTAATGCCGTTGACGCCGCCTCCCTGGACGATGGTGGCCGCGCTGGTGACGTTCTTCTGGCGAAGGTAACGGAGCGTCTCGGCCACGGCGCCGCGTATTTTATTGGTGGTCAGCTCCTTTTTCTTTCCCAGGCCGGTAACGACGACGCGGCCTGCCGGCAGTTTTCCCGGGCCGTGCAACACCGTGACTTCATTGAGTTTCCCCTTGATATCTCCCTGCTTGACGAGGCGTGATATCGCCCCGTCGATGGCCTTGTCCACGGCAGCGGCTTCCCCTTCAGGCCGCTTCGCTCCTTCGAAGTGGTTGACGATGATAGCCCCGGCCCTGATTTTAGCGATGTCGCCGGCCACGGCTTTTATCTCCATTAGGTAACTCCTTTCATCGACTGGCTTCCCGGACTATTTTTTCGATTATCGGCGTGATATCCCGCGACGTGTCCACGACGAAGTGGTTGCGGCGTATTTTTTCCGCCGTCGTTTTCAGTTTTTCATAGACTGCCCAGTCGGCCTCTGAGCTTTCGCTGCTATCTCTCCGCCCCGCCCTAGCCTTGAGGCGTTCCTGGACCACCCCGGGCGGGGCCTGGACGAGCACCAGGATGAGCCGGGCCTGCCGGTGGTCGGCAATACTGTAGATACGCTCGCGGTAGCGCTCGGAAAGATTGGTAGCGTCCAGTATCAGCGGCATCCCCTTTTTCAGGAGCCCGTCGATGAGGAAATGGATGGTGTTGAAGAGGCGGGCGCTCTCGGTGGCCGAGTAGGTCGGCTCGGCAAAGAGGGCCTTGCGCAGAGCGTCGCTTTCCAGGATAACGAAGGGCAGGCGCTCCGCCAGCCGCCGACTGAAAGAGGACTTGCCGGTGCCGGGCAGCCCGCTGACGACGACGATAGTTGGCTTTGCCTCCGGGGCAGGTAGCTGGCCTAGGCTTCCAGCCAAGCGCCGGGCGTCAGCGATGACCTGGGAACTTACCATACCTTAAGATTATAATCGGTTTTCGGCGCTTTGGCTAGGAGAGGGCGATTAATTCAACTAGCTGCCTCGCCGTAGAACGCTACGCCGATGAGTCCCGGCCCGGTATGCACGCCCATCACGGGTGTGAACTCGGTGATGAATATCTCCCGGCATTTGAACCGGGCACTAATGCGGTCTTGAAACTCCGCCGCCAGTTGCGGGGCGTCGGCGTGCATCACCGCGACATGCAGCATCTCGTTTTTGGCGCTGGCCGCGTCCATCAGCTTCAGCATGCGCGCGATGGCGCTTTTCATCGTCCGCGGCAGGGCGACCGTATGGGCATTGGCATGGTCCAGGGTAAAAATGGGTTTGATATTGAGGATGGAGTTCACCAGTGCGGCGGCCTGCGGGACGCGACCGCTCCTGGCCAGGTATTGCAGCGTGTCCAGCGCGGCGAAGAGGTTTACTCTTGACATAATATCTATGGCGATTTCTTTGACTTCCGGTAGTGGCCTGCCTGTTGCCGCCGCCCGGGCGGCCGCCAAGGCCACGAGCCCCTGGCCGGCGGCGGCCGTGGTGCATTCCATCACGTCGATGACGGTGTCCTTATAGTTGTTTTTCATCATCTCGGCAGCCACCCTTGCCGAGTCGAACATCGCGCTGAACCGCGATGGCTCGGTGAGACAAAGGATATTTTCCGTACGGCGGCTGGCCTGGCGGAAGGCCTCCAGGTAGGGACTCGGTGATGAGCTGGAGGTGGTCGGCGTCTTCCGGGACTTGCGCAACATCGCGTAGAACTCCGACGGGGTGATGTCAATCCCGTCCCGGTAAGACCGGTTGTCGATGATGAGCTGTACCGATACCACCTCGATACCGTAGGTTTGTACCTGCTCCGGCGGGACGCAGGCCGTTGTATCGGTAACGATGGCTATTTTTTGCATGGGTCGGCCTATTGAGATGAGTGTTTTTTCGTCTGCCAGGCGGTATGGTCGCGGTCGATGATGAGGTTTTTCTTCACGCCGGGTTTAGCCATTTCGCTCTTGAGGCTGAGCGCCGTCCTCACGCCGATGAACAGCAACAGCCCCAGGGCGGCGTAGATGTAAGCGATATCCTTGTTGAAAATCCAGGCGAGCAGAGGTGCGAACGCCAGCGCCACGAGCGCCAGGCGAACATTCCGGATGACGCCGATGAGTATCAGGACGATGCCACCGCTGATGAGTAGTTCCACCGGCAGCAGTGCCAGCAGCACGCCAATGACCGTGGCGGCGCCCTTTCCGCCGCGAAATTTGAGGAAGATGGGCCAGTTATGCCCAATCACCGCGGCGAAACCGGCCACGCACACCCAGGCAACCGCCAGCCCCAGCCACCGCGCGATGAGCACGGCCACGGCCCCCTTGGCGATATCGGCGGCCAGGACGCCGATACCGTAGACCGGCCCTATCTCGCGGTAGGTGTTCAGGGCGCCCACGTTGCCGCCACCGACCTGCCGGATATCCACGCCTTTTTTCAGGCGTCCGACGATATAAGCGAAAGGGACGGAGCCCAACGAGTAGCCGACGACAATAGCGACAATGATTTCCCAGACCATTTCAGGCCGTCTCCTCGGTGTAAAAGGCGACCCCGACGGTGCCCGTGCCGCAGGCATAGCCCATGACCGGGCTGAACTCGGAGAGCCAGACCTCCACGCAGTTGAACTCGGCGGCGATTCTCCCCTTCAGTTTTTCGGCCTCCTCCGGGGCGTAGGCATGCGTCACGGCGACGTGTACCGGCAGCTTTCCCACCCGGTGCCGCATCATCTGGAGGATACGCCCGATTCCCTGTTTACGGCTCCTTGCCATGCCGGCGAAATGGACCACCCCGGAAATGGTAAGTATCGGCTTGATGTTCAGGGCCGACCCTATTTGCGAGGCGATTTTGGGTATGCGGCCGGAGCGATAGACATGGCGTATCGTGTCGAGAAAAACGATGGCGTGCACTTTCCCCCTGACTTCCTCCGCCGTGCGGGCTACCCCGGCGAGGTCTGTGCCGGCGGCGGCGGCCCGGGCGGCCGCCAGTGCCAC
>MGNQ01000056.1:4481-15941 GCA_001796865.1 Chloroflexi bacterium RBG_16_56_11
TCGCGGGCCGCCTCGTATACCGTGCTGAGCTTCGTGGAAAGCGTGACGCAAAGAACGTTACTGGCTTTCCGGCTGGCGTTGCGGAAAGCGCGGAGACAGTCCTCGGGAGAAGCGGCGGAGGTGTTGAAAGAGTCAGGGTCTTCCAGGAATAGCTTGTAGGCCTCGGAGGGAGTGATATCCACCCAGTCCCGGTAAATTCTCCCGCCGGCAAAAAAGTTTATCGGGATTATCTCGATGTCGTACTGCTTCACCAGCTCCTGGTTGAGGCACGCCACGCTATCGGTAACGACCGCTACTTGTCTCGTTGGCCTACCTCCTGAAGGGGTTATTCGCACCCGGAAGTTGGTATGGCTTCTGGCTTGGGCAGGACCTTCCGGCTGTTCCGGAGCTGCCTCTCCAGCAAAGGAGGTAACAGGAACACTCCCCACATGACGAGAATCAGTCCCAGGAAAGTCAGTGTGTTAAGCCGACCGAACGCGTAGTACACGACGAGAGTCAATGTCAGGAGGCCGGAGGTGGCCAGCAGTCCCACCCTCAGCCAGCGCTGCCGGACGCGGATAAATGCTGCGATGGTCGCCGCCAGGGTGACGAAGCTCAGCCCTATCCACGGGGCGAAGTAATACGCCCGTTGCAGGCTGGTTTCCGTTAGCTTCGCCCCAGGCGAAATCGCCAGGAACCAGCCGATGAATATCGGCATCGGCAGGAGCATGAGCGAGCTGAACAGCCAGTCCTTACGGGTCGTCTGGATGATGACGCGGAACAGCCACCAGAGGGCCAGCGGCACGTAGATGGGTATGGCCAGGAATGACCATCCCCGCGGGAGGTAAAGCAATATCAGCCCGACGGCCAGCACGGGCAGCAGGCAATATCCCAGCCAGGAGAACACCCAGGTGGGTTTACCGTGCCACCAGCCGTAGACCGTCGTAGCCAGCACGAGCAGCAGCAGGGCCGAGAGCCACCCGATGTGCTGCCACCAGTTGAGGGCGAACAGCCCCCCGAAGAGCAGGTGAGGCATCGAGGCCAGCAGGACCTGTTTCCAGCTGCCCTGGCTATAAGCCTCGTAGATTTGCCGGGCTACCAGCTTCGGACTACCCATTTGTCCCAGGCAGGTCCGGATAGCCTCCTCCTCGGAGATCCCGGAATCGGTGAGCTCCTGAAGCCTGTCCTCGATATGTGTTTCCAGCTCGCTGAGGACCTCGTTTTCGCGCGGCCCCCCGAGCTTCGCCCTGTATCGGATGGATTCCAGGTATTGTATAAACTCCGAAGTCATCGGCAGAACCCCTTCAGGGACTGGCAGGTTCTGGTTGCAGTATCAATTTTATCGCGGCTAAAAAGTCCTGCCACTGGGTCTTTTCCATGGCCAGTTTGTCCTGTCCTCTGGCGGTAATGTGGTAGTATCGCCTCTGCCGCCCGTTGGGCAGCATCTGCCATTTCCCCAATATCAGGCCGGATTTCTCCAGCCGGTGGAGGGCCGGGTATAACGTCCCTTCTTTGAACTTAAAATAGCCCTGGCTCCTGACTTCCAGTTCTTTGACAATTTGATAACCATACATCGGCTGCTGCTCCAGCAGGCAGAGCAACAGTGAATTTGAACTTCCCTTCAGTAAGTCACGTCTCGGTATCACGTGCATCACCTCGTCTATCTTTTACTTAGACTCGCTATGTATGTCCATACTAGCAGAGAATCGTGGCTAATGCAAGAGGGGAGGGACTTTTTCATTCGCGACACCGGGGCAGCGGACCGGCGAAATTTCTCTAGAGTTAAAATACCTGGTTAAGAAGATTTCATGAAGGCGCCGCCCAGGGCCAGGACCGCGGCTACTGTGCCGAAAACGATGTCTACCCAGTTGCCGTCAACGAATGAGTTGAGTACCACCCAGATACCCAGTGAGCAAATTGCCAGGCTGACCATTTTCATTGTAATCGTGACCTCCTCAGTTTATTTTTCAGGACCGCTGCCCCGGCGGTAAATACCTAGACGTCAATAATACATAGAATATCTAGGCATAATACCATTGATTGTTTGAAATGTCAACACGCTGGCGGTCCGTGGTATGTACCGGTAGATATGCCTGTTCACCGGCTGAATAATCCATTGTTGCGCTCGTTACGCCAACTGATATGGAGCGGGACCCCCGACCCTGTTGAAAAAATTTCATTTCGTGATATACTGGTGGAATACAGGAGGACACCATTGCAGGGAAAAGATTTACTTTCCATATCCGACCTCGGTCGGGACGATATCCGGCGCCTCATCTCCGGCGCTGTCGAGATGAAAACCGCTGGCCGGCGCTCCGCGCTGGCTGAAAAAGTCCTGGCGCTTCTCTTTGAAAAGCCCTCGCTGCGCCACCGCGTTAGCTTCGAGGTGGCCATGAGGCAACTCGGGGGGCATTGCATCTACCTTTCACCCGCCGATGTGGGACTCGGGCAGCGTGAGTCCGTCGCTGACGTCGCCCGCGTGCTGAGCGGTTATGTCGATTGCATTGCGGCCCGGGTATTCTCGCACCAGGCCCTGGTGCTTTTCGCGCAGCACTCGCGTGTCCCCGTGATTAACTCTCTTTCGGACCTGGAGCACCCCTGCCAGGCCCTGGCCGACCTTCTCACCATTTACGAAAAGAAAGGCGAGCTTGAGGGCTTGACAATCGCCTACGTCGGGGACGCCAATAACGTCGCCCACAGCCTGATGCTGGCCGCGGCCCTGGCCGGTATGAACTTCCGCATCGCCTCCCCGGCTGGCTATGCCGTCGCCCCGGCGCTCCTGGGCCAGGCCGGTGACCTTACCGCCGCGAGCAAAGGTACGATATTTTGTACGGAAGACCCGCGCCTGGCCGTCAGCGGGGCGGATATCGTCTATACTGATGTCTGGACGAGCATGGGGCAGGAGAGCGAGGCGGAGAAGCGCCGAAAGGCCTTCGCCGGGTACCAGGTAAACAGCGAGCTTTTGTCTTTAGCCAGGGCGGACGCGATTTTCATGCACGACCTGCCGGCCCACCGCGGCGAGGAAGTGACCGATGCCGTCATGGACGGTCCGCAGTCCGTCGTTTTCGAGCAGTCGGAAAACAAGATGCATATGCTGAAGGCCCTCCTGCTGGATATCCTCGGCGGCCTGGAGGTAGGCCAGGCCGACTACCGGTAAACGGCCTTAGCTGATATGTCCAGGCCTATCGTCGCCATCGTCGGTCGCCCCAATGTCGGTAAGTCTACCCTCTACAACAAGATTGTCGGAAAGCCCGTGGCCATCACCGAGGACCAGCCCGGGACAACCCGCGACCGTAATATCGCCGACGCGTCCTGGCGCGGCGTCGAGTTCACCCTTATCGATACCGGCGGGCTCGAGTTGAAACCGGACACTCCGGTGGGCCGGGGAATCAAGGCGCAGATAGATACCGCCATCCGTGAGGCCGACATCATCATCGACCTCGTGGATGTTGCCGCCGGGGCCACCGCCGCGGACTTTGAAGTCGCTGATATGCTGCGGCGGGCCGGCAAGCCGGTGCTTCTCGCCGCCAACAAGGCGGATAACGACCGGCTTGAGGCTCAGGCGGTGGACTTTTACCGGCTGGGTATCGGCGACCCCGTTGCCATCAGCTCTCATCACGGGCGCGGCGTCGCCGAGCTGCTCGACAGGGTTGTCGAACTGCTCCCCGGTAATGTGCCCGCTACGCCAATTGCGGAAGCCGTCAAAGTCGCCATCGTTGGTCGGCCGAACGTGGGCAAGTCAATGCTGCTGAATGCCCTGGTTGGAGACGAGCGTGCCATCGTCGATGACGCCCCCGGCACCACCCGCGATGCCGTAGATACGCTGGTTGACTTTCACGGACAAAGTGTGTTACTTATTGATACAGCCGGCATCCGGCGGCGGGGCCAGGTGAAAGTCGGGGTCGAGCGCTTTAGCGTGATGCGCACGTTTCGGGCCATCGACCGCGCCGATATCGCCCTGCTGGTCCTTGATGCCACCGAGATGGTGACCGCTCAGGATGCCCACATTGCGGGGTATATACAGGAGGCCGCCCGCGGCATTATCATCGTCGTTAATAAGTGGGACCTTATCAAAGAAAGAGACACGGCTGGCTGGAATAAATTGGTCAGGAGCCAGATAAAATTTGCGTCTTACGCCCCGATATTATATACTTCGGCTAAATCAGGGCAGGGAGTAGACAGGATAATGCCCCAGGTCATCCAGGTCTACCAGGAAAGGACGAAAAGGTTAGCTACCGCCACCGTGAACAATATCGTTCAGCAGGCGGTTGCCTCCCATACCCGCCCCCGCGCCGGCCGCCGGCAGCTTAAGATTTTTTACGCCACCCAGGCGGAAGTCAACCCCCCCACCTTCGTCTTTTTTACTAATGATTCCAGTATGGTCCATTTTTCATACCGGCGCTACCTGGAAAACCGCCTGCGCCAGGTCTTCGGGTTCACCGGCACCCCGCTTCGCCTTATCTTCAAGACGAGGAGGGAGTCATGATACCCGCCCTGTTTTTAGCCGTGGCCCTTATTGGCTATCTTCTCGGTTCCATCCCTTTCGGTCTCTTAATCGCCCGGTCATTCGCCCGGACCGATATCAGGGAGGTAGGCAGCGGCAAGATAGGGATGACCAACGTGCTGCGGACGGCCGGTAAAAAGGCCGCCGCGCTGGCCCTCATCCTCGATGTTGCCAAAGGCGTCATGGCCGTCCTTATCGCCGAGATTATATTCGCTGTCGCCAGGTTAAACGCCGGCGAGACCGGCCCGTGGCTAACGGGCAGCGCCCAGGCCGTGGCCGCGCTGGCGGCTATCGCCGGGCATACCTGGTCGGTGTTTCTCAGGTTCAAAGGCGGGCGCGGTGTCTCGACCTTTATCGGTGGGCTCCTGGCTATGTACTGGCCGGCCGCGATTGTGGGCGGCGGTTTCATGCTGTTTATCGGTTTCAGGACCCGCTACATGTCCCTCGGGTCTATCATCGGGGCGGTAACCGCTTTCATCATGTTAATGGCATTTAATATACTTCAGATCGACTATTTAAAGCCTTACCCGGCCATTGAGTACGTAACCTACGCCATGATTGGCGCTATCTTTATCTACATTATGCACCGCGACAATATCTCCCGGCTTTACAACGGCACCGAACGCAAGATTGGCGACAAGGCCAGGGCCGGGACGTCCCCTTCACCCAGCCACACAAAATAAATCTAAAATCCCGCAGAAGAGAATTACGAGCTGAACAAGATGCAAAAAGTTGCCATTATTGGCACTACCAGCTGGGGAATAACGCTGGCCATGCTCCAGGCCGGTAAAGGCAACTCGGTCAGGCTGTGGGCGCGCACGGAACGCGAGGCCAGCCGCCTCAGAAAAAAAGGTCCGGATCCGGACCGCTTCCCGGATGTTAAGCTCCCTGAAACCGTAACCATCACCAGCAAGCTGGATGAAGCGATGCATGAGGTCAGCAGCGTCATCCTGCCCGTGCCGTCTTCATCGATGCGGCAGAACATATCTCAAATCTCCGGCCACGTTACGAAAACGACTTTAATCATCAGCGCCGCTAAAGGCCTCGAGATTGGTAGCAATAAGCGTATGTCCCAGGTTATCGCCGAGGAGATAAACCCGCGATTTGCGGGGAATATTTGCGTCCTCTCCGGTCCCAACCTGGCCCGGGAAATCTTGCGTAATCTCCCCGCTGCCGCCGTGGTTGCCTCCGAGGACAAGAACACCGCCAAAAAAGCGCAGCGTTTGCTCACCTGCCCCAGCTTCTGTGTCTTTACCAACTCCGATATTATCGGGGTCGAGCTGGGAGGGGCCCTTAAAAACATCATCGCCCTGGGGGCCGGCATCGCCGACGGGCTGGGTTACGGCGATAACGCCAAGGCCGCTTTCATGACGCGTGGCCTGACCGAGATAACCGCCCTGGGCATGGCCCTCGGTGCGAATCCTCTCACCTTTTCCGGACTGGCCGGGCTGGGTGATGTCATCACCACCTGCGCCAGCACCCTCAGCCGTAACCATTACGTCGGGACGGAGCTCGCCAGGGGCCGCCCGCTCGCGGAAATCCTGGACTCGATGACCGAGGTGGCCGAGGGGATTAACACCACGATGGTGGCACAGAACCTCGCCCAGCAGCTGGGACTGGAAATGCCCATCACGGAGAAAATATATCAGGTGCTCTATGAGGATGCCGACCCGCGTCACGCCGCGGGCGAGCTGATGGGTGGTAATACCCGCCACGAGCTTTCCGGTCGTCGCTGGCGGTTGTTCTCCCTGTTCCGGCATCGCCGCCGGAATTCAGTCGGTTAGCCCGCGGTCCCGCCGCCGCCCATGGTCTTCGCCAGCTCTTCGAACAGCTTACGCTGTTCCTTGCTCAGTGAAGCCGGAGTCACGACTCGTAATATTACTACCTGGTCGCCGCGCCCACCGCCGCGGAGATGGGCGATGCCTTTATCTTTCAACCGGAAAATCTTTCCCGCCTGGCTGCCGGCAGGAATTTTCAATTTGGCGTTCCCGTAGAGGGTCGGCACCTCTATCTCTGTCCCCAGGGCCGCCTGGGCGAAGTTAACCGGAAGCTCGTAGACGACGTTATCGTCCTCCCGGTTGAACAACTTGTGGGGGGCCACCGAGACAACGACGTAGAGATTGCCCGGCGGTCCGCCCCGTGAGCCGGCGTCCCCTTCCCCGGTGAGGCGGATTCCGTTGCCGTCATCAATCCCGGCCGGGATTTTTACCTGGATGCGCCGGTGGTGTTTCTGGTAGCCGGAACCTTTGCAGTCGCGGCAGGGCTCGGTAACCAGCACCCCTTCGCCGTGACATTGCGTGCATATCGCTGTGTTGATGAACTGGCCGAAAAGGCTGCGTTGTACCCGCCGTATCTGGCCGGAGCCGTTGCAGGTGGGGCACCGGGCAGGTTGGCTTCCCGGGTTGGCGCGTGTCCCCCGGCAGGTCGGGCAGAGTTCCGTCCGGTTGATTTCTATCTCTTTTTCATAGCCCAGCGCCGCCTCCTCGAAACTAATTGAAATCGAGTAGCGGAGGTCGTTGCCGGGCCGGACCGCCTGCCGCTGTGATGTGCCCGTGCCGCCGAAGAAGGCCTCGAAAATGTCGCCGAAACCCCCGAATTCAAACCCGTCGAACCCCCGCCCGAATAGCCCGTCGCCTCCGCTATGCCCGTAGCGGTCGTAAGCGCCGCGCTTGTCGGCGTCCGAGAGTATTTCGTAGGCCTCGTTGATTTCCTTGAACTTCTCCGAGGCGCCGTTATCGTGGTTGCGGTCCGGGTGGTACTGGAATGCCAGCTTGCGGAAGGCCTTCTTGATGTCCTCGCCGGAGGCGTCTCGCGGCACGCCCAGCACCTCGTAGTAGTCGCGTTTTACGGCCATAGGTCGGTTCCCTTTTCCTGAAAATAAGCATACTTTCAACTTTATGATACTAGCGGGGCCAAAGGCTTGTCAACAAAGCTAGCCATGAAATACCGGGACGATTCACCGTCGTGCCGGCAATGATAAACAATCGCTCACCGTTATGGTACAATATGATGACCGGCCAGGAGGACAGTTTTGCTGCACGTGCTCGTTGGCAAGGACGATTTTTCTATCCGGCAGGCGCTGGAAGCGATTAAAAAAGGCATCGGGGACGCTACCGCCCTGATGACCAACACCACCGTCCTAGACGGGCGTCAGGCGACGCTCGAGCAAATACGCAACTCCGTTGACACTGTGCCGTTCCTGGCCGAAAAGCGCCTCGTCATCGTTGAAGGACTGCTGGAGCGCTTCGGACCTCCAGAGCGGACCGCCAGGAAAAAACCGCCCCGTGCGTCCGGTTCGCCTGACGAGCATCGGAAGACTGTCGATGTCCTGAAAAACGTGCCTCCTTTTACGGAGCTCGTGATAATCGGGAGCGCCGTTAGGCCTGACAATCCCCTTCTCCGGGCCTTTTCGTCCGTGACCACCGTCAGGAACTTTCCTCTTTTGAAAGAGCCGTTGTTACGCCAGTGGATAGAACAGCGCGTGAAGGCCGCCGGCGGCAGTATTTCGCCACGGGCGGTGGCCCTGTTGGTCCGGTTCGTGGGGAACGACCTCTGGATAATGGCTGGAGAGCTCGATAAGCTGGTGACCTACGCCGCGGGACGCCCCATTGAAGAAACGGACGTCCGGGAGGTGGTTAGCTACACGCAGGAGGCCAGCATTTTTTCCATGGTGGATGCTATCCTGGAGTTCCGGGCCGGTCAGGCCCTCGGGCTTTTACAGCGATTGCTCAGAGAGGGGGTCGCGCCTGCCCATCTCCTCGCGATGATATCCCGCCAGGTAAGGATAATCGTTCAGGTGAAGGATATGAGGGCCAGGGGCAAGGCCCGCGGGGATATCCAGAAAAGCATGGGGCTCTCTTCGGATTTTCTGCTGCGTAAGGCCTGGGAGCAGGCGGACGGGTATTCCGCAGAGCGGTTGCACCGGTTGTACCACCGACTGCTGGAGGCCGACCTCTCCGTCAAGACCGGCACGCTTGACGGCGAGCTTGCCCTGAATATTCTGGTCGCCGAGCTGGGGCAGACGGGAACCGCTCCTGCTTCTAATCGCGTTAAAGTTTAACAAGGCCGACGGATGAAAAAAGACGCCAGCTTGCCGGTGTTGGCCGTGGATATCGGCGGCACCAAGATGTTGCTCGCTCTTTTCGCTGCGTCCGGTAAGATGCTGGATAAATACGTTCGCCCCACGCTGGCGCCAGAAGGGGTCAACGCCGTCATCGGTCGACTGGCGGCGGCTATCGAAGAGTTTCTCAACCGTAATGATGTGTTACCTTCCCGGCTCGGCGGTATCGGTATCGCCTGCGCCGGCTGTATTGACACGGGACGGGGGGTGGTTGTGACCCCATCACCTACATACCGGACTGGTTCGACGTGCCGCTAAAAACGATTCTCGAAGAGAAATTTAAGGTAAATACTTATATCATCAATGACGCCAGCGCCGCCGCCCTCGGGGAGCACCGCCGCGGTTCGGGGCGGGGGGTAAATCACCTCGTTTTATTCACCGTGGGTACGGGCATCGGCGGCGGGATAATCGCGGATGGCAGGCTGTACCTGGGAGCGGTCGGCGCGGCCGGTGAGTTCGGCCACATGACCGTTGACGCCGATGGCCCGCGATGCGGCTGTGGGAATACCGGCTGCCTGGAGATGCTGGCCTCGGGGACGGCCGTCGCCAGGGACGCTATTAAGCGTATCGAAGAAGGAGAAAAATCTTCGCTCGTCTCGCTGAGCGGTAACGGCATCGACGGTATCACCGCCGAGCTCGTCGGTGAAGCCGCGCGCCGCGGCGATGCCCTGGCCAGCGAAGTCCTGGCGCGCGCGGCCTATTATCTCGGCATCGGCATGGTCAACGTGGTCAACATCTTCAACCCGGAGATGGTCGTCGTCGGCGGCGGTATGGCGGGCCTCGGCGACCTGCTTCTCGCGCCCGGGCGGCGCATGGTTGCGGAAAGGGCCTTCCCGGTGTCATCGCGGGCTGTTCGCATCGTTACCGCCGCTCTGGGCAACGAGGCAGGGGTCTACGGCGCCGCCGTTTTCACCCGGGAGCAGATTAAAGGAGGACAGGATGAGAGTACGTAAGGCCGTGATTACCGCGGCGGGATACGGCACCAGGTTCCTGCCCGTCACCCGCTCTCAACCCAAGGAGATGCTGCCGCTGGTCAACAAGCCGTTAATCCAGTACGCCGTGGAAGAGGCTATCAACTCCGGCATCGAGCAGGTCATCATGGTGACCGCCATGGGCAAGCGGGCCATCGAGGATTACTTCGACCGCTCGTTTGAGCTGGAGTATTTCCTGGAAAGGAAAGGGCAGGCGGTGTTGCTGAAGCAGATGCAGGAGCTCTCCGCCCTGGTGGACATCTGCTACGTCCGGCAGAAGGAGCAGCTTGGCCTCGGTAATGCTATCTTCACCGCCCGGGACATCGTCGGGAACGAGCCGTTTGCGGTCATCCTCCCCGACGATATTATCGACAGCGTCGTGCCCTGTTTGAAAAGCATGGTGAATGTTTACGAAAGATACGGGGCCGGCGTGCTGGCCGTGGAAAAGGTCAGCAGCGAGGATACCCGGAAATACGGCATTATCGAACCAGCGCGGGTTGGCCGGAGGGTGAACCGGATCTTGAGCCTGGTTGAGAAGCCGGAGCCCGCCCGGGCGCCGTCCCGGCTGGCCATCGTCGGCAGGTACGTCCTCAACCCTGAGATATTAGACGCCATCCGTGCCACCAAGCCCGGCAAAGGCGGCGAAATCCAGCTCACCGACGCCCTGGAAATCCTGCTGGACCGGCAGAAACTTTACGCTTTTACCCTTGAAGGGACCCGTTATGACACCGGGACGCCGCTGGGATGGCTCAAGGCAAATATGGCGATGGGCTTAAAGAGCCAGGAATACGGACCGGAGCTGCGCAAATACCTGCAAAAGCTGCTTTAAAGAAAATGGAAGCTTGACGGTCGAATTCTAACGAAGTGCTTGTCTCCCCTTTCGCTGCTGGCTACTTGGCGAAGCCTTCTCATTGACAGCTAGTGCCTCTGGAACTTACAATCATGGTTAGTTATCCATTTTCTTTTCCGGAGTTATCACGTGAATAGTGACGAACTAAGAACGGCCTTTTTAGAATTTTTCGAGGAGAAAGGGCACAGGATCATACCCAGCTCCTCGCTGGTCCCGAAAGATGACCCGACCCTGCTGCTGACCACCGCCGGTATGGTACAGATTAAGCCCTATTTCCTTGGCGAGGCCGTGCCGCCGAGTAAAAGGCTGGCTTCATGCCAGAAATGCTTCCGGACGACCGACATAGAGTCGGTGGGCGACGCCACGCACCTGACTTTCTTCGAGATGCTCGGTAACTTCAGCGTCGGCGACTATTTTAAGAAAGAGGCCATCGCCTGGGCCTGGGAGTTCATCACCGGACGACTGAACTTGCCCCCGGAAAAACTCTGGGTAACCGTTTTTCTTGATGATGACGAGGCCCGCGGCTACTGGAGGGAGATTGGTGTCCCCGAGAGCAAGATAGTCAGGTGCGGCGAGGAGGACAACTTCTGGGGTCCGGCGGGCAGCTCCGGCCCGTGCGGACCTTGCAGCGAGATCCACTATGACTTCACCGGACAGCCCTGCTGCGCCGACTGCAAACCGAACTGCGCCTGCGGGCGTTTCGTGGAAATATGGAACCTGGTCTTCACCCAGTATAACCAGGATGAATCGGGCAACCGCACCCCGCTACCGCGGCCGAACATCGATACCGGCATGGGTCTCGACCGTACTGTCGCGGCGATAAACAACAAAGGGACGGTCTATGACACCGACCTTTTCGCCCCGTTGCTCAAGAAGCTCACCGACCTGACGCGAAAGAAGTACGGCGCTGATGTTGAAACCGACCGGGCCATGCGGGTGGTAGCCGAGCACGGGCGCGCCCTGGCCTTCCTCATCGCTGATGGCGTCATCCCCGGCAACGAGGGGCGGGGCTACGTCCTGCGCCGGTTGCTGCGGC
>MGNQ01000056.1:15960-17108 GCA_001796865.1 Chloroflexi bacterium RBG_16_56_11
GAGGCTGGGACTGGACAGGCCGTTCCTTTCGGAGATGGCGCAAGCCGCCATCAAAAAGATGGGACACGTCTATCCCGAGCTCGTCCAGCGCCAGGACTATATATTAAAGGTCATCAGGCTCGAGGAGACGCGGTTCGAGGAGACGCTGAGCAACGGGCTGGAAATCATCGACGACATATTGGCGCGGGTCGGAAAGATATCCGGGCAAGAGGCGTTCCGGCTTTACGATACCTTTGGTTTTCCTATCGAGCTTACCCGGGAGATTGCCGGAGAGCGCGGGATTTCCCTCGATATTGCCGGCTTCGAGAGGGAGATGGAAAAGCAGCGGGAGCGGGCGCGCGCCGGCCACAAGTTCGAAAAATCAGCGACCGGTCCGGTGGGTGCACCGAAGCTCGATGTCGAAGCTACGGAGTTCGTCGGCTACCGGAGTCTGGAACAGGCCGCGACCATCGTGAAGCTTCTTATCGATAGCCGTGAAGTAGATTCCCTGGAAGCGGGGCAGGAGGCCGGGATTATTCTGGACACGACGCCTTTTTACGGGGAAATGGGCGGGCAGGTCGGCGACACGGGAGAGATCATCGGGCAGGCCGGGCAGTTTTCGGTTACCGGTGCGGTGCGCCTGCCGCCTGACCTCGTCTTGCACCGGGGAAAAGTAAAAGAAGGGACTCTATCCGCGGGAGAAACAATCACCGCCGCCGTCAACGTCGAGCGCCGCCGGGATATCGCCCGCAACCATACGGCCACTCATCTGTTACAGTCCGCCCTGCGACAGGTACTCGGGGAGCATATCCAGCAGCGCGGTTCGCTCGTCGGCCCGGACCGCCTCCGCTTCGACTTTTCCCACCTGGCCGCCACGAGCGGCGAAGAAATAAAAGAGGTCCAGCGCCTCGTCAACGATAAGGTCCGGCAAAATCTGTGCGTCTATGACCAGGAGATGCCCTATAAGGAAGCGGTGAAGTCGGGGGCAATCGCCATCTTCGACGAAAAATACAGCGATACCGTGCGTGTGATGAGAATCGGTGAGCCGGCCGTCAGCGCCGAGCTCTGCGGCGGGACGCACGTCTCTTTTACCGGCGAAATCGGCTACTTTCACGTTATATCCGAGGGCAGCATCGGGGCCGGCCTGCGCCGTATCGAGGCTGTCACCG
>MGNQ01000056.1:17121-17543 GCA_001796865.1 Chloroflexi bacterium RBG_16_56_11
CATCGACCGCCGCCTGACCGGCCTGGAAGATATTGCCCGTTCCGTCGAAGCCACTCCGGACGATGTCCCGGACAAAGTCGCCGGGCTCGTCGCCGAGCTGGAAAAAGAGCGGAAGCGGGCTCTCTCCCTGGAGAAATCCCTGGCGAAAAAAGAGGCCGAAGCCCTGCTGGAAAAAGTGGAAACAGTCAAAGGAATAAAAGTAATCTCGGCCAGGATACCCTCGGGCAACCAGCAGGTTTTGAGGGACACCGCTGACTTCATCCGGGAGAGGCTAAAGAGCTGTATTGTCGTATTGGGGGCGGTAAGCAATGACCGCCCGGTCTTCATCGCGGCGGCAACGACAGACGTAGTGGCCAGGGGCTATAGTGCCGGCGACATCGTCCGGCAGGTCTCCAAAGTGACCGGTGGCGGCGGCGGCGGCA
>MGNQ01000056.1:17568-17949 GCA_001796865.1 Chloroflexi bacterium RBG_16_56_11
AAGAATAAACTCGACGAGGCGTTGGGAATAGTAAAAAGCCTGGTGGAGCAGGGAGGCAAGCATTAGCCGCATCCTGGGACTCGACGTCGGGGACAGTCGCATCGGCGTGGCGGTCAGCGATCCCCTGGGTATTATCGCCAGTCCGCTGACTATCATCGTGCGACAGGCCAACGATACTGACATCGAGGCACTTGTCGCCATCATCCGGAAAAATGAAGTCGGCCGGGTAATCGTCGGTCTGCCCATTTCCATGGATGGCAGCCTGGGCCCACAGGCGGAAAAGGTCAGGGAGTTCGCCGCCACCCTGGGTCGCCGTACCGAGGTCCCTCTGGAGCTCCGCGACGAGCGACTTTCGACCGTTCAGGCCCAGCGGATGATTAA
>MGNQ01000056.1:17975-18290 GCA_001796865.1 Chloroflexi bacterium RBG_16_56_11
TACGACGCCGCCGCGGCCGCCTTGATATTGCAGAGCTACCTTGACAGCCTCGCGTCTTCGCAGGAAGATGCGGCTGCTCAACCACTGTGAGTCCGGGAGGTATCTATGGCCGAGACTGAAAAATTTACCGTTTCCGGCAGCCAGGTCGTCGATAAGGTAAAGCAGATAATAAGGGAAGGTAACGCCAGGCGTGTGCGCTTGATACATCAGGGGAAGACCATTTTCGAGATTCCCCTGAGCGTCGGGGCGCCGGTGGCGGCGGTCGGGATATTGGCGGCGCCGCTCCTCGCCGCCGTCGGGGCGGTCGCGGCCCTC
>MGNQ01000056.1:18334-20278 GCA_001796865.1 Chloroflexi bacterium RBG_16_56_11
AAGGAGTAGGGCTGTGAAGGGGCATGATTAAACACGTCGTGATGTGGAAACTCAAGGACTTCGCCGAGGGCGCTAGCAAAGCGGAAAACGCCCGTAAAATGAAGTCGCAGCTTGAAGGTCTGAAAAAGAAAATCAGCCAGGTCAGGTTGATTGAAGTCGGCATCAATACCAATGAAGTTGCGGACGCCTATGACGTCGTGCTGTATTCCGAGTTCGAAAATGTTGACGATTTGCACTTGTACCAAAAGCATCCCGAGCATTTAAAAGTCGGTGATTTCGTCGGCAAGGTAAGGCTGGAGAGAAGGGTCGTGGACTACGAGGCCTGATGGGCTGCTCCGGATTCCTGCCCGCGGAACAAGGACGTTCAGGGTCGGGAAGGATTAGTCGGCAGATGAGCAAAAGTTTAGATGAAATGACGGATGAGGAACGTTCGCAGCTGTTCCCGATCATTTTAAGCGAATATAAGCCTGCCTGGAAAAAGAACTACCTCAAAGAAAGGGCCATGGTGGAGCAGGCCGTCGGTTGGCGTAATATTGTCAGGATAAATCACATCGGCAGCACGGCTGTACCCGGATTGATAGCCAAGCCGACCGTCGATATCCTGGTTGAAATCAAAGATGATACAAATACTGCCAGGCTCATAGCCAACATGCAACTGGGGGGGTACAGATACCTGGAACAGCCCAAGAATCCGCCGCCTCATATGATGTTTATCAAAGGCTACACCCCGGAAGGATTTAAAGGGCAGGTCTTTCATGTCCATGTCAGGTATAGCGGCGACTGGGATGAGCTTTACTTCAGGGATTACCTCCTGTCTCATCCCGAAACCGCCGAAGAGTATGGCAGACTGAAACTGGAGCAAAAGCAAAAATATGCGCATAACCGGGACGCCTATACCAATGCGAAGACCGATTTCATTAGACGAATTACCGGGCTGGCACGGGCGGGAGTAGAGAAAAATACCACCAATACCGGTGTTCAATAATACTGATAAAATCAAAAAGCCCCGTACACCTCAATGCTCCGGGAAAAATCAGTGACCTGCTTAAGTGTAAGGTAAAGTCATCATCGTGATGGCCGCGGGTGCTGAGTATGTTGGAGATTATCCTGGTCAGGCACGGCGAGACGGACTGGAATGCCGGGGAAATTTTCCGCGGCCAGGCCGACGTGCCTTTGAATGGCAACGGCCTGAAACAGGCGGCGCTCCTGGGCCGGTATCTAGTTCGCGAGAAAATTGACATAATATACTCCAGCCCTCTGGTCAGGGCGTTAAAGACCGCCGCCGCTATCGCCGGACCGCAGCGATTGGATGTCAACGTCGTGTCCAATTTGATCGACATCGACTGCGGTGAATGGCAGGGATTGACCGTCGACCAGGTGAATGAAAAATACCCCATGTTTTACCGCGACTGGCTGGACACGCCGGAGCAGGTGAGGATCCCCGGCGGCGAAAGCCTGGCCGAGGTCAGGGCCAGGGTCGAGCCCTTTATCGAGGACGCGCTGGTCAGGTGCGGCGAAGGCCGGCTGGCTTTCGTATCTCACCGTGTCGTGCACAAGGTGCTCATCTGTGCCCTGCTCGGACTGGACAATTCGTTTTTCTGGAGCATAAAGCTGGACACCGGAGGCATCACCCGCTTCGAATATAACCGCGGCCGGGCGGTCCTGACCGGTCATAATGATACTTCTTATCTCCGGCGTGCCCGCCGTGTGACTCCGGCTGATTTTTAATTTCTTGAACGGGTCCTGCGCCCCAGTCTTGTGCGAATTAATTGCCCTAGTCCAGGCGGAACGGAGGATACTCGTCCCTCATTAATGAAACGTACGCCGCCACACGGTAGACCCAACGGTTCATGTTGATTACCAGCTTAAAAATATCAGCCGGGTACTTTCCGTTAAACAGCATGGCGACGGCCCCGAAGATAGCCAGCCACAAAATAAGACCGC
>MGNQ01000056.1:20359-26921 GCA_001796865.1 Chloroflexi bacterium RBG_16_56_11
TTGTATTTCCAGGTCGGCAGGGTAATTAGGATCGGGTTCGAGGCTGAAAGGTGGGTATTTGTCGGTGCCGAGGGCCGCATAGCTATAAAATCCCACCCGCCATCCCCAGCGTAGCACTCCTACATTGAAATCGAAAAGACCTCTGGGGTATTTGCCAGTGAACAGGATGGCGAAAAAGGCAATAATCCATACCACGATGAACGCGATGCCCAAGAAAACCAGTAGGAAATAGTGGGGGATGGCCAGCAGCCATTTCAGGAGCCACCAGCCGCGCGAGGGTGGGATGGTCAGCTCGCCCCTGAGGGTGACCGGGTAGGCCGGGCTTTGTGTCGCCATACGCTACCTCCTGGCCGGCGCGGCGCCGGTTGCTCTAATTTACAATTGACGACCGGAGATTGTCAAATGGTCTGCCTAACTGACCCCTTCACTTCTCAAAAAGGAAGGGGACACTGTGGTCAGGGTCTCCACTTAACATTACTATAAAAACGGGTCCCGGCCACGATTCGTTTCCCTAAAAAAATTTATGTTAAAGGAATTGCTTCAGCCGGCCAATCTCGTCCATCAGCTCAGCGAACTGTTGCGGGTAAAGCGACTGCATCCCATCCGAAAGGGCGTGTGCCGGGTCGTGGTGTACCTCGATGAGAAGCCCGTCCGCCCCGACGGCGATGGCGCCCCTCGAGAGGGGAATAACGTAGTCGCGCCGGCCGGCGGCGTGTGACGGGTCAACGATGATGGGCAGGTGGCTGGCCTCCCTGATGGACGGTATGGCGCTCAGGTCCAGGGTGTTGCGGGTATTATCGGAAAAGGTTCGTATGCCTCTTTCGCAGAGGATGACCCGCGTGTTGCCCTCGGACATGATGTACTCGGCGGCCATGAGCCACTCGTCGATGGTCGCCGCCAGGCCACGCTTGAGCAACACCGGTTTGTTAAGCTGGCCGGCCAGCCGCAGTAGCGAATAGTTCTGCATATTCCGGGCGCCTATCTGGACGATATCCGCGTATCCAGCGACCAGTGAGAGGCTTTCGCTATCGATGGCCTCGGTGGCGATGAGCAGTCCTGTTTCCCGGCGGACCTTTTGGAGTATTTTCAGTCCCTTTTCGCCGAGTCCCTGGAAGCTGTAAGGAGAGGTCCTCGGTTTAAAGGCCCCGCCGCGGAAGACGCGGGCGCCGTGCTCTTTTACCAGGGTGGCAATGGTCAACGCCTGCTCTTCGCTCTCCACGGCGCACGGCCCGGCGATGATGACCGGCTCTCCGCCGCCGATTTTGACATCACCGACGGATATCACGCTGGACTCCGGGTGCGTTTCCCGGCTGACCAGTTTATAGGGCTTGGTTACCGGGATAGCCTCCCTGACACCCTCTAGGGAAAGCAACTGCGTGGCGTCCACGGGTCCTTTGTTCCCGATGATACAGACGGCCGTCCGGATAGCTCCCGGCATGGGCACACCGCGGTAGCCCATCTTCTGGATTTCCCGGATGACGGCCTGTACCTGTCCTTCCGTGGCATCATTCTTCATGACGATGAGCATTTTAGGTCTTTCTTATCAGAGTAATACCGTGAATCTATCTAACCCTTTTCTCCCCTGACGTCCCACAGGGTATCGGCGTAGGTTTCGTAGGTGCGGGAATCGAAGAGGACAAAGATGACCTCTTTGACGGATGTCTCCTGTCTCAAAAAATTCACGACGGTGCGCAGGGCGACGCGAGCAGCTGAGTCGACGGGGTAGCTGTAAGCTCCGGTGCTGACGGAAGGGAAGGAGACGCTGGACAGACCGCGGGAAGCGGCCAGTTCCAGGCTGTTCTGGTAGGCGTTTGTCAGGAGACCGGCCTCCCCCATATTTCCCCCACCCCATATCGGACCAACGGTATGAATAACATACTTCGCCTTCATTTTTCCGGCGGTGGTGATGACCGCCTGGCCGGTAGGCAGGTGTCCCTGCCGGACGACGATTTGTTTACATTCTTCCAGGATAGCGGGACCTCCGGCGCGGTGGATGGCGCCATCCACCCCTCCTCCCCCCATAAGACCGGAGTTGGCGGCATTGACGATGGCATCGGTGGACTGGAGAGTAATATCGCCGCGGATGACGGAGAGTTTAGCCTGGTTGACAGTGTATGTGTGTTCGCCTGTCATGTGATTCTTCCCAGTACCCTATGGATTACCACCGAGGTAGTCAATCGCCCACTGGACGGCGTCTTCACCGGTAACCTCGAGGATTCTATCCGGCTCGATGCCCTGTCCTTCAATCATGTGTCCGTCAGGTGTCAGCCAGCGCGCCGTGGTGATATAAAGTCCGGAGCCATCGCTGAGCCGGCGTAAGACGTTAACGCTGCCCTTGCCGTAGGTGACGTTCCCGGCCACGAAGGCCCGGTCATGGTCCTGGAGGGCACCGGAGAGCACCTCGCTGCCGCTGGCGCTGGCCTCGTCCACCAGGACGACCAGAGGGAGGTCGGTGGTGATGGCTCTCGAGGAGACTTCATAGGTATCGGTTATTCCCTGGTTGCTCATTACCCGGGTGACGGCGCCCTGCTTGATAAAGTGACTGGCCACTTTGACAACGGCATCGAGGAGGCCTCCGGGATTGTGACGGAGGTCCAGCACGATACCCCTGGCGCCATTCTTTTTCAGGTCCTGGATGACCGGCGACATTTCAGATTCAGTACGGGCGGTAAAATCGGTAATCGTGATATGGGCGATATCCCCACGCATTTCGAAGCGGACGCTGGGCACTTCGATGTTAGCCCTGATAATGTCGACGGCTACCGGGTCGGTCTCATCTCTATGCAGGACGAGGAGTTTAACGGACGAGCCCTCCGGACCGCGTATCTTGATGATGGCCTCCGCGAGGGTCATATTAGCTGTAGAGGCGCCGTTTATTTCTAACACGGTATCACCCGCCCGGATACCCGCCTTCTCCGCTGGAGAGCCGACGATAGGCGCAGCAATGGTCAGCTGCCTATTTTCCATGGTGACGAAGGCGCCGATACCTTCGAACTCACCCTCGAAGGAGCTTACGCCCAAATCATAAAGATCCGGTTCGAGGTAGGCAGTATAAGGGTCATCCAGGGCGGTAATAATGCCTTCAATAGCCGCGCGGCTGAGGTTATCCGAGTTCAATCGCGATTGGTCGACGTAGTCGGTAAAAACGATATCCCAAGCCTCGTTGACGATATCCAGTTTTGCCTGGTTATCCGAAAGATTGGAAGACGCAGATTGCCCTCCGGATCCATCGGAAACGCGGGAAACGCCGATCAGATAGCCGCCGCCGAAAGACAGGAACAGGACTGCCCCTACGAGTACAACTATAGCGACGGGACTGTTTTTCGGCATGAACGACTATTCTCCTTTAAAATACTCATCGCAAAATACGAGTTTAAAGTTGAGCCAAGTAAACCTGTAAGCCGAGTTCTGTGTCCCGATAAAATCGGGATGGTGACCATCTCTCTAGCCCCGATGTTACCATCGGGGTCAAGCGACCAACCCGGGGAAAGGGCCAGGCGTCCCTGATTCCCTCTATTTGGTCTTGCTCCGGACGGGGTTTACACGGCCGGCCAGTCACCTGACCGCCGGTGAGCCCTTACCTCACCATTTCACCCTTGCCCCGACTGAAGCCGGGGCGGTATGTTTCTGTGGCACTTTCCGTAGGGTCGCCCCTCCTGGGTATTACCCAGCGCCCTGCCTGGGGGAGCTCGGACTTTCCTCCCCGGTTTCACCCCGAACGAACCGGGGTTCACCGGGGCGGCCACCCGGTTTACTTGACCCGCTAATAGTTTAGTGGAGACAGGAAGGATAGTCAATGGCAGGGAAGGCGGAACACGGTAAACGAATTCAAATTACGAAATGGAAGAGGAACTTGGAAACACGATGCAGCCGGTTCAATAAAAATCTAAGGACGGGACGGTTAATGACCCACGCCAGACGAGGCGGATCAGGGATTATATTCAGGGGAAAACCTGGCGGCAACCAGAAACAGGACACCCGAGATGAGATAGGGCGAAGCAAACAGCCACATACCGAGGTAAACGTGGAAACTCTTATCGTAGACGAGGGTATGCAAGGTGGGGCTCATCGATAACAGCATATAGGCCGCAACAAGGAGCCAGCCGCCGATTTTCTCCCGCCACCAGGCGATACCGTAAAAGGCGATGGTGAAGATGACCGGAACAATGACAAAGAGGCTCTCCACATTAAAGCGCGGATATTCCTCGTCCCGAAAAGTCATAATGGTTTCGCCGATCAACATGGCGAGGATGAATAAAGATATGAGGAGTCCGCAGATACGCCCTATCCAGCGAATCGTGCTGACCCATTGTTTTTTCCGGGGTCCTGCGACTTTAATGGCTAACCCCCGATACGTCTTATTGTCCAGAACATGATAGGACTGTCTCCGGGGGATGTCAACCGGGTTGTTCGAGGTCCGGCAACCCGTCCAGGGCCCGGTTAGCGAGGGCGTCAGCCGCGGCATTTTCGCCTCTGGGCACAGTGGAGGCGGTGAAGGTTTCCAGCCGGCCGGTGAGGCGGACGATTTCCTGGTAAAGGTGTCTGAGAGCGGCGTTTTTTACTTTATAGCGGCCTTTTAGCTGGTTAACGACAAGCTCGGAGTCCGAAAGGAGAGTCACCTGAGTGGCGCCCAGGCCGATAGCCTTCTCCAAAGAGGCAATGACGGCCATGTATTCAGCCTGGTTGTTGGTGGCGATGCCGATGCGACGGGAAATCTGCGCTAGCGGATTGCCCCGGTCATCATGGATAGTGGCGCCAATGGCAGCCGGGCCGGGGTTACCCCGGGAGGCGCCGTCGGTATGGATGGTGACTCTAGCGATACTCAATTCTTCCCGACTAAGAAACGTACAAAATGCGTCCGCATGTTCCGCATTGCACCGGCTGGCCACTCCTGGCCTTCTGGAGAGCGCTGGCCGAAAGTGAAATACGGCAGGCGCAGCAAATTCCCTGTTCCACCCTGGCAACAGCCTGCTTCTTCTGCTGCCGTATTTTATCGTATAAAGTGACTGTAGGGGCGTGCAGCATTTCGACCAGCTGGAGACGGCTCTGCTGGAGTTCGTCCAAATTGACCTTGAGCTGGCCTATCTCAACGGTCAACTGCTGCTGCTGGCGGCGCCACTCATCTTCAAGAGCGCGTAATTCATCACCGGCAGAGGTAACTATACGCTCCGCCGCTTCAACAAGGTCGATGATTTCCAGCGCCTTGTTCTCAGCCTGGTCGCCCCTTGACTTCAGTGCCGTTACTTCGTGCTGAAGGTTAGACAGTTCCTTGGGATTGTTAATGCGGCCGCTGTAAAGCTGCTCTTCCGCCGCGGCAACCTTACGCAGGAGGTCGTCCACTTCCCATTCCGCCTCCTTATGGCGGTGCCTGAGCTCTTCGAGGCGTTTCTGCTCGGCTGCCAGCCGGGCCCCGGCGGCGTCCAGCCTATCCCGGTTGCCCAGCAGACCAAGTTTGATTTTGAGGGACGATTCGTCGCGCTCAATTTCAGTATCGAGCTCCTGTAGCTGGAATAGTTGCCGGGTGATGGCCATTCGTTCTCTCCGTTGCCTATTCTATAACGGTAAGCGGGGTAATAGCAATCCACCGAGTAGCGACAAAATGGGATGGCATGAAAAGAACATGTGTGCTAATATCTTAAAAATAAAAACGAATCAAAGCTGAGCGAGCGTGATTCGTTTTTAGAGTTATGTTAAGGGGGTCAGGATGAGGTTACTTAAAACGGCAGTGAAAAACCAGAGGTGGGACCTGGCGGCCCACACGATAGTGCTGGCGACAGCGCAGCAACTAGGGCAAGGAGGGGGAAATGACCGGAAGGGACTCAGCAACAAGAAAGGGAGGGCAAAGAGGTAACCAGAACGCACGAAAGCACGGTTTTTATTCCAAGGTACTAGACGAGGCGGGAAAACTAGACTTCGAAGTGGCCTCGGATTTCGATGGGATTGATGACGAGATTACTTTATTGAGAGTGAAAATAAAGTCGTTACTGGAGAAAGACCCGGAGAATATCAAGCTCATCGCGCAGGCGACCAATGCACTGGCGAACCTGGTAATGATGCGATATAAAATAACCGCCGAGCAGCGGAAGGGACTGAAGGAGGCAATCAGCAACGTACTGAGAGACGTGGCGCTGCCGCTGGGGATAAGCGTCGGGGCTAATGCCATCGGGAAGAGGATATAAGGACGTGAAGCTACGGAAACGAAATATCTGCCAGTTCCGCCGGCGGCGAGGAACGACGTTTCAGGGTCGAGTAAGAATCAAGGGTGGATTGGTGATAAAATTCAATTGACTGGGCGGCGGGAGGGTAATATGATAATTGGCTGATAGCTTACTGTACGGCGGAGGTCAGATAAAGTGAAGGGCGCGTAATACAACGAGTACAAGGAGACCGAAATGAACAGAATACCGATGGTGCTGGCAATAATCCTGGCGGCGGGACTGGCGGGGGCCGCGGTCTGGGCGGTAATGACGAACAACAGTTTGAACGAGACCAAGGGCAAACTCGTGGCCGCGGAGTACGGCATAGCGCTGCTCTCAGCTGAGCTCGAGCAAACGAAGGGGGA
>MGNQ01000056.1:26939-32944 GCA_001796865.1 Chloroflexi bacterium RBG_16_56_11
CCAGCCTGACCAGCACCAGGGCCGACCTTGAAGTAACCAGGACTGACCTGAACTCCACCGAGACAGAGCTAGCCGGCACGCTCCAAAAGCTGGGAATCGCTAACGACGAACTGGCGGACACCAGGGCCGAGCTGAAAGAGACGAAGAGCGAACTGGCGGGCACCGAGAGCGAACTTTCAAGGACGAAAGCGGAGGTCGTATCGGCTGAATCCAAGGTAAACCAGGCCAGGAGCGAGCTGACGTCATCGCAGAAAGAGCTGGCGACCACGAAAGACCGACTGACGATAGTCGAGGAGACCCTGGAAGGACTGGGGATGACGATATCGGCCAGCGCCGAATGCTACGACGTCGACCTGACGGACAATACCCAGGCGAAGAACCCGACGTGGCTCGAACTGACGGCCTTTTTAGCCAGGGACGAATCAGAAGCACATCAATATATCCTTGGCGAATATGATTGCTCGCAGTTCTCCCAGGCAGTCCACGACAACGCCGAGGCCGCCGGAATACGGGCCGCGGTGGTACATACCGCGTTCGCCGGGGATGAAGTGGGGCATGCTTTAAACGCCTTCCTGACGACAGATTACGGAATGGTATACGTCGACTGCACCCAGTCGCCGGATAAAATCGCCCGTGTCGAGAAGGGAAAAACACTGATAGCGATAGAACCAACTTACATAACACGCTCACAAATCAGAAGCAATGTCTTCTGGGAATCATTACTGTGGGCGGTGGGCTGGTACTACTATGTCGGTACGACGCCGGTATCGAACATCGAAATATTCTGGTGAACCGCGGGCGCTGAAGTCTTAGGTGGGGGAGGCAGGCTTACCCTTCGACAGGCTCAGGGTGAATCCCTTCGACAGGCTCAGGGTGAATCCCTTCGACAGGCTCAGGGTGAATCCCTTCGACAGGCTCAGGGTGAATTGAGATGATATACTGCTTCACCGCTGCGCCTCGCAATGACAGAAACGCGACGGCGCGAAGGATGAACCGGCAGGGGGTGATAAAAGGATGGGTACCGAGACAACCATAATGAGGCTGCGACCGTACCAGCGGGAAGCGGCTAACGCCATACTTGACAGCGTTTTCGGCGGGAAGGGACTGACCTTCTCCATAGAAATCGCCCGGCAGGGAGGTAAAAACGAGCTATCGGCGCAGCTTGAGCTGCTGCTGCTGACACTGAACATGGGCGAGGCAAAAAACCTTATCAAGTGCTCGCCGACCTTCAAGCCGCAAACGGTCATCTCGATGATACGACTCAAGGACCGGCTGAATAACGCCGGATTCGAGGGAATCTGGACGGCCGAAATGGGCTACATCGTCAGGCTGGGAAACGCCCGGGCGATTTTCCTCTCGGCCGACGCATCCGCCAGCGTGGTCGGCAACACGGCCCACCTGCTCCTGGAAATCGACGAGAGCCAGGACGTGAGCAAGGAGAAATACACCAAAGAGTTCAAACCGATTGGCGCGACCACCAACGTGACCACGGTCCACTACGGCACCGCCTGGGACGACAGCACACTTCTCGAGGAAGTGAAACAGACCAACCTGGAACTGGAGAGGCGGGACGGCGTGCGACGGCACTTCCGCTACGACTGGGAAGAGGTGGCGCGCCATAACCCGGACTACCTGGCGTACGTCATGGGGGAGAAAGAGCGGCTGGGCGCGGACCACCCGCTGTTCATGACGCAGTACCGCCTGCTGCCGATACACGGGGGCGGTGGCTTCCTGAGCGCCCAGCAGCGGGCGCAGCTACAGGGCGACCACGAGCGGATGCGAAGGTGCAGGGAAGGACAGATGTACGTGGCAGGGATAGACATAGCGGGGGAAAAAGAAGGGGGAGGGGGAGAAGCCCTGGCCACGGGAAATACGAAGCGTGATAGTACGGTGGTGACGATAGGCGAGGTGGAGTTCCCGCCGAACTATGAAATAGACAGAGAGCCACGCATCAAGATCGTGGAGCATTACTGCTGGACGGGGAAGCGGCACACCGAAGTGTACGGCCAGCTCGTGGACATACTGAAGAACGTCTGGCGCTGCCGGCGGGTGGTGGTGGACGCGACGGGAATGGGCGAGCCGGTGAGCGCTTTCTTAAGGAAGGCGCTGGGCTCAAGAGTAACGCCATTCACGTTCACACAGAAATCCAAGAGCGAGCTGGGATTCAACCTGCTGGCGGTGGTGAACGCGGGGCGGATAAAGGTCTACAAAGGAGACGGCTCGGAGGAATACCAGGAGTTCTGGCAGGAGATGGAGAAGGCGCGGAGCCAGTACCGGCCGAGCCAGACGATGAACTTCTACGTGGACCCGGCGCAAGGGCACGACGACTTCTTGATGAGCCTGGCGCTGGCGGCAGAGGCGGCGAAAAACTATGAGGTGAGGAGCGCGATAGGGCGAGATGGGGAGTGAGGGGAAGCAGGACTTTTGCTTTAGGATATTAGTAATGATAGACTGATGTAAGAGTAATAATTCAAAACCACCCCTGTTGACATTATGTCTATTTGGTGCTTTACTATTAACAATTATGCGTCCTATATTAACTTGGGGTTATGGGGGAAGGTATGGCTCAGGAATCGCAGACTCTCAGTAATGTAATTCCCGTTTTAGTGGCTGCGCTCGTATGCGATGTAGCGATAGCAGACCCCAGTTCTGCAAAAAAAAATCTTATTGGTATTTTTGATAGGGTAATTGTAATGAAATTTCCCACCCAACGTCCTATGTCATTATATGCCAAAGTAACGGATGCTGAAGGGTATTACCAAACAGAGATACGATATATTCAAATTAGCTCGGGTAAAATGTTAGCGAAAGCAAATGGTGAGTTAAACTCGAAAAGTAGACTTGCGTCAACCGACGTAATTATAAACTTTCCTCCGTTACCTATTCCGATAGAGGGAAGATATGAGTTTCAGGTATGGGTTAATTCTATATTTTTAGGGGCAACGTTTGTAGATGCCGTACAAAGGAGCTAACCCAGAAAGGAGAAGGTATGGTTCAAGCAATTATTATGGGCAAAATTGAAAAGGAACAGCCACCTGCGGCACCTCCAGAAGATGAAGCTAAAATACAACATCTAATGGATGATCTATTGGGTCGCATATTTAAATCTCCCCGTACAGAAGTACAGAAAGAAATTCTACTAGGTACATTAAGAGATGTCAGACTCAAGGTTAATTTGCCTATAAGGGTGAAATTTAGTTATGAAAATGAACAAGTAATAGCCGAAGCCGAAGAAATAAACGAGTTTGGCTTTGGTACAAATTCATCAGAAGCTTTGGTTGATCTTCAACGCGCAATAAGTGAATTGTACTTCACTCTGGAGAAAGAACAGAAACGTTTAGGTATGGACCTACAAAAAGTGTGGGCTGTTCTGCAAGAGAAGATACTTAGGCGATGACAATTAAGAGACATGAGTTTGACCGTCTAGTTTCCAAGTTTGAATTCAAGACTCGCGATACGGGTGATTTATTGGCTTGGTTTGAACACGATGGTAAGATTGTCACGCGGACAAGGCGCTCAAAAGGCTCCGGTGACCTTCCTATGCAGCATAGCATTCGCCAACAGTTGAAACTGAACGAAGAACAGTTAAAAAAAGCTATAGACTGTACATTAACGCGCCAAGCTTATATTGAAATTCTTCGAGATAAGGGCTTATTGTAAAAAATATATAGTTTAATCTTTATACTATTCTATTTTAAACACAAATTATCGTTTTTGTTTTCAATAATCAGATTTTCAGTCACTTCTCGGTTATCTTCCATATCCTTTTTGCGTTAAAGGGGGAGAGGATAAAAATTCCTCTTAGTCTCCTTTTACGAAAGGGGATGGATTGGATTCCGGCCTGCGCCGGAATGACAATAATTAATGAGATTGTCCCGATTACATCGGGACTCCCCGCAATGACAGAGATGTAAAGCCCTATTACTTTTTCCCGGCCTGTACCCGCCGGTAAAACTCATTGACGTCTTGAGGGGGGACGGTGACGGCCTCTTTTTTCTTGAGGCTGACGGCGCCGGACTCACAAACGACGACGCAGTTACCGCAGCCGATGCAGCGGTCGAGGTTGATGGCGGCGACGCCGTTCTTCATGAAGGGGGCGTCAAGCTGGCATCTTTCGATGCAGGTCTGGCAGCCGGAACACAGATCAGGGTCGATTTCCGCGTAGAAGTTGGAGGCATAAAAGTCGGCGGGGCGGGGCATCTGCTTTACCGACCTCAGGATACCACAGCAATCGCCGCAGCAGCAGCAGATGGCCTCGGGACGCTGCGAGTTCAAAGGCTGCAGGACGAGGCCGGCGTCCTGGGCTTTCTCCAGGATAACAAGGGCTTCCTCGCGGGAGATGGGGCGAGCGAGGCCGCCGTGGATGTACTGGTCGCCGTCAAGGATGAGGCATACCTCGCGCATATCGGTCATCTTACATTTCTGACCGGCTAAATCAACAGCCTGCTTGCAGATGCAGTTGGCGACGGCGAACTCACCGGTATTGTTTTCGATGAGGGACCTGACGCTATCGTAGCTGCTGACCTGATATTTTTCAGGGAGGGGGATGCTCTTGGCGACGGGGATGGTACGCAACTGGGGGGTATTGACCCGGTACATCTCGCGGCCGAAGGCTTCCCGAGAGTACTGTCCCATCATCTGCATCAACTCCGGGGTCAGGTGGTTCACGGCGGACTCCCAGATACCGACGACATAGAGGGAGTTTTTATAGCGTTTTTCGCCGCTTACAACGGCGGTGGTGATGCAAACCTTACGTTCCAGGCTGTCAAGGGCGGTCCGCAGCCGCCCGGGGGAGATACCTTTTTCCAGGGCGCGGCGGCGGACGGTCTCAAAGGTTTCCGGGGTTATGGTGAGGCAGGTGGCGACCCGTGCCTCTTCCGGGGTGAAAAAGTGCTCTAAAATGCGGATTTCCACGCCGGACTGAGTCGGGGGGAAACCGACGGGCAGTGAGTCCAGGTGCTGCTGGAGGGCGCGGTAAACGTGCCTTTCAGTGGTCATGTGAGCCTCCGCTAACGGGATATTTACCGGTACGTAATACTCTAGTCCTTTTCCCCCGATATGTCAACGGGTTACCGGGGATATTTTCGTAAAATACACGGGCAAGCACAGGGGAGCCAGGAGGAGAGAGGACACGCCATGATATATCCGAAGCCCTGTCAAAAACGCCTGTTTGAAAAACCAATTACGCCTATCGCCATCAACCAAACGCAAGCTGACGCCAGCGTAGCCAACCGTGCCGGGCAAAACTCGTTTCCTGACTAACCCAGCTTATCTTTGATTCTCTTCTGGGTCTCCGCGGTCGCTTCGTTGGCTTTTCCCCTCATCTCGCCGATTTTTTCCTTGAGCAGCGCGCGTGTTTCCTTGCCGGACTTGGGGGCGTAGAGGAAACCGACGGCGACGCCGGCGACAGCGCCAAGGATAAAACCGATAAGGAAAGAGCTACCCGAATCTCTATCAGACATTTAATCATCCTCCCTGTTTCTTGTAAATCCACGAACGAGGGTAATCGCCTGGCGGACACCCTGAAAGAAAACGGCCACCTGAGCGAGAGGTCTGGCCACTTCCTCTTCAACGCTTTGAGAAATATTTTCCACGGTTTTCATGGTCGCTTTTAGAGAGTCGATGACAGGTCGCACGCGCACGTAGAACATGAACGCCAGCACGGCGATGACGATGACGGCGATAGTCGCGCCCAGGCCGAAGACACATATCACCAGGTCGCGGAACCATGATATATCCATGGTTGTTACCCCCGTTTTAATAGAATGGCTTTAACCATTGTAAACCTCCGGGCCTTTCCTGTAAAGGGAAGGGGTAAATGAGGTATTATTTGCTCCATCCACAACATGTTGCCTCAAGTCTTGTTTCGCCCTCTTAGCTCACTGTCTTACCTCATCCCCTGACCCCCTCTCCAACGCGGCGCCGGAATGACTCCTCCCCGAGATTCTTTCGTCACTTCGTTCCTCAGAATGACAGAGGGGCCCCCTTGGACAGGCCTGCCCGCC
>MGNQ01000056.1:33111-34939 GCA_001796865.1 Chloroflexi bacterium RBG_16_56_11
CAGAATGACAGAGGGGCCCCCTTGGACAGGCCTGCCCGCCGCAGGGCGGTTCGGCCCGCAGGCAGGCTCACTTCGTGGCTCACCACCGACTCTCGCCACAGGTGGTGACTCAGTGGAACCAGGGTGAGCGGGTGGATTCCGGCCCACAGGTGAACTCGGGCTGAAGTGTGCGCCGGAATGACTCCTCCCCGAGATTCTTTCGTCACTTCGTTCCTCAGAATGACAGAGGGGCCCCCTTGGACAGGCCTGCCCGCCGCAGGGCGGTTCGGCCCGCAGGCAGGCTCACTTCGTGGCTCACCACCGACTCTCGCCACAGGTGGTGACTCAGTGGAACTAGGGTGAGCGGGTGGATTTCCGATCAGGTTTGGAATGACGTTTTTACCGGGCGGATTGCTTCGCCTCCCGACTACGCCGGGATGGTCTCGCAATGACGGCTAACTAGGGGGCCGGCTGGCAGCGGGGGCAGAAATAGGTGCCCCGCCCCCTGACGACGATACGCTCGATGGGGCCGCCGCACACGGGGCAATTTTTCCCGACCCCGTGGGCGACGCTGAACTCGTCATGGGCGGTGCCGGGCGAACCGTCAGGCCGGATATAGTTGCGCACGCTGGCGCCTTTCCGGGCGAGGGCCTTCAATAATACCTTCCTGATAGCGCCGTGGAGCCGCCGGATTTCCGCAGGCGTGAGGTTGCCCGCCGGTCGAAGGGGATGGAGTCGGGCCTCGAAGAGGGCCTCATCGGCGTACATGTTGCCGATACCGGCGATAAGAGACTGGTCGAGGAGAACGGGTTTGACAGGCGCCGCCCGGCCTTTCAGTATGTTCGCCAGCTTTCCAGTGGTGAAATCCTCGTCCAGCGGCTCCGGCCCGAGCTTGTTACTCACGCCGCTTTCATCACTGGCCAGCCACATCACCCCGAACTTACGCGGGTCCCAGAAATGGACCTCCGTCCCGTCATCGAGGTAGAGAATTGCCCGGGTGAAGCGGCGGTCGGCGGGATTGACCAGCAGGGAGCCGGTCATTTTCATGTGCATGACAAGTCGCCCGCCGCCGCCCAGATGAAAAAAAAGGTACTTCCCCCGCCGTGACAGGGCATTTATCGTCTGACCGGTAACGCGGGCGCGGAAAATTTCCGGTGAAGGCTCCCGCACGATACGCTCCCAGAACAGGTCGACCCCGGTGATTTTCCGCCCGACGACGTGGGGTAAAAGCTCGTTCTTGATGGTCTCGACTTCAGGTAGCTCCGGCATCATGCACCTTAAATCTAATTAAATAGCTTGATGAACCTGTAGCCAGTTACCTTATATCCCAATCTCTCGTAGAATTTATGAGCCTCTTGTTCCCGGGCAAAGCCGCTGACGAGCCACATGCCTTTACAATTGTATTCCCGGGCCAGCTTTTCGGCGTAATCCATCATAAAACGACCGACGCCGTTGCGCTTATTACCGGGATAAACCACGATTGCCGAAATTTCGCCGAATCTGCTCATTTCTTCCAGGTTTTCACGTAGTCTAAAGCCAAGCAGTCCCAGAATTTCACCATCTTCCTCACAAACATATAGTGAATCTATTTGGCTCTCTTCAACCAACATCATCCGGTTTAACATATCTTCACGAGAAATAGCGGTATGGCTCATCTCATCCATCAAGACACAGAGGTCTTCAATATCCTTTTTCTCCGCTTTACGCATGGATAATGACATATTATTTTCTACTTCATCTCTCCCCAGTTTTTCCCCACCTTAGCGTCCACTTTCAAGGGGACGTCGAGCTTCACCGCGGCGGACATTATCTCCGGCACGAGCCGGCGCATGGCATCGACTTCCCCGAC
>MGNQ01000056.1:34947-38831 GCA_001796865.1 Chloroflexi bacterium RBG_16_56_11
CAAAGACGAGCTCGTCGTGGACCTGGAGCAACATTTTGCTTTTAAGTTTGCGGTTATCCATTTCACGATACAGGTTTATCATGGCCACCTTGATGATGTCAGCGGAGGTGCCCTGGACAGGCATATTAATGGCCATACGCTCGGCGGCCTCCCGCACCTGGCGGTTGGCGGAATTAATATCCGGGATATAACGCCGGCGGCCAAGGAGGGTCTGAACGTAGCCCTGGCGCCGGGCCTGCTCCTTGGTGGAATCCAGGTATTTCCTGACGCCGGGGTACTTTTCGAAGTAGGCCTTGATGAAGCGGGAGGCTTCTTCACGGGAAAGCTCAGTGGCCTGCTCGAGGCCGTAGTCGCTCATGCCGTAAATGACCCCGAAATTGACGGTCTTGGCGAAGCGACGCATGTCCGGGGAAATCTGGGAAGACTCTTTATTGAAGAGCTGGGCGGCAGTGGCAGCGTGGATGTCCTCATCCTGAAGGAAGGCGCGCAGCAGTCCCTCGTCCCGGGAGAGATGCGCCAGGACGCGGAGGTCTATCTGGGAATAGTCGCCGGCCAGGAGGACGGAACCTTCCGGGGCGATAAAGGCCTGCCTGACCTGCCCACCGAGGTCGCCACGAATGGGGATGTTCTGCATATTGGGCTCGCTGGAAGAAAGCCGGCCGGTGGTCGTGCGGGTCTGGTTGAAGCTGGTATGTATCCTGCCTGTTTTCGGGCTGACAATGGCCGGGAGGGTATCGACATAGGTAGACTTAATCTTGGTGAGCTGGCGATACGTCAAGATATCGCCGACAATCGGGAAGGAGGGGCGCAACTCTTCCAGCACCGAGGCCTCGGTGGAATACCTGCTCTTGCCACGGCGGGTGGTGGGGAGGTGGAGCTTATCGAAAAGGACCTTGCCGAGCTGCTGGGGGGAGTTGATATTGAACTCACCGTCCGCCTGGGCGTAGATTTTTTCCTCGAGGGCGGCTATCTGCGTTGCCAGCTGCTGCGACATTTCACGGAGAATTTTAGAGTCGATGGCAACGCCAGTCCTCTCCATGGCCAGCAGCACCGGAACGAGCGGCATCTCGACGTCTTCAAAGAGCCTGAGGAGGCCCTGCCGGCCGAGCTCACCGGCCAGCTGCGCCGCCAGCCGGAACGTCATATCGGCGTCAGTGCAGGCGTAGTCGGCGGCGCGCCTGATATCGACGCGGGACATCGGAATCTGTTTGGACCCGGTGCCGATTAAAGAGGTAATGGAGGTCATCTCCACGCCGAGCCGGTTAAAGGCCAGCTCCTTCAAGCCCAGGGACTTTTCCCCGAGAAGGTGCGCGGCAATCATGGTATCGAAGTTGAGCCCTTTGACATCCAGGCCGCACTCAGTCATCACGAACATATCGTACTTGGCGTTGTGGGCCAGCTTGGCCACCCGAGCGTCCGCGAGGACCGGCGCGAGCTTCTGATAGACCTGCTCACACGGCAGCTGGGTGATGTCATCGAGGATGACGTGACCCACGGGGATGTAGTAAGCCCGGCCAGGCTCGGCGGAGATAGAAACGCCCACGAGACCGGCCGCCAGGGGGTCGAGGCTGGTGGTCTCGGTATCGAAGGCGAAGGACGGGAACGCGGCGAGGTATTTTACCAGCTCATCGAGCGCATCCGAGGTGGAAACAATACGGCAGTCCGTCACCGGGGGGACATTTTTAACGGCAACCCGGGCGGGTTCAACGACGGCGGGAAGCTTGGTCAGGAGGCTGTAGAACTCCAGCTCGCGGAACAGCTCGGTCACCTGCTGGCGGTCGTACTGGCTGACGCGGCAGGCGTCCATGTCCAGGGTCACCGGCGTCTCAGTGACGATGGTGGCCAGCTTTTTGCTCTGGCGTGCCGCATCCTCCTGCGCTTTTAAAAGCTCGCGCAGGCGGGGCGGTGTGACTTCATCGATGCGTTGATAAATATCCTCTACCGACCCGAACTCCTGGATGAGCCGGACCGCCGTTTTCTCGCCGACGCCAGGGACGCCGGGGATATTATCGGAGGGGTCGCCCTCCATGGCCTTGAGGTCGGCGATATGCTCCGGCCCGACGCCGTACTTCTCTTTGACCGCCGCGGCATCGAACAGGGCCGTATCGCTGAAGGCCTTGCCGGCGCGGGGGTAGAGCACCCTGACCTGAGGCGAAACAAGCTGCATAGTGTCGGCGTCGCCGGTGACGATGATAGTGTCGATCCCCTTCTCGCCGGCCTGTTTACTCAGCGTCCCCAGGACGTCGTCAGCCTCGTACTTCTCGATTTCGAAAAGAGGTATACGGAAGGCCGCGACAAGCTGCTTGACCCGGCCGAGCTGGTTGACCAGCTCCTCAGGGGTCTCGGGACGGTGGGCCTTGTACCGGTCGAACATCTCGTGCCGGAAGGTCGGTCCCTTTTTATCGAAGGCGATGGCATAGTGGGTGGGCTTGAGCTCGTTGAGGACTTTCAAGAGCATCAGGGCGAAGCCGTAAACGGCGCTGACGACCTCACCCGTTTTCGATACGGTCAGGGGCGTGGCCGGGCGGTAACGGGTGGCCCCGAAGGCGTGAAAGGCCCGGTGGACGATGGCGTTGCCGTCGAAGAGGACGAGGAGGGTTTTTTCCATAACCCAATTATAACAGAGGACGGGAAAAAAGGGTTAGAATCGGAAATAGCTTTATAGGAGAAAGATTTTGGCCTATATTATTTCTTACGGCCGGACTTCTTCGGGGGGAGGGAGCGGGTGAAGTCGAAGGAACGGCCGAGCCATTCACCGAACACGGCGGCATTTTTAACGATGTTTTCGGGGAGGGCGGCATACTCCTTCATGGGGCGGCCGGCCATGGGGGTGAAAGGTTTGACATCCGGATAACGAGCGTAGATTCGCTGCCGGTCAGCCTCGGAAAGCCGGAGAATAACGGTGTCCTGGTGGACGCCGGCGAACATGTTGTTATTGATGAAGAAGGTGGGCGAGCCGAACATGAAGCGGCGGTCGCAGGGGTATTTGACCACGGTCTTTTCAAGCAACTCAATCAACGACGGGCTGGCTTTCTTCCAGGGCACGGCGGCAACTCCTTTCAGGATCGACGGGTCTTATCGGTCGCGGCGATTGGCTTTGAAATTCACGATGCTCGTTAGTATGATAGCAGTAACCTAGAAAGATTTAAACCCCCAAGGTAACGGGACTCCAGGCAAGTTCACGGAATGGACAGGATAAGAAAAAACCCCCTCTCCACCGGGAGCAGGGTCCGGGGGAGAGGGGGCAGCAAAGGGGGTAGCTACATCAGAACCTGAAGGCCGCCTTCCGGCCCAGCCAGAAGCCGACGAAGAACAGCAAGACGCCGCCGATACCGATGATGGTGTAAAGAGGCCAGCCCGTGAAAGAGAACGGCGTGGCGATAGAAAACTCGGCGGTCGTCGTCCAATCACTCTCGTTCTGCGCGGCGTCAACAGCCTTCACCCTCCAGTAGTAGGGCACGTCGCGCGAGGACACAATGAGCTCTTCAGCCTCGGTGAGGGTATAACGAGAGCTATCGAGGCCGGTCTTTCCCAGGACGATAGAGCCGGAAATAAAGCTCCTGACCGTGGAAATCTGTAAATCATAGGTCACCGGGGCGCTGTCATCAAGCACGTCTCCCCAGTCGAAAGATACGGGCGATTTTACCCTGGCGCCACTCTCAGGTGAAAACACGGGAGGGGTCTGGGGGGCGGTAGATTCCACGGTAAAGGTGGCCGCGGAGGTAACCTTGCCGTCGGTGACGGTTATGGCGTGGTCACCGTGGAGGCTGGGCGGGGCCTGGAAGGTGGCGACGAAGGTACCGGCGGCATCGGCGGTCGTGGATGTTATTTCGGTACTGTCATACTTAATGACGATTTTAGCGCGCGGGGTAAAACCAGCCCCA
>MGNQ01000057.1:0-8446 GCA_001796865.1 Chloroflexi bacterium RBG_16_56_11
AACCGGTTGGCCTCGTCAATCAGGATTAGCCGGTAGCGCCGGGAGGTCATAACCTTGCGCAAAACACGCTCGAATTCGGCCAGGTTATTGCGGTTCGTAGGGACATAGCGGTCGTAAGGCTCGTCCCGGTATTCGTTCATAATGTCATAGACGAAAGCGCACCCGGCGAACCTGGCCAGGATATAGTTAGCCAGGGTGGACTTTCCGGAGTCATTTAATCCGAAAATGACGAATGATTTATTTTCCAGGTCGATGTTCATTTTAGTAGCTCCCGCGCCTGTTTAATGGTAAACGGCCCGGCTAGACCTACCAGGTCATTGATGGTTCTTTCCCCCAGCCCCTTTTCAATGGCAAAATCAAGGGCCAGGATAGCGATAGATTTCAAAACGGCTTCCGGCTTCGGCGGTGGTTCCGGCAGCGGCAGCTCCTTAATTTCGGGCGGTGGCTTTCTGCCCTGCGGAGGCGGGACGTCGATAACCCGCTGCGGTCCCCGCTCCGGGCCGGTGTCGCTTGCGGGAGCGGCGAGTCCCCGTAGCTTTTGAATATCGGCAACCAGGCTGCGGATATTGTTGATAACGCTGTTGAGCTGCCCCAGCGGGTTACCGCCAGCGGCTGGGGCAGCGCCGCCCAGTTTTTCAATGGCGGCGCCATCGAGCTTAGGCATTGACGGCCTTCCAGTCCAGGGACTCCCCGCATTTCGGGCAGGGGTCTTGCCCCCGGCTCAGCGGACCGCCGCAGGCGGTGCAGTGATAGGTATCGCGGGCTTCTTCCGGGGCCTCGATTTCCAGCGTTTCAACATCGCCGGGCGGCGGGGATGCCGGCGGCGGGGCGGGATTGGCCTCTTTTTCCCTCCTGTATTCGTCCGGGTGCTTCCGGGCCTTGTGGCTGGCCAGGTCTTTCACGACGGCGTCACAATAAGGACACTTTTTAGCGGGCATGGTTAAACCTCCTACGTTAAAATTATTTTCCGGTCAGATTTCTTAAACCCCAGGTCAGCCCTCAGTCTGTCGAGGAGCGGTTCCTCTATGGGGTAGGGGACCATCCGGGCGCGGCGGCACCGGGCCAGCAGGTGTTGATAACAGAACGCGCCGGGCGGGAAAAAGACACAGGGAGCGGTGATGAAATAGACGACCTTGGGCGAGCTGCAATCCAGACACTTGACGCCCAAGTCGCGGGCGGTCTCGCTGGGTAACATGAACGGCTTTGCACCGGCCGAGGGCAGCCCGGCCTGTTCAAGTTCTCGTTTTAAGCCCTTGTCAATCTCCATAAAAAGGTTCCTTTTTAACCCCTGTCGTCAGTCTTGAGATTTTGAGCGTGGGACGGGGCGGGGGTTTTTGGTGTTCCTGGTAGTACCGGCGACTGGAGGCGGCTCTGGCCTCACGGTGTTCCTGGCGGTACCGGCGACTGGAGGCGGCTTTGGCCTCACGGTGTTCCTGGTAGTACCGGCGCCTGGAGGCGGCTATGGCCTCACGGTGTTCCTGGCGGTACCGGCGACTGGAGGCGGCTCTGGCCTCACGGTGTTCCTGGTAGTACCGGCGATTGGAGGCGGCCACAGTGTTTTCCCTGGACGAATTTTTGTCCCAGCAAATAATACACTGGACTTTTTCCTCTAATTGGGCGTCCCATTCTGTGAGGGCACCGCATATTGAGCATGGGAGAAACAAGGCAGTCACCATTTTAACGCTCTCTTCTTACGAATTTTCTTGTCGTGGCTACCGCGCGGGCGCCCCCACCGGAAACCCTCACGGCGCTTGCGTGCTATCCCCTCTCTGGTGCGCTCGGAGCGCCGTTGACTCTCCATCCGGGCCACCCAGCCGGTCAGGGCAAATAAAAGCTCTCCAAGGTCACCGGGGGCTTCAGTCCAGGACTCCTGAAGGGAATAGAGATGGATTCCCCACTTATTGAGCTTATGGACAAATTCCAGAATAGCCAGGGCGCCCTGGCGGGAGACGCGGTCAAGCGCCCACACCAGAACGCAGTCAAATCTACGCTTATAGGCGTCCCCGATAAGACGGGAAAGCTCCGACTGGTGGCCGTCCCGCCAGGCCGAGGCGTTTTCCTCATAGACCCCTAGGACCGTCCAGCCCCGGCGCCCGGCCCACTCTTTTAACACCGGCGTCTGGTTCTCCGGGTTCTGCATATCCGTAGACACGCGCGAGTAGATGACGGCCCGTTTTATCTCTTTCGCTGCCATCGTTTTTTTACCCTGCCCTGATAACACTTCTCCCTGCCCTGATAACACTTCTCCCTGCCCTGGTAACACTTCTCCCTGCCCTGATAACACTTCTCATGTTCAAAAGTAATGCGCCTCCCCTTGCTTTCCCTGATAGCTCTATTACCCTGGGCAATCAGGCCTTGACAATACTCGCAGATGTGGGTTTCCTTAGTTACAACTAACAGCAGATTGGACATAGTGCTCCTTCAAATACGTTTCCGGCTTCGGGATGTATTTGTAGATATAGCCCCGCGATACGTTCAAATTACGGGCAGCCTCGGCCACCGTCAGGCTATTGTGTAACGCGTCACAAATGATATTGACGGGGAGATTCAGAGGCTTGCGCCCCAACCAGTTACCCGACTCTCTTTTGTGGATTTCTTCCGCCAGGGCAATCCGGCAATTGTCAAGAGTATTCACCAGCCGTTTTAGTTCGTCAGTCTCCATCGGCACCCCCTAAAATATCGTCAATCTGGATTTGCAGCCGCAGCTGGCTGGCCAGCTTCTCAATGTCCCGCCGCCCGGCGGCGCGGTCGTTAGCGTCCTCAGAGTTGATGACATCGGCCAGCAGCCCGTGCAGCTTTAACTCGGCACGGATAATGTCCGGGACGTTTAAAGCGTCCAATCTGCGTTTCACGGCCTCCGAATAGGCCAGGGCGTAGGCGGCCTGTTTGACGCTCTCCCAGCGCCGCATTTTAAAGGCGTAGGCCAACCGCTGCAGGGCCGTTACCTTGTCCGGCCAGCGTTCCAGGTGTCTGATGGCGTTATCCAGCCAGAAAAGAATATCGTCATGGCGGGACAGGTAATAGCGGGCCTGGCCCAGCTGGACGCGGTTATAGTCCGGGTTGCCAGGTCCGATACGCCGGAAATGACCGTATCCATCCGGGTATTCAATCCCCTGGCCGGGGAGCTGGCCATCCCGGTCATAGGCAATAAAGGGACGTTTTCCCGGCCCGGCCTGGTGGGAATCAAAGCAGGCGATAACCAGCTTCCGGGCGTTAAGCCCCTCGTAAATTGCCCCGCAACTTGCGCACAAAAACGTCCTACCGTTGACCAGCACTCTGTATTTGGCCACTTTTAATGTAGTTCCGGCGCCAGGTCGATGACGCCGGGTAACAGGTGTCTAAGTTTTTTGTTCTCGCGTCGGCGGGCGACCGTGTTCCTGACGCGCCGATGTAACTGACCGCCGTGTTTTTCGCCAATCAATCGATAGCTTCGCGCGAGCGGGAGCGGCGGGAGATAATAGACGTAGCCGCAGCACAGGCAGTAATATTCTGTATCCTGGAATAACCGGCCGCCACAGCGTGGGCATTTAACTTTTGGCAACATGGATATAACCCCCCTCGGTGGACTTAATATAGCTGGCTATGGCGTAGCCGGAGATTTCCTCGTAAAGCTCCGGCTTTAACCGGCGCAGGCAGGAGATACAGAGCACGTCCCCGCGATAGAGGGTGACAACCGCTATCTCGCTCGACACGTCGCAGATAGCACAGGCTATTTCTTTAACCATAAAAAGCCCCCTTTTTACAGTATTCCCCACAGCAGCCACCAGCACATTATGGAAACTTGTTACGTTGCTGCCTTGATGGAAAACGGCAGAATGTAAAGGTATTATGTGAAGTATATTTATATATTTATGGTAAGTAGTCTTAGCTAAAGACCCTAGATAGCTTACATAACATATAGAACGCGTCGCCATTATCGTTTTCATTTAGTGCGCCCCTGGTGATTTTTTTCCCGCTTTTCTAGCCCCTCCCGGATGAAACTATCGAGCAATTTCCTGATAGTTACCCCGTCCTCGGCGGCGGCGATTTTGAGCGGGCGGTGAAGGCTCAAAGATAAACGGAGCTGTGTTGTATTGGCCATTTGGTAACAAGATACCATAATGCGGGGGAATTGTCAAGGGCGTTTTGGGGAAAAATCCGGATTTATTTCAGGGAAGCTTCCAGGGCAGCCACGCGGGATTGTATTTCGGCTATTATTTTGTCAATCTCCGGGAGCTCCGGGTCGGGGACAGTTTCCGTCTTGATGAGCTGGCCGTTTTTAAACGTTTTAATTTCCATTTACGCCGACCTCCGTAACTGAGCGAGTAAACAACCCCCGTAGGCCGTATAAAGGGCGGCGTTAGCGGTAGCGGGGAGACCACCGGCGAAGGTGGTTGTAATATCCCGAAAGGTGGCGAACTGGTTACCACTGAGGGTGGTAGTAGCTCCAAAGGGGCTTATGACCGGATAGATGAAGGCATATTTGGCGGCTGTCTCTTCAGGCTGCAACGCTATGAAATATAGTCCCTTTTTAAGTCTCTGGCTAATTACGGAGGTAACAACGGCGATTGCATCTACGGCCACTAACCCGCAATCCAATATTAAAGAATCGGGTGTTTTATTTAAGCTTGAGTAAATGCCCAGTCTCGCTCTCTTGCCAGCGCCACCGGCCGTAGTGACCGAAATGGCTATTAAATCAAAGGTCATATCGAGCGAGACATAATAGCCGCCGAAATAGGTATAATCAATTTGCGGGGTGTTTGACGTATATATGCCTCGGTGAGGTAAAGGCACAGTATAGCCGCCAATAATTGTCAAAAGGGCTTCCGAAAACAAAGCGTTTTCCTCAATAATGCTCTTTACCGCCAGGACATCGTCATTTTTCATGGGCTTTTAATCAATCACACCTTTAGCCTTCAACGAGGCTTTTAGGCCGTCCAGCTCGGCGGCCAGGTTGCGGTCTGGAGGGATAGCGGGCAGGGCAGCGATAAAGACGTCATATTCCGCTTTATTGATTTGGACGGCGCCCGGCACCGGCGCGTTATGGGAATACGCTTCAACCGTAGTTGTTTTACCCTGGCCGTCAACCCTTTTAAAATATCTCATGATATCGCCATCCAGTAGTAGGGCGCCGTGTTATAATTAGCGGAGTTGTCATATTCGGCGGCGTTGCCCACATAGAAATTCGTCGCGTTCGGCACCGTGACAGCCAACCCCCCGGTGCCGATTTTCAGGATAAAGGCTTCCTGCCATATCCTGTAGGCGGCCGTACCGTTGCCCCGCGTTATGAGAACGATTTTAGGGGCAACACCAATCCCATGCGGTATGGCGCGGTTAGCCGTGCTGTTACCGGTATAATTGCCCACTGTCGCGCGCGGGAAGCTCATTGTTGACCACGCCCCGCCGGATACAACTTTCAAAAGCGCGCTGTCTGTCTCGTAATAGACCGAACCATCGGGCAGGGCAGCGGCGGCGGGGATGGCGGCGGCCAGCCCCGAGGATACATGGATGCTGATAGGCTGCCAGGCCGCGCCGTCCCACCGGTACATTATCAGGCGGTCGGTAGCATAGGCTAAATCCCCAGCGAATAGCCCGGTGGCCGGGAAGTCGCCGTAAACATCATAGTAAACATGGTGAATCCGGGTTAGTGATTTTACTTCCGTCCCGTCCATTATCTCCTCTTGCGGGCAGTGTAGCCGCTCTTGAATAACCAGCCAGCCGACATAGCCAGTATGGTTTTAACCTCGCCGTCGATACCCGTCAAGAGCAGGATAGTGGCCGCCAGAATAACGATTAAAGGCAGTATGAAACCGACGGCGGCGCCCTTGAGGGCTTCCAGAAAAGTCTCGTTACACCACCAGGGCTTATTTTCCCCTTGAACCATAAAAAGCTCCCTTTTTATTCTTGAGCCATCTGGATTTTAATACGCCCGCCGGATGTCTCCGATATCCGTTCGGCGGCCTGGACAACATCGTCATACTCCCGCATGGCGGTATTGTAAAGCTTATTTCTCTCCTCCAGCCAGCCCCCGTTGCCTGCCCACCAAGCCCATGCCCCCCCAGGCGGGTCGCCCTGCTTAGCAAGATACGCTTGATTGGCGGTGGCGTATTCATGCAGCTCCCGGTTGTAATCCTTCAGCGCCTTTTGCACGGCCGGGTCGGCCTCAATTGCGGCCATGTTGGCCACGTCTACGGCGGATTCCGAGACCTGCTCAGTGACAATATCGGGCTGGGTAGGTTTCGTCATTGAGCCGGTTTTACCGAGTTTATCTTCCAGCAGGTCCTCGGCTGATTTTACGGGGTTGGTAATTTTTTTGACGCCCCAGTAGCCGAGAGCAATCAGGACGCCCACGCCGCCGATGACGGCGGCCCAGCCCAGCACATCGCCTTTATCTATTTTCATCTAACGGCACCTTCCGTAATGCGCTTCTGGAGGTATTGTGAGTATTGGGTGGCCGTACCTTTCCACCCGGAGGGCGGGGTTAAAATGCCTTTATTCCAGGAACCGCCGGTCTTCGTAATAAGCTGGAAATAATTAATGGTCGTTTTCGCCTGTCTGACAGTCTCATTGTAGCCGAAGGCCACCCGTACCTCCGGACCCTGTATCTCATGACCGGAGACGCCCGGGCCAACGCCTCCCGCCTTTTCACCGATAATGTTTTTCCAAGCGTCCTGATACTCTTGCGGACTCCAGCCAGTAAGCTCGGAAACATGGCGACGATAGTACCAATCTGACATGGGTATCATTTCGCCAGGTATGACGGTGCTGAGGACGGCGGCAGCTCCTTCCTCGGCTGTTTCACCCGGCCCCGTCCTGGCGCCGGTGTCTCCCGGCGTGCCTCCATCGGAGCTTTCCCCACCGGCGCCGGTCGGGAACCAATCGGACTCGTATTCGGTGGAGGCGCCGCCGCTATCGCTAGCACCGGCGTTTTTCCTGCCAAGCCTGTAAAAGACGTAGAGCCCCAGTACAATAGTCCCGGCGCCGAGGATTAGACCGCCGATTTCAGATTTTTGTTTTACACTGGCGCTCATGGTTGCCTCCGCGCCCAGTCGTCAATCGTTTGAGGCTGACGCCTGAGCGTGACAATAATGGAATTAAGGGTTGACGGGGCGGCGGCGTCATCGTTCCTGACGCTGATTTGCCATAGCTTGTTACCGGCCATAGGCCGGATGGAGGCCGCCGGGACGGGCAGAAATTCGTTGTTGTTGATAATGAGGGTGAGATTGACCACGTCATTGTTCATGACCTCGATAAAATCGAGCGGCAGATATTTACGCGCTCGCGGGAATTGCTGCCCGATTTCGATACTGGACTGCGCACCGGCGATTGTCACCGGGACAATCCAGCTAAAATACTCCGAGCCTTCTTTTTTAATCCAGTCCTGGCGGGTGAACCAGGTCGAGCGCCAGTCCTGGCCGCTGTAAATGTTTTGAAATTGTTTGAAATTCATGATTGAAATTTGGGGGACTCCGTAAAGCCCCCCGTTAATCTCCTTAAAGATTAAAAATCCCGGTTTACTGGTAAATCGTTATCGGGATGGCAAAGCCCACATTGTCGTGGGCTGTGGCCGCGGTAATAAGCCGGTAGGTCAACTGGAGCTTACTATCTTCCCGAACGAGCGGATATTCCACCTTTTCGGGCAGGGCAATCATCTGGTTGCGGTCAAGGGGGGTGGCCGTCGCCAGCGTCGTCACGGTCGTGGTATGCAGCGCACTGTCGGGGATTTCAGCGACAACAATAACCCGCGTCTCGCGGGCGGTTGCCTGCTGAATCCTGAGAACGCCTTTATCCCAGTCCGTAGCGATGTCAAGGGAGGCGAACCACATATAGCCCTGGTTATGGGGCAGACCGGCCGAGCCAAACCCCCAGGCAATACGCTGCTGGGCGGGAACGGTCATTTCCCATATCTTGATGTAGGCGGCATGAGCTACGCCGGTGATAAGCGCGAGAACCTCGGCCTGGGTGTCATAGGCCGCGTCCCCGTCCACAACCTGGACGTAAGAACGGAAGCCGTAAGACGAAGGCGCCGGGGTCTGGGTTCTACCGAACAACTGGTCAAGCAATCCCATGTTACATTTCTCCCCGGCCACCACCCGAGCCGCTGGATGCGCCGCCGCCACCGCCGAAAAGCCCTAGGGATTGGGCAGCCAGAAAACCCGCGACTGTAGCAATCACGGTCCCGGATGTCCCCTTTATGACGCTCCCGGCCAGGATAGGCGCGGCGATAGTGCCGAGAAGCCCGTTGCCGAGAATCCCGGCGGCGAGACCGTTGACAGCCCCGCCGATAAAGCCGACGCCATAATCCCGGAAGGCGCCCATCATGCTCCGCTGAGTGGGTACTCCTAAATCAGCCAATTGGGTGATAGCTCCGATTTGAATTATTTAACCGGCAGGAAAGGCCATCGACCTGGCGGGAGCCGGGTTAAACTCTCCTGGCGGGGAAGGCCGGGTAAAATGCAGGCGGGGG
>MGNQ01000057.1:8504-8880 GCA_001796865.1 Chloroflexi bacterium RBG_16_56_11
GGCGCGCCAGAATCGATTTCTGGCCTTTTCCCAACCCCGGCCGGTGATTTAGCACCTCCACCTTTATTCGTGGCGAAGTCCCGAGGCACCGGCTTGAAAACCTGGAAATGGCGCTCCACGTCGGCCACGATGAAGTGGTATTTGTTGAGATTCAAAACGGCGTCCCCCAGCCCGGCCGTAATGTCGTTCAGATAATCGGTGGTCTGTTTACCCGGCACCCGGAAGATGAACAGATAGTGCGCCAGCTGGGTCAAATCCTGATTTAGCTGGACGGGCAGCCGGGCCACGTAGCCCGTCGATAGCCCCCAGTGCGCCCGCCAGTCGTTAAGGTCACTGACCGCACCGGGGAGCGGGTGGGGCTTGGACGGGCAGAACC
>MGNQ01000058.1:0-8586 GCA_001796865.1 Chloroflexi bacterium RBG_16_56_11
TTGCATAGTTTCTTCTTCCATGTCGCTATGGGAAATAACCATACCGTGTAAAACTTCCTGGAGTTGCGCCGGGGTGAAACCATTGGTCACTTTCACAGTATAACCCCTGACACCTTCGGACAAAGGGATTTTCTCCGAAATATGTTTAACCAGTTCGTCACGCTGTTGAGAGTTCGGACGGGTTATCCTGAATACTCGGTCAAAACGTGACGGTCTCTCGCTCAACGCCTTATCCAGCGTTTCAAAGCAATTACTGGTCGCAACGGTGACAATAGCCGTCTTCCCTGCAATACCGTCCATTTCCGCCAGAAGGGCGATTAGTGGCGGAGTGCCACGATAGAAACCGTGCCTTTCCTGTCCTATGCAGTCCAAATCTTCTATGAAAACGATGCTGGGGTTAAGGTCCTGCGCTATTGCGAAAATATCGGAGATATATTCTTCATGTAACATGCCATAGGCGGAAGTGGTGATACAGGTGATTTCATTGGCTTCCGAAATCAACGCTTTGCAAATCATTGTTTTTCCTGAACCCGGTTCACCAGCCAGGATAATTCCTCTCTTGGGCGGTACACCATGCTTTACTAATCGGGCGCAATTATTTAAGAAACCGATGGTGTTTAAACGTATTTCCTTTTTGATGTCTGAATCCAGGATAAAGGAATCCCAATCTACGTATCCTGCATTTATGAAAGAGATTTCTCTGTTAAAGCTAATCTTTTTCCCTCTGTAGAAATTATGTTGCTTTAAGAAATCTGAAATGTCTTTAATGAGTTGTTTGACCAGGTCACGGTGTTCTTTCCCTGCCTCTATTTCGATAAAACCAAGTCCGGCGACAGTGATAATCAGCCGAATATCTCCTTTCTTAACGAGCATCTGTCCATCGATCATGCAACTCTCATTTTTTGCATAGTCGGTTTGGATGTCCCAGAAGACTGGTTCCACTTCAGAATACCCGTGAAACGAGACTGTCTCCCATCCGGGTGATGTCGTAATGCATTTTACTGTCCATGCAAGGAGTTTTCCGTAGTACGTTTCAGTGTTGTACGCTTCGACGGACAGCGGCCCTTTTCCCAAAAAGTTTTTGATAATATCATTATTATTCCGATTGAGCATTTCATGCCTCTTTACCGGGTGGTGGAATGACTCAGGTATGTCTTCGTAATCCGCCGATGTCAGTTCTACCATCTCAACTTCATCATCACACATAAAACAAACCTCCAAATGGTTCTTTCCAGTGGCAACTACATAGGGTGTTCATGGCATCCCCTGTCACTTTATTGGTAATCGGGGTTTATCGGCGAGAAATCCCCACGAGGATCTGACAATGATTCTTCAGCGAAGTAAGGGATCAATCTCTTCAAACCATAGCCCGGCAAAGACCGTCCACCGCTCCACGAAATTATGCTGCGTTTCTATCTGAACAAAGATAAATGCCGGATCTTTGTATCCCACGACAGGAGGTAAGCTGGTCCAATCATCGTATACTTCCTGTGTAGTAAGTGTAACAACAGTCCGTTTGCGATAGAGTTTATTTTTTGCCAGGTAATTGAGATCCGGAGTTTGTCCCTGCTCCCAGCAGTCCCGAAAATACCGCAATGTTTGCTGGCTAAAACCTTTCTCAATTCTGGGTATAACGATTTTTTCTAAAATACCCTTGATACCCAGCTCAACCAGTAAGTCCTTGTTGATCTTACTGTAGATGGGGTTGCTGCCTTCCGCATAAATTGACAGGAATCCCTTCTGTTTTAGTTCCTTAAGCCGCCCCTTCTTATTCTTGGCTTGCAGCACTCCCCAGAGAAATGGATCGGCATTGATAAAATATTTACCGAGCTTCCCGGTTTGTTCTTTGGAGATATTCATACATACTTCTCCTTACTATGTGTATTGGGAATCAATAATTTATTACTATTATTTATATCATATTTTATAATAATTTGCAATCCTTTTAATGTTATATTACAATAAATCATGGGTTTATCCAGCCAGGCCTTACATGAGAAGCCGCGGACTATTTGGACTTCTGCTTAAAAATGAGGGGGACAGGGAATAATCTTCGGTATTTTTCGACGGATGGAGGACCGTTATGGATACTAAGAAAAAATTCCTGGAACTACTGGACGGCGTCGACTTTCGATATGGTGCCGCTGTCGACTCACCTGATCAGTTAGTGAATCTTGGCCAGCATGTACTGACTCAATACGAAGCCCTTGGTGAGGAGCGACAACAGCGTGCTTATGACCTGATGTGTGTGATCCTGGCAGATGTACTGCAACCCCGGGCGCTTGCCAGATGGCATGACGCCAGCTTTAACTCCATACGGCGGGTATTGGTTGAAGAGTTTACACGGCTGGGAATTGATACTATATGGGAGAAGTACCAGCAACTGGCGAAGCAAGCAATTGCCAACCTGGGGCTTAACGACTTCCAGATGGAGCAACTGAATACATTGTTCGACCTCATGCCCGACATCGTCGTTGAATTTATAGCCCGACTAGCAAGCCGCTTTGATTTTTTGCCCCGGGAAAACGCGGCTATACTCGCCCTCGTTCTGCGGGATATGTTTCAGGAGGAGGCCAATCATGCTGAGTCTAAGCGACATAATTAATACCATCGAAAGAAAATCTAGGAAGCCCGATGAAAGCGAGCTCAGGACGCTCCCCAACCGGATAGCGGTGATCCACGGCCGCCTATCAGACCCGCACCAGGTGCACGACAGTCGGGAGTCGGTCCGCGAGATAGCGGTGCAACTACGAAGGGCAATCGAAGATGGGTATGAAACAGGTCTGGACCCTGCCGCGGTCGAGGATTGGCTGGAGAAAATCCGTAATGGCGCCGTCCAGCCGGGCATCCTCAGAGACGGCAAAGTCGTCGTCAACTGCCTCGGTCTCGGGATATCCGGCAGCCTGCCGGAGGAAAAGCGGCCGGATCTGGTACTCGATTTCGAGCTCCTGGAGAAGGGAGAACTGGGGGCAATCTATGTCACCGAAGGAGCGAACCGCCTCTCACGGGATCCGGATCGCCTGGTCTCCGCGAAGCTGCTCAAGTTGATGAAAGACTCGAACTGCAAGTTGCGGACCTCCTACGAAGTGCTGAGCCCTTGTATCGACCGGGACTGGGAGATCATCCACCGGGAGTTTGAAAGGGGAGCCGAAGAGCTAAAAGAACTGCACAAGCGGCTGTACCACAGGAAAGAGCTGCGGGCGACGCGGGGCGAATTTGTCGGCGAGCCGATACCGCCCGGTTTCATTCTGCCGATAATAGGGCGGAAGGCTAATGGCGAATACCAGTTCGGGAAAATGGATCCCTACCCGCCGCACACTGCCATTGATGTCCGGATTTTCCAGGAGTATATCCGGTGTCGCGGCAGCAAACTGCAAACGGCCCTAGCCATGGCGGATGTAATGTTTCCGCGCTTTCTCCCGGAATTTACCTATATGGAACGCTATTCCGCTCTTAGAAGCTGCCCCAGGACACCGGCAGGCTACCGCATCACGCCGGCGACGGTCAAGGGCCTGGTTACCAATCTGAAACTTATCGGGGTATGGAGGTGGGGCGATACCATCAAGGTCAACAACCATGAGCCAGTGGTTCCTGAAGCCCTGTTTTTAACGGCTTACGAATTGGCTCTCGCCCGCGCCAAGCCGAAAGGCCGAGCGGTCTACTACGAACCGATGGAATGGTCCGGGCTTCTATGGTGCTGCAACCATGATAAACCGGCGCTGGTATCGAGCTACTCTTCTGGAGGCGTTTACCGCTGCAAACGGGACTATGATGCGGCTCTGGGGCGTATTTGCCTTAATATTGAAAAACGGTTTATCAATGAGCCCCTGACAACGGAGGTGTTGCGACAACTCGATTTTACACCCTGCGCCGAGGAGGTGCTGGAACAGCTAGAAAACGAGGCGGTACAGGGGAAGCTGGAAACAGCAAATTATAGCCAGGAGGTTACGGAACTGGAGAGGAGGCTAGAGAATCTCAAGCAATATCTCGGGTGCGGGGATAAACAGCGAGAAGAAATATACTGGCAACAGTACCAGGCTACCGAAGAGAAACTCAAGGACCTCTTGAACAACCCGGTCCCGGTAAAGACCATCGCTGCCATTGACATCAGAGCCGTGAAGCAATTCCTGGTGAATCTGCCCGGCAAATGGCAGAGTTACACTCCTACCGTGCGTAACCGTCTGCTCAAGCTGATCATTGAAAAAGTTGAATTACGCCATGATGCGAAAATCATCGAGGCAACCGTACACTGGAAAACCGGTTTTTGTCAAAGAGTGATTATTCAACGCGCCAGGGCAACAAATAACCAGGGCAGTGTGTGGACTGAAGAAGAGAATAGACTCTTGGAAGCACTTTGGAGAAATACACCTCTTAAAGCTGTGCTGGAAGCTCTGCCGGAAAGGACACTGTCCGCTATCAGAAATCACGCTCGATGCCTTGATCTGAAGTGTCAAAGGAAGACGACCTCAGCAAAAAAACGACGCCGTTGGACGAGACAGGAGGAAGCACAGGCACATGTGTTTTATAAGGAAGGGACTCCTGTCTCGGAAATCGCCACAAAGCTAAACCGTACTCACAATGCGATTATGCAGCGGGCTACAGCTAAAAAGTGGCATGTTCCATCTCAGTCTATGAGAAAGAAAAAGCCGGTTGTATGGAAAACGGTGGATCAGGACTTCAAGGTTTTTCAAGAAGCCCCCTCTCGCAGGCTACTCCCCTTTGGACATATCTTGAACTTGATTTTCAAAGTGGTAGAATAGGGACATGCGTGCAATTATCACTGCACTTAAAATATGGCTAGGAATCATTAGAAATGGAACCTTAATAGTGCCATTAGGTATTACGTGGGGCCTAATAGGTGCCTACGATTTAGTTAGCAATCAATTTTTTAACGATAAATGGCCAAAAATCAGTAATGTGTTACCGGATTGGGGATGGCAATCTTGGGCTATTATGGGGCTCCTTTTTCTCCTAGCTATTTCCGTTCAAGGAACATATAAAAAAGAAAGAACCAAGTTATCAAGTAACTGGATTTCAGCATATCAAATTGAAAACAGTAAATTACCCCCTATCCAAGATTATTTTGTTGACCTAACAATAAACTATACAAAGGGTGAACCAATCTCTAGAGAAATAAAACTTCGTCCTATGAGTGCCCAATTTTGGGCCAGGTTGTTTCCGAGTCAAAGAGATGAGCTTAAGCAGTTAGTAGAGTGGTTAGGTATGAATTGGGACGATTATTATGAGCAAATGCAGAGAATGTTACCAAAACCAAATCCCAAGCAAGCCAAAAATCGGCCTTTCGAACAGCATTAATTTTACACCTTCTCTATCTTAGCGAAGCTCAGCAGGAGCCGCTTGACCCCCGCCCCGTCGAAGGCGACTACCACCTCGGCGTCGGCGCGGGTCTTCTGGTAGCTCACCACCACGCCCTCGCCGAACTGCTCGTGGCGGACGTGGTCGCCGGGCCGGAACTCAGGGATGTCGGCGGGCGGAGCGAACGGCTTCTGAGCGGGGGCGGCCGAGGAGTCCCAGGCATCTTCACTTTCCCAGACGCTCTGGCTGGTGGTTAAACGGGAAGGTATGTCCTCTAAAAACCGGGAAGGTCGGTTGACGGCGCTGCTGCCCATGAGCTGGCGGCGGAAGGCCCGCACCAGATAGACCCGCTTCTCCGCCCGGGTGATGCCCACATAGCAGAGCCGGCGCTCCTCCTCGAGCTGGCCGGGGTCGTCAATCGACTTGAAATGCGGCAGGATGCCGTCCTCCATACCCACCATGAACACTACCGGGAACTCCAGTCCCTTGGCCTGGTGCAGGGTAATCAGGGTGACGGCGTCGATTTTTTCATCCAGGCTGTCGACGTCTGAGACCAGGGCCACGCCTTCGAGGAAGGCGGACAGACCTTCACCGGACGGCCTGTCGCGGTAGTCCTGGGCCACCCCGCGCAGCTCCAGGACGTTCTCCCAGCGCTCCTCGCCGTCCATGAGACCGGCCAGGTACTGCTTGTAGCCGGAGATTTCCACCACAAGGTCGAACAGCTCGACCATGTTGAGCACCCGGCTTTTCTCGACGAGCTTCTCCATCATCACGGCGAAACCGGCCAGAGCCTTGACCGTCCGCTGGCTGAAAGGCAGGTCGGCGGCGGACCCTTTCGACTCCGCCAGAAGCTGCAAAGCGCGATATTCGGGGACACTCTGCGAGCGCGCCCAGGCGGTAAGCTCGTCCAGGCTGCGCTGGCCGATACCCCGCTGGGGGACATTGATGATGCGCATCAGGCTGACCGTGTCTGAAGAGTTCTGGACAAGCCTCAGGTAGGCAATGATGTCCTTGACCTCGCGGCGCTCATAAAAGCGGGTGCCGGCCACGAGCTTGTAGGGCATGCCGTAGCGGATAAAGGCCTCTTCCAAAAGGCGGGACTGGGCGTTGGTGCGATACATCACGGCGCAGTCGCCGGGCTTGGCTTCGCCCCGCCGTACCAGGTTATCGATTTCACCCACGACGTACTGGGCCTCTTCTTCGCCGGAATAGGTCTCGATGACGGCGCAGGGCACGCCCGGCTCGTTCTCCGTCCAGAGGTCCTTGGGCTTGCGCTGCTTGTTAGCCGAGATGACGCTCGAGGCCGCATCAAGAATCATCCTGGTGGAGCGGTAGTTCTGCTCCAGCAGCACAATTTTGGCGTCCGGGTAGTCCTTCTCAAAATTGAGTATATTGCGTAAATCGGCGGAGCGCCAGGAGTATATCGACTGGTCGGGGTCGCCGACCACGCAGATGTTGCGGTGCTTCCCGGCGAGCTGCTTCATTAGCTCGTACTGGACCAGGTTGGTGTCCTGGAACTCGTCGACCTGGATGTGAAGGTAGCGCGACTGGTATCTGGCAAGTATTTCGGGGTTCTGCCGGAAAAGCTGCACCGCCTTCATCAGGAGGTCATCGAAGTCCAGGGCGCTGCTCGCTTTGAGCAGCGCCTCATATTTCTCGTAGACCCTCGCCACGATTTCCTCGAAGTAGCTGCGACCGTGAAGGAGATAGTCCGCAGGGCCAATCATCTGGCTTTTGGCGGCGGTGATGGCCGACTGAATGGCCCGGGGGGCATACTGCTTGGGGTCGAGGTCCAGCTCCTGGAGGCTCTTTTTCAGGAGGCTAATCTGGTCGTCGTCGTCGTAGATGACGAATTTGGGGTCGATGCCGATGGCCCGGCCGTCCTGGCGCAGGATGCGGGCGCAGATAGCGTGAAAAGTGCCTAGTGTGAGGTCTTGTACTGACCCGCTGACGAGCCGGTTGAGTCGGGCCTCCATCTCGCGGGCGGCCTTGTTGGTGAAGGTGACCGCCAGGATGCGGCGGGGGTTGACACCCACCACTTTGATGAGATACGCGATGCGGTGGGTAATGACACGGGTCTTGCCGCTGCCCGGCCCGGCGAGGATGAGGACCGGCCCATTGATGGCCTCGACGGCCTGTTTCTGGGCGGGATTAAGCTGGGCGAGGATGTCCATTATTCAATTATAACAGTTATGCGGCACCTATTTCATGGCCTTTTCCGATTGCTTCACGACCATGTTGACCAGAGGTTTGGCTGGCCATCCCTTGGCTACCTGCTGAGCTATCAGCAGCCGGTCGTAAACTGACCTGACGTTTTTTATTTTATCGCCGCTGAACTCGTAGGCGCACATTGCCAGCATTTCGAATTTTTTCCCCTGGAATGTGCCGCTCAGGACATGCTCGAAAAAGGCCTTATCCCCCTGCACGATTATCCCGTTACCGGTCTCCGTAACCTTCATATCCTTCATGTTCGTGGACATTGCTACCACGTTTTTTTTGATTGCCTCCTTGCCTTTGTAGGTGCCATAAGGCGTGACCGAGACCGCATCTTCAGTGAGGTAGGAAATTGTCTTCTCCGCATCCCCGGCGGCCATGGCCTTGACGAACTCCCGCATGATACCGGCAATTTTTTCTTCTGCCATTTTCTTATACCTCCTATTATTTTTATTATGTTTTTTATTTGTTTTGGCTTATGTTTACTGCGGCTCATCCAGTCTCTCAACGTATCCCCAGGGCATCAGCGATTCCAGCTTGTGGACAAGCTGGCTATAGGACAACCCGGTATGCTTTTCGATTTCCTCCAGCGACGAGGCGCCGTGTTCATAGAGATAATCGAGGACTTCAAATCCTACCATGAGGTCCGTCCCCTCGACGTCCGCGCGCAGCTTCGTCCGCTTGAATCTCGCCCGGCCCTCAAAGGTCAGCATATATCTGTCCATCACCCGCGCCTTCGCAACCGCTCCCGTCATACCAGGTAAGCTCATTATAGTCCAGTCAGCGGAATTGTCAATACGTTAACACAAATAATACAGAAAGTCCGGGCCCGGTACTTGAAGCCGAAAACGGTAAAGTATTAAGATAGAAGCGGAATGAATCAACGTCCCGCCGGGCTATCCTTCCTCGACCGCTTTTTGACGCTGTGGATTTTCCTGGCGATGGGTCTGGGAGTGGGGCTGGGGTGGGGTGTACCCAAGGTCGCCGAGTTCATCAACTCCCTGCAGGTGGGGACGACCTCCATCCCCATCGCCATCGGCCTGATATTGATGATGT
>MGNQ01000058.1:8592-8945 GCA_001796865.1 Chloroflexi bacterium RBG_16_56_11
CGCTGGCAAAGGTCCGCTACGAGGAGATGGGGCGGGTCTTCCGCAACTGGCGGGTGCTGGCGCTCTCCCTCGTCCAGAACTGGGCAATCGGGCCGGTGCTGATGTTCCTGCTGGCCGCACTTTTCCTGGGGTACGTGTGGCCGCATCCGGACTACATGGTAGGCTTGATAATGATAGGACTGGCGCGGTGTATCGCCATGGTCATCGTGTGGAACGAGCTCGCCAGGGGCGACCGGGAGTATGCCGCCGGGCTGGTAGCGTTTAACTCCGTTTTCCAGATACTATTTTACACGGTTTACGCCTGGGTCTTCATCACCATCCTGCCGGGCTGGTTCGGGCTGGAAGGCTCGGCG
>MGNQ01000058.1:9004-9404 GCA_001796865.1 Chloroflexi bacterium RBG_16_56_11
TTTCGGGGGCATGTTGACCCGCTTCGTCTTCCTGAAAACGAAGGGGCGCGCCTGGTACGAAAGCAAGCTCATCCCGAAGATAAGCCCGATCACGCTGGCGGCCTTGCTTTTCACCATCGTGGTGATGTTTTCGCTCAGGGGCGAGACGATTGTGGAGTCGCCGCTGGACGTGGTCATTATCGCGATACCGCTGCTCATCTACTTCGTCGTCATGTTCCTGGTGTCTTTTTACATGGGGAGGAAGATAGGAGCGGACTACAGCCAGACGACGAGCATCGCCTTCACGGCGGCCAGCAATAACTTCGAACTGGCTATCGCCGTGGCGGTGGCCGTCTTCGGCATTAACTCCGGGCAGGCGTTCGCCGCGGTCATCGGCCCGCTGGTGGAAGTGCCGGTCCTC
>MGNQ01000058.1:9418-11160 GCA_001796865.1 Chloroflexi bacterium RBG_16_56_11
CCTGGCCCTCTACTTCCAGCGGCGGTATTTCCGGCAAAATATAGTCCAGCCTTGATTTCGGCGACCCGCTTAGATATACTTTTTGCCATGAGGAACTATTTTCCGGAGGTGGCCCACATGAAGCGTGTCATATGGCCCGTGGCCGCCCTGATTTTCTTAGCGGCGGTGACCGTTCTCAGCGGCTGTGACAGCATCACGTCGCCGCCTTCCACAAACAACGCCGGTTCTTCAAGTCAAAATACCGGCATCTGGGTGACCGGTGAAGGTAAGGTTACGGTGACGCCCGACTTGGCCATCCTGAACCTGGGTGTGGAAGCACAGGCCGACACGGTGGCCCAGGCGAAGCAAGGGGCAGACGCGGCCATGAATGCCGTCCTGGAAGCGCTCAAAAACGGCGGCGTTGCCGCAAATGATATCCAGACGCGGTATTTTAGTATCGAGCAACTTACCCGATATGATAACTTCACACAAAAACAGACTGTGACGGGATACCGGGTGAGTAACACGGTAACCGTGAAAATCAGGGTTTTGTCCGTGGAAAGTTTTACCCTCGATTACAAAGCCGGAAGAATCATCGAATCCGTGGTTAACGCCGGTGGCGACCTAATCAGAATCAATAGTATCGGCTTCACCGTGGACGACCCCGTACCTTACCAGAAAGAGGCACGAGAAAAAGCACTGACCGATGCCAGAGACAAAGCCCGGCAGATCGCCGATAAGGATGGGCTGAAACTGGGGGAACCGACCTTTATTAGCGAGACCAACAGTTCCATCCCATATAATCTGCCGCAATACTACGGTCTGGCGGTGCCGGCACCGATGATAACGATAGGTACTTCGATATCTCCGGGAGAAACCACGGTCATCGTTACGATACAGGTAGCTTACGATATCCGGTAAAGTCTACAACGGGGAGGATAACACTATGGCAATCATCGATTTCGGGGGCGTGAAAGAAGAGGTGGTGACGCGGGAAGAGTTCCCGATGGCGAAGGCGCGGCGCGTGCTCAAGGACGAGACGATAGCCATCATCGGCTACGGGGTGCAGGGACCGGGGCAATCGCTGAACATGAAAGACAACGGCTTCAACGTCATCATCGGGCAGTCGAAGCGGTTCCCGGAGGACTGGGACCGGGCGGTCAAGGACGGCTGGAAGCCCGGGAAAGACCTGTTCGAGATAGAAGAAGCCGCCAGGCGCGGGACGATTATCGAGATGCTGGTGGCGGACGCCGCCCACAAACAAATCTGGCCGACGATTAAAAAACACCTGACGGCGGGCAAGGCGCTGTTCTTCTCGCACGGGTTCTCTATCGTCTATAAAGAGCAGACGAAGATAATCCCGCCGAAAAACATCGACGTCATCATGGTCGCCCCGAAAGGCTCGGGGACATCGTTGCGGCGAAACTTCCTTTCGGGGGCGGGCATCAACTCCAGCTTCGCTGTCTTCCAAGACGCCACCGGGCGGGCCAGGGAGCGCTGCCTCGCCCTGGGGATTGCCCTGGGCTCCGGCTACCTTTTCCCGACCACCTTCGAGAATGAGGTCTACAGCGACCTGGTCGGCGAGCGGGGCGTGCTGATGGGGGCGCTGGCCGGCATCATGGAGGCCCAGTACGATACCCTGCGCAAGCACGGTCACACGCCTAGCGAGGCCTTCAACGAGACAGTCGAGGAGCTCACGGAGAGCCTGATAAAGCTGGTGGCAGAGAACGGGATGGACTGGATGTACGCCAACTGCTCGGCGA
>MGNQ01000058.1:11214-19558 GCA_001796865.1 Chloroflexi bacterium RBG_16_56_11
CGGTCTTCAAAGAGCTTTACGAGAGGGTGGCAACCGGGGTGGAGACGCGCCGGGTTATCCGCGCCTGCGGCGGGCCGGACTATAAAAAGCTGCTGGGCAAAGAGCTGGCCATCATGGGCGGCTCCGAGATGTGGCAGGCGGGGAAGGCCACCCGGGCGCTGCGTCCCAAGGAGGCGGCAAAATCAAACGTGAAGTCGGCAAAGGGTACGGCGGGGAGGCAGGGGAACTGAAGCGAATATCCAATTGCCAGGATACACTAACCAAATTAAGCTCGAAAATGAAAACCTGAAAATGAATCATACTCCTGTTGATTGACACAATGGAAATATACACGTATAATACACGTATAAGGTTATTTTATGCAAAAGAAACTGACGCTGACAATCGATAAAGATGTTTATGACGGTCTCCACAGGACCATCGGACGCCGGAAAATAAGCCAGTTCGTCGAGGGGCTGGTCAGGCCTCACGTAGTCCGCCCCAATCTGGATGAGGCCTATGCAGCGATGGCGAGAGATAAAAAAAGAGAGAAGGAAGCCATCGAGTGGGCGGAGAGCACCTTCAAGGATTCAGCCCGTGAAACGAGGTGAGGTCTGGTGGGTCAACTTCGACCCATCTATCGGCGGGGAAATCAGGAAAAGGCGGCCGGCGTTGATTATTAGCAACGACGCCTCTAACAGATACCTCAATCGAGTCCAGGTCATCCCTTTGACGGGCAAGACCGGGCGGGCCTACCCTAGCGAAGCTATCGTACTTCTGGAAGGCAAAGAAAACAAAGCGATGGCCGACCAGCTGGCAACGGTAAGCAAGGAACGGCTTTTTAGCCGCGCCGGTATCATTTCCCCGGAAGACATGCATAAAGTCGAGGAAGTGGTGAAAATACAACTGGACATGCGTCCGTAACCATCAGTTATTGCGCTCATCTTATGACAAGTGATAAAATCATAGTAGTCATTCTATCTCCGTAAGGTCTAAGTGTGTTTACCGGCATCGTTCAGGAAGTGGGCAACGTCGTCTCCGCCCCGGCGGAGAAGCTGACCGTCGCGGCGAAAGAGGTAATTCAAGGAATACCGCCGGGCGGTAGCGTCGCCGTCAACGGCGTCTGCCTGACAGTCATCACTTTCAATAGCCGGTCTTTCACCGTCGAGGTCATGCCGGAGACCCTCAAAAAGACCAACCTTGGCCTGTTGAAGACCGGGGATAGAGTGAACCTGGAAAGGCCGCTGGGACTGGGCGGCGAGCTGGGTGGACACCTGGTCCAGGGACATATCGACGGGACGGGAAAGGTAATTTCCATTACTAAAGAAGGCGACGCCATGTTGATGAAGTTCCAGGCGTCCCCGGAAATCATGCGTTACATCGTCACCAAGGGCTTTATCGCCGTGGATGGGACCAGCCTCACGGTAGTCGAAAAAGAAAACGACTCTTTTACGGTTTCCATCGTAGGGTATACGCGGGAACACACCATTCTGGCGGACAGAATGACCGGGGATGTGGTCAATCTCGAGGCGGATATCATCGGCAAGTACGTGGCCGAATATACGAAACCTCAGGGCGCGGGCATGACCGCGGCATTCTTACAAGAGCACGGTTTCCCGGTGGTTTATCAGGAGTAACACCATGGCACTGGCAACGATTAAAGAGGCTATCGAAGATATCGAGGCGGGCAAGTTTGTCATCGTGGTGGACGATGAAGACCGGGAGAACGAAGGCGACCTGGTCATGGCCGCGGAGAAAGTCACTCCCGAGGCGATAAACTTCATGGCCGTCCACGGTCGCGGGCTGATCTGCCTGCCCATCACCGGCGAACGGCTGGACGAGCTCAGGATACCGATGATGTCGAGCAACAACACCTCGCGGTTCGGGACGGCCTTCACGGTATCGATAGAGGCAAGGGAAGGCACCAGCACCGGTATCTCGGCGGCGGACCGGGCGAGGACGGTGCAGGTCCTCATCGACCCGAAGACGAAGCCGGAAGACATTGTCATGCCGGGGCACATGTTCCCCCTGCGGGCCAAGGACGGCGGCGTCCTGGTGAGGGCCGGGCAGACGGAGGCGACAGTCGACCTCGCCAAGCTGGCGGGACTCTACCCGGCGGGCGTCTGCTGCGAGATTATGAACGAGGACGGCACGATGGCCCGGCTGCCGCAGCTCGAAGCCATAGCCCGGAAGTTCGACCTGAAAATCGTCAGTGTGGCCGACCTCATCGCCTACCGCTACCGGCACGAAAGACTCGTCCAGAGGGTAGCCGAGGCCAAGCTCCCCACGCCCTTCGGGGATTTCAAAGTGATTGCCTATAAAAGCCAGACCGACACCGACGAGCACCTGGCGCTGGTGATGGGCGACGTGGCTACCGACGAACCCGTTCTGGTGCGGGTGCACAGCCAGTGCCTGACGGGAGACGTTTTCCACAGCCTGCGCTGCGACTGCGGCGAGCAGGTGGAGATGTCCATGAAGCGCATCGCCGAAGAAGGCCGCGGCGTCGTCCTGTACATGAGGCAGGAAGGACGCGGCATCGGCATCCACAATAAAATCAAGGCCTACGCCCTCCAGGACCAGGGCCTCGATACGGTCGAAGCCAACCTTTCGCTCGGCTTCGAGCCTGACCAGCGCGACTACGGCATCGGGGCGCAGATACTGGCCGACCTGGGGGTACGCAATATGCGCCTGATGACGAACAATCCGAAGAAAATGAGCGGCCTGGAAAGCTACGGTCTGAAAATCACCGAGCAGCTTCCCATCACCACCGAACCGAACCCGCACAACCGACGCTACCTCCAGACCAAGCAGAAAAAGATGGGGCACCTGCTGAAAGTGCCGGATTCCGATAATGATTAATAAACCGTCGAGGAGATAACGATGAGCAAGACCTACGAGGGCAACTTACTGGGCAAGGGACTCAAGTTCGGGCTGGTAGTTTCACGGTTCAATGAGTTTTTCAGCCGGAAGCTGCTGGAGGGGGCCACGGACGCCCTGCTGCGGCACGGCGTAAACGAGACCGACATCGAGGTAGCCTGGACGCCCGGCTCGTTCGAGATACCGCTTATCGCCCAGAAAATGGCGCAATCGAAGAAGTATAACGCCGTCGTCTGCCTGGGGGCGGTGATAAGGGGCGGTACGCCGCACTTCGACTACATCGCGTCCGAGGTCACCAAGGGAATCGCCAACGTCGGTCTGAACACCGGGGTGCCGGTTATCTACGGGGTCATCACGACCGACACGCTGGAGCAGGCGGTGGAGCGCTCCGGGACGAAAGAGGGTAACAAGGGTTTCGACGCGGCGGTGAGCGCCATCGAGATGGCGAACCTGGTGAAGGGGATGGGGTAATACTTAGCTTTCAGTTTTCAGTGATCCCCCACCCTACTCCTCTCCCCCGAGGGGAGAAGAGAACGACTGGATTCCCGCGTCCGCGGGAATGACAACCGGCTACGTAACCTTGTAAACAACGTCCCCCGGCCTTACCCTCTCCGGTACTTTTATACCCACGGACTGGCCTGTTTTAGCCTCGGAGACGTTGTTGTTTTCTATCTGCATCGAGGTGACGGTCATTTCGATGTCCGTGGTGTGACCCTTGATGTGGATTTTATCCCCGACTTTGAGCAGGCCGCTCATCTCGATACCGGCGACCACGGGGCGGGCGAAAAAGTCGTTGACCTTGCCGACTTCCGTCTCTGGCATCTGACTTCCCTCCTTTGATCATAATGGTCTATCTTCGTATTCAGGATTATACCCCCCGACTCATCAGAAATCAATATTCAATTATTTAATTGTGTCATTCTCGGGCTTCAGCCAGAACGCTTCAACCTGAAGGCTTGCCCCGAGAATTCAGGAGACACCGAGATTCTTCGTCACTTCGTTCCTCAGAATGACAGGAAGGGGGATTGTATTCCAGCCTGCGTTTACCCCGTACACCGATACGGGGCTGGAATGACAGTATCCGGAGTTTGGATTCCGGCCCTCGGGCTGGTTCCACTGAGTCACCACGAAGTGAACTCGGGCTGAAGCCTTCGCCGGAATGACAACAGGAGGGATTGCCACGTCGTCCCGATTTTATCGGGACTCCTCGCAATGACAGGACTGTTTTTGACACAGTGAACCGGTCAGACGTATAATGGGTCTGACTTCAGCCGGAGAGGAACGAAAATTGGCCAAAGACAAAGCAGACCCCGCCAACGACCCGCCCGATATCGAAAGGCTCGCACAGAGGCTCGATATGCTGGACCGCCGCCTCGACAACGTCGACTCCATCGTGTCGGCCGTGGCCGAACGGGTAATGCGCCAGCCACTGACTATCAATCTGACCTGCCCCAAATGTGGCCAGAAGATAGAAGTGTCCCTTATCGGCATGGAGAAGATGGGCGGCCGGTAACCCGCCCGATACGGCCACGACGCGGCCTGAATCCCCAGCCAAAACGATAGCCGGAGGCAAAGATGGCGATAGCTATATCCAGGATAAATCAAAGCAAACTCGAGGCCTACCGCTGGCGTTACGAGCTGAGCGTACCATATAAACTGGCCCTTTGCCTCGGCATGGCGGCGCTCACCGGGCTGCTGGCCCAGGCGAAGGTCCCGCTGCCCTGGACCCCCGTGCCGATAACCGGGCAGACGTTCGCGGTGCTGCTGGCAGGGGTCCTGCTGGGGAAGTGGTGGGGCGGTGTCAGCATGGCCGTCTACGCCGGGTTGGGCGCGGCGGGTTTACCCTGGTTCCAGAACTTCAGCGGCGGGCTGGCCTACATGGCCGGGCCTACCGGCGGCTATATAATAGGATTTATTTTCGCCGCCCTCTTCCTGGGCTATTTCACCGACAAGTACGTGCGGTCGCGGAGCTTCTTCAGCATGCTGGGGCTGATGCTCGCCGCCAATTTCATCCTCATCTACGTTCCCGGGTTACTGCAGCTCGGCCTGTGGCTGGACATGGTGAAGGGACAGCCGGCGACGTTCAGTGGGCTGATGATGATGGGGGCGATACCGTTCATCGCCGGGGATGTCACCAAGGCGGTCATCGCGGCGCTAATCGCCCGGGGCGTAACACCGAAAGCCGCCTACGGGCGGGAAGTGGACGCGGATAAGTGGAGCCAGTGGCGTCTGCCGTAACCATCGGTCATTTAAGCCCCGGCCGGCCCCAGTTTCCTGGTGAACCGACCGAAGACGACCGCCCCGATAATAATCACCGCGCCCGCCACAAAAAAGGCAGCCCTCACATCGAAGAAATCGACGACCAGCCCCGCCAGGATAGGTGCCAGCCCCATGCCGAGTCCGCCGCCCATATTCGAAATGGACGTGGTAGCACCCATCCCGTATTTCCTTCCCTCCTGGACGATAAGCGCCATGGCCGGGGGCATGGCGCAGGCATCAGAAATGCCGCCCATAAACATGAAGACCAGGAGAAGCAACAGGCTATGCGCCCAGGGCATGATGAACATGGAGACGGCAACCCCTAGACACCCGAGCATCACCATGTACCTCCGGTTGACCCTGTCGGCGAGGGCGCCGTAAGGAACCAGCAGCAGCGAATTCGCGATGATGGAGAGCGTCAGCACCATCCCGATCAGGGACGTGCTCAGGCCGATATACGCGCTGGCGAAGACCGGGATAAACGTCGTCATGATGCCGCGGTTCGCCGCGGCTCCCACCTGATAGCTGAAGACTCCCCGCGTGGCATTGCTGGCGGCGATCGCCCGGAACGAAACCCGGACTGTCATCCGCCTCTGCAAGACCTCGGGCAGAAAAGCGGCGACGCCCAGAAAAGACACCAGATTCAGGCTGCCCATCGCGTAGAAAGCGGCGTCTATCCCGAAGTGGTCCGCGATAATGCCGCCCAGCAGTGGACCGGAGCCGAACCCGATAATAAAAGTAGCGTTGAAGATACCCATCCACTTCCCCTCTTCACCCGGCGGTGTGATATCGCCGATATAGGCCTGGGCGATGGGTAGCACCATGGCCGAAGCGGCGCCCTGGAAAAAACGCACCACCGTCAGGCTGATCATGCCGTCGGCCCGGAGATAGGCGAAGGAAGCCAGGGACAGGCCCACCAGGCCAACTGCTAAAATCCATTTCCGGCCATAACGGTCGGAAAACCGGCCGGCGAAGGGCATGAACACGGCGCTGGCGATGGAAACTCCGGCAAAGATTACACCCAGCCAGACCCCGGTGGCCCCCAGACTTCCGGCGTAAAGAGGCAGGATCGGGGCGATGATACCGTTAGCCAGGTTGGAGGCGAAAATCGTCAGCCCCAGGACAGGTAAAATACTCCGGATGGTCCGGGATTGAGGCGGCACGATGTAGTTTAACACGTCCGTAATCTGAGAGTAAAAAGCCCCGGAGAAATTCGTCCTGCCGGCACCGGGCGATTGCGCCCGTAGCGCGGCGCTGATATAATGGGCTTGTGAATAAACAGGATAATCTGGAAATCATGCGCCACTCGGCGTCACACGTCATGGCCGGGGCCATATTGTCCATGTTCCCGGGCGCCAGGTTCGGCATCGGCCCGGCCATCGAGGACGGCTTTTATTACGACTTCGATTTGCCGCGCCCGCTGACCCCGGAAGACCTGCCCGTCATCGAAGCGAACATGAAGGAAATAGTCGGGGCGGACCTGCCCTTCGAGCGGCGGGAAATAGGCAAGTCGGAGGCGAAGCAGGTTTTTGCGTCCCAGCCCTACAAGCTGGAGCTGCTCGAAGAAATCCCCGATGATAAGGTCGGCGTGTACCGGCAGGGCGGCTTCGTCGATTTGTGCCGCGGGCCGCACGTCGGGTCAACCGGAGACGTAAAAGCCTTCAAGCTCACCAGCATCGCCGGGGCCTACTGGCGCGGCGACGAGCACAACGCCATGCTCCAGAGAATCTACGGCGTCGCTTTCAACAGCCAGAAGGAGCTCGACGAGCACCTGGCGCAACTGGAAGAGGCGAAGAAACGCGACCACCGCAAGTTAGGAAAAGAACTTGAAATATTCATCTTCGACGACCTGGTCGGGCCGGGCCTGCCGCTATGGCTGCCCCGCGGCGGCGCCATGATAGAGGAAATCGAAAAACTCGCCAAGGAAATGGAGTTCAAACACGGCTACGTGCGTGTCAGGACGCCGCACATCTCCAAAGAAGACCTTTTCAAGCAAAGCGGGCACTTGCCGTACTATGCCGAGAGCATGTACCCGCCGATGGAACTGGAAGGCGTGCGATACTATCTCAAGCCGATGAACTGCCCGATGCACCACAGGATATTCGCCAGCAAAATGCGCAGCTACCGTGACCTCCCGTTACGACTCGCCGAATACGGCGCCTGCTACCGTTATGAGAAGTCAGGCGAGCTTTTCGGGGTGATGCGTACCCGCTCGATGATTATGAACGATTCTCATATCTACTGCACAGAGGGGCAATTCGAGCAGGAGTTTACCGGCGTGATATTTCTTTACCTGGAATATTTCAAGATATTCGGCATCAAAGAATACATCATGCGACTGAGCACGCACCATCCCAGCGGTCTCGGTAAAAAATACGTGGATAATCAGTCCCTCTGGTTGAAGACCGAAGATATGGTGCGTAAAGCGATGAACGACAACAACATCCCGTTCCACGAGGTGGCCGATGAAGCCGCTTTCTACGGCCCGAAGATAGACGTCCAGATAAAAAGCGCCGTCGGCCGGGAGTTCACCCTGGCCACGAACCAAGTCGATTTCGCGCAGTCCATTAACTGCGACCTGAAGTTCATCAACAAAGACGGCCAGGAGGAGCGACCCCTGATAATCCACCGGGCCCCGTTGAGCACGCACGAACGGTTAATCGGCTTCCTTCTGGAACATTACGCCGGGGCATTCCCCGCCTGGCTGGCGCCGGTGCAGGTCAAGATTATTCCGGTGTCCGACCGGCATAACGAGCACGCCACAAAAGTAGCCGTTGCGCTCAAGGGACACGCCATCCGGGCGGAAGTGGACGACCGCTCCGAAAGGATGAACCAGAAAATCCGCCAGGCGCAGCTCGAGAAGGTACCCTACATGGTTGTTATCGGGGACAAAGAGACGGCCGATAACTCCGTTTCCGTCCGGCGCCGCAGCGGCGAGCAGCTGCCCGCGCAACCGCTGGCGGCATTCATCGACGGGCTCACCGAGGAAATATCCAACCGGCGTTAAAAGCCGCTACCCTGGCTGTCCCCGCCCGGCCGGCTCGACTTCATCGTGGCCGTGCTGGCACTCGAGGACATGCAGCTTTTTCTGCTCGCCGGTAACGACAATGCCGAAGGTCTTCAAAAGAGCCTCCGGATTGAGCACTTCACCGGGCGGGCCGAGCGCTACGACCCGCCGCGCCAGGAGCATCACCTGCTGGCAGAGCGCCGCCTCCTCCTGGATATCATG
>MGNQ01000058.1:19578-42661 GCA_001796865.1 Chloroflexi bacterium RBG_16_56_11
GATGGACGCCCCCCGACAAAGCTCGTCATTGACGGCCTGAAGATAGAGGTCACGGCCGCCGGCATCCAGACCGGAGGTGGGCTCGTCAAGCACCAGGAGGTCGGCCCGGTGGGCCAGGACCTGGGCCAGGTAGGTCCGCTTCTGCTGCCCGCCGGAGAGCGACCGCAGCGGGGCGTCGGCCAGCTTTTCGATATCCATAGCACGCATAGCCGCCCGGACAATCTCGTCATCCTGGCGTCCCATGCGCCGCCAGAGTCCGTATAATGGGAAGCGTCCCATCCGCACCACCTCGACAGCCCGCAGAGGCAGGATAAACCCGGAGGCATGGAACTGGCCGAGATAGGCGACACGCCGGGGGACGCGGCCCGGCGGCGCGCCGAAGACCGAGAGCTTACCGCCAAGAGGCGGAATCAGGCCGACGATTGTTTTCAGGAGGGTGGACTTGCCGGAGCCATTGGTGCCGATAAGGGCGATGGCCTCCCCCGCCTTGAGATCAAAACTGATGTCTCCGACAATCGTCTCGCCCGAGTAGCCGATGCCGAGTCGACCGGCAACGATGCGGGGAGCACCGGCGTCATCGCTGTGCGCCGCCAAAGCCCCGCCTAAAACTTTTTCAGTCACGAGCTCCCACCCCGGGTCGGACAACCGACCTGTTCCGTATATTCCGCAATATAAAGACGATAAAAAAAATCGCCACGGCCACCAGTATTATAGACGCCCCGGCCGCCAGATTAAAGTGATAGCTGATAAGCAGGCCGAAATACATCGAGAGGACGCCAAAAGCGGTGGCCCAGGTCATCATGACTTTTATCTGGCGAGCGAGCAGCGCCCCGGCGCCGGCCGGCGCGATGAGCAGGCCGAACACGAGCAGCGTGCCCACCGTCTGAAAAGACACGATAACCGTGGCGGCTATCATCAGGAGCATGATATTGTGGTACAAACGGGCGGAGAAACCGGCTACCTGCGCCTGCTCGGGGTCGAAGCTCAACAACAGGAAAGGCCGGGCACAGATAACGGCGACGGCGACGATAACGACGGTCGCCGCCAGCTGGACGATGATAGCCGGAGTACTGATGCCCAGGAGCTCGCCGAAGAGAATGCGGGTAAGGTCGCCGCTGAAGGAACTGGAGCGGGAGACAATGACCACGCCCAGGGAAAGCATACCGATAAAGAGCAGCCCGATAGCGGTGTCCGAGGACAAACGGGACCGCCGTGTGATGACGGTAATCCCGCCAATCATGAAAGCCGCGCCGATGGCCGCGCCGAGCACCCCGGGAAACCCGAGCAGGAAGGCCAGGGCAATGCCGGGCAGGACTCCGTGGGCCAGGGCATCGCCGATGAAGGCGAGCCCCCGCAAGATAACGAAGGTCCCGGCCACCGCGCCGGCGATAGAGACGAGAATCCCGGCGAGCAAAGCCTGCCGCATAAACTCATTAGTCGAAAAAGGAGTTATCAGCCAGTCCATACCTGCAACCTGAAACGTATAGCTGTTTTTGCCATACCAACAATATTATGACGGCACACTTCCATCGGTCAACTATTTCAGGGCGCCGACGATAACGCCGGCGAGGTTTTCCATAAACGTAAAATAAGAGCCGTCCGGCGGCAGGGCGTGGGTCGTCACCTCGACGACCCGCACGCCGGTCTCCTCACCGATGGCGCGGGCCACGGCGGGCGATGTACCCAGCTCGGTGAAGATGGCCTTCACCCGGTTGTCCTCGATGGCGGTCTTGAGGGCGGCCAGGCTGGCGGCGGAGACCCCGGCCTGGGACGACAGGCCGGGAACGATGACACCGACCAGTTTGAAGCCGTACCGTTCGGCGAAATAGCCCATCGACTCGTGGCCGGTGACCAGCTTGCGGTCGTTGTCAGGCAGGGACGCTACGGTGAGCGCGATAGCTTTATCCAGGGCATCCAGCCGAACCTGTAGGTCGGCGGCGCGGGCGCTCACGTCCAGACCAAAGTCGTTGTTAAGCTCGAAGGCCAGGGCGGATACAACGCTCTTCATCGCCAGGGGGTCCGTCCAGAAATGGGGGTCGGGGGCGCCAACCGCCTGGTCGGGGTCGCCGGAGGGAACCCCTTCGCCGGGGCCGACACGACGGACGGCAATATAATCGGAGGCGGTAAAGATTTTCACTCCCCTGCCCCGCGCTATCGATAGGGTCTTTTCCAGACCGGCCTCCAGTCCCAGCCCGTTCCGGACAACGAGGTCGGCCCGGTCCAGGGTCTCGATGTCCTTAGCGGACGGCTCCCACTCGTGCGGGTCCAGCCCGTCCGGCACGGAAACGGTGACACGGGCCAGCTCGCCGACCAGGTCATCGAGGATAGAACCAAGAACCGAGTAGGTGACGACGATGGATATTGTACCGGCATCTTCGCTGGCGTTGGGAGACTGACACGCGGTGATGGAAACAAGGAAAACGGAGAGTAACACGATAACGATTATTTTTTTCATGGCGTCAAGAACTGTAATTTAGCCGCGCGCGGTAACAGCGGCGCACTCATGACATCTGCCGAAAAGGTCGAGGCGGTGCTCCTCGATGGTAAAACCGGTCTCGGATACCAGCCGCTTTTCCAGGGCGTCGATATTGCAGCCGGTGAAGTTAATAACCTTACCGCACCCGGAGCAGATCAGATGGTCGTGGTGCTCCGGCGGCCGGCTCACGAAACTATGCGCATTTTCACCGGTGTGGACCATGCAGACCAACCCGAGCTCGGAGAGGATATTCAACGTGCGATAGACCGTTACCTCTCCTATTTCCGGATCCATCCGGCGGACCTTTTCATAAAGGGCGCCGGGGGTAAGGTGCTCCTCGCTGGCGAGGACGGTCCGGATAATAGCCAGGCGCTGGGGGGTGACGCGGTGGCCCGCCCGGCGGAGTGCGGCGGCGATATCGTCAAAGGGCATCTAGTTGAAACTCCTTTTCAATAAATATAAGATAAATGAAAACGTTTGTCAATTATTGGGATACCTTAAAACGACGATTTATTCCTCGATGAAATCAACTCCGAAAGTTTCGGGGCTGGGGCGAGCGGTGGACTACGTTTTTCAATTGCACAAAGACCCATCGTACGGGAGTTGATTTCCCCACGGGAGTATGATATAGTTTTTATTCGTAAGACACCGGAACCGGAGGAGGTTAGAGAGGTAATATAATTAAGCAACTTCGTGTCAACGAGCGAATCACAGCCAGAGAAATCAGGCTGGTCGGTGAAAAGGGGGAGCAACTCGGTATCATGCCGACGCTGCAGGCCAGGGAGCTGGCGAGGAAGAACAACGTGGACCTCGTGGAAGTAGCGCCGACATCGGTCCCGCCGGTCTGCCGGCTTCTCGATTACGGGAAATTCAAGTACGAGCAGCAGAAGAAAGAGCAACAAGCGAGAAAGAGCCAGAAGATCTCCCTGCTGAGGGAAATCCGCCTGAGACCCAAGATAGGGGTACACGATTTCGATGCCAAGGCCAGGACCGCTAAAAAACTTCTGGCCGACGGCGATAAGGTGAAGGTAACATTGATGTTCCGGGGGCGTGAAATAACCCACCCGGAACTGGGCTGGAAAATATTGCAGCGCATGGCGGAGGTGCTGAGCGACGTCGGCACACTGGAAAGACAGCCGCTCATGGAGGGGAGGAGGATGGACATCGTGATGGCGCCGGCTGGAGCCAAGCCGAAGGTAAAAGCAACCGCCAAGGAAACAACCAGGGAAACAAGGGAAACACCCAAGGAAGCAGTAAAGGAAACAGAAAATGCCCAAGCTCAAAACCCATAAAGGCGCCGCGAGCCGTTTTCACGTGACCGGCAGCGGTAAAATAATGCGAGTCAAGGGGCCGAAGAGCCACCTGCGCCTGCATAAGGCGAAGCGCGTGCGCCGCCAGTTCGATGAGACGATAGAGCTGAGCCCGCGCGACCGCAAACGCATATCGCGGCTGATACCCTACGGGGTCAAATAGATTGGAGGAACGGTAACTTGCCCAGGGTAAAAAGAGGCGTAACCTCACACCACCGGCATACCAAGATACTGTCCCTGACCAAGGGACACCGGGGCACGAAGCACCGGCTGATACGACGCGCCACGGAATCGATGATTCACTCGCTGACGTACGCGTATTTTCACCGCCGGGAGAGGCGGGGCGACATGCGGCGACTGTGGATACTGCGCGTCAACGCGGCATGCCGGGCGCGGGGCATCACCTACGGACAGTTCATCTTCGGGCTGAAAAAATCGGGCATCGAAATAGACCGGAAGATGCTGGCCGACATGGCCGTCCGGGAACCGGAAAGCTTTAGCCGCCTGGTCACTCTCGCGGGAGGGAAAGGCCAGGACTGAACCTAAAAATTTTTCAGGACGACATTTAAAGAGTTCCCCTTCCCCCCGCCGGCGGAAGGGGAATTTTGTTAAAAGCCGGTACGGAAACTGATTAGAAATGCTGGAAAAAATCGAGACAATAAAGCTGGAAGCCCTGCTGAACCTGGAGGCTATCGATAGCGCCAGGGACCTGGAGTCCTGGCGGGTGCAGCACCTGGGCAAGAAAAGCCCGCTGACGCAGATACTGCGCGGGCTGGCCGGTCTATCCATCGAGGAGAGGAAGGCGGCCGGGGCCGCCGCCAACGAGCTCAAACGGCTCCTGGAGGAAAGCTCCGCCCGGAAAGGTCAGGCCATCCGCGCCAAAGAGATGGCCGCGGAGGCAGGAAAAGAGTCGATTGATATCAGCCTGCCGGGTCGCCCTTACCCCGCAGGAAGGTTACATCCCATCACCCAGACAATAGAAGAAATATGCGACATATTCGTCTCGCTGGGTTTCCAGGTGGTCGAAGGGCCGGACGTGGAGTGGGACTACTATAACTTCGAGGCGTTGAACATCCCTGCCGAACACCCGGCGCGCGATAGCATGTCGTCGTACTGGGTAGACACGCCGGCCGGCGACAGGGGCAAGCAGATGCTGCGGACCCACGGGACGGCCATCAGCGCCAGGGTGGTTGAGAAAATGCGGCCGCCTATCCGGACAATCGAGCCGGCGCGGGTCTACCGCTACGAAGCGACGGACGCCACCCACCTGAATATCTACCACAACATCGACGGGTTGGCGGTGGACCGGGGCATCACCATGGCCGACCTCAAGGGGGTCCTCTTCGAGTTCGTCCGGCGATACTTCGGCGAGAACCGGAAAATACGCTTCCGGACGGACTTCTTCCCGTTCGTCGAGCCCGGAGGGGAAATCGCCATCGACTGCGGGGTATGCCACGGCTCCGGCTGCCGCGTTTGCAAGGACAGCGGCTGGCTGGAGATACTCGGGTGCGGGATGACCCACCCCGAAGTGCTGCGGCGCGGCGGCATCGACCCGGAGGAGTACACCAGCTTCGCGTTCGGGATGGGACTCGAACGCCTGCCGATGCTGCGCTACGGCATCGAGGATATCCGGCACTTCTATAACAACGACCTGAGGTTTTTGAGGCAATTTTAAGAATGTCATCGTGAGGAGCACATCCGCTTTGGTCAGTGTAAACTCCACGACGTGGCAATCCGCGAGCTGTCATTCCAGCGAAAGCTGGAATCCAGGGGTGGAAAAAAGGGGAGACGGATTGTTTCGATTCGCTCGCAATGACGGCATGAAAGTAAGATGAAAGTTCCGTTAAGCTGGTTGAAAGACTACGTGGACGTGACGCTGCCGGCCGCCGAGCTGGCGCGGAGAATCACTCTGGCCGGCTTCGAGGTGGCGGAAATCATCACCACCGGCGGAAGCTGGGAAAACATCATCGTAGGGCGGATAACGGCGGTCAACCCGCACCCCAACGCCGACCGCCTGCGGCTGGCCACAGTGGACCTGGGGCAGCGACAGGAGACGGTGGTCTGCGGCGCCCCGAATCTGAACGTCGGAGATAAAATCGCGTTCGCGCATTCCGGCGCCCAGCTCGTCAACCCTTACAACGGCCAGATGGAAGAACTGAAGCCGGCGAAAATCCGGGGGGTCGTTTCCAGGGGCATGATTTGCTCGGAAAAAGAGCTGGGTATCTCGGAGAGCCACGAAGGGATACTGGTGCTCAAACCGGAAGTGGAGATCGGCCGGCCGCTCGTTGAATACCTGGGCGATTCGGTCCTCGACATCGACGTCACGGCCAACCGGCCCGACTGCCTCTCCGTCGTCGGCATCGCCCACGAGACGGCGGCGCTGTGCGGGCGGAAGATGCATATCCCGGAAATCGCCTGCGAAGAGAGCGGCGAACCGCTCGAAGGCCGGATAACGATAGAAATCAGCGCGCCTGACCTTTGCCCGCGGTACTGCGCCAGCCTCATCACCGGTGTCACCATCACCGATTCGCCCGCGTGGCTACAGGAAAGGCTGGTCGCCTGCGGGCAGCGCCCCATTAATAACATCGTCGATATCACCAATTATGTGATGCTCGAATACGGTCAGCCGCTGCACTCGTTCGACTATGACCGGCTCAAGGGCCATAAAATAATGGTGCGGCGGGCGGCCGGGGGAGAGAAGTTTTACACCCTGGACGAGGTTGAGCGCGAACTCACCGGCGACATGCTCGTCATCGGGGATGGAGAGCGGACGGTGGCCATTGCCGGGGTGATGGGTGGTTTGAACAGCGAGGTCACGGGCAGCACGACGAACATCCTGCTGGAAGCCGCCAGCTTCAAAGCGACCAGCATCCACTATACCAGCCGCCGGCTGGGGCTGACGAGCGAGGCCTCGACACGGTTCGAGCGGGGCATCAGCGCCGGACTCACCATTCCAGCGTTGCGACACGCCACTCAGCTCATTGCCGAGCTGGGCGGTGGAAAAATCGCCAGGGGAATAATCGACGTTTATCCGGGCAAAAAAGACCCGGCCTTAATCCCGCTGACCGCGGCAAAGGTCAGGCGCGTCCTGGGCGTCGGATTCAGCCAGGAGCAGATAGTCGATACGCTGGAATCGCTGGGCTTCGACTGCCGCGGGGACGGGGCGGGGATAAAGGTCACCGCGCCCTACTGGCGCAGCGATATCAACCAGGACGTCGACATCATCGAAGAGGTGGCGCGCATCAACGGCTACGATAAAATCCCCATGACATTGCTGGCGGAGCCGGTGCCCCCCCAGAGGACCGAACCAATTATCGGGCTGAAAAGGAAAATCAGGCGGGGCCTGGCCGGTCACGGGTTCCAGGAGATAATGAGCTATACCCTCACCGGGCTGGATATGCTCAGCAACCTGGCGGCCCCGGCACGACCGCCGGAACCCCTTCCGGCGCGTGTCGTCAATCCCATGACGGCCGACCAGGAATATTTACGCTGCAGCCTGCGGGCGGGGTTACTGACCACCCTGGCGAACAACCGGCGGTACGAAGAGGGGGGCATCAGGCTGTTCGAACTGGGGAGAATATACCTGCCGACTGGAGAGAGCTTACCTGCCGAGCCTGAGGTCCTCTGCGGCATCATGAGCGGCCCGAGGGCAGAGAGGTCCTGGCTGGGCGGCGACGGGACGTTCGATTTCCATGACGCTAAAGGGGCGATAGAATCATTATTGGGGCAACTGGATGTCAACGTGACTTTCGAGAAAAGCCTGGACGCGGGACTCCATCCCGCCCGGCAGGCGGCGGTAGTCGTCCAAGGCGGGGAGCGGCGAGAGACTATCGGGATTATCGGCGAAGTGCACCCGGCGGTGGCCGCCGCGTTCGAGGTTACCGGGACGGTGGGCCTGTTCGAGATTAACCTGATGGCACTGCTTCCTTTTGCCGCGGGCGAAAAGACGTACCGGGCGGTGCCGCGCTTCCCGGGCTCTTACCGGGACATCGCGCTGGTGGTGGACGCGGGCGTCACCCACCGGCAAATCCTGGATATCATCAGTAGCTACCCGCTGATAACCGGGGCAGAGCTATTCGACGTGTATTCCGGCAAGCCGGTGGCGCCGGGCAAGAAGTCGCTGGCCTACCGGCTGGTCTACCAGTCCACGACGCACACCCTGACCGATGCCGAGGTGAACAACGTCCAGGAGCAACTCCTGGAGCGGATGGCGCGGGAACTGGGCGCAATACTGCGGAGCTGAAAGAGGATATAACTTAATTATTTATGTTTTTTAAAGCCAATATTTGGTTTGCTTTTTTCATTACACCATTTATTTACAGGTAATAATAGTAATTTCGCAAGTTCATTAATATCATCTTTAGCTTTAACTAGAGTTATAGCTTTATCAATTTCTTCTTCACCGCGATTTTCATATGCCCATATTTTATGGTCAGTATCGTTGCCTTTTATTCTAGCTGCAATATGCAAGGCAACAGCGCGTACGCTGGCAAAAGGCTCTTTACGGCTATTTAGTTTTACATTACAGACCGGACACTCATATTCAATATTATCCATTGTACTTATCTCCTTTTTTTTATTATATAATTGTTTGTCAAATGGGAAATAACGAGAGTAATCTAATATACTACTATTCTTTTTTACAACTCTATGGTGAGATTGGCGAACAAATGTAAATACTTGACAAAGTCTATATTTATCTCTATAATTTCAGTATATTCTGAATATTCTGATATATCAGTTAAGGAGTAGTATGGTTACGAGAGAAAAGAAGGAAAACTGCTGCTCGCCTGCCGGGATGCCGGGGGGCGGGTGCCGGGTCGAGGGGCTGGTCAGCGTGGACGAGCGCGGCCAGATGGTCTTACCCAAGGAGGCGAGGGAGAAGGCGGGCATCCATGCCGGGGACAAGCTGGCCGTCGTCACCTGGGAAAAAGACGGCAAGACCTGCTGCCTGACACTCATCAAGGCGGAGGAGCTGACCGGCATGGTAAAAACTCTCCTCGGGCCGCTGATGGAAGAGGTACTCAGGAAATAAAGGGAGGAACGCCATGAAAGACACGGAAATAAAAAAATCGGTCAGGGAGGGCTACGCGCGGGTAGCCCGGGAGAAAAGTTCCTGCTGCGGCCCGAAGGACTGCGACTGCAGCGGCACGGCGTCCGCCCGTGACGTAAGCCGGAGGATAGGCTATTCCGAAGACGAGATGAACGCCGTCCCGGAGGGAGCGAACCTGGGACTCGGCTGCGGCAACCCGGTTGCCCTGGCCTCTCTGAGGACGGGGGAGACGGTGCTCGACCTGGGCTCGGGGGCAGGCTTCGACTGCTTCCTGGCGGCGAAACAGGTGGGGGAAACCGGCCGGGTCATCGGCGTGGACATGACGCCGGAGATGATAGATAAGGCCAGGGGGAACGCGGCGAGAGGACATTACAACAACGTCGAGTTCCGGCTGGGGGAGATAGAGAACCTGCCCGCCGCGGATAATACCGCAGACGTCATCATATCCAACTGCGTCATCAACCTCGCGCCGGATAAAAAGCGGGTGTTCAACGAAGCGTTCCGCGTCCTGAAACCGGGAGGCAGGCTCATGGTGTCCGATATCGTCCTGACGCAAGCCCTCCCTGCAGACGTCATGGCATCGGTACAGGCTTACATCGGGTGCGTCGCCGGAGCGGCGGTAAAAGGTGATTACCTGAGCGCCGTGAAGGGGGCCGGATTCGAAGACATAAAAACAATCGAGGAGTCGACGTTCGCCGCGGAAAACATCATCGCCGACCCGGCGGCGCTGGCGATTCTGGAGAGCCTTAAAATGACACCCGAGCGGGTGAGGGAGCTGGCAAGCACGATAAAGAGCGTCAGGGTGCAGGCGGTCAAACCGGGCCGGTAACAGGGTGCATCAATAACTTTATTACTCCCACGCGGAGAGGAATGGACTCCTCCCCGAGATTCTTTCGTCATCCCGATTTTTTCGGGATTTCTCAGAATGACAGAGGGGCTCGCCCTTCGACAGGCTCAGGATGAGCGTTATATTGAACCCGCTGATATCAATGCCGACACGTTTGTTATTCCCAGCGGAAGAACCTTGCCGAAAGGGCGGTAGCCGCCAAGAGGATGCCGACGACAATCAGGGACGCCTGTCCGGCCCAGCCGAAGCCGAGCCAGGGGTCCTGCAAGACCAGAATGACCCAGCGCAGCGGCGTGATGTCGCCGATGATTTGCATGGCGCCGGTGAGTACTTCCGGTGGCGGCCCGGCCCCGCCTAGTATCAGCATAACGAAAAAGAGGATTAAACCAATCCCCTGCGCCGCCCGCGTTGACGGCAGCACCGCCCCGAGGAGGAATCCCACCGCCGAGAAAGACAGCGTGGCGATGACGAAGGCCAGTGCCAGCAGGCCGGGGGACTGCGCCAGGTCTACTCCATAGACCGCAATGGCGAGGACCGTCACCAGGATGCTTCCCAGCACGGCGATGATAAAGCTCACCAGGAGCTGCGACCCGAGCAGGGCCCATATCGAGATGGACGAAGCGCGCAGGCGGCGCAGGACCCCGCGCTCGCGGTAGCCGGTAAGGTGCACCGGCAGGGCGACGACGCCGATGGCGCAGATGACCAGCCCGAAATAGGCCGGCACGTAGTAGTCTATGGCTCCGACGCCGCGGTAGACACTGGGGTCAGGAGTATTACCGAAGACGCCGCCCATCACAAAAAGGAAAATAATCGGCAGGGCGAAGGTGAAGACCATGGTGATAGGCTCGCGGACGAAGAGCTTGATTTCGACCCAGGTCAGCTTGAGCAACGTGCGCATGATTATCGCCTAGTCCCCGGCACTGTGGCCGGTCAGTTTCAAAAAGACATCCTCGAGGGTGGGCTGCTCGACACGGAGGTCGCCGGGGATAATCCCGTGCCCGACGAGGGCCGCGGCGACATAAGCAATTACCGGACCGCTTCCCCGCACCTCCACCATCAATCCCTTTCTCTCGACCCTGTCGACCCGGGGGACAGCTTCGAGCCAGGCAATATCCGCAACATCCGTGGTAAAGATGACCCGCACCTCGCCGGCATGCTGCACAATGAGACCCTGAGGGGCATCTGCGGCGATGATTTTCCCTTTATCGACGACAGCAACGCGGTCGCAGAGCTTTTCCGCCTCGTCCATGAAGTGGGTCACGAGGACGACGGTCGTGCCATTGTCCCGGATGGCGCGGATGAGGTCCCAGGCGACGCGGCGGGCGGCGGGGTCGAGTCCGGTGGTCATCTCGTCGAGGAAGACGACCTTCGGGTTGTTGACGAGGGCTAAAGCGATGAAAAGTCGCTGCCGCTGTCCGCCGGAGAGGCTGGAGAAACTGGAGCGGCGTTTCGCGGCGAGTCCCCATTGTTCCAACAACATCCGCCAGTCCAGGGCACGCGGCGTGACCGAGGCAAAAAGGTCGAGGGCTTCCCAGACCCGGATGCGGTCCGGCAGGGCCGATTCCTGGAGCTGGGAGCCGATAAGCTTGCGCAGCTCCCGGGCCTGGCGACGGGGGTCGAGGCCGAGCACCCTAATTTCCCCGGAGTCCGGCTGGCGCAGGGCCTGGAGGCATTCGACGGTGGTGGTCTTGCCGGCGCCGTTGGGGCCGAGCAGGCCGAAGATTTCACCCTCGGCGACTTCAAATGAAATATCATCCACGGCCACGGTGGGGCCATAGGTCTTGCGCAGGTTCTGGACGGTGATGATGGGGGGCATTTGAAGGTAATTATAAAGGAAAAGCTCTTGGATTGGCAATGGGGCAGAGGTCAATTATTGACCGCTCGTGGTGAGCCTGTAAAAACGCTCATGGTTCATGGTGAGTCTGTCGAACCATGAGCTTGCCCCTCGACAGGCTCGGGGTGAGCGGACGCAAGCCCTCCAGGTTAAGGGACCATAGCCTGGATTTTCCCGATGATGTCAGTGAGCGGCACCAACTCCGATTCTTTCTCGGAGCGTTTTTTCAGCTCCACGCTATCTTTTTGCAGGGTGCGCGGGCTGACGGTCACGCGGAACGGGATACCCAGGAGGTCGGCGTCATTGAACTTGACGCCGGGCGACTCCTCGCGGTCGTCGAAGAGGACCTCCAGTCCCGCCGCCCGGAGCTCCTGATATAGCTTTTCGGCGACTTCAGGCACGTTCGAACCCTCCCGGTAGAGCGGGCAGAGATAGACCTGGTAAGGGGCGACAGACACCGGCCAGATGATGCCCTTGTCGTCGTGGTGGTGCTCGACAACCGCCGAAAGCAGGCGGCTGATACCGAGGCCGTAGCAGCCCATGACGATGGGGCGGGAATCCCCCTTTTCGTCAATGAAAGAGGCGTTGAACTTCTCGCTGTAGCGGGTCAGCAGCTTGAAGACATGACCGACCTCGATGCCCCGGGTGGAAGCCAGGCGCCCGCCGCAACGCGGGCAGCGGTCGCCGGCGCGGGCCAGGGCGATGTCCGCCACGGTATCGGCGGCGAAGTCGCGGGAGTAGTTAACGTTCCTCAAGTGCATATCCGGCTTATTACCGCCGGCCACGAAATTTGCGCCCGAGGTAACCGAATCATCAGCGATGACCTTGAAACCTTTTAACCCGACGGGCGAAGCGGCCCCGGCGACAATACCGGCGGCGACGACCTCAGCCTCGGTAGCCAGGCGCAGGTCGGCGGCCCGGAGCAGGTTATTCAGCTTAATCTCATTAACGGCGAGGTCGCCCCGGATGACGACGAAGACCAGGTGTCCGTCCGCCACGTAAAATACCGCTTTCAGGGTATGGTTATGGGGTATCTTGAGGAACCCGGCGACCTCCTCGATGGTGGCCATGCCGGGCGTGGCGACCTCCTCCAGGGGCCCGGGCCGGCTGTCATCAACTTTTTCCTTGATGCTGGCGGCCTTCTCCGCGTTGGCGGCGTACTTGCAGTCCGGGCAATAAATAATCTCATCTTCGCCGCTATCGGTGACGAGCATGAACTCGCGGGAGTCCTTGCCGCCGATGGCGCCGCTGTCCGCCTCCACGAGCATCGTGGGCAGGCCGCAGCGGTCGTAGATGGCCTGGTAGGCGCGGACCATACCGTCATAGCTGGCGTCCATACCGGCCTCGTCGATATCGAAGCTGTAGGCGTCCTTCATGATGAACTCCCGGGCGCGCACCAGCCCGCCGCGGGGCCGCGGCTCGTCGCGGAACTTCGTCTGGATCTGGTAAGGAAGGAGAGGTAGGTCGCGGTAGCTCTGGACGTTGCGGCTGACGAGCTGGGTAATCACCTCCTCATGAGTAGGTCCCAGTGCCAGCGGGCGCTCGCGGCGGTCGTAAAGGGTGAAAAGCACCTTGCCGAGGGCCTGGTGACGCCCGCTCGACTGCCACATCTCGAGGGGCTGGAGGACGGGCAGGCTTACCTCCTGGCCGCCGGCCTTATCCATCTCCTCCCGGACGATGTCCTCAATTTTTTTCAGGACGCGCCAGGCCAGGGGCAGGTAGGAATAGACGCCGGCGGCGAGCTGATTGACCAGGCCGGCCCGCACCAGGAGCCGGTGGCTGACCGTATCCGCATCGGCGGGGATCTCCCGCAGGGTCTTGCCCAAAAGTTTGGAAATACGCACGCCTGACTCCTCTCCGGACTACTGTATTACCGCGGCCAGCCGGGTAATTCCATTCATTAATTGATTTAGAGCAGTTTCCTGGTCGACTTTCAAAGCGATGAGCTTGTTATATAATACCAGATATGTATCCGCTTCCGACTGGTTGGAGGAGTTGTTATGAAGGTCCCCAGCCTTGTTTGCTTCTTCGGCTAATTGATTTCGCAGAGTAACCCTGATATTGTACTCCCAGATTTTGCGGTTATAGTCCTTCAACTCGGCCGGTGAATCAAACGACCACCCCCGATAGTAAAGCCCGTTCTCATTTTTCAGAACCACCCGGCCGCCGGTGGTCTCCAGGGCGAGGTACTGGCCCGGGGCGACCTCGGCCAGCACCCAGGCGTGGTCGCTGAGGATGATGTCGGTAATCGGGGTGTCGATATCCCCCACCGCGACGATGGCACTGATACCCTGAGCCTTGAGCATGTTCCAGACCTCAGCCGCCATGTCCGAACAGACGAAAAGGTCGTAAGCGCTGTAGATATGGGTCTCGTGGTAGTATTTGACGATTTTGGCGGCGGTCTCAGCGGGGGTGGCGCCGGTGAAGTCGTACTGCTCGCTCAGGGCAGCGAGCTGGGTTTGAAGCTGGGCTGCCTGGCCTGCGAGTCGGGCGACTTCTGCCTGAGAGGTTTTTAGCTGAGCGTCCGCCGCGGCTTTATCCGACATAAGGTCACCGGCGTTCTTTTGGGCCGCGTCCAGCTGCGTCTGCGCTTCCGCAAGCTGAGCCATGACCTGGTCATATTGAGATTGGGAGATACCACTCGGCGCGCTCTGACACCCTGACAGCAAAACCGGGAATATTATTAACGCCGCCACCAGCGTAAACATGAACCTTTTTTTCATGACGACTCCTTGGAAATCCCTCTCAATCTCCCTTTATTAAAGGGAGACGAAAATGTCCCCCTTTGAAAAAGGGGGAATAAGGGGGATTTCTATACTGCGCCCCTCTTGGACGCCCCGCTCTATTATTTCATAATCACTATTTTATTACCTTTATCGTGCTGGGAAGAGTACCTATATTTTTACCTTTATAATCAAGGTAGATTGAAAAGGGATATTCTTCTGGCTTCGCCTCGGCGGCGATATGTATCTGGAGAATAACCCTGGATGACTTCTTGTCCCGTCCACCGATACCTCCATACATCTGGTCATCTATGTTAATAGAAAAATCATCTGCCAGACCTTCGGTTCGGTAGCTCATCTGAAGCGGGTCTAGTAAGTCCGGCGCATCCTGGCCAGAAAGATAAATCAGGTTGTTCCTCTTTTCTCCAGCCCTGGTTTCAATATAATCGCGGTACTTAACTCTGATAGTGCCTCCCAACGCGTTAATCGTTATTTCCGTTTCCAGGACCGGAGGCCAGTCTGGCAGCCCAGCTTGGTGAACATTGGCCCGATAACTATACCCACCCGGTGGATACACAATATCATCGTTGGAGGCTCCGGGCGTGGCGCCCAAAGGAGGTGTTGACACCAGTGATGAAGACGGAGACACTGTTTCGGGCGTTTTTTCGGGTGACGAAGATAGAGACGCCGTTTCTTGAGTTTTTTCACAGGAGACAGGGAACAACATGATATTCAGCAGAATTATGACAACCAGAAAAACTAAAAGTTTCATTATTTAAACCCCCTCCACCTCCCTCATCAACGCCGTGAGAAAATCCTTTTCCGCCACCACCGCCACTTTTTCCCCCTTTTTGAAGATGACGCCTTTGCCTTTGCCGCAGGCGATGCCCACGTCGGCGTCCATCGCCTCGCCGGGGCCGTTGACCACGCAGCCCATCACCGCCACCTTAATCGGTTTATCCATTTTCAGGAGCCTTTTCTCAACCTCCTCCGCCAGCCTGACCACGTCCGCCTCGGCGCGGCCGCAGGTGGGGCAGGAGACCAGCACCGGCCCGCGCTGGCGTAGGTCGAGGCTCTTGAGAATTTCATAGGCGGCGGCGACCTCCTCGCGGGGAGGGGCGGTCAGCGACACCCTGATTGTATCGCCGATACCGAGCCAGAGCAGCGTGCCGATGCCCACGGCGCTGCGGATAACGCCCGCCCGGGGGGTGCCGGACTCGGTAATGCCGATGTGAAGCGGATAAGGTATTTTATCGGCGATGTTCCGGTAGGCCGCGATGGTCGTGGGGACGTCGAAGGCCTTCAAAGACACCTTGATAAGGTCGAAGTCCAGGCTTTCCAGCAAGTTTATCTGCTCCAAAGCAGCCGCCACCATCCGGTCGGCGACACTCAAACGGGGATTATCCGTACCGGGCAGACTTCCGGCGTTCAACCCGATGCGGATAGGGACACCCCTTTCTTTTGCGGCGATAGCTACCTTTTTTACTTTTTCCGGTTCCCCGATATTGCCGGGATTGAGGCGGAGTCCGTCCGCGCCGGACTCCAGCGCCGCCAGCGCCAGGCGGTAATCGAAGTGAATATCCGCCACCAGTGGAATGGAGATGCCCTTCTTTATGTCAACTATGGTGCGGGCGGCCTCCATGTCCGGCACGGCCACGCGCACCAGCTCGCAACCGCTCTCTTCGAGCACCTTAATCTGGGCGACGGTGGCGCGGGCATTGCGGGTGTCGGTCTTGGTCATCGACTGCACGACGACGGGGGCATCGCCGCCGATGGTAACGTCGCCGATTTTTATAGACTTACTTTTTCGTCTTGGCATCATGGCAAAAGGCTCTCGCCGCTCACCCAGCGGATAATGTCCTGGTAAGTGACCAGCAACATCAGCGCCAGCAGAATGAAGAAGCCGATACTGTGGATAATACCTTCAGTCCGGGGGGAAACACGCTTACCACGACGTACCCACTCCAGGAAAAGAAAAATAAGCCTCCCTCCGTCCAGGGCGGGGAAGGGTATAATCTGCGTGATGGCGACGGCGATACTGATGAAGGCCGTCAGTTCCAGGAGGGGGCTGATGCCCGTATGGGCGACCTCTCCGGCGACCTGGACGATGCTCACCGGGCCGGACGGCTGGAAGGGAATCATACCGTTTATCATCTCGGTGATGCCGTTCTTGGAAAGGACAAGGGTCTCGATACACGTGCGCGCCCCCACGGGAACGGCCCGCCAGAAAGGCAGGCTTTCCCGGATGATAACGGGGTCGAGAGTGCGGGAGCGTATCCCCATGGGCCCCTGTCCCGCCGGGTAGCGCCAGCGGGGCACGAGCCGGACGGTTTCCAAGGAAGCATCAGCGCGGCGGACATCTATGGCGACCTCGGCCCCGAGCCGGAGCTGGGTAAAACGGGCGAGGTCGCCGACGCTCTGCACCTCCCGGCCGTCGACGGTGAGGATGGTATCCCCGACTCGGAGCCCGGAAATCTCCGCCGGCGAGCCGGAGGCGACCTCCTCGATAACCACCTTCCCCTCGAGGACATCGTGGGGAATCATGAAAGCTACCGAAAGGAGAATGAAAGGCAATATCAGGTTCGTGATAATGCCGCCGCTGAGGACGAGCAGCCGGACGGCGTAACCCCTGGCGGCGAGCGCGCGCGGCGCCTTGGGGTCGACCTCTCCGGAAATCTTGTTGAAGCCGCCGAAAGGAATCCAGTTAATCGAATAGATAGTGTCGCCCCATTTCCGACCGTAAAGGCGGGGCGGAAAGCCGATGCCAAACTCCTCGACCCAGACGCCCGTCGCCTTGGCGGCAAAGAAATGCCCCAGCTCGTGGACTATAATGAGCACGGACAGGACGATAACACCGGCCACGATAGTCAGTAACATCAGCTGCCGCCTCCGGCGAAGGCCATGACCGATTCCCGCGCTCCACGCCCGGCCTCGACAATCGCCGGCAGGTCGGGAGAGGCGACGACCCGGTGCCCGGCGAGGGCTTTTTCGACAAGTCGTGGAATATCGTTAAAACCGATACGACCCGAAAGAAAAAACTCCACCGCCGCTTCATCGGCGGCACAGAGCACGGCGGGGAAAGTCCCGCCTTTCCGGCCGGCCTCAATAGCCAGGCGCAGGCAGGGGAACCTGTCCGTATCCGGTGGTTCAAAGGCCAGGCCGGTAAAATTGGCCCAGTCTATCCGCGGGAGCGACGGATTAGAAAGTCGTTCGGGGTAGGAGAGAGCGTACTGGATGGGCAGCCGCATATCGGGACAGCCGAGCTGCGCCTTGACCGAGCCGTCGACAAACTCGACCATTGAGTGCACGATGCTCCGGGGATGGACGAGCACACTGATGCTCTCGATAGGCACGCCGAAGAGCCACCGGGCTTCGATGACTTCGAGGCCCTTATTCATCAATGTGGCGGAATCGATGGTGACCTTCTTGCCCATCCGCCAGGAAGGGTGCTCCAGGGCCTGCGCCACCGTAATACCGGTCATACGCTCCCGGGAATAATCGCGGAAGGGTCCGCCGGAGGCTGTCAGGACGAGACGCTGCGGCGGTGGCTTCTCGCCGTTGAGACACTGCCAGATGGCGCTGTGTTCGCTGTCCACGGGGAGGAGTCGCGCGCCGCTCTTATCCGCCGCCGCCATGATGATTTCACCGGCGGAGACGAGCGACTCCTTGTTGGCGAGGGCGATATTTTTCCCGGCTTTCACGGCGGCGAGCAAAGCCGCCAGCCCGGCCATCCCGGAAGTCGCGATGACGACCGTATCCGCGGCGGAAAGGCAGGCAAGCTCTTCCAGCGTCACTAACTCGCCACCGCCGGGCAGCTCAACGCGACCGGATGATTCATAGCTGACGAAATCCGGCCGGAACTCCTCAACCTGCCGGGCCAGCAGGCCGAGGTTTTTCCCGGCGGCCAGCCCCACGATACGGAAATGCTCCGGCAGGGCCCGGACGACATCGAGGGTCTGGCGGCCGATAGAGCCGGTGGAACCCAGGACCGCTAACCGCTTCACAGGGGCCTTCATGATATTATTATGATACTACAAATGCACCCTCTAAGCTATCGGCAGGAATACGGGCCCACCGCTGGAAATAGCCGGCGAGGAACGGGTAGAATGATAACCGAAAAGCAAAAGCTGCCTCCAGGAGGGACCAGAACGATGAAAGAACCGGGGAAAACGGTGGTACTGGTGGTAGGTGAGGACTTCCATCTGAAAACCGGTAAAGACCACATCATTTACGCCGGCATGCCTTCTGCGGAAGTATATTCGATAGCCCAGAAAAAGGGAAGCGGCTACCAGGGCTTCGCCTGGAACCTGTATTTCCCGAAAAAGCGTCAGGACATCACCATAGACGGCGTCCGATTGAGCGTAGAGATGGCTACGCCCGAGGAGATACGTTTCAGAGTAGTGGTTTGACCGGCGGAACACCGGTGAGGACAGCTTTTTAGACGACAATCTCGGACTTGCGGGTATCGCCATCGCGCTCGAAGACGAAGGAAACGATATCACCGGTCCTCACCCGGCCCAGCACCCGCTCTGCATCAGCAGCAGCGGCGACATCGTCCGAATTTATCCGGGTGACAACGTCCCCGGGTTTCAGCCCGGCCCTATCTCCCGCCGAACCGGCCGCTACCTCGCCGATATACGCCCCCGCAACCTGCGCCCGGCCTCTTTTCGGCGCCATCCCGACGGCATCGGCGATTTTCAGACCGAAACGCGGCCGGCGACCTTCACCAGCAGTGACTAGAGCCTGGATCCGCGCCCGGTCGAAGCCGATGACCGCCTGCCCGTCCACCATGATTACCGGAACACCCATTTGCCCGGTGGCTTTCACCATTTCCTCCCCCGCCGCCCTATCCCGTGAAACATCGTGCTCGGTATATTTCAAACCAAGCCCGCTAAGAAAGCTCTTAGCCTGATGACAGTACCCTCAGGTCGGCGTGGTATAAATCCTGATATCCATCTTTGAACGACGTCCGCCGGTCTTATGATTTGCTTCCTTTGTCGACCTCTACGGCGGGCAGCTCAGGCAGGGCGAGAGGATTGCTGCTGCGCCGCAGGGGATTAAAGTCCGGAAAGGCATTGAGAAATTCCTTTTTCACACCGCAATGTTTGCATTCGCCAAAGCTCGTAGGACCGTTGGCGACCTCAATTACCCAGTAATGATGACATTCACCGGTAGACGGCTTTTCTTCTATCCTTTCCTTGATTTTCTGTTTCATTGTGACACCCCCACGTAATCAACCATTATTTTAATTTATGCGAAAATTAATGTATGCGACTTATATCCCATAATAATAACAACCGAATAATAAGAAATTATGAAGAAGCGCAGAGTCGAGGGATATGACATCCAAGACCGCGGCGTCGCGAGAGGAATGATTTATTCCGGACCCGGGTCCCGCTCGACGACAATCTCGAAGGGGCAACTGATGGCGCCGTAGGGACAGACCAGCTCGCAAAGAGTGCACCACCCGCAGTTGCTTGCATCCATAACCTTGACGTTATTACCGGACATAACCAGGGCGCCGCAGTTGCAGATGCTCACGCAAAGCCCGCAGGCCTGGCATTTTTCCCGGTCGATACTCGGCATGTCTTTCATAGGCAAGTCCGTAACATCGCTTCTATTTTCCACCCTGTCAGCCGAACTGTCTGCGACATTTCTCTCACGGAGTAACCCCGGCCATCTCTCTGAGCGCCTTCTGGTCAGCGATAACGATGCGGTTACGTTCCATCCGGATGGTCCCTTCCTCTTCAAGGCTTTTAAGGGACCTGCCCACCATTTCACGGGCTGTGCCGATCATCGAGGCCATTTCCTGCTGGGTCAGGCGGGGTGTACCGCCGGCGCCGGCCTCGGTGTATTCCAGCAGCATTTTGGCCACCCGACTGGTAACGTGCCGGAAAGACAGGTCTTCCACGAGTGAGACAAGCTCCTGCACCCGCCGGGAAAGCACCTGGATAATGTTCAAAGCCATCCCAGGGTGCTCGCGAAGTATGTTCTCCAGGTCTTGTTTCTTAACGGCGTTGAGAGTGACGGGGACCATTGCCGCGGCGCTGACCAGGTTTACCCCGCCGCTGAGGACCGGAACGTCATTAAACGATTCACCCGGGCGGATAATGCGGAAAATCTGCTCTTTGCCGTCGGCCGAGGTCTTGAAGACTTTGACCACGCCGGACACGACGAAGTACAGGACATCCGACTTTTCGCCTTCAAAGGAGAGTATTTCACCTTTGTCGGCTTTTTTTTCGAAGACGCGCCTCCGGACGGACTCGAGCACTGACGGCTCCAGCCCGGCAAAGTACGGTATCGACTTCAAAAACTCCAGCTCGACGGCCATTTGTAGAAACCTGCCCCCGGAAAAAAGAAAAATTTCTGTAAGGATTATAGCAAGTTTGCGGCCAATCGGCAAAGGGAGGATGGGATTGATAGCTGTTTTAGCTAAGACGGCGGAAGGAGTAACCCACACCGGGCTCGGTGAGGATATAGCGGGGCTGGGAGGGATCCGGCTCAATTTTCTGCCGGAGATGTGACACATAGATACGCACGTAGTCGACGTCGTCGATATATTCCCAGCCCCAGACATTTTCCAGTACCTGCTGGTGGGTAACGACGCGTCCGGCGTTCTCCACAAGCAACGCCAGCAGGCGGAACTCGCGGGGCGTCAGCTTCAGCTTTTCGCCTCCTACCTCTATTTTACGCTCGCTGACGTCGATATCCAGATACTCGTCATTGAAGGAGACGACCTTTTTGCCATGGCGGGCGGCGGGTTTCTCGGCGCGTCGCAGCGCCGCCCTGACCCTGGCCAGCAACTCGCGGTTGCCGACCGGTTTGGCCAGGTACTCGTCGGCCCCGGCCTCAAGGCCGCGCACGATGTCCTCCTCGGAGTTTCGCCGGCCGGTAAGCATGATAACCGGGGCGTCGCTGACCTCGCGGATACAGCTACATGTTTGCATGCCGTCTATTCCCGGCATATTAACGTCCAGCAGGACGAGGTCGGGGGCCTTCTCGTAGACGGCGCGGATGGCCTCCCGGCCATTATTAGCCTTGAGGACCTCATATCCGTGGCCGCTTAAAACCCCGGCGACCAGTCTCAACTGGGCCGGCTCGTCATCGACGATGAGAATTTTCCTGGACATGGACCGTCCCCTTAAAAGCCCGCTCCGGGAGCCGCTCTACCCGACTAAACCACAAAGCCGGGAGCCATTTGGGAGCGCGAAAGAAACGCGGCGCTACCCGCACATGCCGCTCCATCCCTTTATTCCATGTAGTCACCGAGCAAATCGGTCAGGCGCTGGCCACTCCTGAGGATATCTTCCAGGCTGCGGCGTTGCTCTTCGTTGATTTTCCCCGGCACCTCATCCAGCAGCAGCTCGGCGAAGCCGATGATAATGTAAAGCAACGAGCGTATATCATGTGATGTTCCGGCGAGGAAACCGGGGCTGACGAGCCTGCCTTTCTGCGGCCCGGCAGAGGCGGCGGGGAATAACTTTTTAACACGGGGCACCTGCGGACGATCCGTGCCCGTCCCGGGTGATTTAACCCTGTTCCCATCCGAGGCTGCCACAGGCATTATTATAGCAGATTTATGGACATCAGGCAAGCTAAGTTCGTTACAAACGAATCAGCATTGGAAAATTATTTGTGACTAATGACCGCTGATGACACGCCGGCGCCGCCGGTCAAGCAATTGCCGGAGGGAAGCGAAATAATATGCCGCGGCGACGTCCCCTTGGCGGAAACGGGAACGGCCGTTCCGGCTGCCGCCGGGGCGGATTTTACCCCGGGCGCACCAGCGCCGGATAGTGGCGGGGTGGCGGTGAAAGATACAAGCAACCTCAACGACAGTAAGCATGGATACGAGCTCTCTTCACCAGACTTCCGCGGTGACCGTATCGGGGTCAAGGGAGCGGCCGAACCAGTGATTGAAGACCGAGCCTGCCGCGGCGCCGGTCAGGACCTTGTCTTTAACGTCTTCATAGTATCCCTGGAACTCGGGAATCTGCTCCCCGTTTTCATCGAATACCATCACCATATCACCAGCTGTCCGGATAACCGTTTTAATCACTGCATCCCTCCCGGCATGGAATTTCTTCGTCTTATCTCATCCTAAGATTAAAGGTGTTAATTACCCATAAAATCCGCGTTAAAATCACGTTAAAATCGGCGGACGCCCCGGTGAAGCGCGAATTATGCCCGTTGCAGTCGAGGCGGATTTTCCGTATAATTGTTTATGTCTTCCCGAAAAGGAACGAGATGAGCATAATTATCGAGAAACTGCAGAGGGCCAACAAGGTCGCGCCGCCGCCCATGGGATTCGGAGCGGCCCGAGTCACCAAGGTCGTGCCGAGACTCGTGATCATCGCCAGCGTGGATGCGGCCGAGGCGACCAACCTGGCTGACATTACCCGGGGCGCTGACGCGGTGCTGGTCGTCTCCGCCAAAGCCCGACCCAATTTGAAAAATATCCAGAAGGTGGTGGGGGTCGGCGGGGACACGTCGTGGGGCGTTTACCTGGAAGAAAACGGCGAAAAGAAACCGGGAGCGCTGGCCGAGTCCGGCTGTGATTTCATCGTGGTTCCTGCCACCGGCCGCATTGCGATGACACCCCAGGATGAAAAGGTCGGCAAGATATTAGAAATAGAAACGACGATGGACGACGGCCTGCTGAGAGCCGTTAATCTGCTGCCCGTGGACGCCGCCATCGTCACGGATATTTTCGAGGGTGACGGCGGGCTCGTCTGGCACCAGCTCATGATATACCAGCACCTGGCCAGCCTCCTCTCCAAACCCCTGATTGTCCCCGTACCGGCGGGTATCGGCGAGCCCGAGCTCAAAGCATTATGGGA
>MGNQ01000058.1:42701-48567 GCA_001796865.1 Chloroflexi bacterium RBG_16_56_11
AGGCCACCAGGGCGGGGGCGCCGGCCGAACTACGTCGGATAATCGACCGACTACCAGCCAGGACCAGGCCGAAAGGCGGTAAGGTGGAAGCCGTCCTGCCGCGGGCTGCCGCTCCGGAAACCAGGTCCCACATGCCGGACGAGGAAGAAGAAGAAGAGGAAGAGGAATAGCCGGCAGGCCGGCGCTATTTACTACCGCATCTAACGGTAATCTGCCGGGAGTGCCTGATATATCTCTGACGAAAAATTACTGTGAAAGAAATTCGAGTTATATCTATCTGCGTTTTCCGGCACGACGACAGCATACTCGTCTTCCACGGGTTCGATTCCGTTAAAGGGACCCCTTTTTACCGACCGCTCGGCGGCGCAGTGGAGTTCGGCGAAACGACCCGGGAAGCAATCGAGCGCGAAATCAGAGAAGAACTCGGACTCGAAGCCGACGACCTGAAGCTGTTGGGAACCTTGGAAAATATTTTCCTCTACGAAGGTGAGCCGGGACATGAAATCGTCTTTGTTTATGACGGCCGGTTCAAAGACGACTCAGTATATCGGATGGAGTCGCTGACGGTATGCGAGGATAACGGCGTGACGATGAAGGCGACCTGGCGAAATCTCGACTCTTTTGACGACTACCACCGGCTCGTGCCTGAAGAGCTGATGTCCTTGCTGCGAGACAATGGCTGATATTACTTCTTGAATTCCTTGCCGGGCCGGGTGATAAAACTATCGCTCCAGCCCTCTTTAACCGTACCGGCGCCGCACATAATCGCCATGACGATATGGGGCTTGCGGTACTGCCGGCAGAATATCGGGCCATGATGGAGCCCCCGGGGTATAAAGAGCGCCGAGCTGGTATTGAAGGCCAGGGACTGCCCGCCGACGTAAAATTCGAGGTCGGCACCGAGGTCTTCCGGAGCCGCGGGGTCACCGCCGATGTGCAGGACAATCTCGTCGAAGTTTTTATGGACCATCTCCGGCATGGCCGAATCGGGATTACGGGATAAAGGCATGTCGAACGTCCACCCCATCTCAATATAGTATTTTACGCCCGGAATCTGGACGCCGCTCATATAGGTCATCGTGGGGCTGGTCCGCCCCCGGACGAACTCCGCACCGGCCTCCCGCATGGGACTCCTGACAACATACCCCTCGTAGTCGAACGCCTTTCGCTTCTCCATCGGTTTCTTTTCAATCTTTTTGCTGACGCCATCATGCCACGCCGTCGGCGCGCTACCGCTACCGAGCATCATCGCCATCTGGATATGAGGTGAGGTGAATTTCTTCCAGGTGACGGGGGCATGCGGCGTACCGGCGGGGATGTAGATAGCGGTGGTGGTATTGAAGGTTACCGGTTGGCCGCCGACGTAGAATTCAATCTCAGCGCCGAGTACCTGGGGAGATTCGTGGTTGCCGCCCCAGTAGAAAACGATTTCATCGTGGTCATGCACGTGCTCGGCCAGGCCGGGATTGGGCTCGGGGATGCCGTGGACCCAGCCAATCTCGATATAATGGTTGGCCCCCGGCACCTGTTTATTACTCATGAAGGTCATGGCCGGGCTCTGGCGGTTTTTCACCCCGCCGAACGCTTCATAAAGGGGTTTCCTGACTAGGTATTTTTCGTAGTCGGTTGCGTTCATCGTGACAATGATAGCTTTATTCTATGGCAGTGTCAAAGATATGGTGCTTTACACTCCCTGTCACGCAATAATATAATGCGTGGGTTGATATAAACCTGGCTGGATGATATATAATCAGATATTAGTGTAAAAATACCTGCTGGGGGCGTTGAATGAAAGTATACAATTACACTGTTGTGTTTGAACCAACAACAGAGGGAAGCTATAACGTCTTAGTGCCAGCTATACCGGAAATATGCACTTTTGGCCAAACCCTAGAAGAAGCAAAAACAATGGCAGCCGATGCGATAAAATGTTACATCGAGAGCGCCCTGAAAGCAAAAGAGCCTATCCCCGAAGACCGTGAGCCCTCCATAGAGCGCGTGGCAGTTCGGGTATGATATGCCGAAGATTCCGTCTCTAAACGGTCGTGAAGTACTGAACGTTCTGACGAAAGCCGGTTTCTACATTCACCACCAGAGCGGAAGCCATGCCCGCCTTTTCCATGCCGAACGCTCAGAGTTGCGCGTCACCATCCCCGTACATAACAAGGCACTCCCTCAAAAAACTCTAAAGTCAATACTTAAGCAAGCGGACATCAGTGAAGCAGAGTTATTAGCTTATTGAAATGAAGAGGTATTTTCATACAATATCATGGACAACGATTCAGAATTAACCAGCTACGATTCAATATCAGTCGAAGAATATCTGGCCCATATCGAGCGCCCGGACTCCTGGAACAATCTTTACGAAAGACCGAGTGTCCTGTCACATTTTCCATCGTTCAGGGGTAAAAACGTGCTCGATATAGGCGTCAGCTCCGGTTTCTATACCGGATACGCTCTGGCACACGGGGCAGAGGTGACCGCCATCGATATCAGCCAGGCGATAATCGACCGCTTAACCTCTCAAATTCAGTCACCGAATCTGCGCCTCATCGGCGCGGATATCACACAACCCATGCCGTTTCTAGATTCCGAATCTTTCGACTATGTGATTTGCTCTCTGGTCCTGCACTACATTAAGGACTGGCCGCCCGTGCTGGCCGAACTGTACCGCGTCATGAAACGGGGCGGCAGGCTGGTTATTTCCACGCATCACCCTCTTAACATGTACCTGTACCTGAAACCAAAGAGCTATTTCGATTTCAAGCTGGTGGAAGATACCTGGGGCGAGCGCGGGCCCCGGCCGTTTAATGTACACTATTATATACGGCCTCTCGCCGATACTCTCAGGCCAATAATACAATCGAAGTTCAAAATCGTGAGTATCGAGGAACCACTACCTGACGAGAAATGCAACCAGGTTTCACCAGAGATTTATAAAAGACTGAGTGAGAGGCCGGGGTTTTTATTTATCGTGCTGGAGAAGTAAAGACAGCTAGACCCCTTGCGTCATCTGGAGGGACTTGCCCTCGGTGACGATGGCCGGGGCGATGACCATCTCGGCGTCATGCATCTCTTTAATGGTGGCGGCGCCGCAGAAGCCCATCGCCGTGCGCAGGGCGCCGACCAGATTCTGCGAGCCGTGGGTCACCGAGGTCGGCCCGAAAAGAATCTGCTCCAGCGTGGTGCTGGTGCCCACCTTTATCCGCGTGCCGCGTGGGAGGGCAGGATGGGGATGGGACATCCCCCAGTGATAGCCGCGACCGGGGGCTTCTTTAGCCTGCGCCAGGTTCGAGCCCAGCATCACGGCATCAGCGCCGGCGGCAAAGGCCTTGCAGACATCGCCGCCCTTGCGGAAACCACCGTCCGTGATGATCGGGACGTATTTGCCGGTCTCCCGGAAATATTCGTCCCTGGCCGCCGCGCTGTCGATGGTGGCGGTTATCTGCGGGACGCCGAGACCGAGGACCTCGCGGCTGGTGCAGGCGGCCCCGGGGCCCACGCCGATAAGCACCCCGGCGATGCCTGTCCTCATCAGCTCGAGACAGGCGCTGTAGCTGACGCAGTTGCCAACGATAATGGGCATTTTCACCTGCTCGCAGAGCTCGGAGAATATCAGGCCGCGGTAGCTCTTGGAGACGTGCCGCGCGCTGGTGACCGTGGACTGCACCGCCAGGATATCGCCGCCGGCCTCGGCGACGATGGGGGCGAGGCGCTTGGTGTTGGCCGGTATCAGGGATATGGCGCAGACCGCCCCGGCCTTTTTGATAGCTCTAACGCGGTCGCCGACCAGGTTTTCTTTAATGGGCTCGGTGTAAATCTTCTGGAGAATGGCAGTAACCTCGGTGCTGCTGGCTTTGGCGATTTTATCCAGGACCTCGTCGGGGTTATCATAGCGGGCCTGGATGCCGTCCATGTTGATGACGGGGAGTCCGCCCAGCTTGCTCATCAGGATGGCGAAGTTGACGTCAACCACAGAGTCCATGGCCGAGGTTAAAACGGGAATAGCGAAGGTAAAATCGCCGACCTGAAAATCGATGTTGGTCTGGTCCGGGTTGAGGGTGACGTCACCGGGTACGATGGCAACTTCGTCGAAACCGTAGGCATGCCTGAGCTGTTTCAATCTGGGGTTGGCTCTGGCACTGCACATGTTAGTGCTTTTTATTATAACACCATGCGAAAATTATTTGCAAGGAAAAACCAGGTCAATTTTTCAAGATATACCCTGCTAATTTCTCCAACCTAGACAGGCGGAGGTGTCTCGGGCTATAATATTAACATAACGAAAATGCCGACTCTCTACGTTGTGGCGACCCCCATTGGAAACCTCGAAGATATCTCACTCAGGGCCCAGCGCGTTTTACGCGAAGTTAAGCTCATCGCCGCCGAGGATACTCGGAAAACAAGACGCCTTCTCCATGCCTTCGACATCAAGACGCCGATGACCAGCTACTTCGAGCATAACAAATTGACGAAACTGGACGAAATCATGGCGGGACTGGAAAAGGGAGATGTCGCCCTGGTGTCCGAAGCAGGCGTGCCCGGCATCTCCGACCCCGGCTTCGAGCTCATCGCCGCGGCCGTGAAGCGGAACATCCCGGTGGTGCCCGTACCGGGGCCTTCGGCGGTGACGACAGCGCTGGCCGTCTCTGGGCTGCCGACGGACAGGTTCGTCTATACCGGTTTCCTGCCGAACAAGGGTCCGGCCCGACGCCGCTCCCTGGAATCGCTGGCCGGGGAGCCCGGCACCATCATCGCCCTGGAGGCGCCGCACCGCCTGGCGGCCTCACTGGAGGATATCCTGGTCACGCTCGGCGACAGGCGCATCGCCGTCTGCCGCGAGCTTACCAAGCTCCACGAGGAGGTCTTCCGGGGCACAGTGAGCGAAGCTATGAAGCACTTCACCCGGCCGAGAGGCGAGTTTACCCTGGTCATCGAAGGGCGGGTGGCCGGGACAAAACCGCAGATGACAGACAACGTGGAAAAACAACTACACAAAATGTACCTCGCCAGCGTTACGGCCCGGGAAGCCATTACCCTGATGGCCGAAAAAACAGGGCTGTCGAGGAAAGAACTCTACCAGGCCTGGCTCCGGCTGGACAAAATCTGGGAACGGGACCGGAAATAAGGCCGGATACCAAATAACGTTAAGGAGCGGACAAATGCGTCGCGGCTGCATATCACTGGGCGAAATCAAATGCGATAAATGCGGTAACCCCATACCCTACCCCGACCGCTACCTGGCTATCGACGAAAAGGACGGCGTCGAGGACGACGAGGGCGACACCAAACGGTACTGCGTCGAGTGCTGCCTGAAAAAGGGCTACGCCCGTTACAAGGATGAAAAAGGCGAGCGCGTCCTCACCTTTTTCTAGGCCAATCACCTACCGCGATTCCGGACCGCAACTATGAGCGAGAAAATCTTCATCGGGGTCGCCTGGCCTTATGCCAACGGCCCGATCCACCTGGGAACTATCGCCGGGGCAAACCTGCCGGCGGATATCTTCGCGCGCTACCACCGCCTGAGGGGGAACCAGGTGCTGATGGTGTCGGGCTCGGACCAGCACGGCACACCCATCACCCTCAAGGCCGAGCAGGAAGGGAAAAGCCCGCGGGAGATAATCGACTTCTACCAGTGTGAATACCTGGACGGCTGGCGGAGGTTAGGTATCACCTTCGACCTCTTTACGGGCACGGACACGGCCAATCATGCCGAGGTCACCCAGGACATTTTCCTGAGACTCCTGGAAAAAGGCTACCTTTACCGGAACACCGTCTCGCAGCTATATTGTCCCAACTGCCGGCGCTTCCTGCCCGACCGCTACGTCGAGGGGATATGCCCGTTCTGTAAGGCCCCCGGGGCGAG
>MGNQ01000058.1:48602-59519 GCA_001796865.1 Chloroflexi bacterium RBG_16_56_11
ATCCCACGGAGCTCGTCGAGCCGTACTGCCGGGTCTGCCGGACCACGCCCGTCCTGAAGGAGTCGGAGCACTTCTTTCTGAAGCTGAGCGCCTTCCAGGAGAGGCTGGGGAAATGGGTGGAGCGGCAGAAACAATGGCGGCCCAATGTCTACGGCTTCACGCAGCGCTATCTAAAGGAAGGACTGCGGGACCGGGCCATCACCCGCGACATCGAGTGGGGCATCCCGGTGCCGGTCGAGGGTTTTGAGAACAAGCGGATATACGTATGGTTCGAGGCGGTCATCGGCTACCTTTCGGCGGCGAAGCAGTGGGCCAAAGAGATAGCCGGTGATAAGGATAAGTGGCACGATTTCTGGGACGAAGACAGCGGGGCAAAAAGCTACTATTTCATGGGGAAGGACAATATCCCTTTTCACACCATCATCTGGCCGGCCATGCTCATGGGCTACGGCGGGCTCAACCTCCCCGCTGACGTGCCGGCCAACGAATTCCTGACTATTGAAGGGAAAAAAATTTCTACCAGCCGGAACTGGGCGGTCTGGCTGCCCGACTATCTTTCCCGCTATGACCCCGACCCCCTGCGCTACATACTGTCCGTCAACATGCCGGAGACCAACGACGCCGACTTTTCCTGGCGGGAGTTCGTGCGCCGCAACAATGACGAACTGGTGGCCACCTACGGCAACCTGGTGAACCGGGTGCTGACCTTCGTCTACCGGAACTTCGACGGGCAGGCCCCACCGCCGGCCGGGGTCGATGGGGCAGGTGCAGAGCTGATAAAGAACGCCGACGCCGCCCTGGAGCAGGTGGGCGAAAGCATAGCCAAATGCAGTTTCAAACAGGGAATACAATCGGCGATGACCCTGGCGCGGGAGGCCAACCGCTACCTCGACGAAAAATCGCCGTGGAAGGCTATTAAAACGGACCGGCAGTCCGCAGCTACTTCGCTTTTCGTCGCCTTAAGTACCATCTCCCGGCTGAAAACGATGCTATATCCGTTTCTTCCCTTCAGTTCCCAGAAAGTGCATGAGTACCTCGGTTTTGAAGGCAAACTAGAAGATTATGGCTGGAACCCGCAACCACCCACACCGGGCCAGACACTGCGGGAACCAAAGCCGCTCTTTACCAAACTGGACGAAAGTATCATCGATGAGGAGACGAGACGCATTGGAACTTAGCGAGATTTACGCCCCGGTGCAGCAGGACCTGAACAGGGTCAGGGATACCCTGCGGTCCATCAGCCGCATCGAGTACACCTGGCTGGCCGAGCAGCTGAGCTACCTGGTAAAAGAAACCGGCAAGGGAATCAGGCCGGCCCTGACGCTGCTGTCGGGCAGGTCTTATAACTACAACCTCGACTATTTGCTGCCCATGGCGGTATCGGTCGAGCTGATGCACACGGCGACGCTGGTCCATGACGACGCCATCGACAAGGCGCTGAAGCGCCGGGGCCAGGCCACGATTAACAGCATCTGGGGCAACGAGATTGCGGTGCTCATGGGGGACTACCTTTTCGCCAAGGCGGGAGAGTTCGTCGCGGAGACGCAGACGCCGCGGGTAATCAAGTTGTTCTCACAGACGCTCGGGACTATCTCCAGCGGGGAGATAAACCAGTTCCGCGGTGCGTTCAATCTCAACCAAACGCGGGAAGACTATTTCCGGCGGATCTACGGCAAGACGGCTTCCCTTTTTTCGCTGGCGACGCAGTCCGGGGCCATCCTAGCACAAGCGCCGGAGCCAGCGGTGGCCTCCCTCAAGGAGTACGGCGATAACCTCGGGATAGCCTTCCAGATTGTCGACGACATACTGGACTTTACCAGCACCGAGGAGGCCCTCGGCAAACCGGTCGGCTCGGACCTGACACAGGGCACCCTCACCCTGCCGTCGATGTTGCTGATAGAACGCTACGGGGATGACAACCCGGTTAAGAAGATATTCCGGACACATAGCCAAAAGAACCTGGCTGAAGCCATCCAGATGGTGCTGAACTCGTCGATTATCCCGGACTGCTACAAGATAGCCTCGGAATATTGTGAGAAGGCCTGTCGCAACCTGGACTCCATACTCGATACCGCCAGCCGCCGGGCGCTGTACGGCCTGGCGGAATATGTCTCGCGGCAGGGCACCTGAGCTACGTTTGACCGTGGATAGGCCCGCCACTAAAAGGTCCAGGCTGTGAGCGGTCTTTCAGCGGGTCACTAGTCGGATGGCGCCGGGGTCTGCTTGGGGACAAGCTGGGGGACACTGGGGACCTTTTTCGGCTGGGGTATCAACTCGCCCTCGCCGACCGGCTTGACCGGGACGGGGATATCGGTCTTCTTGATTCTCTTCCGGGGTCTGGACAGGCCGACTTCATCGAATACCTTTTCCAGCCCGTCGCCTTCGAGGGTCTCCAGGGTGATAAGCTTGTTTGCCAGCTGCTTCAGCTTCGGCTTGTTTTTGGTTAAAATATCTATGGCGGTCTTGCGGGCTTCTTCGATGAGACTGTCTATCTCCCGGTCGATCTCCAGGGCGAACCGTTCGCTGTAGTCCTTCTGCTCGGATATCTCGCGCCCCAGGAAGACGAGCTCCTGCTTGTTTCCGAAAGTCCTCATGCCGAGCTTATCACTCATACCGTAATCGGTGACCATGCGGCGCGCCAGCTCGGTCGACCGCTTGATATCGTCATGGGCGCCGGTGGTGCGCTCGTTGAAAATCAACTCCACGGCAGTGTCCCCGGCCAGCAGGGTGGCCAGCACGTCTTTGAAATGCGAGCGCGTATTGATATACCGGTCTTCCGCGGGGAGCTGCTTGGTATAACCGAGCGCCATACCGCGGGCGACGATGGAAATCTTGTGGACGGGGTCGGCGTTGGGGAGCATCCTGGCGACCAGGGCATGACCGGCCTCGTGATAGGCGATGACCTCTTTCTCCTTGGGGCTTATCTTGCGGCTCTTTCTCTCCGGACCGGCCATAACGCGGTCGATGGACTCCTCGAACTCCTTCATGGCAATGGTCTTCTTGTTACGGCGGGCGGCCAGAATGGCCGCTTCGTTGACCACGTTAGCGAGGTCGGCGCCGCTGAATCCCACCGACCCTTTGGCCAGGGTCTCCAGGTTCACGTCCTTGTCGAGGGGCTTGCCGTTGGTGTGCACCTTAAAAATAGACAGGCGGCCGATGATATCCGGGAGGTCGAGCACGACACGCCGGTCGAAACGGCCGGGCCGCAGGAGGGCGGGGTCGAGGATATCCGGCCGGTTGGTGGCGGCGATGACGATAACGTTGGTGTTGGTATCGAAGCCGTCCATTTCAACGAGAATCTGATTAAGTGTCTGCTCGCGCTCGTCGTGGCTGCCGCCCAGACCGGCGCCACGCTGCCGGCCCACGGCGTCGATTTCATCGATAAATACGATACAGGGTGTATTACGCTTGGCCTGGTCAAAGAGGTCGCGCACGCGGGAAGCGCCCACGCCGACGAACATCTCGACAAACTCGCTGCCGCTGATTGAGAAGAAAGGCACATCCGCCTCGCCGGCGACGGCCCGGGCGAGTAGCGTCTTGCCGGTGCCGGGAGGACCGATAAGCAACACGCCTTTGGGAATACGCGCGCCGAGCGACTGGAATTTCTCCTTGGACTTGAGGAATTCCACCACCTCCTGCATGTCCTGTTTGGCCTCGTCTGCCCCGGCGACATCCGCGAAGGTAACCGTGGCCCGGTTGGCCGGGAACAGCCTGGCGCGACTCCGCCCGAAACTCATCGCCTGGTTATTAGCGCCGCGCGCCTGCCGGAAGAGAAGGAATAACAGGAACCCGAAGATAACGAGGGGCAGGAAATTGATAAGCAGGCCGCTCCAGTTGACGCCGCTGGAAGCCTTGATTTCATATCCGCCCGTGGGGAGGACCAGCCCCAGCTCCTGAAGGTCGACAATGGTGAGACCGCCGATTGCGGTCCTGATTTCCTTGCCGTCAGTGGTGGTGACCAGCAAGGTGCTCTCATCAACGACAATCTTGTTTATCTCCCCATTCTTTGACATTTCGATAACCTGGCTCAGGGGGACTTCCTGGGGCTTGTTAGAGCCGGGTATCAGGAAGGAGAAAAGCAGGACAGCTGCGAGCAAAATAACGATATATATTAAACCATTACGTTTCCAGTTCATTTCCGTCTCTCTTACCCCGCATCTTACTCCACAGCCTAATTATACCACATAATTTGTTAAAGAGTAGTTAATTTATGGTACCTAAGTGAAGAAAACAAGAAGCAAGGGTCGGATGGCGAAACAGGGCTGACCCGGGTTACGGGTAAAAACGGCGAGGGGGTGAGACCCGGAAAGTAGCCCGGTGAATATCAGTGACGGTACTACCCATCGATCCGATGGGGAGATTGTGATGCGGAACAACGGGTAGTACCAGTCAGTAGTTGATTAGCGTTTAACGCCGGTTCCAGATGTTGGTGTTCCAGGGCTTGACCGGTTTAAAAGAGTGGCTATACTTCCACGGATTGAACGGCTTACCGGGAGGCGGCTTGACGGCGTTGGTGGCCAGGTATTTTCCTTCCCAGTTGAGCGGACCGGTCAGGGTCATCAAGCTCAGGTCGAAATTCAGGGAGGCGGACCATCTACCCCAGGCCTTGGTCCCGGCGAACACGCCGGTGCCCCCGGTGCTGTACCATGAACCCGAATCGGAAACGTAGGGGAATAAACCGAGCTCAGGCACCAGGGCCAGGTTTCCGCTTATCCGGCCGTTGAACGTACCCTGCAGGACGCTATCCGGGTAGACGAGGCTGGTAAGTGTGAAGGTGCCGGTCATCCAGCCGGCGGCGCTGCCGTCCGGGCCGACTTTAACCACGGAGTCATGGGTCGACCAGAAATAGGAGTTAGCCAGGAGGTCCCAGCTGCACTGGGCGAGGAGCCCTTCGGCGATTTCGCCGCTGAAGCGCCAGATATCACCCTGTATCAGGGGGTCGGGCATGGCGGTCACGTAGACCTGCCCCAGGCCGGAAAAATCGGTGACGGCGGGCTTTGACAGATTCCTTTCGTCCTTGGCCAAGGCTGCCGAGGGCATCAACGCGGCCAGCAGCACCACCAGCACCAATCCGATAAATAAAAACCTTCTCTTCATTTCGTTTAGGTCCTCCTCACATTATTTTTTTTGCACGATATATCAACACGCGGGGATGGTTATTTCATCACGGTTTCCAGGGCGCGGTCGTGGCTGGTAGCGGCCGCCGACATAATCCTTTCGAACTGCGGCACGTTGCCCTTTAAAAGCCTCAGGCAGGCGTCAACGACCTCGGGGTCGTAAAGGACGCCGCTGGAACGCGATACTTCTTCAAGGGCGGCGTCGAGACCGAGGGCCGGCCGGTAAGGCCGGTGGGAAGACATGGCCTCGACAACGTCGGCCACACCTAGAATCCTGGCCTCGATAATAAGGCTGTCACCAGATATCCCCGCCGGATATCCCGAGCCGTCCAGCCGTTCGTGGTGCTGAATGACAGCCTTGGTGACCGGCCAGGGGAAATCAATCTTCTGCAAAATATCGTAGCCTATCTGGGAGTGGTTTTTTATAATACTGAACTCGTATTGACTGATCTTGCCCGGCTTGCTGAGTATTTCGGAGGGAACCGCCACCTTGCCGACGTCGTGGAGAAGCCCGGCGATAAAGATGCCGGTAATCTGCCACTCGGGAAGCCCCATCTCCTTGGCGATGGCGCGGGCAAGCTCCGCCACCCGCCGCTGGTGGCCGGCGGTATACGGGTCACGGGTCTCGACGACCTGGGACACGGCGTGAATCACGCCGTCCATGGCCTTTTGCAGCTCGCTGTGTTTGCGCTTCATGTTCTCGTAAAGATGGGCGTTTTCGATATTGACAGCGACCTCGGCCGAGACTACCTGGAGAAGCCGCCTCTCTTCATTCGTGTACGGCTCCCGGGAGAGCTTGTTGCTGATGAACAGCATCCCCGCCAGGTTTTCGCCGTTTTTGAGGGGCACGAGGAGCTCGATGTTGTTGTTCTCCAGCACCAGGCGGTCGTTCCCCGTCATGCTTACCAGCGATGGAACGGTCTCCATGTCGTTGTTATCGATAATGCTCTCGCGCTGCTTCATGGTGGCGACGAGCGCGCTACTCGATGAAAAGTAGAGTCGCCCGCGGCTCTTCTGCCCGGCATAGGTGTAGGTAGTGTAGTTGCCGGTGGCGGCCGACGGTATCAGAAGGTAGACGCCCTGGCTCTGCATGCCGTTGGCGACCGCCGTGACCAGGGAAACCGACAGCTGTTCGAGGTCAAGGTCGCCGCGGGTGTCCTGGTTAAACCGTTTTAATATCTGGATGTAATCGTATCTTTCGCGGAAAAACCACCGGTCGACTGTTTGCTGCAGGCGGGAAAACACTGGCTGGAAGACCAGGGCGGCGATAAAAACAGCCATGATGGTGATGGTCAGTGACACGGGACTGAAAAACTCCTCGAAGGTCAAGCTTAATATGTAGATGATGCTGAAAAAGACGCCGAAGACCAGCACACTCGTCAGGGAGAGGGTGAGCCCTTTCCGGAGCACCACTTTCATCTCGAGGAGATTGTAGCGGAGCATGGCGGTGGTGGCGACGACGCTGAAAAGGATATTGCTCATGATGCCGAGCGGGTACATATTGACGCCGAGGGCCCGCACGTAGTCTGTGGTAGCTCCGATGAACATGGCGGCGATACCGACGATAATATACTGGTCACGTATCCGGTCGTCGATGACCCGGCTGCGACGGAAGTGACTGATAAGCAACATCAGGCTACGGACGATGGGGGCGTACGCACAAACAACGTAGAGGATGAAAAGCGGCCCGATGACGGGGGCTTTACCACCTTCCATGTTCTGCATACCGCCCACCACCAGGCCGGTCGGAATCAGTCCCAAAACGGTAAAATAGAGGATATAAAGGGGGTACATGATGCTCTTTTTCGGGCGGGCGCCGGTGAAAGCCATGGTGAAGCGATAGAAGAACAGGGAAGAGCTCAGTATCGCGCCGAAAACGAATTTCTCCCACAAAAGGGCATCGGACAGGTCGTCAACAGAGCGCATCATGAAAATGAAGAATGCCCAGAGCGCCATGAAGACCAGGAAGATGGCGAACTGTCTCCGGGCGATATGGCGCTTGCCGTTAATTATCAGGACGACGAGCAGGCCCAGGCAAAACCCGGCGGCAATTATCGGTATGAGCAAATACATGTTCACGTTAGGTCAACCCCAAAAACCCTTTTTCCCGGCATAATACTCCCAGCTTCAAGCAATCGTTGCCATCTGCCTCTCGGTGACCCTGCGCCCCACGAGGTTTTCGATGACCTCATCCGAGGCGTTCATCCGCGGCGGCCTTCGCAGCGCGAGGTCGGAGCCGCTCGCTTTCTTCAGGCTATAGTAGTGTTTGAACGAACCCCGCCGGAGGATAGTCACCTCCAGGGGGCTGACTCCCATTAAATTAACGAGGTCGCTGTAACCGGGGTCCGTCCTGGTCAGCTCGCCGCCGATGATTGCGGGCAGGTCGATTTCCCGCCTGCCGTTGCCCAGCTCGATGTAAAGGTGGAGCCTGGGTTTCCCCTCCTTGACCTCCTTACGGATAATCCAGTCCTCGTAGTCGACGCCGGAGTTAGCGATAGCCTGCATGACGGTTTTTTCGCTTACCCTGGTGAAACCGGCGATATCGATGAGGTTGTCGGCCCGGGTCTCGAAGACCATCTGCGGCAGGTGTACACCCGCCTCGGCATCTTCCATGGCGACGATACGCACGAGGTGCCCCAGGCGGTACCTGACGAAGGGCATGCCATAGAAGCTGGTAATTACCATCTCGTAGCGTTCGCCGGGTTTGACCTCGTGAAGGAGAACGGTATGCGGCTCATAAAAAACGTCGCTCCGGCTTTTCACCCATTCACTCTCGGGAATAAATTCGAAGAAATTGGAGTGTGGGATAAAAGTCATGCCCCGGCGGTTCCACGTCTGGACGGCCATGATACCTGCTTCCGTGCAGGCGTGGAACTCATAGGGATAGGCGCCCCAGTACTTGTAAACCTGGTCGCGGTAGATACTGGTATCGATGCCCCACCCGATGAGTGCTTTCACCGGCCACAGGTCCTTGGGTAATATGCCCCGGTTTTCAATCTTGCTCCTGAGGTACGCCCGGGATATCCTGGCCATCTCACCCGGGTGCAACAGGTGCTTGGAGAAACCGCCTTTCCGGGACATCTGGTCGAACTCGCTCGCCGTCCTGACCAGAACGCTGGTCATGGCGATCATGATATCGACGCCGTTCCTCAAAGAAAGCTCGAAGCCGCGCGTCATCTTATCACGGAAGTCCATGCCGTCATGCAACTCCACCGGCATGACCGGCCTCAGGTTGAACACCTGGCTGGCCCCGGCGGCGAGCAGACCGGAGAGATACGGCGAGGGCGCCACGTTATAAAGTACCCGGTCGCCTTCAGTGAGGGTGCTTTCGCCGCGCTTGCGCGAGCAGGCCAGAATAAACACGGTCATGAGGTTATCGATGGACCGGCTATAGGCCTCGAGTGTATACGGGACGCGCCGGCAGCAGCCGGCCCCGCCGGAAGTGCTGGCCCAGACGTGAGGTTCCTCGGGCAAGGCCATATCATCGCCGGGGTCGAGCTCGGGGAGGTAGTCCTCGTAACTGGTAAGAGGCACCAGGTGCCGGAGCTCCTCAACACTCGAAGGAGTGCGGATGCCCATCAGACGTTTGCCGAGGGGACAGCCGGCCACTTTTTCCAGCTGTTGTAAAAGCAAAGACTCCTGGATAGACATGAACTGCTTTAAGTTGAGGTCAAGAAAACCGCAATACTTGCTCCACGTCCTGTCGTTCTCCGACTTTATCATGGGATATTTAATACTCTGCACTTTATCGCCTCTGCAAAACTATATTTTCCCCTCGGATACTCGCTCCCTTTTCAAATCCAAGTCTAAGGACGCTGTGTCAACAAGGCATCACAATCGAAGACATATTACTCTCAAATATGTCACAAGAATTCACCGTTTGAGCGTATCTTATATTTTCTTCATTTGTCTCGTTCGTACCATTACTAAGATACCAGCCGGTGGGTAAACATATCATAAAGAAACGACGGGAAGTTGTAACAAATCCGTAAATAACGACACAAACGGCGCAAAAACCCCACCGGCCGGAAATGGAACTCGGGCAATCCATTTTACCGGCAGGTTTTCGCTTACCAGCCTTTCACGTGACGGGAAGTCCCCGGATTAATACGGTATACAAATCAACGGGAATATCCCCGGATTGTTGTTATAACCGGGGTTTTAGGCCGACATTTTTACGCAATCCGTTAACACAACATCACGGAGTGTTCTGACTTGACAAGGAGAAGGGCGCTAGTGTAGATTGATAAAGAATTGTGCACTAAAGTCACGTTTATCAGATTATTTCCCCGACCTGTAGTCCCCCCATTAAATCCGTCTTTAAAAGACGGAGTCCGTGATTAATTTCAGGCGACTTCCCGAAAGGAGAGTGATTTGAGATGCCCGACGCAAGGCGTAAAAAAATCGACGTAAGGCCGGACAAAACAGTCATCAAAGCCCTGGCCCTGGGCGGCCTGCTCGGGGGCGGGGGCGAATGCGCCGTCGATGTCAAAGACGGCAAGATCGTCAGAATCAGGCCGTTCCACTACGATTGGAAATACAAGCCGGAACAGTTCCGCCCCTGGAAAATCACCCGGAACGGCAAAGACTACCGCCCGCTCTTCAAATCGGTACCCGCCACCTTCTCCCTGGCTTACAAGAAACGGACATTTTCTCCCAATCGCATCAAGTATCCGCTAAAACGCGTCGACTGGGACCCCAGCGGCGAGAGGAACCCGCAGAACCGCGGCAAGAGCAAGTACAAGAGGATATCCTGGGAAGAGGCTACCGACATACTATCGGCCGAGGTCAAGAGGGTCCACAAGACCTACGGGCCGCTGGCCATCCTGGTGCAGGGCGACGGCCACGGCGAGTGCAAGACCATCAACACGCCCCACGGGCACTCGGGGCGGCTTTTCGACATGATGGGCGGGTTCACCCAGCAGGTAAGGAACCCGGACAGCTGGGAAGGCTGGTACTGGGGCTCGAAGCACGTCTGGGGACAGGGTATCCAGGGCATGATGGACCCGGCCAACAATGTGGCCAAAGACATCACCGAGAACGCCGACATGGTGCTGTTCTGGGGCGGCGACCCCGAGACGACGCCATGGGGCTTCACCGGTCAGTGTGCCACCCGCATCTGCTACTTCTGGTCGGAGGTCGGCATCAAGCAGGTATACGTCTGCCCCGACCTTAACTACGGCGCCGCCGTCCACGGCGATAAATGGATACCGGTACTGCCTAACACCGATGCCGCCCTGCAACTGGCGATTATCTACATGTGGGTCACCGAAGGCACCTATAATAAAGAATATGTAAAGACCCACGCCGTCGGCATGGACAAGGTCGAGGACTACGTCCTGGGCAAGGAAGACGGTGTGCCCAAGACGCCCGAATGGGCCTCCAAAAAATGCGGCGTGCCGGAGTGGACGATTAAAGCGTTTGCCCGGGAATGGGCCAAGAAAATAACCTCGATCGCCCACTACTTTGGTGGCTCTTATGTCCGTGGCCCGTTCTCCCACGAGCCCGGCCGTTTGGAGTGCATCCTGCTGGGTATGCAGGGACTCGGCGGGCCCGGCGTTCACCAGTGGCAGATTACCTATACGGGCATGCCCCGGGCGGAAGGTCTTCGCAGCACGCGCTTTTTCAATCCGGAGCTGAGCGAGCGTATCACCAAGCCCGTGGCCACGACCATCCGGGCCTGGGGCAAGCAGCTTATCCCCAAGACCTGGATACAGCAGGCCATCGAAAATCCGCCGCTTACCTTCTGGGGCAGCGGCGCTATCGAGACGCCGACCGAGGACCAGTTCAAGAAATATGT
>MGNQ01000058.1:59589-59981 GCA_001796865.1 Chloroflexi bacterium RBG_16_56_11
TGCCGCATCACCTGCTGGAACCACGGCAACTGGACCATCGACGCGTTTCAGAACCCCAAGATAGAGTGTGTCGTCGCCCAGCACCCCTGGCTGGAGAACGACTGCCTTATCGCCGATGTCATCCTGCCGTCCAACACCACGCTGGAGGTCGAGGACATCGTCACCAACGTCCGCCAGGGCGTGAATTTCCACAGCATGGCCATCATGGAGCAGGCCGTCCAGCCGGTCGGCGAGTCCAAGAGCGACTACGAAGTAGTGCTGGAAGTAGCCAAGAAGCTCGGCTACGCCGACAAGTTCAGCGAAAATAAAACCACGCGAGACCTGCAGAAACAGGTCTTCGACGACATGGAAATCCACAACCTCATCTCTTGGGATGATTTTTACGATAAGAA
>MGNQ01000058.1:59991-61441 GCA_001796865.1 Chloroflexi bacterium RBG_16_56_11
TTCCCGGCGGCTAAAGACTGGGAGAAAGACCCGCCCGGCTTCCGGAGGTTCTACGAAGACCCGGCGAACAACCCCCTGAAGACCCCGACGGGCAAGCTGGAGTTCTACTCCGCCCGGCTGGCGCAACATTTCCCGGACGACCGGGAGAGGCCGCCGATTCCCAAGTGGATTGAAAAGAGTGAGACCCACGACGAGCGTATCTCCAGCGAGCGCGCCAAGATGTTCCCCCTGTTGATGATGTCCAACCACGGCCGCTGGCGCACTCACGCCCAGGGCGACGACATCACCTGGACGCGCGAGGCCCCCACCTGCAAGGTGCTGGCCCGGGACGGCTATAAATACGAGCCGGTCTGGATTCACCCGAGCGACGCCGAGAAGCGGGGCATCAAGGACGGCGATATCGTCAAGGCCTACAACGAGAGGGGTATCGTCCTGGTGGGGGCGCGCGTGTGGGAGAGGATAATGCCCGGCGTGGCCTATATCGACCACGGGGCGCGGCACGACCCGCTGATTCCCGGCTGGGTCGACCGCGGCGGCGCCATCAACACCATCGCCCCTTACGGAGTCCCCTCCCGCAACGCCGTCGGCCAGGCCACCAGCGGCTACCTCGCCGAGGTGCAGAAAGTCACGGAAAAAGACTGGGAAGAGTGGCGCAAGATGGACCCCGAGGCGTTCGACAACGCCTTCAAACGAGAGTACGACCAGGCATCCGGGCTGCGCTTCAACGCCTGGGTCGAAGGAGGTATGGACTAATGGGTAAAGTTTTTGTCATCGACGTCGGCATCTGCAATGGTTGCTATAGCTGCCAGATCGCCTGCAAAGACGAGCACGTCGGCAATGACTGGACTCCCTACGCCAAGCCCCAGCCGGACACCGGCCAGTTCTGGCTAAAGATGAATGAATATATCCACGGGACGGTGCCCAAGGTCAGGATGCATTACGTCCCCATGCCGTGTTTCCATTGCGACGAGGCGCCGTGCATGCCGCCGTGTCCCGTCGAAGGGGCAATTTACAAAAGGGACGACGGCCTGGTCATCATCGACCCCGAAAAATGTACCGGCTGCCAGGCCTGCGTCGATGCCTGCCCCTGGGGGAGGATATATTTTAACGAGAGCCTGAACATCGCGCAGAAGTGCACCGGCTGCGCCCACCTCATCGACAGCGGGGAATGGAAGATACCCCGCTGCGCCGACGCCTGCCCGACCGAGGCCATAAAGTTCGGCGAGGAGTCCGAGTTCAAGGACCTCATCGCCAAAGCCGAGGTGCTCAACCCGGAGCTGGGCGCCAGGCCACGGTGCTATTACCTGAATATCCCCAAGAAGTTTATCGCCGGCACCGTTTACGACCCAGCAGCGAAAGAGGTCATCATCGGGGCGACCTGCACGCTGACCGGACCGAGGGCGGGCAAGAAGGCGTCCATCACGACCGATGGCTTCGGCGATTTCTGGTT
>MGNQ01000058.1:61449-65555 GCA_001796865.1 Chloroflexi bacterium RBG_16_56_11
TCGCTGACCATCGAGGCCAGGGGATTCGCTGCGAAGAAGTTCGATAAAATCAGCACGGAAAAGGACGTTAACCTGGGAGACATCCCTTTAGCCAAGGCCGCGAAATAACGACCGAGCCAAAGTAGCTTAACAACGGGGAGTCCGCAGCGATGTGGGCTCCCCTTATTTTTTCTTGACGTGAATTATATCGAAAGGTATACTTTTCAGACATGAGGCCTTCATATTTTTTGTTGTCAGTTTCGACCAGGCAAAACCTTGAATTATGTATTAAGTTCGCACATTCAGGGTTTATGAATAATATTAGCGGTGTTTGGACATTTCACGAGATAAAAGAAGGCGATTATGTTTCCTTTCTTTATGGAGCCCGTGCTTATAACCTCTACAAAGTAGAACAAAAAGTAGCTATTAAGAATTCGGAGACGTGCCCACCTTGGCAGCCGATTACTTTTCAACAATCCAAAAAAACGTACTATTTCCCGTTTCGACTTTTTCTCAAGCCAATCAGAGAATTCAATGAACCTCTTGTCAGGGCTGAATTCGCATATGTAGCTGAAAACCTTCTTCTCCGCGGAGGCTATAGGAGAACACATTTTCAAGCTGATCAGACTATGTTACAATCAGTCTCTCAGATGGGTACGCTATGGAAAAATCGAGTGTCAATACTGGATTTGACTGATTTTCAAAAATTTGTTCCATCTTTTTCAAAAAATAGGGAAATTGTGAACATCCCAGAGGTACTCCCTTTTCACGAGTACATCTTACAGGCTTTGGTGAAAGACTATCTTAGGGATTTTAGACACCTTCAAGAGCTACTTCAAGCAACCGGTGTTACTGGTATATCTCCTGAAAGATTAGAGATTCTCGGAGAAAAGGCCCTACCTCAAGGGCATGTTGACATATTACTTAAGGAAGCAAATCCTGCGGGTACTTCATATAAAATTATTCTTGAAATAAAAGTAGGCCCGGCGATAACACGGGATATTAGCCAACTTCATAACTATACAATTGAAATAGGTGCGGAATGTATTACGTCGTGGTTGGTGGCAAAGGATATTAGATCTAACGTGCAAAAACTTGCCCTAGATAAAAGAATCTCTATCATTAAATACTCTATACCCGAACTAAACTCAAATGCACTTACGTATGGCGAACTCCTTAACGATTTTAAAATGGAGTTATCATAATAAAGGAGGTCATTAACATGTGGAAGACAAAACATCAAGAAAACTGTAAAGACAAAACTCGGTATCTTGTAGTTGAAACTGTTCATGCGCTTCAGGATGTTAGCGGTGATACGCTTGAAGATTTCCATTTAGAACCACAGATGGTTCGGGCTTATTGCGCTTCTTGCGGAGCAGTAGGCGACTGGAAAGTGAGAAAATGTAATTACTTAAGTAGGTGACTCATGTCAAATAAACGCATCGTTATCATCGGCGGGACGGCCTGCGGGCCTAAGGCGGCCGCCCGCGCCCGGCGCTGCGACCCCGCGGCGAAGATAACCATCATCGAGCAGAGGAACAACCTTTCCACCGCCACCTGCGGACTCCCCTACTATATCTCCGGGGTCATCAAGGGCGAGGGCGCCCTGGTCGCCCGCCAGACCGACTACTTCCGCGATGTCATGGACATGGATGTCATGGTGCAGACCAGGGCTGCCGCCGTCCACCCCCGGGAACATAAAGTCGACGTTATCAACCTTACGACAAACGGCCGCGCCTCGCTGGATTATGACAAGCTGGTGCTGGCCACGGGCTGCACACCCATCGTGCCGGACTGGAAAGGCAAAGGCCTCAACGGCATCTTCACGCTTTCCAATATTCCTGACGCCGGCGCCATCCGTGACCATTTAACCGGCTCCGGGGCAAAAGACGTCGTCATCGTCGGGGCCGGGCTTATCGGGATGGAGATGGCCGAGGCATTCGTCGCCCGGGGACTTAGAGTGACGGTCGTCGAGGCCATGGACCGGGTGCTGCCCGCCCTGCTCGATTTCGAAATGGCCGCGCACCTGGAAAAGCACCTCAAAGCCAAAGGAGTTAAGATAATATGCGGGCAGCCCGTTTCCGGCTTCACGGGTGATAATGGTAAAAACGTGCGCAAGGTCATCACCCGGGACAAAGAGATTGAAGCGTCCCTGGTGTTACTATCGCTGGGTGTGCGTCCGGACGCCAGCCTGGGGAAGGCGGCGGGCCTGACCACCGGGGCGACCGGGGGGCTGGCCGTCGACGAGCACCTGCGGACCAGCGACCCGGACATCTACGCCGGCGGCGACTGCGTGGAATTGGTGAACCTTATCACCGGCAAAAAGACCCTCGTCCCGCTGGGCTCGACAGCGAACAAGCACGGCCGGGTCATCGGGACCAACGTGACGGGCGGGAGCGAGACCTTCAAAGGCGTCCTGGGGACAGCCATCGCCAAGGTCTTCAACTACAACGTCGGCCGGGTCGGCCTGACCGAGTCGCAGGCCCGGGAGGCTGGCTACCAGGTTACCACATCACTGGTGCCCACCTTCGAACATGCCACCTATTATCCCGGCGCCAGGGATATCTTCGTCAAGCTGGTCGCGGAAAAATCATCGGGCAAACTGCTGGGCGGGCAGGCGATAGGCACGGGGGACACTGCCAAGCGCATCGATGTCCTGGCAGCGGCGCTTACCTTCGGCGCCGGAGTGGATGACCTGGCCGACATCGACCTGGCCTATGCGCCACCGTATAACAGCGCCATGGACCCCCTGCATAACGCGGCCAATGTCATCCGCAACAAGCAGTCCGGACTCGGGAGGTCGCTGACGCCCGTGGAGGTCAAGAAAAAAATCGAAGCCGGAGAGCGGTTCACCCTCCTGGACGTGCGCTCGCCCGCCGAGTGGAAGGCGCAGCGCATCCCGGCGGGGCAGGTCAAGCTCATTCCCCTGCCGGAGTTGCGTAAAAGACTCGGGGAGCTCAACCGGGAAGAAGAAATTGTGACCTTCTGCCGGACGAGCATCCGCGCTTACCAGGCGCAACGTATCCTCGACGGCGCCGGATTTAAGAATGTAAAATTCTTGGACGGCAGCCTCGAAGGCTGGCCCTTCGAAACCGAGTCCGGCGCCCCGGCGTGATCAGGCGGATAATATGAACAGGGAAAAGGCGGACGACCGCTTTCGGGAGGAAAAGAAAACCGTCCTTGAGGCGGCGCGCCAGATGCTGGCAACGGGACTGGTGGTAGGCACGTCCGGCAACGTCAGCCTGCGGTTGGCTGCGTCCGGCGCCCGGCAGCTCCTGGCGATTACCCCGAGCTCACGTCCTTACGCTTCGCTCGACATCGATGACATTCAAATCGTGGACTTCGCCGGGAAAAAGGTCGAGGGCGATTTACCGCCATCGATGGAGACCCCGCTGCACACCGGCATCTACAGTGCCAGGAAAAACGTTAACGCGGTAATCCATACGCACTCGGTCTACGCCAGCGCCGCCGCCGTGGCCGGGCTGGAAATCCCGCCGATACTGGACGACCAGGTGGCCTTTCTGGGCGGGGAGATAAAGCTGGCCGGGCACGCCCTTTCCGGCAGCCGGGAGCAGGTCGAAAATGTGCTGGCGGCCCTGGGAGACCGGAGCGCGGCGCTGCTGGCCAGCCACGGGGCGGTGGCCACCGGGCGGACCATGCCGGAGGCCTTTACCGCCGCCGAGCTCCTCGAAAAGACGGCAAAAATTTATCTCCTGGCCCTCTCAACCGGCAAGGTCAACGAGCTGCCGGGTGACGCCCGGGCAGCCGCCAAACAAATTTACGAACGTCTCCAGAGCGGGCTGCCTTGACTTACCCCGACCTTAGGGGTAAGATGGTGCAACAATACAGGAGGTGAATAATGGTAAAGGCACTCAAGTTAACGATGATCGTCTATGCCGTCATCAGCATCCTGTTAGGGCTGGCATTCATTTTCATTCCTGACAAGTTGTCAGACTGGTTCAACGTGGCAACCTTTGTTGATTTCTCGAAGTATATTTTAACCCTCCTTGCCGCCCAGTTTATCGTCATGGGGGTCTTCCTTATTATGGCGGCGCGCGACCCTATCCGGCATATCCTCTGGGTAAAATTCGCCATCGCGCACGCCATTGTGGACACCCTGGTAGCCC
>MGNQ01000058.1:65569-68911 GCA_001796865.1 Chloroflexi bacterium RBG_16_56_11
CTACGGTGATTTCAGCCAGGTCGGGCCGGGCCTTATAGTCCACGCGGTCTTCGCAGTACTTTTCCTGATTTTTTACCCCTGGCCTTCCCGGCAGAGCGGCGCCTGAAGCCCAGCTCCGGCAGGAATAATCCATTTCCCCGGCAGAGCGGCGAGCCTGTCCTGACCGCGCGCACCGGCCTCGCGGCGATGGTTTATTTCTTAGAGTTTTCAGCGCTCCTGTTTTTTTGACATAACTCCCCGCTTTAGGGTAAACTATTACGGCACAATTTCTATTAAGCGTGCCTGTGGGAATGCGCAAGCGAGCAAGGGGGACATTGCTATTTCCGGCGGTTTTTACGTGATTGGCAGTCTCCACGCGCTCGTTTACGTAATATCAGACACCACCTGCTGGAAAGGCTATTCGACCCGTTAATTTTTTGCTGCTTTGTGGTGACATGGGAGCGCTCAAAGGACGAAAGAAAAGATTCTCCGTTTCTCCTGGTCTCATAACGCTACCCCAACCGATTTATGGTTTCGATAGCAGTTGAGGCGGGGTATACCTCCAATCAGGCCAAATGTCCGGATAATCCCTTTTTCAAAGACTGAACGTTGGTTTAAACGCGTAAAATATTAGCTAAATCGGAGGAAACTTAATGTCTTACCCGAAATTCGAGTCAATTTTACTGGAGAAAGACACCGAGGAACCCAAGATTACCTATCTGACCCTGAACCGGCCCGACAAGAACAACTGCATCAGCATCGGCGAAGAGTACATGACCGGCGATATCAAGAAGGCCATGTGGGAAATCAACCACGACGACGACTGCAACGTGGTCATTTTCCGCGGCGCCGGCAGGAACTTCTGCGCCGGATTCGACCTCTCCATGGTCTACCGCGTGTACGGCGGCGCCAAGGGCGTCAAGCCCAGCCAGAGAATCAGGCTCCAGACCGACCAGGACCAGCTTTACGGATTCCCCCAGGCCATCCTGGACTGCAATAAAGTGGTCATGGTGCAGGTGCACGGCTGGGCCATCGAGGCCGGGCTGTACATCACCAAGGCGGCCGATATCGTCGTCTGCGCCGATAACGCCAAGCTTTCCCAGATGGGCCAGCGCCTCGCCTTCGGCGGCCTGCCAACCCTGCCCATCGAGCTGGTCATGGGGCACACCAAGAAGGTCGAGGAAATCCTTCTCACCGGCCGCACCATCGGCGGCAAGGAGGCCGAGGAAGCCGGCTACGTCACCAAGTCCGTCCCCGAGGCCGACCTGGAAAATGAAGTACATAACCTGGCCGCCGCTATCGCGCTCCTCCCGCGCGACTGCGTAGTCATGGGCAAGTTCGCTCGCCGCCACATGCTCGACCGGCTGGGCCTGACCAACCTCAAAGAGGTCATCCTGTACCACACCTTCAGCACCAACCTCAAGTACAGCGACGACGAGCGCGAGTTGATGTTCATCCGTGACCGGGAAACCATGGGTGAAAGGGAAGCCTTCCACAAGATGCACGAGAAATACGAGGAGCGGCTCAACAAGACGAAATACTTCCGGAGCTACCGCCCGGAAAAACCCGCGGACAAGAACAAATAAGCACTATCCTATCCTGAAGAAGGAGAAATATAATGGCAGCACCCGGAAAGTATCCTGAATTCGCCAAAGACGACTATTTCAAGATAGACGTCGAATGCCATCTTAGCGGCGAGGCGAACAAGAAATACTTTAACTACTTCCCCGAATACAGGAAGTGGGTCTATGGCACGGCGGAAACCGCGCGCGCTTTCAACGCCGTTCCCCACCATGTTACCAAAGACTGGAAAGAACCGCCTGTAACCAAAGCCGAAAAATCGGAAATGCCTGAAGAAGACCAGTTGATAGTCTACCTGGACCGCTATGGCGTGGATATGGCCTGTATCCTTCCGGAATCCATGATGGAAACTACCGGCTATTCCACCAAGTGGTCCACCAACGGCTATCTGCTGGCCGCCGCGGAAAAGTACCCGGACAGGTTCATCGTCCAGCCCAACGTGGGGCCGTTTATCAAGCGGGGGATGAAAGATGTCCTCTGGGAGCTTGATTACCTGGCACAGGAAAGGGGCTGCAAACTCTTCAAGTTCTATCCGCCGGAAGATACCTACATCAACGACGAACGGATATGGCCTTTCTACAAAAGATGCAGCGAACTGGGCGTGACCGTTTCCATCCACACCGGCTGGAGCTGGTGCCCACCGGGTAAAGCCAAGTATTGCCTGCCCGTCCTGCTCGATGACGTCGTGAATGACTTCTACGACCTCAAAATCATCGCGTTCCATGCGGGCTGGCCGCTTTGCCACGACCTTAACATGGTCGCTCTATCGCATCCGAATGTGTACATCAGCTTAAGCCTGATTATGCCCTGGTATAAAGCAGCGCCCAGGCGGCTAGCTGAAATCATCGGCGAGGCGATTCAATTTGCCGGTCCGGAACGCATTGTCTGGGGGACCGATTTCTATGGTCCCGGCGGACTGTTCAGGGAAGCGGTAATAGGCCTTAGGACATTCGAGATGCCGGAAAACCTGCAAAAAGACTACGGTTTCGCCCCGGTGACCGATGAAATCAAACGCAAGATATTCGGCGAAAACCTGGCCAAAATACTCAATATCGACGCGTCCAGGCGGCGCGTCAAAGTATAAATATATAAGGAAGGAGAACATGTCAACAGATTTCCCGATTTTGTTTTCGCCCATCAAACTCGGGCCGCTAGAGATTAAGAACCGAATCGGCGGTTCCTGCACCACCACCGGCGGCGCTGACCAGAACGGGTTCGTCAGAGAAGAGTGTATCTATTCCTACGCAGGGCGGTCCGAGGGCGGCGCCGGGTTCATCACCATCGAGTGCACCTTCGCCACGGACTGGGGCGCCAAGACCACGAGCTTCGGCAACCCGCGTATCTCCGGCCGCTCCTACTACGAAGGCCAGTCCAACCTGGCCGAAGGTATCAAGCAGTGCGGCGCCAAGGCTTTCATACAGATTACCCCCAGCTTCGGCCGGCAGGGCTCTTCGAAGACCTCCGGCGAGATACCGGGGGCCCCTTCCGCCATCCCGTCGGACAGGCCGCAGGACTATGAGGACAGGATTATGCCCCGCGGTTACGAGACCAAGGCGCAGACGCTGGGCGCCACCGCCGTTCCCAAGGTGCTGACCCTGGAAGAAATTGCCTACATGGAACGCACCTTCCCCGACGCCGTCCAGGCCGCCAGGATATGCGGCTATGACGCCGTCGAGTTCCATAGCCCCCACGGCTACCTCATCCACCAGTTCCTCTCGCCGCGCTCCAACCAGCGTACCGACCAGTACGGCGGCTCGCTGGAGAACCGCTTCCGTTTCCTCA